>NZ_PXZN01000034.1:0-120408 GCF_003013445.1 Brevibacillus sp. NRRL NRS-603 | reverse complement strand
TTGAGCTACGTCCGCATGCTGCTTTGCTGTTGTGGGGTCCCCGAAAAGTACTCGGAAATCACTTCGAAGCTTCGCTTCACTTTTTGGGGTAATGGTGCGGTCGAGAGGACTTGAACCTCCACGGTGTTGCCACCACTAGAACCTGAATCTAGCGCGTCTGCCAATTCCGCCACGACCGCATATAAAATTCAATCTCTCGCCTTTTTTGAAAACTGGTGAGCCATGAAGGACTCGAACCTTCGACCCTCTGATTAAAAGTCAGATGCTCTACCAACTGAGCTAATGGCTCTCACTATATTTATCGCTATTTCAGACCAACAAGGTTGAAATGGCGGAGCTGACGGGACTCGAACCCGCGACCTCCGGTGTGACAGACCGGCGTGAACTCCAACTTCACCACAGCTCCATATTTGGTTGCACCCAATGGGCACTCCGATTCTACTTGATCAAGAAGATTACTCGATGTAGAGCAAGTAGAAAATTTGGTTGCGGGAGCAGGATTTGAACCTGCGACCTTCGGGTTATGAGCCCGACGAGCTACCGAGCTGCTCCATCCCGCGATAGTCAGGACGACTGAGTGTCAGTGTTGCCACAGGACGTGGCGCTTTTAGCTGACCTTCCTTGTCCGTTAATATAAGTGGTGGAGGCTGACGGGATCGAACCGCCGACCCTCTGCTTGTAAGGCAGATGCTCTCCCAGCTGAGCTAAGCCTCCAGACCCCTGCGTTTGCAGGGTATTTTGCTAGGTGACCCGTAGGGGATTCGAACCCCTGAATGACAGCGTGAAAGGCTGCTGTGTTAAACCGCTTCACCAACGGGCCATTTCTAAGAAAGTGATGGCGGATGGAGTGGGATTTGAACCCACGAGACGGTTCGACACCGCCTACACGATTTCCAATCGTGCTCCTTCGGCCGCTCGGACATCCATCCGTATATTTGAAGTGGATCAAAGTGATCCGCTTGTTTGCCTTTCAGAATTCATATGTTAGCATGCATTCATTTGAAACGCAAGAACTTTTTTAAAGAAACTTAAAAAGTTCAATGTGACATAACTTTTCTGCTAGGCACAATAGCCATTTTAGCGCGTGGATCATGTGCTGTCAACGAAAAGTAATGAAAATCTCAACTTTTTTCTCTATTCCCATCCATGGATGGGAAATACGTATCTATCTTAACCTGTCACCAGCAATGTTACTCGCTGAGTACCACTCTTTTTGTCGAGTCGGCTCGTATCTACACTACTAACAGACTCACCATAGAGTAAGACGGAATGGTATAATTTAACTCGAGACAAGACTGGCGGTGGAAGACCACGGCACAGCTTCCTGTAAAGGAGGTGATGCTGATGGTCTCGCTCGGCACGCTTTACCTTTTCCTAAAAGTACTGGCAACCATGCTAAGCCTCTGGTTTAGCAGCAGGAAGCTCTACCGATGGATAAGAAAGTGGCGTAACAAGCGAAAACCCACCGCCTAAGGTTGACCGCCTGACGGTGGGTTCGCTGTTTTTGTAATCATGCGCGCCGTGGGTGTGCCACAGCTACTTGTCTCAGGAGCCTTGCCGCTGCAACGGTATTGGCTCCTTTATTTATATGTTGGATAATCCATATCTCTACCAGTAGTTTAACACCCTTTTTCCATTCCATACAATATTGGCAACGATTCACAAGTAGAAAGGATTTGAAATGGATGACCTCGATTAGTCTAGCTACTCCTCAAGACATTCCAGCTGTCTGCACGATTGATGCCATGGTGCTCGGTTCAACCAGTCGTTCACCTGAACTTCAAGAAGCCATCGAGCAAGGGCATTGCTACTTGGCGTTAATCGACAAGAATATCGTCGGTTTTGCCATCATCAATCAATCCTTTTTTAAGAACAGCTTTATTCATCTGCTCATTGTTCACCCTCACTATCAGAAACGAGGGGTTGGCGAGGAGATGATGCGCTATCTGGAAACGATCTCCCCTACGGAGAAGTTGTTCACTTCTACTAACCTTTCCAACGAAAGAATGCAACGCCTCTGTCTGAAGCTCGGATATGTTCACTGCGGAACTCTGACTCACCTAGATCCAGATGATCCTGAAATGTTTTTCTGCAAATACGTTCGTCATCCACTATGACTGATTGCGCTCATAGATCAAACGAAGTCCTTTTAGCGTAAGATTCTGATCAACGACATGGATACAAGAGGTCTCATTCGCAAAAAGCGCTGCCAACCCTCCCGTAGCAACTACGGTAGGTCGCGTACCGTATTCATCCATGATTCTGCGTACAATGCCTTCGACCTGACCGACGAACCCGTAGAAAATGCCGGATTGCATCGCCGCTATCGTATTCCGCCCCACTACACTTGCAGGCTTGGCAATTTCAATTCGCGGGAGTTTGGCTGCACGAGTGAAGAGCGCCTCTGTCGATATCCCGATACCGGGAGCAATCGCCCCGCCCCAATACTGCGCCCGCTCGTCCACATAGCAAAAGGTCGTTGCTGTACCAAAATCGACAACAATAAGCGGCGCACCGTAATGATGGATCGCAGCAACAGCGTTCACGATTCGATCGGAACCAACCTCTCGTGGATACTCATACTTAATGTTCAGCCCCGTTTTGATACCTGGTCCGATAATCAGCGCTTTTTGTTGCATGTACTTCCCACACATGCGTTCAATCGTGAGGTTTAAAGGCGGCACGACAGACGAGATAATGACGCCTCTCACCTGTTCAAAACCAAGCCCTACGCTACCAAATAAGCTTTTGACGAGCATGCCGTACTCGTCTTCCGTTTTGTTACGGTCTGTGGACACTCTCCAATGGTGTTGAAGCTCGTCACCTTCATACAAGCCCAACACAATATTGGAGTTGCCTATATCAATCACCAATAACATCGTGGTCGCTCCTTACCGCTTGCGTGTATTCAAATCGAGGCTGATATCAAACGCTTTGACAGAATGAGTCAGCGCCCCTACCGAAATGATATCTACGCCTGTTTTTGCAATGTCACCAATCGTCTCCAGACTCACACCGCCAGACGCCTCGACAATGGCCCGTCCATTGATATACTGCACGGCTTCCACCATTTGATCGAGGGACATATTGTCGAGCATGATCGTATCTGCACCTGCTGCCAACGCTTCCTGAACCTGTTCGAACGATTCGGCCTCTACCTCTACTGTCATCGTATGAGGAATAACCGCGCGTGCCGCCGCAACAGCCTGTGCGATACCGCCCGCTCCTTTGATATGATTGTCCTTGATCATCACGGCATCATACAGGGCAAAACGGTGATTGTAGCCTCCCCCGACTCGAACCGCATACTTTTCCAAAGCCCTGAGGCCTGGCGTAGTCTTTCTCGTATCGACAACTCGTGCCTTCGTCCCTGCGACGGCGGCTGCGTATTCACTCGTTTTCGTAGCAATCCCAGACAGTCGTTGCATTAAATTAAGGGCAAGCCGCTCTCCGCTCAAAATCGATCGAACCGAGCCACTGACTTCGGCGATCTGCTGACCAACCTCTACTCGTGCCCCTTCTACTACCTTTGCCTCAAAAACGAGAGCAGAATCAACCGTGGCAAATACTTGCTCCGCAATCGGCAAGCCTGCCACGATCCCCGCTTCCTTCGCGTATAAAATGCCGACACCCTGTTCCGATTCAGGAATCGTGCTCATCGTCGTCACATCACCAAACCCCACGTCTTCCTGTAGCCATTCCTCTATTTTTCGCTGAAGCTCCCGTTTATTCCACATCATGCTTCTCACACTCCTCTTGGACACCATCTTCTATAGACTGGATCAAATGCTTGCGCCACACCAAGTCGTCTTTATTTGGAAAATCAGTACGATAATGCCCACCTCTGCTTTCTTCCCGCAAAAGTGCCGCTCTCGTTGTCAGGACGGCAGCATTCAGCAGATTGAAGAATTCAAACGTTTCCAGGCTCTTTGGCTCGTACTGATAGTATTGCTCCATTCGCGCAAGCTCTGCTAA
Organism: Brevibacillus sp. NRRL NRS-603; assembly: GCF_003013445.1. Lineage (NCBI taxonomy): Bacteria > Bacillati > Bacillota > Bacilli > Caryophanales > Paenibacillaceae > Brevibacillus > Brevibacillus sp. NRRL NRS-603. Next base: position 116,433 of record NZ_PXZN01000034.1, on the reverse strand, counting down.
TGCTTTCGTTAATCCTTTATCGTCGCGCTTCACACTAACGTGCCGCAGCATGAGCTTTTGCATTTTCAATCGTTGTTCACGTGTATTGAACGTTTGGGGCAGTTTTTGCTTAGAACCAACCTGGAAGGGATGAATGCTCGGCAAATCAGCCAGCTGCTTGATCCGCTCCGCTATGCGGTGACCAAATACAACAGCTTCTGATAACGAGTTACTGGCCAGTCGATTTGCTCCATGTACCCCTGTGCAGGAAGCTTCCCCGCATGCAAAAAGCCGCTTCGTCGAGGTCTCCCCGTTCAAATCAGTCTGGACCCCACCCATAATATAATGGCAGGCAGGAGCTACTGGAATCCAATCTGTCACCATATTGAGCCCATATTGTAAGCAAAAATTATAAATCGTCGGAAAACGCCGCTTAATAAGGTCCTCCGATTCGTGGGTAATGTCCAGATACACGAACGTAGACTTCGTCTGTTCCATCTCAGAGACAATCGCCCTGGCGACAATATCGCGCGGCGCCAGCTCTTTTTGCGGATGGTACTTGTCCATGAAGCGATCACCATTGCTGTTACGCAAAATAGCACCCTCCCCACGAACCGCTTCCGAGATCAAAAAGCGCGGGGCTCCCGGATAGTAAAGCGCAGTCGGATGAAACTGGATAAATTCCACATCTTTAATGCGAGCGCCAGCCCGATACGCGATGCCGATCCCATCTGCTGTAGCGATTTGCGGATTCGTTGTGTAACGATAAAGCTGACCTGCACCTCCTGTAGCCAGCACCGTTGCTTTGGCTTCCAAGAAAAACAGCTCGCCATCAGGCTTCCGCACGAGGACTCCCACGCATTCGCCATCTTGTGTGATGACATCCACAGCAAAATGATATTCTAATACCTGAATGTTTGGCTGCTCCATCACACGTTTGGACAAAGCGCGAACGATCTCTGCCCCAGTGGCATCTCCGTTCGCATGCAAAATTCGTCGTTTGCTATGCGCGCCTTCCTGCGTCAGCTCGTACTCCCCTTGTTCATCGCGGTCAAATTCCGTTCCATATGCAATCAGTTCATGCAAGCGATCAGGGCCTTCATGCACCAGGACTTCCACAGCGTTATACGAGCAAAGACCTGCTCCAGCGATTAACGTATCCTGTCGATGAAGGGCAGGAGAATCTGATTGGGCTGTTACAGCAGCGATTCCTCCCTGAGCCCAGCGTGTGTTACTATCATCGAGTCCCTTCTTGCTGATCAACACCACATCCGCATACTCACTCGTTTGCAACGCCGTATACAACCCAGCAATTCCTGCTCCAATAACAGCTACATCTGCCCTCATCCGAGGCAAGGTGTGCAAATCAAAGTCCACAATATAACGGGGAATCATGACTGTGTCCCTTCTCTCTTGTAACTGATGATTTTCCACCCATTATAGCAAATACACGCTTGGAGGAGATGCAAAAAAAGAGCGCCCGCAAAAAGCGAGCACTCCCCTCTATCCGATTAATTCGAATGCGTTACACATTCCTTACACGTGCCATATACCTCGAACTTGTGCCCCGTCACTTGAAACTCTTCCGGTACCGCGGAAATAATATTCATCGGACATCCTGGCAAAGAAGAAGTCTTTCCACATTCCGTACAAATCACATGGTGATGATGGTGTCCATCTGTCGAACAGGCCAAACGGAATCTGCCTTCCCCATCCAGCTCCGTCTCCTCCAGAATTCCCAGCTCAACAAAAGTGGAAATGTTGCGATAGACGGTATCGAAGCTGAGTGTTGGATACTGCTCCTTGATTCTTTCCATAATATCTTTAGCAGACAGGTATCGCTTCTCGGCCGCGCAGATTCGAATCATCTCCTCCCGCTTGCCGGTATACTTGAAACCATGGTCTTTCAATATTTGCAGCGCTTCTTCTACTTTCATCGACAAACACTCCTTCCTTTTGTCATCTCCGGAAAACTCTTATCGAAAAGCGACCCGCAGCTTTTTTACACCCAATACAACCAGCATAACCAGTACTGCCATCAGTACAATTGTACCACCAGATGCCCAATCAAGGAGATAGGCAAAATACAAACCGCTCAGCACGGAAAACTCCGCGAACAAAATCGACAAGAAAATCGTTTGACGAAAGCTTTTTGCGATTTGCAGACTAGCCGCCACCGGAAGCGTAATCAGCGCCGAGATTAACAGGACACCAACAATACGCATGGAAGCCGCAATCGTCAGAGCGACGAGCACCATGAACCACAAATTAATCGAACGCCTTGCCACGCCGGAGACGCGAGCGAATTCCTCGTCAAAGGAGACAGCAAAAAGCTCCTTGTAAATCAACAAGACTGTCCCTAAAACGACTACTGCCACACCAATCAGCGCATACAGATCTTCAATGGACACCGTCACGATTTTTCCGAACAAGTACGAATACAAATCGGCATTAAAACCGTCCGCGATGCTGATCAATACCGTAAACAGCCCAAGTCCCGCGGACAAAATAATCGGAATCGCCAAATCCTGATACGCTTTGTACACCTTACGCAGCCGCTCGATGAACAACGAACCGATCACCGCAAACACCATCCCGAAAAACAGCGGATTGACTGCGGAGAAGAAGGCGACCTTTTTGGAAATAAGCATCCCGGCAGCTACACCGGACAGCGTGACGTGTGACAAGCCATCTGCCATCATCGACAAGCGACGAACAATGAGAAATGTACCCAAAATAGGGCAGATCAGACCAATTAAAATCCCTGAAAACAGGGTATACCGCAAAAAGTCATACTGCCACCAATCAGCAAGCATGTGTATATTCCTTCTTTCTTACCCATTTACAAAGCTTAATGATGATGAGACAGCAGTCTGACCGAATCACCGTACATACTTTGCAAGATTTTTTCTTGGTTATGCTCAAAATCGTGCGCCGTTCCGTGGAAGTGAATTTTCTTCTGCACACAAGCCACCTTGGTCACCCATTGCGACATGACTCCCACATCGTGGCTGACGATCATCATCGTCAATCCGTTCTCTTCCTTCAGCGAACGAAGCAAGCTGTAAAATTGATCAATCGATTCCTGATCGACACCGACTGTAGGCTCATCGAGGATCAACAGCTCCGGTTCAGCCACGAGAGCTCGCGCTATGAATACGCGCTGTAATTGCCCGCCGGACAAGTTGCCGATGCGTTGATCCAGCTTCTCCAGCAAGCCAACACGCTCTACCGCAGCCCGTACACTCTCATGATGCTGTTTCGTCAGTCTGCGGAAAAGGCCTATTTTGCCGACCAATCCAGATGACACGACTTCTCGCACTGTCGCCGGAAATCCACCCGCTCCATGAGCGACTTGTTGAGCGACGTATCCAACGCGGTTCCATTCGCGAAACTTGGATAGCGGTTGCCCGAACAGCTCCACTGTCCCTTTGTTTGGCATTAACAGACCCAAAATCAGCTTCATCAGCGTAGATTTTCCTGATCCGTTCGGCCCGACGATGCCCACAAAGTCTCCTCGTTCCAGTGTGAATTCAACCTCATCGAGAACCTGTTTGTCTTCATATTGAAAGGAGACGCCTGTGAGCTTAATGACTGGCACCTCTTGTTTATGTGGTTCCATGAAATATCCATCCCTTAAATCGGATTTGTTCTTATTTGCTTCCCTTCATCGTACTACGATTTTGCCCGAACCACAAGCATCCTACTAATAAATGAAAAAATGCCGCCTGGCAAGCGACATCTTTTCGAGGGAAAGCTTATTGGAGTGCAGTCTTCAATGTATTCATATTGTCGCGCATAATGGACAAGTAATCACGGCCTGCCTTCACATCGTCTTCCGTCAAACCTTCCAACGGATTGAGTGTGGCTGTCTTCACGCCCGCTTCCTTCGCAATCACTTCCGCTACCTTCGGAGAAACTAACGTCTCGAACAGCACATAAGAAATGTTGTGTTCCTTTACATGCTCCACCAAGCTCTTCAACTCTGTTGTAGATGGCTCATCAGAAGGATTAACCCCTGAGATCGCTACTTGCTCCAGCCCGTAGCGTTTTGCCAGATAGCTGAATGCGCTATGAGAAACCATGAATTCTTTCTTCGGCGCTTGCGTAACCATGTCTTTGAACTCTTTATCCAGCTGTTCCAGGTCTGTTGCTAATTGTGTGTAGTTCTTTTCATAATCAGCAGCATGCGCCTGATCCTTTTGCACGAGTGTATTTTTGACCTTCTCTGCCTGTGCCTTCAGTTGCATCGGATCGAGCCATACATGAGGGTCCATATCCCCGTGGTCATGTCCTGCCTCTTCTGCGTGACCTTCTTCTGTGTGTCCTTCTCCTTCATGCTCATGCTCAGCTGTACGAATCAGCTCGAGACCTTCCGTCGCATTAACGATCGTTGTTTTGTTTTTGTCGAGGTTGGTTACAGCCTTCTCTACCCACAGCTCCAAACCACTGCCGTTATAGGCAAAAATATCTGCTCCAGACAGAGCGACCATGTCTTTTGCGGTTGGTTCGTAGTCGTGAGGCTCTACGCCAGCGGGAACCAGATTCGTTACCTCCACGTGTTCACCGCCGATTCGCTTCGCTACATATTCCAATGGATAAATCGTCGTGTATACTTTTGGCTTCCCGGACGCGTCACCGCCAGTTTGCGGAGTACCAGCCGTTTCGTTCGCTGCTCCACATCCCACTAGCCCCACTGCCGTAATGAAACTGAGGGCTGCCAACATAGCTCTTTTCATCTATATTTCCTCCTGATTCAATTCAAAATGATTCCGATTTACGTTCTCGTCGTTTTTCATTATACGGAGAGGAGCCCAAAAAGTAAATAGGATTTATTCCGATTTAAACATTATACGCACACATCTTCTCTCCCAGCTTCACAATTTCTCCATCGCATTATGATAAAATAACTGGCAGGAGGTATGTCCAAGATGAAACGTAAATCATGGTTAGCCATTACTTTTATCACCGCAGCTCTGCTAACTGGCTGTGGCTCTACTGATCAAGCTGAACAGAATCATAGCGATCACACGCAGCACGCCCCCAATGGAGACTTGCAGGAATTGACTGCTTCCGCTGATCAGCTGCCAAAATTTTTAGACAACCAAGACCCTGTTATTATCCAATCCTACAAAGTTGCTGCCGCAAATCGTGAGTTGCTCAAATCCATTCCCTGCTATTGTGGTTGTGGTGAAAGTGCTGGACACGGGCATAATGGCAACTGCTTCATCAAAGAAGAAAAATCTGATGGCTCCATTGTCTGGGATGACCACGGCACTCGCTGCGGCGTATGCATGGAAATCGCCGTTATTTCCGGCAAGCTGAAAGAAGAAGGCAAATCTATAAAAGAAATTCGTACCTATATAGACCAAACCTACGGGCAAGGCTACGGAAAACCAACTCCTACCCCGATGCCTTCCTAAACACAGATAACAAGACTTCCCGACGAGGAGGTCTTTCTTTTTTCCCTTTTATGGAATAGAATGATACATAGATATTCGAGGTATCGAAATCCGAGGTATAAGGAGGTAGCTATGGCAGTTAATAAAGAGTTGATGAAAGGCAGTACGGTCATTCTCATTCTTACCTTGCTGGAACAAAAGGCGATGTATGGCTATGAGATGATCAAGACGATGGAAACTAGCTCGAGCGGTGTGCTCTCTCTCAAGGAGGGCACCCTCTACCCCATTCTTCATACCCTTGAGTCTGAAGGAAAGGTTGAGGCGTTTTGGAGCGAAGGTGAAGGAGAGCGAAAACGCAAATATTATCAAATCACCCGCGAAGGCAAGAAGCATCTGAAAGAAAAGAAACAGGAGTGGGAATCTTTCCGTACCGCTGTTGACTCCGTGTTGGGAGGGCAGCCTACATGAACGGAAATAAACGGATTACGCATTACATAAAAGAGGTTTGCGGTCAGATTAAAAACAAAGAGGTTCATGCAGCGATTAGGCTGGAATTGGAGAATCATTTCGCTGAAAAGATCGAGGATTATCGCGAGGCTGGGTATGGGGAAGATGAAGCGACGCGGATTGCGATTGCGGAGATGGGTGATCCTGTTGATGTCGGGCGGCATCTGCATCAAGCGCATAAGCCGCGGATGGAGTGGGGAATTGTTTCGATTGTGGGAATCCTACTCGCTATCGGGCTGGTTACCCTGTATTCTCTTCATATTGTAGAAGATAGTCGCAATTTGATCGGTAGACAACTGGTCGGAATCATAATCGGAACAGTCGTCCTCGTGGCGATTCTCTTTTGGGATTACAGTAAATTAAAGAGATATAGTAAGATTCTGTATTTCGGCACGATGACCTTACTCTTATATACACTGCACGCAGGGAGACCTATAGCCGGTATTCAGTATTTGGACATCGGAGATTCTCAACTCCATTTCATTGGAATCAGTCCCTTCCTGTTCATCGTAGCCCTCGCAGGAATTTTCACCGACTGGAAGGAGCACAATCGCTACACCATCGTAAAACTGATTTCGTACTTCCTCCCCCCGTGCCTACTTCTCATGTTAGGCGAATACGAATTTGCCGTTCTCTTATATGTCGGTGGCTACATCGCCCTCATGATTGCCGCTGTGCCTAAAAAACTTGTTATAATGAGCTACCTCGCTATGGTTTTCGCGTTTGTCGGAGGGATGGTTTACCTGTTCGCTCAACCTTATCAGCTAGATCGTCTATTTCACTTCCTGAATACGTACCTCGAACCGGATGGAAGAGGATATATCACCAATCAATCCTTGAAAGCCATCCAGTCAGCTACCTTATGGGGACAAGGCTTCGGTGCCTCTCTAGATGATGCATTGCCTGCCCTTGAGTCTGACTATATTTTTGCCTACATGGTGTATATCTTTGGACCAATTGTAGGGATAGCCTTTTTCATCCTGGGCGTCTTGCTGTTGCTTCGTTTGCTTCAGACCATTAGACGAGTAAAAGATGTATACGGATCCTTGCTGTTATCCGGTATGATTGTACTCGTTTTCACGCCGTTTTTCTGGGGTATTTTCATGACTGTCGGTCTGGCTCCCCCTATCGCTGTGAATCTACCATTCGTTGGCTTTGGAATCGTGCATACCGTATTGCAGATGGCATTGATTGGACTCGCCCTGAACATTTACCGACGAAAAGACATCCAGCCCTTAACCAAAGCCTCCTAATAGAAAAAGGGAGTAAAGCCCCTGCGCTCTACTCCCTTTTTGCAATTAAGCAGGCGCTACCGCAAGCATGCGCTCCAACGAAGCACGTGCCGCATCAGCAACATCCTTCGGAACAAAAATCTCCGGCTTCATATTCTCCAGCGCCTCGACGCACTTTTTCAGGTTGTTCACCTTCATATTCGGGCAAACGAGGTACTTGGAAGCGAAAATGAACGTTTTGTCCGGACTGTCCTTTTCCAGCATGTAGCGCGTGCCGTCTTCCGTTCCGATAATAAACTCTTTGTGCGAAGACTCACGGCAGTATTTCAAAATTCCGGTCGTGGAACCAACGTAGTCAGCCAGGGATACCACTTCTGGGCGGCATTCCGGATGAACGACTACCACAGCCTCTGGGTGCTGCTGCTTCAACGTCATGATGTCTTCTACAGACAGTTGGTCATGCGTGTTGCAGTACCCTTCCCAAATAATCATTTTCTTGTCCGTGAATTGGGATACATAGTGACCGAGGTTTTTGTCCGGCACCCAAATGATCTCATCGCTGTCAATCGACTCGATCACGCGCTTCGCGTTGGACGACGTACAGCAGATGTAGGTTTCTGCTTTCACATCCGCAGAAGTATTGATGTAAGCCACTACCTTTGCATTTGGATGCTGTGCTTTGAGCTTGCGGAGCCCGTCTACGTTCACCATGTCCGCCATCGGACAGCCAGCCCGTTCATCGGGAATAATGACGGTCTTCTGGGGATTGAGAATTTTTGCACTTTCCCCCATAAAATGAACCCCACAGAACAAAATCACATCGGCATCCGTTTCTTTTGCTTTCTGCGCCAATCCAAAGGAATCGCCAATGAAGTCAGCGACCTCTTGAATCTCGGGACGTTGGTAAAAGTGAGCAAGAATGATGGCATTACGCTCTTTCTTCAGCTGCAGCAGTCGTTCACGTAACTCAGCGTTGCGCTGGGCTTTTTTTTCTAACGCTAAAGCGTCCATGGAAAAAATCCCCCTACGGTGGTGTCATAATTTTACGGTCATTGTAAGCGTATAACCTCACCTTGTCAACGTGGTACATTTTAGAACGAAAAAAGCAGAAGTCGGCCTGTTACAGACGCAGCTTCTGCTTTTTCATTCTCTTACTCGCCTTTTTCTCCGAGAACACGCTCCCGAATAAAGCGGGCTACGCCTTCCTCATTGTGGTGCGGGGCGATATATTTGGCCACCTGCTTGATCTCGTCAGAAGCATTTTCCATCGCGACGGAATATCCTGCGCCCGTTAACGCCTCACGATCGTTTTCTGCATCGCCAAATGCCATTACTTTCTCCGGGGAGATTCCCCATTTCTCACAGAAGTATTGAAGCCCTTCCCATTTGGAAACCCCTTGAGGAATTACTTCGACATTCTGCTTTCCAGATGAAGTGATGGTCACTTGCTCGCTCCAAGGCTTCAGCTGCTTTTTCACCCACTCCAGACGATCCGGGTCATGATGCCAGATGAAGAACTTGACGATCTCTACTCCCCCGGACTCTACTTTTTCCAGCATCTCTGCCAATGGCTCTACGCGTGCGAGCCTGTAGTAAGGAAAATTCAAGATAGAGAACCCTTCCACTGATGCGTCCTCGCTTATGGTCGCTTCCAAACGTTCACGGTCTTCTTTGATCATCCAGCGATTGCTGTTGGTATCATGAAGCTCATAATAAATCGTTTCTTGCCTCAGGGCATGGATCGCACCGATTACCATCTCAGTAGGAAGGAGCCATCGACGGACCAGCGTGCCATCCCCTTCGAAAACAGCCCCGCCATTGCTACAGACAAAGCCGTCAAAAGGAAAGGAATCAATCGGAATTTGAGCGGAGCCATACATCCTGCCCGTAGATAAAACGAGTTTGCAGCCTTGCTGTTGCAATTGGCGAAGTGCTTCTTTCGTTCCTTCTGTCAGCTTTGAATCGTGAGTCAGTAAGGTTCCATCCATGTCAAATGCAGCCATGCCTGGTGTAAGCAACATATCCAATCCCTCTCATTCGCTTTGAATTTGAGTCACCATAGTGGAAGAGAAGAAAAAGCACAGTTCNNTTTTTAAGTTCCGACTGGGGTGGCCTGTCAAGGTCTACGAGCCCTGTGCTTTTTCTTCTCACTAGCTTTATTGGTTCATCGACACCTTTAAAACTTAGGAGCTAAACACCCACAATATTTATACTTTCCGATATTGCAAAAAAGGGCACCTGAGGCGCCCCTTATTGTTTCGGTTCTTCGTTTGTATCTTCTTGCTTTGGTTCTTCTTTTACTTCTACTTCTTCCAGCTTCGGTTGAATGTTCACGACCACATCTTTATTAGCATCTGGATCGTTATCCATTTTACCTGTTTCGATCAATTGCTTGATCTGCTCAGCATCGAGAGTCTCTACACGGAGCAGCGTGTTCGCAATCAGATCGAGCTGATCACGGTGCTTCGTCAGCAATTCTGTACACTTTTCGTAGCACTCGTTGATAATATTTTGCATTTCGAGATCGATCTCGTAGGCAATCTTATCGGAGTAGTTACGCTCGTTGCCATAGTCGCGGCCCAGGAATACCTGTCCTTGACTCTTACCGAACTGCATCGGTCCGAGCTTGCTCATTCCGTATTCGGTAATCATGCTACGAGCGATAGCAGTCGCGCGCTGGAAGTCATTATGCGCCCCGGTACTAATATCCCCGAGCACCAATTCCTCCGCAACACGTCCACCCAACAGACCGACGATTTTGTCGAGCAGGTCTTGTTTGGTAGCAAAGAAACGGTCTTCTTTCGGCAGCATCACGGTGTATCCGCCAGCTTGGCCGCGCGGAATGATTGTTACCTTATGTACCATTTCTGCATTTCTCAGGTGGTATCCGATGATCGTATGACCAGCTTCGTGGAAAGCAACCAGACGGCGTTCGTCTTCGCTCACGACGCGAGACTTCTTCGCTGGACCTGCAATCACGCGGTCAATCGCTTCATCTACTTCTGTCATGGTGATTTGCTTTTTGTTTCTGCGGGCAGTCAAGAGAGCCGCTTCGTTCAGCAAGTTCTCCAAGTCTGCGCCCGTGAAGCCCGATGTACCACGAGCAATCACGTCCAGCTTCACGTCTTCGCCAATCGGCTTATTGCGGGCATGAACCTTGAGCACCGCTTCACGGCCTTTGATATCAGGACGATCAACTGTAATTTGACGGTCAAAACGTCCCGGACGCAAGAGAGCCGGGTCGAGAATGTCAGGTCGGTTGGTCGCAGCGATCATGATGATCCCTTCGTTTCCACCAAAACCGTCCATCTCTACGAGCAACTGGTTGAGAGTTTGCTCGCGTTCGTCGTGGCCGCCGCCGAGTCCAGCTCCGCGTTGACGACCCACGGCGTCAATCTCGTCAATAAAGATAATGCAAGGAGCATTTTTCTTAGCATTTTCAAACAGGTCACGTACGCGGGATGCACCCACCCCAACGAACATTTCCACGAAGTCAGAACCGGAGATACTGAAGAACGGCACACCAGCTTCGCCTGCAACAGCGCGAGCGAGCAAGGTTTTACCTGTACCTGGAGGACCTACGAGCAGTACCCCTTTTGGAATACGAGCGCCAACCGCATTGAACTTACGGTTGTCTTTCAGGAAATCAACGACTTCCTCCAGCTCAGCCTTTTCTTCGTCCGCTCCTGCTACGTCGTCAAAGGTAACGCGTTTCTTTTCTTCGTTGTAAAGCTTGGCGCGGCTTTTACCGAAGTTCATTACTCGGCTTCCGCCACCTTGGGCATTGTTCAGAAGAAAGAAAAACAGGATGAAGATGATGACAAAAGGAATGATTGAGGTCAAGAACGTGAGCCAAATGCTGTTGCCCTCCGCAGGATTGAACGCTACATTCTTCATCTTTTGCGCATCAATTTTCTCTTCGACTAGCTTTACAACATCTGAATCATACAAAGGAACATTGGTAAAAAATTTGTTGCTTTCCTGTCCCGGAATAGCTTTTGCCAACGTACCCTCAACCCTGTAAGTACCATTCTCTGGTCGAAGCGCCAACTCAGTGACGTTGTCAGCTTTTAGCTGTACCCGGAATTCCTGATATGTAAGTTTCCCAACCTTATCAGTACCGGAGAGGATGAAATTCACGATCCCGACCGTGACAAGAAAAATCAGTAGGTAGAACCCGGTATTACGAAAAAAGCGATTCATTCCTTACCTCCTCTCACGAACAGACACTTTTCACATTTTATCATAGAAAGTACGGTCTCCACAACAAACCTACTTCGTGTAGACCTCAGGCTTCAATACACCGATATAAGGCAGATTACGGTAGTGCTCGGCATAGTCCAAGCCATATCCCACAACGAATTCGTCTGGAACATCGTAACCCTTGTAATCCGGTGAAATATCCACCTTGCGACGCTCTGGTTTGTTCAAGAGAGTCACCACTTTTACAGAAGCAGCTTCCCGATGGCGCAACAGCTCTACCAAGCGGCTCAGCGTCAGTCCACTGTCCATGATGTCTTCTACAACCAGTACGTGTCTGTTTTCTACAGATGTATCGAGATCCTTCAAGATTTTCACCATGCCAGAGGACTCTGTTCCACTTCCGTAGCTGGAAACTGCCATGAAGTCCATTTCGCACGGAATGTTCATGTGACGAATCAGATCAGCCATGAAAATGACTGCGCCTTTCAGTACGCAGATGACCAATGGATTTTTATCCTTGTATTCTGCAGCCAGCGTCTCACCCAATTCTCGAACTTTACCCGCAATATCCTCTTCTGATAGCAAAATCTTCTCGATGTCTTGATTCATGAAAAAACCTCCCGCCAATCTTCTCCAAACTCTACCCGCACGTGTAGAAAACGCCTGGTCTGTCCATTGACAGGCGCTACGGCGGAACGGCGCACACCTGGTACCAAAATCACCTCATCGCCCGCCGTCAAAAGCGGAAGTCTGTCACGCCATGCTCGCGGAAATTTGGCATCAATCAATAAATCCTTTAGCTTCTTTCCATCTGCTGAGCCAAACAGGGTGATGCGGTCTCCAGGTTTTCGGTTACGCAAATACAGCGATCCTGGCAACTGATCGGCATCAAAGACTGCTTCATTCGCCGGGAGTCGCTCCCAATCCATGGGACCTTCCAGGTAAGTAATATGTACCGTGGCCTTGCTCTCGTCGATCCAGGTTACACCGGGAACGGCGAGCTCGTAACTATACGTATGTATGCGATCCTGTCGCTTTCTACGACGAAAAGTGATTCGCCCGTACACCCGGTCGACTACCAGGTCATTCGGCAAATGCAATTCCGCAGAAGGGCGACTTCCCCCTAGCATGTGCAAAACGGTCTCCACGTGTTGCGAAGACCATTCGGTATGTTTTGAGAGATAACTTAATATTAGAGTAATCATTCTCCTTTGTAAAGCAACGTCACAAGTTTGAAACTTGTCATTGTCCATCAAAAATGCTTCAGGTTTTTTCTCAATCGTTACCTCTTTCAAATGCTCAATCGCCAGCCTCGTTAAAAGCGCTTCGTCCTGACGGATTGCCTCTGCGGTAGCCAAAATATGCTCCCGATACTTGTCATTCACTTTTTCCAATAGGGGCATGACATCCAGACGCAGCAGATTGCGCGTATATTTGCGCGATTGGTTGCTGCTATCCTCACGGGGTACGAGTTGATGTTCCCGACAGTAGCCTTCCAGTTCTTGACGGGTTTTATGCAGGAGCGGACGCACGAGCTCAATCGGGCAACCCTCAAGCATTCTTCGCTTCGGCATCCCTGTCAATCCATGCAACCTGCTGCCTCGCACAAAACGAAAAAGAATCGTTTCCACCTGATCGTCAGCATGATGGGCCAATGCCAGCTTGGTCGCTCCCTGATCCAGACCTACCTCTCGATACAGCCGATAGCGAATGTCACGGCTTGCTTCTTGCCCGCCTAGTCCCGTTTTTTCCATATATGCGGGAACGTCATATTCAAACAGATGAAAATCTACGCCGAGCTGACGACACAGCTCTTCTGCATAGAGTGCGTCCTGCCTTGCTTCTTCCCCACGAAAGCCGTGGTTCAGATGGACAGCATGGAGCTTCCAATGATACTGGTATTGTTTATTGAGAGAAGCCAATATGTGCAACAGTGCGGTAGAATCGTTGCCACCGGATATTCCGACGACAACGGTCTCACCAGGAAGCAACAGCCCCTCAGACTCAATCTCGTTGCGCACGCTTGCCAGCATAGCGGGCTCCTTTCCAAATCGTCAGAACCGAAATTCCAAATATAAGTCCAGAAGCAATGGCTCCGGCCACCATCAATGTCTTGGTCGCCTGGGTAATCCCTCCGACATAATCGTTGTTTACAAAAGCAAGCATGGCTTTGTAAGCCAACGATCCCGGTACCAGTGGAATAATTCCCGCGACGCTAAAATTCGTAGAAGGAACTCGCAGTATAATAGATAAGAGCTGGCTGAGCAAAGAGACAGCAGCAGCCGAAACAAACGTCGACAACAAGACCTCTGCACCGTAGATAGGAAGAATCGAGTAGACGAGAAAACCGATCACTCCAGCAAAACCAGCCGCTACGATTGTTCGAACCGGCACATTGAACAGCACACACCACGCTACTGAAGAGGCGAAGCTAAGCGCCAATCCTTTTAACAACATCGTACTCACCTCGTAAACGAAAGAATAATGGCTGTGGCTACCGCTACGGAGACAGCTGTCAGCATGGCTTCTACTCCGCGTGAAACACCTGCAACCAAATCACCAGCCATCAGATCCCGAAGCGAGTTAGTGATGGCGATCCCCGGAAACAACGGAAGCATCGCACCAATAATAATGATGCTTAAATGCAACTGCGGAAAGACCGTCACGGTCAACAATGCGAAAAGTCCTCCTAGTAAAGCGGCAGAGAACTCAGTAAAAAACTTCATCCGGACAAACTGTTCTAAATATTCCTGGCTCAGGTTCACAATCAACCCGGCCATCGCAGAAGGAACCAGACTGCCCCAATCTCCCCCTGCAAGCATAGCAAAGGAGCCGCTGGCCGTAGCGGCTGCTAGATGCTGTAACCATTTCGGATAGATCTGCTTTTTCTGATCGATCTCACGCAGCGTCCGATAGGCTTGCTCCAAATTAATTTTCCCACCGACAAACTGTCGGGAAACATCATTCACGAGCGTAATTTTATTGAGGTTGGTCGTACGTTTGGGGGTACGAACCATTCTTGTATGATCCAGTCCACTGCAACGAAAGGACAGGATGATGCTTGTAGGCGTAGCCGAGCTGTTGACGTCATCCATCCCCGCTGCCTTCGCGATCAATGCCATTGTCTCTTCCGTCCGGTAAGTCTCTCCACCGTTTTTCAAAATAATCGAGCCTGCCAACAAGCAAGTATCCATCACCAAATCTGAGGACACGAACCGTCACATCCTTCACATAAACCATGCGTAATACAAAGTGCCAGCCAATAGGAGTAACGAAGCGACAAAAAGACCACTAATGCCCGCCCCTGCGTTCCCTTTCGTCCGCGTTTTCTTTTGCGGCTTTTGCGGTTTGGCGCTCATGCTATCTCGCAAGACCGCCAACAGCTCCGCCCGCATTTCTTTTGCTGTCGCAAACTTACCATGAAACGCCTTCAATAAAGGCTCCCGGTACGGGTACAGGCTGTCACTTTTTCGTATTATATCACAGAGTAATATCGTGTGACGTGGGTCACCAAGGCTGTTTTTCCACGTTTCCGGTCCAACCGTCAGACGCACCATCATCACGGCTGTCGAGAACAGGTCATAACTTACTTCAGCCCGTCTATCACCTGCGTGCCAAAAAGCTCGATCGTATTCTTCTGTAAACTGCCGAACAGCGTTGCCCAGCTTGGTCACTCCACCGAAATCAATCAAGCGTACCTGCTTGTCCGTTTGGGTAACCATCACATTCTGCGGTTTCAAATCACCAAAAATATAGCCATGCTGGTGCAAAACATCCAGTCGTGCCAGCAATTGAACCATCATCACCGCCACCCAATCCGTACCCTCTTGCTTGATATATTCATCCAATTGTAAGCCTTGAAGATACTCCATGGCATAAAACGTACACGCCTTCCCATTTACAACGAGATCGTCTACGTCGCACAGGAGCGGTCCCACTTTGGAATCCCGCCCCTGCTGTGTGCTTTTCAACACATTCACTTCCATTAAAATATCTATGCCTTCCACGCCGACCTTAACCGCGCGCTGTACGCCACCTTGGGATACCAGATACACGGTCCCGTTTGCACCACGCCCCAACTCCCGTAAGACGTGGTACGATTTTTTGTTCCATTTGCCTGTAAAGTGCTTGGGCAGGTCGGGGGTGGCTGCCTTAAAAGACATGGTCACGCAGCATTCCGTTCGAGTCGTCCTCTTCGTCTTGGTCGATGTAACGCTCTTGCAGCGAACGTGGGAGCTTGTCCTGCTCAAACAGGGTAATTGCCTCTACGATGGCGGGGCCTGTTGGAGTAATTCCGCTCATCGCCAAATCACTCGTAATTTGATGAGCCTGCTCGACCTTTTCCGTCCACGGAATGCGGATATCGAGATGCTTTTGTTTCCCCGGAAATGAACCGACCGCCATTCTGCTATGTCCACTCCGTGAATGCAGACTGATACTGAAATCGTGTATCGCTTGCTGAACAGCCGACAGCTTTGGCTTCATACTTCCTGAGGTATCGACCAGCATCACGACGTTCAAGCTGCTTTTTTCACCCAACTCGTCAACCATTCCGGCAACCTGCACTCTTTTATCAGGTGCCAGCTCCTCTATTCCGGAATCGCCCAAAATCTCTTTTAATTCTTTATTGACCACTTGATGAATAGTGCGCGTCATTGCTTTTCGCGTCAGCATTTGTACCGTTTGCGCAAGCTGTTGGGGGTACACGATGTCGCAGAGTCCACCACCTGCTTCCGCGATATCCCTGATTTCCTTCTCCCCTTTCTCACCCAGCTCACTCTTGTCGATCACGCCAATCACATTAACCGTAATTCCTTGCTCCCTTGCCAGTGCCGCCGCAGCAACAGGACTCATCCCCGAGTTGGAGCAGCCGTCTGTCACTACCAGTATTTGACGAAGTGTCGCTTCTTTCACAATAATCTCCCCATTCGATCTGTTTTGTCAGTCCCAGCTCCGTGTAGCGACCGTTCATCCACTTCACTTCGCAGGGTATTTTTAGCAACAGTATCGACGGGTAATAGAGAAAACATACTCCTAACTCACAATCCGTGGCCGCTCGAGCTTCTCCATGCCATGCACCGCGATGGCAGCCCACTGCGGTACAAAGCGGTCAATTCGCGCCACCAACACGGTCATGTCATCAACAATTTGTCCAGAATGCTGGCGAATGACTTTTTCCAATAATAAATCAGCGACCTCCTGTGGATCATTTGTCTCCAATTCGCTGATAATTCGCTTCATCCACGCTTGCCTGTTTTCAATATGGCGCGGCGCCTCATAGATGCCATCGGACATCATGACGAGCAAATCACCTGGCTTGAGCATACGAGATACGACATCCACCTCGATTTCTTCCAGAATCCCTACTGGCAGGTTGTTGGCGGTGATCGTGATGACGTCTTTATTTCTTTTGACAAAGCTTGGGGTGGAGCCGATTTTTACAAAACGGGTATGAGCGGTCTGTAAATCGATCAGAGCCAAGTCCACCGTCGCGAACATTTCCTCCTTGGAACGCAGGGCAAGCACGGAGTTAACCGTTTTGATCGAAATTTTTTCATCCATACCAGAACGAAGGAGCTGCTGGAGCATATCGAGGGCGGATTGACTCTCTATGGATGCCCGCTCGCCATTCCCCATTCCATCGCTGATTGCCAGCGCCATTTTTCCATTTCCCAAATCCATCGTTCGGAAGCTGTCACCGGATAACAGCTTGCCGTCTTTGGCTGCACCCGCGACCCCGATATCGATCTCATACGTTTTGGCGGAAGCAAGGCACATCGTGCATGAACCGTCTTTTTGCGCTTCACAATGCCGCTCGCGAACAACAATGTTTTCTCCCAATATCTCCGTGAGCATGGGAGCCACGATCTTCGCGCATTCATCGCGGCCGTAGCAAGTCGGCTGACTGATTTCGATATCGACCTTGCCTTCTTCCAAGCTGTGTATTTCTACGCGGCGTACTGACAGACCCAAGCCCTCCAATGCTTGTGAGACCTGCTTTTCCTGAAAGCTCAGCTCCATTCCCTCTCGCTGTATTTCCCGGGCAAAATCACTCATGACCCGAGAGACTCCAGATAGCTGGTCGGCTACGAGCATGCGGCTTTCCTTTATCTGCTTTTTCAGTTGGTCAAACGATTGCTGACGATCGTATTCCTGCTCCATCACAGTCATGACCTTTTCTGTTTTGACACACTTGCGCTCCCAATCACGTGGCGGTGTAACACCAGCCAAGGTACCGTGCTCGTACACTTTTTCCATTAAAAAGCGCATTCCCTCATAGGTCGATTGCGTATCTTTATCCCAGCATTGTTCTTTTTTCCAGCATTTCTGGCAGGTGAATTCAGATACACGGCTGAGAAAGGCATCGGCCTGTTCTTCTATTTCTTCAGGACCGGCTGTCTGGGCAAAGCTATGGGAGAGTTGCGTAAATAGATCGGAGAATTGCTGGATTTTGCCCGCCGTCACATCGCGGACTCTGCGCATGTATTCTTGATGAGATTGTAGATTCTCGGGAGTCCCGGGGATAAATCGGGCTACCTTTTTCCAAAGAGCAGCAGGGGTCAGAACGAAGAGAACAATCGCCAGAGAGGTTTCGATCAAGGAGAAGTAGAGTGTCTCTTCTGCTCCACCGTAAATCGCAAGAATAGCCGTACCAATCAACAATCCTGCGGATACGCCCACTTTGCCGCCTTCCTTCAGCAAGCCTGCAAGAAGACCGGAAAAAGCGAGCAGATTGATTTGTAAAAGAGCACTCACATTAGCCAGACTGAGGATGAGACCTGTGACCACACCAACAGCCGCACCGATCGTGCCACCACCGACAAAAGCAAACACGAGCAGCAAATACCGTGAAAGTACATGCTCCATCGAAATGCCCTCGACCATCCAATCCACAGTACCCGTCATCAAGGAAGCCAGTAAAATGACTAACGAAACGATCTCTTCATTTTTGAGAGGCTCATAGGGCTTCGCCAAATGAATGATCGATAAGGACTGGATGAAGATGAGCGTCAGTACAAAGCCAAGAATCGCTTCTACTGCCACCATGACGAGCTCGTAAGTCGTTACCTGATTGGTTAGAACCGCATACAACAGACGGCTGATGAAAATCGTCCCGACAACCAGTAAAGGCGTCCGTGAAAAATCTTTTTTACGCATTTTATTCATCAGCTTGCAGGCAAACAAGGCAAGTATCACACTCAAGGTGGTTTCCAGTCCAACAGGCACCGACTGGGTAAAAGCGCCGATAATAAGAGCCATCCCCGTGACAAGCAAACAATCTCGGCGAATGTAAAACATGACAATGAAATACGGTATAGCAAAGGGAGTTAGCTCTTCCACGATGAGAGCTCGTCCTAATAAGAAGCCCATGAGGATGGGGAGAACATTCCACTTCTCTATGAGATCTGCTACTTTTTCTCCCCACGTTTGGGCAGTGGTACCCATTCGATCGGACACTTGCCGCGTCCAGGCCTGTCCGGCTTGTGTTACGTTTTTGTTCGCAATCATTTCGCTCCACCCCGTTCTTGGTCAATGTGTTTCTCCATTATACGGAGGGGGCATTGTAAAATTTGTCAAAAATCCAATGAATATTCACAGAATCGTGCGACAAATTCAGTAACGCAAATGGACAAAAAAAACCGACGTTATGGCGGATAACGTCGGCTGACAGGTGATTCGCGCTTTGCGAAACGGGCTTAGGATATTTTATTCGTCAAGACTTTGAAATGACCTTCCTAATTTTACATTCAAAGTGCGCTTTTCGTGAAGAAAGAAAAGTCATAATTTTCCGAATCAAAAAGACCGGCCGCGCCCCCTTTTCTCTACGCTTTTCTTCAAGGAGGACTGCCTGTCTTCACTTTCTTTCAAAAAGCGGTTCAGCTTTTCTTCAAAGCCTTCCCTTCGCTCCCGCTGATAGCGGGGTGGCCGTTCCTTTTCCATTGTTTTTTTGATAGAAAGCCCGATCTTGCCCTCACGGAGGCTGAGGACTTTTACTTTTACCGAATCACCAATTTTTAAAAATTGATGGATGTCCCGGACGTAGACGTCAGCAATTTCACTAATATGCACCAGTCCGGTGACATCGTCTGGTAACTGAACAAACGCTCCGAATTTGGTGATACCCGTGACTTTTCCTTCCAGTATGCTCCCAACCTCGATCTCCATGACGCGGAATGCCTCCCTCTCGTTGAAGATCAGCTGTATACTCAATCCGGAATGATATAGATGCTTTCGCCTTGCTTGGTAAACAAAATTCGCTTACGTACCAGCTCTGCCAAGTAATCCTGATCGTTTAGCCGGCTTGCTTCATAGGTCAGATCGTCTTGCTTTTGCTGCAAGACCGCTGATTCTTGCTTTAAGACCTCCAGCTCTGCCTCCTTCTTGGACAACTCGCCACTTTGCAAAAACAAGGTATAGCTAGTCCAGACGAAGAAGCACAGGATCACAAAGAAAAAGAGACGCATTCTCCTTCTCTGCCCTTTTCGGTTAATGGAAGAGGTTCTTGTTTCCTTCATCAGTACGCCACCTCGAATCTACTCCCGTTTTCTCTTTGAGTGAAACCAATTCTTCCAATTGGTCCAAAATCCTGTTGTTTTTCCATACATTTTTTTCCCCAAATGTTGACCCCATCTGGCAAAAGGGGAGGTGACAAAACGCGTCACTTTCCACAAAAAGCCGAGGATCGCGAGCAACACGGAGTACAAAAATGTCAGCACCATGATGATCACTCGGAAAAGAAAGAGCACAGGACGTACAAGCAGGATGTCTAAAATATTTATGACCGTACGGTAAAACCACTGACAGAATTTTATCATGCGGTGCAAGAAAAGGATATACTTCTTACTACCTAATAAGAAATACAGCCACGCGCCAAATATCATTCCAAAGAATATTGGAAACCGAATAATCCCGTCGTTCACTTTCACCAAAATCAAGAAAACAGCGCCCATACTGCCCACCCAAAATAGGATGTCAAAGAAAAAGACCAACCAGAGTGGCAGTCTGGCCTTGCCCTTAAATACATGGTACGTATCGAATCCCATACCCATCAGTGCACCACACGTCGACATGGCCAATACCGTCTGCAACTGGATGACGATGTTCACTTGAATAACTTGCCGAAGAATCCTCTCGACCGATCGCCGGCCTGCCCTTGCTCCAGATAGGCCATCTCGTGAACAAGCCCCTCGATCGCTACTTCTCCGGTTTCCAGACTCAGATTTTTCATATGCAGGTTTTGGCCTCGTATGGTTAAAAAGCCGCCGTCCGTCTCCAAGAGGAATTCTTCGCTGTCAAAGCTTTCGACGTTTTTTACTCCCGAAATCGCTAAGCTGCGACGATTAATCATCACGACTTCATGACGTGGCCGTCTCGTGTGATCGTTCATGATTACTCCCTCCTCACGTACCCTTCTTGTACTATCGTATGGGGAGGGATGTCCTGATAGAACAAAAACGGTCAAAACCGTTTTTGTTGTGACCGCAAGCGGTCGCATTAACTCTTATGAAAAAACATCGAGATGTTTTTCACAAAAGAAAACCCCGTATGCATACGGGGTTTTTGCCAGACTGCCTTTACTTGTAAACGGTGTAATTGCCGTTCACATAGATGATTTTGTAACCGGTACGCTCCGTGATGGTTTTCAGAGGCAGGGTAGGAACGTTGTTTTTCAGCTGAACCGCTGCAGGCAGCGTTACATTTTTTCCATTGACGGTCGCTACGTTTGAACCGACCTTGAATTGCATGACCGTATTGCCGCTCACGACTTTTGCAGTCGTTTTCGTGTAGCTGATTGAAAACCCGAGGGCATCACGGAAAAACGTAGTTGGCATCAACGTATTGCCATTTACGGTATACGGTGCCACTGCGAGTCCGGTTGTTTTACCAGCCTTCGTAAAGGAAGCGACGTTCTGCTTGAAGCTTACGCCATTCAGCGCCACGATGGTCGCCGGACGAGAGAAGAGCAGACCTCTCTCCTCGGAGTTGTAGACACCAATACTGTATACACCTGGAGTAGCCGGATTCACAATGCCAGCTGTCTCGGCGATATTGACCTGAGCTGCTGTTTTTGCCGGAATATCCTGGGCAGGAATAATAATCAGATTTTGTCCGCGCACACCAACAAAGCTAGCGGCCACACCGTTCACCGTTACTGTGTTCGCTGGCAAGTAGGCTGGAACACGGAAGCCAACTGGGAGTACGACTTCAATGAAGCCCTGATTCCGAACAATCGGAGCACCCATGGCTTTGATACCGATTGAAATACCAGCAGGAGTAGAGGCAGTCGCTCTCGTCAGCCCAACCGTTGCCAATGTATTATCAACAGCGACTGGTGGAGTCACTCCAGAAACTTGAAATTCCTTCGACTTATAGGTCTTGTTGTCGATTTTGGCCGTCACGGTATAGGTTCCCGCAGTTATCGGGGTGGTCAAGTAGCCTTCGAATGCAAACTTGATACTCGCGCGGTTCGTGCTACTGAATCCGTAAGGCGTGCGGAAATAAACCTTATTTCCCAACACGCTTACATTCGTCACTTGAGCACCATTGACGGTAACGCTGTTGCTTGTAAGAATCGGCGGAACGGTTACCCCACTTGGGAATTCGACCTCGATTTCTGCGTTCGACCCCAGCTTGGAGGAAAGATCCACATCAAATGTATAGCTCGTACGCGCTCCCGCTGAACTGTCCGACAAAGAAACGCTGAATGGCGTGTGGCTTGTGTTTGTAATCTCTACATCTTTTGACTTGTATTCCTTGCTGTCATATTCGACTTCATACGAATAGTACTTGTCTGGCTTCGATGGGTTTACAATCCCCGCGGCAGAAGTAAACTCCAGCTTTATGTAGCTATCTCCGTCTGCACCGCTCGGAACCTCAATCCGAACCGAGTCACTGTCGAGAATTGAGACGTAATCCGGTTTGTACCCGTTTACCTTCACATCAGATTTGCTGATGCTCTTTGGCAGCATGTCCTTGGAGGGGAAATTGACATAAATGTATTTGCCCTTTTTCAGCTTGCTTTTCGAGGAGAGATTAAATTTTCCGAGCGTTAGGGAAATCGCGTCCTCGGCATTTTTACTGCTAGGAGAAGCCTCGAAGTCACCCTTGCTACTACTGCTGCTGCTACTGCTCGAAGACTTGCTGATCGTAATCTTTTCACCCCTGTAGCTGGTCTCCTCACTTGTTTTCACTTCGATTTCGTAGCTGCCCTTGTCTTCCGGGTTGGTGATATTATCAATGGTTAGTGTAAGTACAGTGCCTTTTTTGATCTTTTCATCGACTTCGATCTCGACCACATTCTTGCTTACATGTACACTGTCGATCGAAATTTCGTCATCGTCGTCATCTTCCAGCGTGACGTCCGATTTTTTCAATTTTTTATCTACCGAATACTCAGATGGGAACCTAACGAAAATACTGTCGCCCGATGATAGGGCCTTATTGATTTCAAACTCAATCGTATATTCTGTTTCCTTGTCCACACGTGTATCGTCTGCAGAAACATCCTCGATAGAGAGAGCATAAGCCGCTTTTGGCTCAAGCATCAGTGGACTTGCCAGTACCGCAGTCGCTAGCAGCACTGAGATCCCTTTGTTTACGCTTTTGTTCAACGGTAACGCCTCCTTATCTAAAGTTCCCTACTATGATAGGAAATGTTCGGCAGGAAAGGGTTACAGACTGGTAACGAATGATTTTCCTCACGCAAAAGAAGCTGCCCGATGACACAGGCAGCTTCTTCTTTAGAAATGTCTACTGGTTGGACAGGCTCTCCAGGATGGCATCGCCTTTCTCGCCAATTTTCACGATAGCGTATTTGGCATTCCGCTCGACTTCAAGTCCGGTTCCTTCTGGGACAAAATAGCTTTCTATGCCGTATTCCACTTGATTGCCACCGATTGTGTTTCCATTAATGATCACATCCGATGGCTGAGAATCGTATGCCCGATTCCATCGACCATTGAGCTCATAAAAGCCACTGTAGGTGTGCAAGCCATTTGCTTGTTGGCGGAGTACGACTCGAATCTTATCCCCTGAGTCAACCTGTTCATGGTCCAATGTAGATATGGTGTAGCCAAGTCTGACGTAATCACCTTGCAGCAACGAACGCGGATCGATTGGGACCAGCTCCAGCTTCACCGTTTTTCCGTTGGCCAGGATCGTCTCACTGCTCCATACTTGATAGCCAATCAAAGCAAATTGCAGCAAAATGACAGGAAGCAACACAAGCGCTTTTCTCACAAAAAGGGGAGGCTCGCTTTTCGACCACTCGATTTTCGCCCTTCGATCCCACCACAGGGTAACGCTGAAAAACACCAAGCTGAGTAGAAGAAGGCTCAGTGACTTGTGCAGCAAGCTCCATAGCATGTCGTAGTACTTCATGAGAAGAAAGGCAAACCAGAAACCGAGCACGATTCCGAACCTCACCTTATTTTGCTGATGCAATGTCCGGTACAACAAATACGTGCTGACTGCGAAAAAAGCCAGATTCACGACCACATTCATGGAGCCCGATTGAAAGCCTTCCTCTGTCAGGATCAAAAGCGAGAGTAAGGCGTACACCAACGAACTGTTTTGCAATACGACTGGCAATTGTTTTACGTAATGCAGCGCCAATTGCGTAGCAAAGATGATTAAGAGTACATATTCAAAGGATGGCAGGTACTCATCCAGCTTCGTAGCCAGGACGACTAAAAAGGTCAGCTGTGTCAAAAGCCGCGCCGGAATGGCAGAGACAGCTTTCCACACGTATAACAGGACCAACAGGAAAATGATCCAGTAAGCTCCTTCTAAAAACAGAACTGAACCGACACCCAATATATACCCCATTGTGAGCAGCGTATATCGTACCGTTGCATTCATCCCGCGCATAAACACCACAGGGCCAATAAAGCCAATTAATGAAAGGAAAAACAGCAAATCAATAACCGTTTCCTCTTCAATGATCAGAAAAAGCAGACCTGCTATCGAAATGGCTCCAATGGATGCGGCGATAGTGGTGACGAGAACGGTGAATGCCTCTTGAAAAAACACAACCCATTTGCTTTTTTGATGCGCTGATTCCTTGCGCAGCCAATTAATCCCTGCAACTGCTCCCCAAACAAGAAGTACAGTCAGCAGCAGCATCAAAACAAAGAAGCTCTCTGAAAAATACTTCACCATGTAGGATATAAAATTAACGAGTACAAACAGCGAGAGCAGCGAGGCCGTCACAATCAGAAACCCGCGACTCGGCACCCATTTTAAAAACGTAACAAACAGAATCCCGCTCGTCAGGACATATAAAAGCTCAGGGAGCGGACCATACACTTCGGTGAAGGATGAACCGAAAAGACTGACGGAAAACGTCAGAAACGATAAGTAGTAGATCGGCTTGGAATGCCATTTCCCCGTAGAGGTTAACCAGAACAGGACCATATTTCCCAACGTAATCAACCAAAACATCATGAACCACCACTCGTCTTCACGCGCTACATGATTGACGGAAGGATGGAGAAAGAAGTAAATCGCCAAATGAGCAAGGACATAGCTGATGACATAAAATGGCTGATAGCGCGTGAAAATCGCGAACAACAAATTCGGTATGAGCCATACGACGAACAGCATATAGCTATCGGCATGTGAATTGTAAATTTGACCCAACAAAGCCACACTGACCCCAAAAGCCAAGCCTCCAGCCACCAGAAGCCAATTGCTCAAAAACGAATGTCGTTTGATGAAACGCAGTCCATAGGATAA
Source organism: Brevibacillus sp. NRRL NRS-603 (assembly GCF_003013445.1). Taxonomy (NCBI): domain Bacteria; kingdom Bacillati; phylum Bacillota; class Bacilli; order Caryophanales; family Paenibacillaceae; genus Brevibacillus; species Brevibacillus sp. NRRL NRS-603. The sequence continues at coordinate 91,373 of NZ_PXZN01000034.1, read as the reverse complement.
TAAATAAAAAAGAACCAGGATTGCCACACTGACGCCGATCTTTTGCTCCCTAATCATGAGTGGCCAGTTCGAAGCAAAAAAGTACAGGATAGATGATAACAGAAGCGAAATGGACAAAAAGTAACCCATTCGAACTCCATTTTGTTGCATACAGCACACATCCCTTCGGAAATGCCTTAGGTACTCTCATTATATCCTCCGATTGGAAAAAAGCCTAAAAAAAGACTGCCATCCCGGCAGTCTCTTTTCGCGTACAATATTACCCTTTGAGGTAGGCGTCCTCTTCTTTTTCATCACGCGGAACGGGAACTTCGCCAATAACGGTATACAGCGAAGCTGCTTCTTCCTTCCGCGGGTTTTCTTTGATGTCCTCTACTTTTACCGACACGATTTTTTGTCCGAAACGGATCGCCAGCTTGTCGCCGATTTTCACGTTACTGGACGCCTTTGCAGGGCGATCGTTGATTTCCACACGCTGTTTGTCACACACTTCTTTGGCGAGTGTGCGTCGCTTGATCAGTCGAGACACTTTCAAATATTTATCGAGTCTCATGTTTGGCTTCCTCCCACCATTTGTCCATCTCTTGCAGGTCCGTCTGCTCAAAGGTACGGCCCGCCTCTTGTAGCTTGCCTTCAATATAGGAAAAGCGCTTCTTGAACTTGTTGTTGGTCAATGCGAGGGCTTCCTCCGGATCGAGCCCGAGGAAGCGCGCCAGATTGACTACCGCAAATAGCAAATCACCCAGCTCGCCAGCACGTTCTTCCTCTGATGCTTCTTGCAGCTCGCGGTACTCCTCTTCTACCTTTTTGTACACGTCTGCAATATCGTCCCAGTCAAAGCCGACTTGAGCTGCTTTTTTCTGCAGCTTGTACGCGTACATCAGTGCTGGCAAGTCACGCGGTATTCCCGCCAGCTGTGATTGAACCGTTACATCGATGCCTTTTGCTGCCTTTTCCTGTGCTTTGATCTCCTGCCAATTCGCCAGCGCTTCCTCGGAATCATTCGCGCTCTTTTCCCCGAATACGTGTGGGTGGCGGCGAACTAGCTTTTCATTCAGCGTTGCGACAACATCATCTACCGAGAAATATCCGTCTTCGGCTGCCATCTGTGAATGCAGCATGATTTGCATCAACAAATCACCCAGCTCCTCACACATCGCATCTGGATCATCGTCGTCAATCGTCTCCAATACCTCATACGTCTCTTCAATCAAGTTTTTGCGGATGCTTTGATGTGTTTGCTCGCGATCCCACGGGCATCCATCCGGACTGCGCAGGATCGCCACGATCTCCTTCAAGTAGGAGAATTGGCGGTACGACACCTTCTCGTCCTTCGTCGGCGGTACATACACCAGGGACAAATTCCCGAAATGATCGAGTCTGTCCAGTTCATACAACGGCACTGTCTCAATGATTTCTTGCCCCGCTACCCCTACGGCTGTCGCTACCGTCACCTCGTAGTCGTCCGGCAGCACTTCCATCAAGGTCAGCTTCACATCAGAGGCCACAAACGCATCGTATACTTGCGCGATAATCGTATGCAGACCCGGTGATACTTGATGAGCAGCGAGCGCCGTCCCATCCAGCAAAGAGAATCCCTCGATCGGGTCGATATGTAGGCGGGCAAACAACGGATCAATAAAGCTCTGTCCACCGCCAATTTGGATTTCTACACCACGGTTTGGTCCCTCTGCCAACAATAGCTGCACAGTACGTTCCGCCACCAAAGGATGACCTGGCACGGCATAGACAAGACTGCCTGCGTCGTTTACCCGTGAAAAAAGCCGTTCTACAATATCGGTGTACACATCGGAAAACGTATCGTGCTGCTCATATACATCGTCAAAGGACTCAATCGTGATGCCTTCTGCGATCAACTCGGCTACGACCGGATGCTCTTTCGTGCGCAAATACAGCTGTTCGGCAGCTTTGAGCGTACGATAGATGCCATAAGGGAGCTGGTCTAAATCTCCGGCACCAAGACCGACTACGGTAATGGTCTTATTCTTCATTTCCACTTGTCACGCCTCCTTTTCGTTCATTCTCGCTTTCTCCGCTGGGAGTAGCTTATATTTCGTTAACAGCGAAGCAATTCGCTTTCCTTTTGGCAAGAATTGAATATCGTTTCTCGTGAGTCCACCTGTTTTCAAAAGCGCCAGCAAATAGACCAATGCTCCTGAACCGACAGCAATCAAGCCTACCAGCGTATACAACAAGCGATTTGAAAGTCCGGCACTGCCGAGCACTGTAATAGCGAGCCACTCCATAATTAACACGACAATCGACATCACCACAACGGACACGAATGGCCTTTTCACCGTTTGGCGGAATCCAATGTGTGCTCCCGTGTATTTGATGACCGCTAGAACGTTAAGTCCCATAGCGACTAAATAAGCTAAAACAGTGGACACTGCTGCACCAGAGATACCCCAGAACGGGACGAGCGCCAGATTGAGGATGAGCTTCACCAATACACCAATAAACAGGTTGCGGGCAGGTCGCATGACACGTCCCAAGCCTTGCAATATTCCCGCGCTGGCAATACTCACCGTGGCGAAAAGAATCGTGAAGGACTGTACAGCGAGGGCCTCAGTACCGTTACTATCTCCGTAAAGCATGACGTTGATCGGCTCCGCCAACAGAGCAAGTCCAAAGGAAGCAGGCAGTCCCAACAGGAAGGTCAGTCGAATCGCGACTTCGGAACGATGAGAGATCAATTGATGCTGACGCTGGGCAACAGCTTCACTGATCGCAGGCACTAACGCCAGCGACAAGGATGTGGCGAAAAACGTACCAAACTGAATGAGTGGCTGACCACGGTCAAATGCACCCTTCAAAAGCTTGGCCAAGTCCTCCGGGGTCCCGCTCCATTGCAGCATATTGACGACGGTCATCGAGTCTACAAGCGGAACAAGTGGCAGAACCAATGCGCCCATACAAATCGGAACGGCATAGGTCAAGAGATGACGTAATATTTGACGATTGGTCCACGAATGCACGGTTGATTGCTGCACTTGTTTGATTGTATGTAGCCCCATCTGCTTGTCTTTTCTCCAATACCACAGCAAGACGAGAATGGCAGCAATTGCACCTGGAAAAGCAGCGAAAACGGCACCTGTACCAGCCAAATAAGGGTCTTGATACATGTTCATCGCCCAGAATGCAGCAACCAGAATGAAAATTACGCGAATGAATTGCTCAGCAACCTGAGAGACGCCAGTCGGCATCATATTTTGATGCCCCTGAAAATAACCGCGCAAGATCGCAACCATCGGCACTAACGGCAGTGACCACGCTACCGCTCGGAGTGGGGTAATCAAATGCTCATCACCCATCATACGGGCAATCATAGGTGCCCCTCCATATAACAGCAAGAAGAAAAAGATCCCGAGAACGACCAGCGATATACTGGCTACTCGAAAGGCCCTGCGCGCCCCGATCGCATCCCCGACAGCGACGCGCTCTGAGACGATCTTGGAGATGGCAATGGGGAAACCCGCCGTCGCCAAAATTAACAACGCGGTGTACAGCGGGTATACTTGCATATATACGTACAAGCCGATATCTCCGGCAATGTTTTGGTATGGGATGCGGTATACAGCGCCTAAAAGCTTGGAGACAAGACCGGCAATTCCAAGTATCGCCGCGCCCTTCACAAATTGAACGGAAGCCTTTTCTTGAGCCATGTGCGTGAAATTTCTCCTCTCCAACCTAAAACTTCGTTCATTATACCACAAGGCCATAGGCACAAGAAAAACAGCCCCAGGGTACGAGGCTGTTTTTCTTGTGCTATCTTACTGCTCCATCTGTTTTGCCAGGAAACCGGCCGCTGTTTCCGACATTTTGATCTCCAAATCACTCATCTTGGTTGACTCGTTTTTGTTCAGGAGGATTACGGACCCGATTGGGTCGCCTCCCGCTACAATCGGTGCAACGACGAACGAACCATATGTCTCGTTCATGTCACGACAAATTTCATAAGAGCCTGTGTTTTTCTCCAGTCGGGTTTTTCTTTCCTCCAAGCATTTCTCCACAATACTGCCAATCGCTTTCTCCAAGTAGTCCTTTTTGGAGGCACCTGCCACTGCAATGACACTATCCCTGTCTGAAATCAGTACGGTATGATTCATGCTTTCGTACAAAGAGTCGGCGTACTCTTTTGCAAAATCACCCAACTCTCCAATCGGTGAATACTTTTTGAGAATGACTTCTCCGTCACGATCCACAAAAATCTCAAGCGGGTCGCCCTCACGAATGCGCAGTGTACGACGAATCTCCTTAGGAATCACGACCCGACCGAGGTCGTCAATTCGACGAACGATACCAGTTGCTTTCATGTCTTGTTGCCTCGCTTTCCCTGAGAAGTGGGTAGTGAATAAATGGTGGTTGGTTAGTTGTATTTTTTCCTCAAATTCTAATTTTAACTATGGGTGATGGTATCAATTTTTGCCAGTTACTTCAGTTACTCTCCCCCGGGTGGTAGCGAGTGATAATAGTATTTGCCCACGTTTGAAGAATATGCGAGAAAACGAAAAAACAGGGAAACGAATTCCCTGTTTTTCTTCGGACTTCTTATTTCTTTGCCGGAGCATCATTTTTGGACTGCGGGATGTTGAATTTCGTAATGAGCTTGTCCAGCTCGCTCTTGGCGAAAGTATCGTACGCTTTCTCCAAAGAGCTCGCGCGGAGCTGTTCTTTCATCTCATCAAAGGTCTTTTCTTTGCGATTCTCGACCTTAATAATATGGTAACCAAAATTAGTTTTTACTGGCGGACCAACTTCGCCGACTTTTTGCGTCAGGGATGCTTCTTTAAATTCTGGTACCCATTGCGTTACATCCGCATTTTCGTACAAGCCGCCAGACTCCTTGCTACCTGGGTCATCTGTGAACTCTGTTGCCAGCTTCGCGAAGTCCTCACCCTTTTTCAGGCGCGCTACCAAGTCGTTGGAGATTTTCAACGCCTCTTCCGGTGTGCGCTTTTCGGTAGAGATCAGGATGTGGCGAACAGAAGCAACGGTACGGGAAGCTTTGTCCATTTGATCATAGGTTTGCTTCAGCGTAGCATCGTCGATATTCTTTTTCATCACATTGATGGACTGGTTGATCAGGTCCATCTGATTGATGATCATGTCCTTGGTTACGCCTTGGCCTTCCATGAGCTTGGTGAACTGAGCTTCATCCTTGCCCAAAAAGCTCATGTACTGTGTTTTAATTTTGTCGAAAGTTTTCTCAGCGAGTTCTTTGGACTCTTTTTTCATGGCCTCGTCGGAACGGCTAGCCAAAACCTTAGTAGCTGTATACTCACGAGCAAAAGCCTTCAGTGCGTTGCTATCAGCCATTTCAATCATAGTACCTTGTTGCGGGTTCATGAAGTTAATGACACGCAGGAACTCTTCGAACTCTTTTCCTGTTACAGTTCCTCCCTGATACTCCACAACGACCGCTTTCTGGTCTGCTGCGTAAGGCAGAGTGAGTTTAGGGAATTGTACCAAAGGATCGTTAGCAGCTTGATTGCTGCCATCTGTCTGATTCGCTGGAGTTTTTGTTTCTTGTTTCGCTTCTTCTGCTTTTCCGCCGCAACCAGCCATGAGTGCCACGACCAGAACAGCCGAAGATAGAATCGCTACAGAACGTTTCATAAATAAGGTTCTCCCTTCCCGGGCAAGCCCATTTTGTCAGTTAAGACACAGGGCTCTCCGTACCAGTGTCTCTTCGCACCTGGTGAAATTGACGCAGCAGCTTTTCAACCAACTGCACGCCCTCATCTTCCTTTAACCCTTTTACTTTAACAGCAATCGTGATCTGTTGTCCACCCGACAGCCCAACCCTCTTACTCCAGTTACTGGTAAGCGCAAACAAAGCTCCACCATCGATGTTGTTGTTCTGACTAGGGTGCAGGAGCAATTTAATCTCGTCTGGATTCTTTTGGCTAATTTCGGTGATGTGGTGCTTCAAGGCATACACACGCAAACGGGAAATAGTCAACAAATTATCAACCGGCTTCGGAACTGGCCCAAAACGGTCTAGCAGCTCCTCTGCCAAATCGTCTACGTCTTCCAAGGTAGACACTGCGACAAACTTTTTGTACATCTCGATTTTTTGTCGGCTATCCGTAATGTACATCGACGGAATATAGGCATCCAGTTGCAGATTAATCTCTACAGGTGTGACAATTTCGTGTTTGACTTCGCCCTTCAGCTCATCAATGGCTTCTTTCAACATCTGGCTGTACAAGTCGAATCCGACCGTATTAATAAAACCATGCTGCTCCGCACCCAGCAAATTACCCGCTCCACGAATGGACAAGTCCCGCATCGCGATTTTGAAACCAGAGCCGAGCTCGGTAAATTCCTTGATGGCTTGCAGACGTTTTTCCGCTACCTCTGTCAGCACCTTGTCCCGTTGATACGTAAAGTAAGCGTACGCAATTCGATTGGAACGACCTACACGTCCACGCAGCTGATACAGCTGAGACAAGCCCATTTTATCTGCATTGTAAATAATCAGCGTATTGACGTTCGGAATGTCCACACCGGTCTCAATGATCGTCGTGCTGACCAATACGTCAAAATTCCCTTCCAAAAAGTCGAGAATAACGCCTTCCAGCTCGCTTTCGTTCATCTGTCCATGCGCTACAGCGATGCGTGCGTCAGGAACGAGCATGGAGATCTGCTCCGCCATCTGTTCGATTCCTTGTACTTGGTTATAGAGGAAGAACACTTGCCCATCACGAGCCATCTCACGCTCAATCGCTTCGCGAACGAGAGCAGGGCTGTAATCCATCACATACGTCTGTACAGGAAAACGATTTTCTGGCGGCGTTTCGATGACAGACAAATCACGCACACCGAGCATCGACATGTGCAAGGTACGTGGAATCGGCGTAGCGGTCAGAGTCATGACATCCACATTCGTTTTAATCTGCTTCAGCTTTTCCTTGTGGCTTACACCGAAGCGCTGCTCCTCGTCTACGATTAACAAACCAAGCTCGCGGAATGTCAGGTCCTTGGAAAGCAGACGGTGTGTACCAATGACGACATCGACTGTGCCTTCCTTCAGTCCTTTTAGTGTGGCATTCTGCTCTTTGCGTGAACGGAATCGACTTAATACCTCCACGCGGATCGGATATTCCGCAAAACGCTCACGGAACGTCTCGTAATGCTGCTGAGCCAGAATCGTAGTTGGAACCAAAACAGCTACCTGTTTTCCGTCCATGACCGCCTTGAAGGCAGCACGAATCGCAACCTCTGTCTTCCCGTAACCCACGTCCCCACAAACAAGGCGATCCATCGGACGTTTGCGCTCCATGTCCGCTTTCACTTCCGAAATCGCGCGGAGCTGGTCTTGTGTTTCCTGATACGGGAACATCGCCTCAAATTCACGCTGCTCTGCCGTGTCGGGAGAGAATGTATGACCGACAGCCGCTTCGCGGGCTGCATACAGCTTGATCAAATCTTCGGCGATATCCTTTACAGACGACTGGACTTTGTTTTTGACACGTTTCCACTCGCTGCCGCCCAAGCTGTAAATCTTCGGCTGGGCCTCTTCACTCGCTACGTACTTCTGCACATGGTCGATTTGATCAATCGGAACAAACAGACTGTCTCCTGCCGCGTATTGAATATGAAGGTAATCTTTATGAATTCCGAGAATTTCCTTGGTTTCAATTCCAAGGTATTTTCCAATCCCGTGATTCACGTGCACGACGAAATCACCGGGCTTGAGCTCGAGGTAGTTTTTGATACGCTCCGCGTTGTTCATCGTCTGCTGAACTTTGCGCGCCTTGCGCTGTTTTGCGGTAAATACTTCACCTTCCGTAATAACAACCAGCTTGTTTAGAGGCAGCTCAAAGCCTGTCTGGAGGTTTCCTAAAATGATCGTAGGACGCCCCGGAGGCACCGTTTCGACTGCATCTGTTAAAACATCCGCTTCCATCTCGTAGTCATGCAAGACACGCTCAAGTCGCTTCGCTCGCTCCAAATCAGCTGCGACAAAGACGATCTGATCCTGAGACTTCTTCCAACGAGCCAGCTCTGTTTTTAGCACGTTCATCTGGCCATGGAAGTTTTGCATGGTACGACAAGTCAGATTCACGATGTTTTGCGGCTGGGTCTTCGGTGATTGTCTCAAAAATAGGGAGAGGTAAACGATCTGGCGCTTTTTCGTCGCCACGATCTCGTCGTACGTGCGCGACAGGCTGAGATTGGACATATATTCGCCCTGGATGATGCGTCCTGTCAGCCATTCCCCTTCTTCTTTTTGCAATTGCGCTGCCGTATCCAACACACGAGAAGGCTCATCAACGATCAGCAAGGTATCGGAAGGCATATAGGACAATAATGTATCGCCAGTCGGGTAAATGACAGAGATGTATGAGTACAACTGTGCAAAACGCTGTCCCTGCTTCATTCTCTCTGCATCAGAGCCGATTCGCTCCATGACTTTTTCTTTAGCAGCCCCATCCTTTAAATTGGCGATGGTTTCCCCCAGCTTTTGTTCTAAGCGAACAGCCGATTCCTGCAATAACGGAGTCGAAGCGATCATTTCTTTTGCCGGACCGAGAATATAAGTTTGGACGGATTCCAATGACCGTTGGGAGAGCATGTCAAACGTACGGATCGAGTCGATCTCCACATCAAAAAGCTCAATCCGCACCGGCCACTCCGAATCGATCGGATACAAGTCGATAATTCCACCGCGAATACTCATTTCTCCCTTGCGCTCGACCATGTCCACTCGCTCATAGCCAAGCTCAATACATCGGAGCAAAAAGGACTCGATATCGAGCTCATCACCGACGGACAACTGAATCTGCGCTTCCTTCCAAACTTGCGGAGGAACGACCAAGCGACGCAAGCCAGCAAAAGGTGCAACCAAAAAACCCGTAAAGCCTTGGGCCAGACGGTTGAATACATGAATTCGCTGCGCCAGCATCTCAGGGCTGGCAATGGCAAGCTCAGAGCCAATCAGCTCATTACCGGGATAAAGCAACACCTGATCAGAGGGAACCAACTCGATCAAATCTTCGTATACTTTTTGTGCTTGGTACATGTTATGCGTCACAACACAGACCGGACGATCTGACATTTGTTGTAATGACGCCATCAATACTTGCCGGGCGGAACCAGCTAAGCCAGAGACAAGCTGCTCATGTAGCCCCTTCTCCAAACCAGCCACGATTGTCCCGACGTTCGTGTCCTGTTTCATCGGGTTAATGATGACTTGCATTCACTAATCCCCTCTCTAATTCTTCTGTCAACTAAAATCAGAGCTTCGCTTACGTTCACAACAACCGCAGGTCAGCCATGCGAAAAGAAGCCTTAGCTCCCCAAGCTAAGGCCTTGTCAGTGCAAGCCTTCCTAATGCGTATCCACTTATTGAAGTGGGTTTCCGACTAGCGAAAGCTCTGGATGCTGAATCAGCGCTTCACGGCAGTAGTCGCACGTGATGCTGACGACCGTATCTCCACTTTGTTCTCTCGATATTATAAGAGCACGTTCCTCCGGGGTCAAGGAATCAAACCCGAGCTGCGCTTCTGTTACTTGCGATTCGTCAAATTCTGCAATCTTCATGCCGCAGCAACGACATGTATAGCGTATGCTCATGCACATACCACCCCCATACTGTTCCTATCGATTAGTATGGACGGCTGGGTGGGAAATCATACTACTTTTTCAAGCTGTTGTAATGGTTCATGACCTTTAAAAACGACTCTCTTGTCCACATGGCGCATGCATCAGCAGCTAAGCCCACCGCTTCTTGAATGTCAGCTCTTTCAGCCACTGGAAACGTATTCAAAACATAGTCGCTGACGCTCCGCCCTGGTTCAGGACGACTGATTCCTACTTTGATCCGTTTAAACTCCTGTGTGCCCAAATGCTGAATCATTGACTTGATGCCGTTGTGCCCACCAGCGCTGCCTTTTTCTCGTAGACGAAGATGTCCGGTCGGCAAATCAAGATCGTCGTAGATGACGACGAGATCGTCCGGAATCAGCTTGTAAAACTTGAGGACTTCCGCTACCGATTCACCAGAGAGATTCATGTACGTCTGCGGTTTCACCAGCAGTACCTTCTCCCCTTCGATGCGTCCTTCGCCCACGAGTGCACGAAACTTGTTTTGCGTAACAGGAATTCCCCATTTGTCGCTAATCTTATCTATGGCCATAAAGCCAGCATTATGTCTGGTGTCTTCATATTTTTTGCCGGGATTACCCAATCCGATTATGACTTTCACGCTTATTCCCTCCTACTCTCTCCCCATTGTACTCGAATGGTTACGTGAACAAAAGTAGAAGGGCAGAGATGAAATCACCTCGCCCTTCTTTTTCATGCCATGATTTTATTCGTTCGCTGTTCCTGCTTTTTCAGCCACTGCCTCTGCTTCTTGCTCTGCATCAATTGATTCATCGGACTTGACCTTCACAGGCAGTACACTGATCAGCACTTCTGTGGATTCGAGCCCTAGATCTATTCCAGGTGGGACATTCAGATCCGAAACCAGCACGACATCCCCAATATTCAATCCATCGACATCGACCAGGAACGATTCTGGTATAATACCTGGCAAGCAAGTCACTTCCACACTGTGGCGGATAAGGGTAGCCACACCCAATTCTGGATCTCCTGTCATGAGGACAGGGACAGACGTGTGTATTTTTTCATTCATATTGATCTTCTTAAAATCTGCATGCAAAATGTTCCCCTGCAAAGGATCCCGTTGCAGTTCATAAACCATAACATCGTGGGTGTTCCCGTCTACACTTAACCGGAATGGCTTGTTCGTGGCTTGGTGACGCAGGGCAGCATCCAGATCTCTTCCTTTAACCTGAATCGGCTTGTTGCCCATATCGCTGCCGTACATAATACCGGGAACCCAACCTTCATTGCGCAGTACCTTTACAGCATTGCCTGTCTTTTTTTCGCGAGACTGTGCCTGTAATTGTTCCACAAAAAAAACCTCCTTCGGACTGCTAGTAAAAGTTTCCTCACTAGCTTGTCCATCGGAGGTTTAGTTCAATCCCCTAACAGGGGATTGTATATTAATCGAACAACTTGCTTACGGAAAGCTCTTCGTGAACACGAATGATTGCTTCACCAATGATTGGCGCTACGGAAAGAACAGTAATCTTATCGATAATTTGTTCTTCTGTCAGCGGGATCGAGTTGGTCACAATCAGTTCCTTGATCTTCGAGTTAGCAATACGCTCGATAGCAGGACCAGACAGAACTGGGTGCGTGCAGCATGCATATACTTCACGTGCGCCTGCTTCTACAAGTGCATTAGCAGCCAGTGTGATCGTTCCAGCGGTATCGATAATATCGTCGATGATGATCGCTGTTTTGCCTTCGATGTTACCTACAATGTTCATTACTTCGGCTACGTTTGGTTCTGGGCGGCGTTTGTCAATAATGGCAATAGGCGCTTCCAGACGTTCTGCCAATTTACGAGCACGGGTCACTCCACCGTGGTCTGGAGATACGACAACGATATCTTTCAGACCTTTTTCAGAGAAGTGTTTACCCAAGATAGGCACACCCAGCAAATGATCTACCGGAATATCGAAGAAGCCTTGGATTTGTGTTGCGTGCAGATCCATCGTAATCACACGTTGTGCACCCGCTGTCTCGATCAGGTTCGCAACCAGCTTAGCCGTGATTGGATCGCGTGCACGTGCTTTACGATCTTGACGAGCATAACCGTAGTAAGGAATGACCACGTTGATACTCTTAGCCGAAGCGCGCTTCAATGCATCGACCATGACCAAAAGCTCCATCAAATGCTCATTAACGGGAGCAGACGTTGGCTGAATGACAAATACATCACAACCGCGAACGCTTTCATTGAGTTTGAGTTGGCATTCGCCATCACTAAAGCGCACTACTTGTGCGTTTCCGAGTGGTACGCCGATGTGTTCGGCGATTTCTTTTGCCAGTTCCGGGTTTGCGTTGCACGTAAATACCTTCAGTTTTGGGTCGCGGTAGTTAGCCATGATCTTCTCAAGAACCTCCCGTTATGATTGCTTTTTGCCCTTGCGAGGCATTTTGTTCGCGTAATCGATTTTATTTACTTGACGCTCACGTGCGATCGCAAGCGCATTATCTGGCACATCTTGATTAATGGTCGATCCTGCAGCTACATAAGCATTTTGTCCAACTGTAACTGGCGCAACCAGATTGCTGTTGCATCCGATGAATGCTCCATCTTTTACTGTTGTTTTATGCTTCACTGCGCCATCATAGTTGACGGTAATCGTTCCACAGCCAATATTGACTCCGTCTCCGATCTCCGCATCTCCTACATAGCTGAGATGAGGAACCTTCGTACCGTCACCAATTTTCGCATTTTTCAATTCCACGAAATCACCGATTTTGGCATTGCTTCCAATCTGTGATCCTGGTCGAACATAAGCAAATGGCCCAACAGATGAATTGCTTTCGACACTCGAATCAACCATCACCGAGTAAGAAATGGTCACACCACTCGCTACTTCTACATTCGTCAGATCCGCTTGGGGCCCGATTACACAATCAGCTCCAACGTTTGTTTGTCCACGCAGGAAAGAACCCGGGTGAATCACGGTATCTGCCTCAATCTTCACATCCGCTTCGATATACGTAGAAGCTGGATCGATGATTGTCACACCATTTCGCATGTGACCAGTCATAATACGTTTTTTCATGTAGGCTTCTGCTTCCGATAGCTGTACACGATCGTTCACACCCATCGTTTCCTCCGGGTCAACCGCTTCGTATCCAACTACCTTTTCACCTGCTTCACGCAAAATACCGACAACGTCTGTTACATAGTATTCGCCTTGTGCGTTGTCATTTTTCACTTCCGCCAAGGCTTTCCATAATTTTCGGTTGTCATAGCAGTATATGCCCGTATTAATTTCTCTGATCGCCCGTTCCGTTTCCGTAGCGTCCTTATGTTCCACGATTCGCAATACTTCGCCCGCCTCATTGCGTACGATACGCCCATAACCTGTTGCGTCAGGTAACACGGCGGTTAATACGGTTGCAGCCGCTTGCTGCTCCTCGTGATAGGTCAGCAAGGCCGACAACGTAGTCGCTGACAAGAGGGGAACGTCTCCATATAAAAGAAACGTAGTTCCTTCTTTATCCTGTAAAAACGGCGCTGCCTGCGAAACGGCATGTGCCGTTCCCAACTGTTCTTCTTGCAGTGCATAAGTGACGTCCTCGCCTAGCTTGGCACGGACAGCGTCAGCACCATGACCTACGACGACAACGATATCCTGGACCTGCATGGACGCCATCGTATCGACTACATGCTGAACCATAGGCTTTCCGCACACAGGGTGCAGGACTTTGTACAGCTTCGATTTCATCCGTGTACCCTGACCAGCAGCCAGAACCACGGCATGGATCTTAGACATGTCAACCCTCCATCGTAGAAGTTCCACAATGACTATATCCTAATTCATATGTGAATTTCAAGACAATCGATACAGGATTATCACTGATTCCTTGCATTGCCAGTAGTTAGACACATGGCAGACAACATTTAATTTTCTGACAGAAATGTGATATATTGTTTGGCGAAAGGGGTTATTTGAAGGAGGTAGGATGAGATGAGCGCAGAGGTATACTTGCTGACTGGGTATTTAGGAAGCGGAAAAACTACCCTTTTGCAAAAGTGGCTGACTCATTTGCGCATCACAGACCAGAAAGTAGTCGTCTTGATGAATGAAATGGGGGAGGAAGATATCGACGGGGAACAATTGCAAGGCTTCGGCTTTCCTGTCAAAAAAATGCTCGATGGCTGCATATGCTGCTCGATCAAGGGAGAGCTGACGGAGGGCTTGAAAGATATTATGAACGCCATTGCGCCAGACCGAATCCTCATCGAGACTACTGGTGTAGCTGATCCACTTGATGTCATCGATACGATTACCCACCCAGAGCTGTATGATCGACTGGAGTTAAAAGGGACCATTAGTGTTGTCGACGCCTCTCGCTTTCTGGACCTTAACTCACGATTCTCCTCGACTGCCACTCTGGTCAAAACGATTCGAAACCAAGTGCGTTACGCAGACCTGCTTCTTTTGAACAAAACAGATTTGACTAGTCCCGACGTCATAGAACGGGTCCGTCAAAAGCTCAGTGAAATCAATCCCACTGCACCCATACACGCTACTGTTCAGGCAGAAATAGAAGTCTCCCGGCTTTTGTCGGTCAAACGCACTGTTCATGAGCGGCCGCTCGACAACGAAGCAAACCGCCCCATTGCCGTACAGAAAAGCATCGGCAGAATGTCCACGATGGACAGGCTCAAGCAATCCCTTGGCCTGAAAACAAGCCAACCCACTCTCTACAATAGTATCGAAACGTTTTCCTATGCATTCACCGGACCCGTAGACCCGAAAAAATTCGAGGACTTTCTGTACGATCTCCCCAAAAACGTCTATCGGGCAAAAGGCTACGTCCAGTTCCACGGAAAGCCCGAGCTGATCTCGTTTCAACATACCGATAATCAGGTGCTTCTGTTCCCTTTTGAAAATTTCGGACCGAAAATGGTAGCTGTCTTCATCGGGGAAGGAATGGACCGAGAAATAATCTTGAACGATTTACAAAAATGTTATGGTTAACGGACGCCGAAGCACCCTGCCGCAAGTGACAGGGTGCTTTGTGATCAGGACTTTTTAAGCACCAGCTTCGATAGTGCTCTCTTCCTCTTGACCTACGCGGTCGTATTCTGTGAGTACTGCTGCCTGGATTTTTTCACGGGTAGTCGAAGAAATCGGATGTGCAATATCACGGAATTCTCCATCTGGTGTACGCTTGCTCGGCATAGCTACAAACATACCATTGTTTCCGTCAATGACACGGATATCATGAACCACAAACTCATGGTCAATTGTAATGGATGCAATCGCTTTCATCCTACCATCCGTATTCACTCGGCGAAGTCTTACGTCTGTTACTTCCATCTAGTTCACTCCCTTTATCTATGTAACGCGTTTAGGATTATTTCCACCTGCTGGGTAAATATTCCTGCTTACCATTATGTAATTTTTGAAAAAATATATAAATATGTTTATATGTCATTTTTTGGAAACATTTTCTGCAAGCACAAAAACAGCCCAATGCACGTGGCATCAGGCTGTTTTCCATTTTTTTCTAATCGATATAAGCTACGATTTCAATTTCTACTTTTACATCACGCGGCAGTCGTGCCACTTCTACAGTGGAGCGAGCTGGCTTGTGATCACCAAAATATTGGCCGTACACCTCGTTCAGTTGACCAAAATCATTCATGTCCTTGATAAATACCGTAGCCTTCACTACGTTCGTCAGGTTGCCACCGGCTTCTGCCAGTACCGCTTGAATGTTGGAAAAAACCTGGTGGGTTTGCTCCACGACGTCACCTTCTACCAAAGTGCCGTCTGCACGCAACGGAATTTGACCCGATGCAAAAAGAAATGGACCTACCTTTGCAGCCTGGCTATAAGGACCAATAGCGGCAGGAGCCTTGTCAGTTGAAACAAAAGAGATTGCCATACCTATCTACTCCCCTCTATTTTCAAAAAAACTGCCCAGCTCTATTTCAATTTGCTTGCCCTTGAAGTCTACATCCTGCAGTTTTGCAAGCGAAACGTATTCATCTACCAAACGCTCAGAAACATCCGCTGTCGTTTCAACCAGCACGCCGCATCCCACTACGGTTGCACGGAATTCCTGCAACAAATCAATCATGCCCCGCAGTGTCCCGCCAGCTTTCATAAAGTCGTCCACAATAAGGACACGAGACTGCTCAGCCAAACCGCGGCGAGCGAGTGACATGGTTTGGATTCGTTTACTGGAACCCGATACATAGTTAATGCTCACTACTGAACCTTCCGTCACCTTATTGTCACGGCGCACAATCACAACAGGCACATTCAAAAACATAGCCGTCGCATACGCAAGTGGAATCCCCTTTGTTTCCACCGTCATGACGACATCCACATTTTTATCCGCATAAGCGGTTGCAAAGAGCTTTCCGATCTTCGCCATCGTTTGTGGATTTCCGAGAATGTCGGACATGTACAAGTATCCACCTGGCAAAAGTCTCTCTGGATTAGCAAGTTGACCGATCAGTTCGCGCATGAAGTGAAGGGCCTCTTCCGTTTTGACCTGTGGAATATACTTCACTCCGCCTGCCGCTCCCGCCACCGTTTTCAACAAGCCTACCCCTTGGACTTCAAAAGCCTCTTTGATGATAGACAGGTCTTCACTGATGGATGATTTCGCTGCGCCGTATTGTTCCGCGAACAGAGTGAGAGGAGTCAGCGTATGGGGATGGGCAAGCAAGTGCTGCGTCATGTCAACCAGACGTGCACTTCTGCGCAATTTCTTCATGGCTCTTCCTCCAAAACCGAATATTATGCTGATAATGTATCATTTCCATACGGGTTTATGCAAGTATTTCCCCATCTTGAGCGCCTAACATTCGGACAACAAACACATCTTTGACAAAACCTCGCAACGCGTTGTAGATCCGATGTACTTTCGCTTCCTTTTGCACAAGAGCAAACACAGTAGGGCCGCTGCCAGACATCAGGACACCATCTGCCCCCGAAGCGACCATGAGATCCTTGATCTGTCTTACTTGTGGATGGAGCGAGAGTGTAACGTTCTCTAACACATTCCCTAGAGATTGGCACATGAGTGAAAAGTCTTGGGTCGCAATGGCTTGCAGCATTTGTTTGGTATCGGGATGATTATCGATCTGAGCCACACGCAGGTTTCCGTATACATCCGGGGTAGATACTCCGATAGGCGGCTTGGCTAGAATGATCCAGCACGGTGCAGGCGCTCCCAGATGCGCGATCTGTTCGCCCCGCCCCGTCGCCAGCGCTGTTCCACCGTAAACGCAAAATGGCACATCAGAGCCAATCTCCGCTCCGATTTTAGCCAACTCATCCCTGGTCAACCCGAGATTCCATAATTGGTTCAAGCCGCGCAGTGTTGCCGCTGCATCACTGCTGCCACCTGCCAGTCCAGCCGCAACTGGTATTTGCTTGTCGATATACAAGTGTACGCCCTGGCGTACCTGAAATTTTTCTTTCATGAGCGTTGCCGCTTTATATGCATGGTTACGGATATCATCCGGTACGAAGCTGGCAGAACAGTCCAGCGTAATCTCACCATCTTCGCGTAGAGTCATGTCCACACGATCTGCCAAGTCTACGGTTGTCATCACCATTTCTACTTCGTGATAACCGTCCGGCCGTTTGGCAAGCACGTCGAGAGTCAAATTAATTTTGGCCGGAGCTTTGACCGAGATACGCACGTAATTCACCTCTGCCTACTTTCTAAATTTCCTAGTCTCTTATTGTAGCATAGGCAAACTCTCCCATGCCACTTGATCAATTAAAAAGAATTAGGATCGAGATCATTATGGGTATTTCGAAAATTCAGCTCTCTTTGCAGAAAAAAAGGCCGGGATACCCCGACCTTGTCAACGAGTTTATATGGTGAGAAACGTCCGTACGATCAAACCCAAACGTTACAATCGCTTAGCGGCTAATGCTTCCTCAGCAAGCTGAACAGCCCGCTTGACCATGTTACCCGCGTCCCGTGTCGTGATGCCTCCCCAACCCTCAGATTTTACCGTATCGTAAAACCCAAGGTCTTTGGCCAGTTCCATCTTAAACTGCTCTGACATCAGTCCTCGTCTGCGACCCATAGCACCCTCCTTCTCGTTGACAGGCTTAGTGTGCTCCATGCCGCTCTTTTTATTGCCTCAACCAAATGTTCAGAGCTTTTCGATATAAAAAACAAAACAGTAGAACCCAAAAGGGCTCTACTGTTGTACAAATGTGATGCGGATGTGCTCGTTTTCGCGGCACACCGTCAATTCTACTGTTTCCGTCAAGATGTCAGCATAGCTGTAAGATACCCGCTCAAAAAGTTGGTCGTCATCCAGCTTTACCACAAACACAGATGGGTAAGTTTCTTCGAGGATGCCACTACGTTCAACGGTTTTGCGGCGACCGCCATTAGCCTTCAGCAGGATGCGCTCACCAATGTGTCCGTCCAAACTACGTTTAATGTCAAGTAACGCGTTTCTTGCCATTGTTCCATCCACCTCGCTTACATCTATTATAACAGCTCCCTTATATTTTGTCAAAGAAATAAAAAATTATAGCAACCCTGCCGATATTTTGTCAACGGGGTTTTTTTCATAAAAAACGTAGATATTTGTCAAATGGTATGCATAGAGGGCATAAATACGCAAAAACCCCCATTCTTGGGGGATCACGCCCAAAAATAAGGGGGTTGTCTTCATGATTTACGTAATCAGTCCGCGGCGCATACCTTCGTTCGCTAGGCGGGCAAATTCGTCCAAACTCAGTGTTTCACCACGTCGGGTCGGATCGATCCCGATGTCAGTGAGCATCTGTATTACTTCATCCTTTTGGGTTTTAGGAAACAGTCCGTTCATTAGGTTGTTCAACAATGTCTTACGACGCTGTGCAAACGAGCTGCGTACCACCCGGAAAAACACATCCTGATCATCTACTTCCACTGGCGGACGATCTCTTACCTTTAAGCGAATGACTGCCGAGTCAACATTTGGACGCGGGACAAACACACTAGCAGGCACAATCATCGCTACTTCTGTATCTGCATAGAATTGAGCTGCGACTGACAGAGAGCCATAGTCTTTCGTCCCTGGTTTGGCTGCAATCCTCTCTGCCACTTCCTTTTGAATCATAACCACGATGTTTTCGAGGGGCAACCTCTCTTCCAGCAGCTTCATCAGGATCGGTGTCGTCACATAGTAAGGCAAATTCGCCACTACGCTTAGCTTTTCCACTCCTGTCATCTTTTCTTCTATTAACTTCTTCAGATCCAGCTCCAGTACGTCCCCATGAACGACTTCAATATTTTCATAGGGTGACAGCGTGTCCTGCAAAATAGGCAAAAGACGCTGGTCGATTTCGATCGCCATTACTTTTTTGGCTGCTCGTCCCAATTGCTCCGTCAGCGCACCGATACCGGGCCCAATTTCAATCGCGCCCTTTTCCTTGGTGAGGTCTGCCTCTGAAACAATGTTATGTAAAATATTGGTGTCTATCAGGAAGTTCTGGCCCAGACTCTTCTTAAAAGAAAAGCCGTACTTCTCCAATATTTCTTTTGTGCGCGTAGGTGTGGCAATATCCTTGCCCGCTATTTGGGTCATGGCTTACTCCCTCTCTTTGTTGATGGCCGTAATGGCCGCTTCGAATTCTGCTCGACTGATCTGGAAGGCATTGAGCCGCTGCAGCATTTGCTTGGCGTTGGCGTATCCGATCCCCAATGCTTCTCCCAGCTTGATTCTGCGTTCTTTGGCATCCACTCCGGACGTCAGGCCATTTGCCAGCAAATCGTCAGAGGTAATCTCTCCAGCCGTTTCCGCCATTTCGGTACGCACTTCTGAGAGCGCACGAATAATTACGTCAGGGGTCGCGTTCTCGACGCCGATGTCGCCCTTTTTGGTCCCATCCTCCTGAGTAATAAATGCGTGCTTACAGCCTGGAACAGACTTGCTGATAATTTTTCGGATGCGCTCCCCTTGATAATCAGGGTCTGTGAAAATAATAACACCGCGTTTTTGTTGTGCCAGCCTGATTTTTTCAATCGTTCTTTTATGAATGGCAGAACCGCCAGTCTCAATCGTATCGGCATTAACCGCACGCTTGATTGCTGCAGTATCATCTCGTCCTTCCACCACGATGACTTCCTTGATCTTCATCATGTGCTCCCACTTTCGTGCAAAGTCGGTACGATACTAGTGTTCCAAAAAAAATCGTACCCAAAGCCAAAAATACATGTAACATTTGGTAAAACAGGATCGTCTAACTAACAAACAGCTTATCACAATAACCATGGAGGAAACAGAAGAACAGGAGCAATCGCTCCTGTCCTAAGGCTTCTGTGGTCCAATGATATATACAGTTTTGTTGCGCTTGCGACCGAACTTCCTCGCCTCGGATTCCGTGCTTACGAATACGTCGATTTTGCCACCTTTCATGGCACCACCCGTATCTTCAGCTCGACGATACCCAACACCTTCAATGTACACCCACCATCCATACGGAATGACTTTAGGATCTACAGCGATTGTGTGACCTGCCTTGGCTTTTGCCCCTGTCGATGTGCGTCCATATCCCGGAGAACTTGGATGTTTGCCACCTCCCGCAGGAGTATAAGCAGTCAGGGTAACCCCGTTCAGTACTTTTTTCGGCCTAAACACTTTTCCACCACGTGAGACCGGACCCGCTGCAGAAGCAACCAGGACCCGATCTGGTTGACCCTTTTTCTGCAACGTTGGGATTGCGGTACCCACGGCTACGACATTATCTTTCTTCGGTACAAGTACATCTCTTTTGACCAAATCACGGGAGACTTCTTTTCCATCTTCCATGATTAGCTTGTAGTGTGCAATTGCCTTACCTTCTTGCCCGCTTTGTAATACGCGGGTCTTACCTTTTTCCAGCGCTGGATCATTTTTGCGTATTTCTTGAAAGGTGACTCGCTCATCGACTTTTACCATTTTCTCAACAACCCGCTTTACGCTGATCGAGGAGTCCTTGGTAAGTGTAGCGGTCAATGCCGGTTCTACCCGGTCCTTCTCACCTAGCACGATGCCGCCGTCCTTCAACGCACCAGCAACATCACGACTAAGTGTCTCTATCGTTTTTTTCTGCCCGTCAACCTGGATTGGTATGGACCAGGTCGTATATAAAGTAATGAGTGCTCCGTCTTTTAGCTTCGTCTCTAGTGTCGGTTGAAGGGAATCCTTTTCCGTTACCGTAATGTTTCGCTCGGTTAAGAACTGCTCAACGGTCTTGGCTTTTGTAGCGACCGTCTTGCTTTCTCCGTCCAACGAAAAAGTGACCTGTTTTGGCTGAGTAGCCTGGGCAGAGAAATAGCCAATCATGGGAACGAGCACAAGTGCAAGGCAGCCAAACATGACTAGCCCACGATTCTTATACCTTTCCCATATCGCGCGTAACTCCATTTCCCACACTCCTTTTCCTAGAAAAGCACGAGGCTCTTCTTGTCTAGCCAGGTAAGGGTCGATGTAATTGCACTAATATTCTGGAAGTGGCCGGTACTTCACAAGGTCGGCTTTGATTGTATTTCACTTTCCCGGCTTTGTCAAATTTACCCTCCCTTTTGGCTGAAGAGATAATGGTATCAGACTAGCAAAATAGGCATGGCGAATGGTAGCAGAAACCTGTCGAGAAGCCATGTCGGATGGACAATAATCGTTCGACACATTGTTCATCGTATGCGTCGACAAAATGGAGTAGAACCCGGTTACCTCACACAAAAAAAGGGGAAATCACGTGATCAATCGTGATTTCCCCTTTTTATTAACCGTTCATGCGAAAAAGACGTCTGGCGTTGTCTGCGGTAATTTGTGCCATTTCCTCGTAAGACAAACCATGAATGTTCGCCATTTCCTCGCAGACGTAACGCACATATCCACTCTCATTTCGCTTTCCGCGGAAAGGATGCGGAGTAAGATACGGGCAATCCGTCTCTATCAACAGCTTGTCTAGCGGTACCTTCGCTGCTACTTCTTTTGGCTGCTTGGCATTTTTGAACGTAAGCGGACCACCGAACGAAATATAAAAATTCATATCGAGTACCTGCTTCGCTGTTTCCCAGCTGCCAGAGAAGCAGTGCATGATGCCGCCAACATCTGCTGCCTTCTCTTCCTTCAGGATCGTCAAAACGTCTTGGTGCGCATCGCGATTGTGGATGATGATCGGCATGTCGAGCTTGCGAGCCAGACGAATCTGTTTGCGGAATACCTCTGCCTGCACATCACGTGGCGACGTATCCCAGTAGTAGTCCAAGCCCATTTCACCCAATCCCACTACTTTCGGATCTCGACTGAGTTCCTCAATCCATTCTAGATGTTCGTCTGTCATGTCCTTGGCGTCTTGTGGATGCCAACCGATGACGGCGTAAATAAAGTCATACGCATGAGCCAAATCCATGCAGGTTGGAATTGTTTCAGCGTTGAATCCGATGTTCACAATCGTACTGACGCCATTTTCTTGCGCACGAGCAATGACCTCTGCACGATCTTCATCGAATTCCTTCGCATTTAGATGAGCATGGGTTTCAAATAACAAGATGGGTTCTTCCTTTCCTTGCCCTCGTTACTTCACGATTGCTCCGTTCGGAATACTTGGGTCAACAGTCGCAAGTGTCAACTGATCTCCTGCCGATGCTGCCAAGATCATTCCTTGAGACAGCTCACCACGGAGCTTCACTGGCTTCAGGTTCGCTACGAGGATCACTTTTTTGCCGACCATATCTTCTGGAGAGTAGTATTTCGCGATACCAGAAACAACCTGGCGCTTCTCGTAGCCGAGATCCAATTGCAGAACCAACAGCTTATCAGCATTTGGATGCTTGGCACATTCCACTACCTGTGCAACGCGCAGCTCTACTTTTCCAAAATCGTCGATGCTGATTTCTTCTTTTGCATCAGCTGGTTTGTCAGTTGATGCTTCTGTTTGATTGGTGTTTGTTTCACTCACAGGTGCTTCCCCTTTCAAAGCTGCTTGCTTTTTCTTGTTTTCCTCGGCTTGGCGACGTGCCTCTGCTGTTGAATCGTCGATGAAAGCCAGTTCCGCTTGAACATCCAGACGAGGGAAGAGCAGTTCCTTGCGGCTAACGGTGCTTCCAGCAGGCAATCCACCCCATACACTTGCAGATTCCCAGCTCGTTGCTTCTTCATTGCCCAAAATACCCAGTTGGTCCCAAATTTTCGCTGGGGCTTTGGTCATGAACGGCTGGATCAGCACGGAGCTAATGCGGATGCTTTCCACCAAATTGTACATAACGGTTGCCAGGCGACCTTTGGTTTCTTCGGATTTTGCCAAATTCCATGGCATGGTCTCATCGATGTATTTGTTTGTGCGTCCCACCAGTTCCCAGATGTGAGCCAGTGCATTGGAGAAGCGCATTTCTTCCATGTGCTCTTCCACCAACGCCTTCGTTTTCATTGCGAGGCCGATCAAGCTGTCATCCGGCTCTCCTGCATCCTGTGGAGCTGGAACGATACCATCGAAATATTTCTCAATCATCGTAGCGGTACGGCTCAGCAGGTTTCCGATGTCATTAGCCAAATCGTAGTTCAGGCGCTGTACGAATGATTCTGGCGTGAAGATGCCATCCTGACCGAAGTTGATTTCACGAAGCAGGAAGTAGCGAACGCCGTCAGAACCGTAACGGTCGATCAAAACCTTCGGGTCAATGACATTGCCCTTGGATTTCGACATTTTTCCATCCGGCATCAGAAGCCAGCCATGACCAAAAATTTGTTTTGGCAACGGGATATCCAGTGCCATCAACAGGATTGGCCAGTAGATCGTATGGAAGCGCAAAATGTCTTTTCCAACCATATGAACATTGGCTGGCCAGAAGTTACGGTATTTGCTGTCGTCTTCGGACAAATAGCCGAGAGCAGAAATATAGTTCGTCAATGCATCGATCCATACGTAAATGACGTGCTCTGGATCGCTCGGCACCTTGATTCCCCAGTCAAATGTACTGCGAGATACGGACAAATCTTGGAGGCCTGGCTTCAGGAAGTTGTTGACCATCTCGTTGCGGCGGCTCTCCGGTTGAATAAACTCAGGGTGTGCTTCGATGTGTGCAAGCAGTCTGTCCTGATACTTGGACATGCGGAAGAAGTAGTTTTTCTCCTTCACTTTTTTCACTTCGCGACCACAGTCTGGGCAAGCATATCCGTTGTCTGTTTTCGCTTGGGTTTCTGTCCAGAAAGCCTCGCAAGGTACACAGTAGAAGCCCTCGTACTCGCCCAAATAAATATCACCTTGGTCGAGCAGGCGCTGGAACACTTTTTGTACGACTTCTTTATGACGAGGCTCTGTGGTACGAATGAAATCGTCATAAGAGATGTCCAACTTTTGCCACAGGTCCTTTACCCAATCGACAATCGGGTCGATGAACTCGAGCGGTTGTTTGCCATCCTCGGCTGCACGCTCTTGGAGCTTTTGACCATGCTCATCTGTCCCTGTCAGGTAATACACATCATAGCCGCGCAAACGCTTATAACGAGCCATAGCATCACACGCGATTGTGGTGTAGGCGTTGCCGATGTGGAGTTTGTTACTTGGATAGTAGATCGGTGTTGTGATGTAGTAAGTAGGTTTCATTGCAACTATTCCCCTCCTGTTTACGTTTATTAAAATAAGGAAAAGCCCACCCCAAAAAAATTGGGGCGAGCTCTATCTCGCGGTACCACCCAAATACTCCGTCCCCTCACGGAAAACGGACTTGGTGAGTCAAAACATGACTCTACCCGTAACGTGGGCATACGTCACAAACTACTAGGTACGGTCAATGCCGTCACTGTTCATCTGCAAGACTCAGGGTCCATGTTCAGCTTGCTCGCTTATGCCGGTTTTCAGCTACCCCGGCTCTCTGAAATAAGGAGGATCGGCTTACTCTTCCCATCATGGTCGTTTGGTATCATTTGCTGTATTTATCCTCTATTGTACACGACCAACCTGTTTTGTAAACATCCTCGGC
Organism: Brevibacillus sp. NRRL NRS-603; assembly: GCF_003013445.1. Classification (NCBI taxonomy): domain Bacteria; kingdom Bacillati; phylum Bacillota; class Bacilli; order Caryophanales; family Paenibacillaceae; genus Brevibacillus; species Brevibacillus sp. NRRL NRS-603. The sequence continues at coordinate 66,797 of NZ_PXZN01000034.1, read as the reverse complement.
AAGCCCATTTTCCTAAGGAATTTTATCGTTCCCTCCATGCCAACTTTACAAATTACAAGCACAAAAGGGAAAACCTGGAGTTTTTGTCGAATAGCCATGTTGCAATTCGACATTCGTCGACTTATTCGACATCAATTCTCCCAGTAAATTTTATCCATAAAAATTTCCATATCGCTTCCAACGCCTTGAAAAACACCGATTTAACAGCATTTCCGTTTTGAAAAAACATTTTTCTTTTCAAGGAATTGTCAAAATCATGTTGACACCTTTGGGAATGGCTGGTATGATAATCCCAACAGAAAATGTCGAATATTGACGATAAATGATGAGCGTATAACAATAGCATCGACATATACAGACTTTTGGGAGGAGATTTTAACTATGATGAAATCAACCGGTATCGTTCGCAAAGTAGATGAATTGGGTCGTGTTGTTATTCCAATCGAATTGCGCCGCACTCTGGGTATCGCTGAGAAAGATGCTTTGGAAATCTACGTTGACGGAGAGCGTATCATCCTGAAAAAGTATGAGCCTGCATGTATCTTCTGTGGAAACGCTGACAAAGTATCTCATTTTAAAGGTAAAATTGTGTGCCAAGATTGCCTGACAGAAATGCCTGTTAAACGCTAATTTCATTTGATTACATACACATGCCTTTGTGGGACGAGCCTACAAAGGCTTTTTGTTTGCTATTTTTTCTTCAACAGCGCTCGGAAGAAGAACAGCCTGGGCCCATACAAATCAGAATAAACCACATCTTCTGGTATTTCAAAGGATACATCGCCAGAAAACTGTAACCCAACCTCCGTCAAAACTTGTTGCAGCCGCGCTAAATTGATTAGCGGATAATCAAAGGTGAGTACGAGCTGCCCATCGTCTTTTAATACTCTGTGAAATTCGCGGAATGACTGCACCATAATCGGGTCTTCAAGATGCTCGAGAACAGAGATGCAAAATATCGTATCAAACTTTTGATTCGAGTACGGCAAATAGGTCAAATTGGCCCGACAATAATGAATACCGTCAAAATAATGCGCAGGCAAGCTGTCTGCTACTCTTTCCCCAAATACGTCCACAATATCTTGATAAATCGCTTCCTTAGACAATATCCGATTATCGAGATCACAAGCGTGTACTTCTCGACAATGATCAGCCAAGTAAAATTTGAATGGGTGACAGATCCCGCATGCCGAATCAAGCACAACGTCATTCGAATTGGCAAACTGTTTGGCCCAGGCATATTCGTACGGTCTACTGTTCCATGTAACCGGCAGCGTAAATATGAAGTGATCGTCTTTTTCATCTGTATTCACAATAAAACGAGAATCACGAATGCTCACTGCTGATTTCCCCTTTCATTCCTTCCGAAAACACCGACAGCGCCCCTTAACCATCGTATTCACGCCCCCCGTTGAGATTACGAAAAGAAAAAAGCCGACCGTATCGGCCAGCTTCTCTCAGTCATTACCTTCTATTCACGATGATATTCGTTGTAAACATCTCGTTTGGATACGTTTCGATCATCGGCTGCTTGCTTGATGGCTTCCTTTTTCCCCAGGCCTTGTGCGCAGTAATGATCGACGTGCTCCACGATACTCAGCGATTGCCACCATGCATCATCGACTTCCGCTTCCAGCGGTCCAGTGTTCCCTTCGACAATGACACAAAACTCACCGCGCACCTCGCCGCTTCTGAGCCATTCCAAGAGCTCGTCCAACGTCCCGCGTGCGAATTCCTCGTAGCGCTTTGTCAGTTCTCTTGCCAGGACAGCTCGTCGATTCCCCCACGCTTCCCGCATGGCAGCAAGCGTTTTTTCCACCCGATGGGGAGCTTCGTAAAAAATCAGCGTTTCTGGATATCGCTTCAGTCGTTCCAGCTCTTCGCGTCTTTCTTTGTTTTCGCGTCCCATAAATCCGCAAAATACAAAGCGATCAGTGGGAAGACCGGATGCGATCAAAGCTGTCAACGCCGCATTAGCACCTGGAACGGGGATGACAGGGAATCCCGCTGCGGTCGCATCTCGTACCAGCTCCGCACCCGGGTCGGAAATAGCGGGCAAGCCAGCGTCGCTTACCAAAGCAATCTTCTTGCCCTCGGCAAGCCACTGCAACAGCCCATTTCCACTTGCTTCCTTATTATGCTCGTGATAGCTAACCGTCCGTTTTTCGATTTGAAAATGATTCAGCAGCTTTCTCGTCTGGCGAGTATCTTCACACGCGATGACATCGACTTCACGCAACGTATTTAGACACCGAACCGTGATATCGTCGAGATTACCGATGGGTGTAGCAACCAAATAAAGGACTCCTGCTTCTTCTGACGCAAAACTGCGTTGCACATTCATTCGGAGGCCCCTCCAATCAATTCTTCTTTTTTCTTGCGCGTTAATCGTTTGATGCTCTCTTCACGTTTGAGACCCCAGGAACGGTCTGCTCCTTCTTCCCAGTAGAGCAGCTCTACTGGCCCGCGGCCTCTCGTGTATTTGGCACCCTTTCCTTCATTATGAGCAGCCAAGCGCCGGATCAGCTCTGTCGTATATCCGGTGTAGAGTGTCCCATCCGCACAAGAGAGGATGTAGACATAGTGACTCTTACTCGAGGGAATCTCGTCTGCCATAATAGATTTCCTGTAGTTCTTCACAGTATTGCTCTCCCTTTTCATACACAATCAGCGGCGGCTGAATTCTCAGCTCCGACTTTCCACCCCTTATTCCCTCGATCAGAACCATATTCGGCTCTGCTTCCCTACGCGGATAAACCAGACGCATCCGTTTCGGCTCAATGCCGTATTGGCGCATAAGCGAGATGATGTCGATCAAACGTGTGGATCGATGCACAAGCGCCAGCTTCCCGCCGGTTTTTAGCAACTGACTCCCCACGCGAATGACATCCTCCAAGGACAACATAATCTCATGACGGGCAATCGCAAAGTGCTCGCTGATGTTTTTCTCCCCGCTCGTCGCAGACATATACGGTGGATTGCATGTGATCAAATCGTACTTCCCGTGCCCGAACAACGACACCGCATCCTTCACATCGCCGTGATGCATCGTAATTCGTTCGTTCAAACCATTCAATGTCACATTGCGGCTCGCCATACTGAACAAGCGCTCTTGAATTTCGATTCCATCAAAACTAGCTTCTGGCGTACGCGTGGTCATAATGAGCGGTATTGCTCCATTGCCCGTGCACATATCCAATACTTTTCCGCGCTTTGGCACCGATGCAAATCGCGCCAAAAGAACAGCGTCCATCGAGAAGCAAAATACTTCGTGGCTCTGGATTATTTTCATTTCATGTGTCAATAAATCATCGATGCGCTCTGTTTCGTAAAGCGGCACGTTGGTGACAGGTTCCATCTACGGCTCGTACTCCCTTTTGTTCTTGTCTTATTATTCCTATCCGGAAAAAAGCGACCTGACACGTGGCCCAGGTCGCTTTTTCATGTGGTGCTGGTTACTCACCGCTTATTTTTGAGGGCCGCCGCTCAGGAATGAGAGACAGAACAGACAATCCCCTTCTTTTCGCAGGCTGCCGAAATGTACATTGCAGATATGAAATCCTTCCGCGTACAAGCGGGCGAGGTTGTCATACCCTTCTCCGACCACTGCCTTTTTGGCTTTTTCCTTCGCGACAGGGCTTGTTCCCTTTTGTTTTGCTTGGGAGCCGGTCTTTTTCCTGTCTAGTCGGTTGCGAAGGTGCTGGTTTTCAACGAGTAATTGGGCGTTTTCCTCCATCAAAACAACGATGACGTCTTTCAGTTCACCAATTTCTTTATAAAGGTCGCCAATACGTTCTTCAATGCTCGCCATCTTGACGAAGATTTCCCGTTTGTCCACTAGCTCACCTCTCCCCTACCCCCACACTTTATTCAAAGGTGGGGAGACCTATCGCAATCTCATCCAATCCGAACTCGGTGACGCGTTTGTCGATTGAAAGCTCTACTTGGATTGATTGGTCAAGTACGTTTACGGAAACGACTCGTCCATTCCCCATCGGGGTGGTGACCATTTTGCCGACGTCCGGCATCTCATCCTTCGAGCTTTCATAATTGTCGTTCTCGTATTTTAAACAGCACATCAACCGGCCGCACAGACCAGAGATTTTGGCTGGATTCAACGAAAGATTTTGGTCCTTGGCCATTTTGATCGAGACAGGCTCGAAATCGCCGAGGAACGTCGAACAGCAAAGCAACCTGCCGCAAGGCCCGATCCCGCCGAGCATTTTGGCTTCGTCACGCACACCGATCTGGCGAAGCTCAATCCGGGTGCGGAATACGGAGGCGAGGTCTTTTACCAGCTCACGGAAATCAACCCTGCCGTCAGCAGTAAAATAAAAGATAATCTTGTTGCGGTCGAACGTGTACTCCACATCGACCAGCTTCATATCGAGCTTGTGCTCTTTGATCTTTGTCTGACATACAGCAAAAGCATTCTTGGCGGCTTGCTTGTTTTCATCCACCTGTTTTGCATCTCGCTCGTCTGCCATCCGAATGACCTTTTTCAGTGGCAACACGACATCAGACTCAGCCACTTCTTTTTTGCCAATGACGACCTTGCCAAATTCGACCCCTCGCGCCGTTTCAACGATGACGGTGCAGTCTTGCTCAATCGGCAGTCGGTCAGGGTCGAAGTAATATATTTTGCCCGCTTTCTTAAAGCGGACCCCAACAACCTCGTACAAGGGTTATCCCTCCTGGAATTGAAGAACCAACCGCTCAAGAGCCAACTGTGCGTTGGCATTTCGCTCTATCCGATTTTTCGTCTCCATGACCAAATCTATCCCACGCAAGAGCTCAGCTTTTGTCCATACCAGTGCTTGTCCTTGCAGCACATCCTGTTGGTCGCTGTTAATGAGATGGGCATGCCTGCCTACTTGCAAATACAGGATATCGCGCAGCCAAAGGATGAGCAAATCTAAAAAGAGGGGTAGTTCCTCTTTACTTTTGTCGCTCTTTTGCAACATATCATGGATCGTTAAGAGTGCAGATGAATTGCGCTGTTTACACTCCTGCACCAATTGTATCACTAGATTTCTTAGCTGTGCAAACGATTCTGATTGGCTGAGTGTCATGGCTTCTTCCACATTTGTCGTAATGTGGGAAGCAACCTGCGCCATTCCCGCCAAAACGCCCTCTGCACGCAGCTTTTCCGCAATCGATTCTGCAGAAAGTGGTGAAAATTGAACGATTTGGCAGCGAGATAAAATCGTAGGAAGAATCGCATGGCTGTGCTCTGTCAAAAGCAGTGCGAGTACACCAGCCGGCGGTTCCTCCAGAAATTTGAGCAGACTATTGGCAGCCTGTGTCGTCATTTTATCGACATGCTCGATGATATATACTTTGCGTGACGACTCAACGGCGCGCATCGCCATTTCTTTTTGCAGCGAACGGATCTGGTCGATCTTAATCGAAGCCCCATCAGGCGTAATAAACAACACATCTGGGTGATTGCCACCCTCTATGCGCCTGCATGTAACACAGGCCCCGCAGGCGTCTGCCTCCCTTTCCGAACAAAAAAGGGACTTCGCCAGATGCAGGGCCATCTGCTTTTTACCTGAACCTTTAGGACCCGCCAGCAAGTAGGCGTGTGCCAGTCGTTCGTTGCGCAAGCTATGATACAGCAGTTCCTGTGCTCGTGGCTGCTGAGAAAAACGGGTCCATGTCATGATGGTTTCACACCCACTAAAAATACAAATTGATCAACATGCCGCGGATTTCGCCAATCCTGGCTAACAAATCAATCGTTGGTGCCTGCTCGCTCAAGAGCTCATCTGTCAGTTTGAGCAGCTCTGCATCCACCTCTTTGACGATTTTGTACAGCCTGCTGCGGCCACGCCGATTCATTCCTCGTCTGTCGTCTAAGGCAATACCGAACTTCACAGCCTCTTCCATGAACTGTTTGACGAGATTTTTATAAGCATAGAAGTCACGAACGGCGCGGGAACGAGCAAGAATCTGTCCCTGCTTGTCTATGTCTGTCAGCAGCCGGGTAAGCTTCTCCTGAGACATGCGTTCGTCTTCTCCTTGAATCATCGTGCCAAAATTCAGCTTTTCCAGTTGAGGATTCTTGCGTGAATCCGTCGTTTTAATCAAGTCCAGTTTAGGCCGTAACCCATCACTGATTTTCATATCGCCACCTCCGTCGCCCGATCCAATACAGGGTGTGTCCCCATGAGATCAAGTATATACGAAAGTTGCGAAAAAAGAGAGAAGGAACCACGTTAAAATGAGTGGAACTCTCCGACATCCAATACGAATACTGCCGCACCACCCACTTGAACTTCCAGCGGATATGGCATGAATGAGTCTACAGCATTGCTGAGTGGAGAGACGGGAGTGACCATTTGTTTGCGGGATTTGCAATTATGTGCAATGATGTCGATTACTTCCGGCACGCTTTCGTCAGACGTACCGATCAAAAAAGTTGTGTTACCGGCGCGTAAAAAGCTACCCGTACTAGCCAGCTTGGTAGCACGAAAACCTTTTTTCACCAGTTGTTGAGACAGACGACCACTATCTTTATCTTGGACGACCGCAACTACCATTTTCATCGGCTATCACCCTTTCTCCCATGATCAATTCCCAATTTGACTTCTTCATTGTATGAAAAACACGTAGGCTTGGTACGTTATTTCGCTTAAACATATTATACAGCATGTACATCATCCTGCGGTACAGGGAACCTCATAATCTGTCTAGCAGTGCCTGTAGGGCAGATTGATATACTTGTTCCATCGGCTGCTCGGCATCAATGACGACAAAGCGCTTTGGGTCGCGTTCCATGACTAGCTGATACCCTTCCCGAACAAGTTCATGGAAACGCATCCCTTCCAGATCGAGTCGATTCACTTCTCGCCCACGGGAGGCATTAATCCGCGCCAATCCGGTTTCGGGCTGTACATCAAAGAACAAGGTCAATTCCGGCATGCAGTCACCGACAGCAAATCGGTTAATCTGGTAAACAGCCTCAATGCCCAACCCCCGCGCATGTCCTTGATAGGCAAGGCTACTGTCGATAAAACGGTCGCACAGTACCAGCTTGCCCTCTTCCAAAGCAGGTAACACCTTTTCCGCCAAATGCTGACCACGTGCTGCCGCATACAAGAGAGCCTCTGTTCTTTCATCCATCTGCGTGTGGGCCGGATTCAAAATAATTTCCCGAATTTTTTCGGCGATATCAATTCCACCGGGCTCACGGGTCAAAAGCACATCGACTCCCCGCGCCTTCAGCTCTTCGTACAGCTTGGCGATGACGGTGGATTTCCCAGCTCCTTCTCCGCCTTCTATCGTCATAAATCGGCCTTTTTTTCCTGTTGCCACTTCCATACTCCTTCCACCCCTGTTGTAGCAGGCCAGTTGCTTAGATTATCGTAAAACCTGTATCGTTTGTAGCTGGTCGTCCTGTACGCCGTGGAACCGCGTTTGTCCTCTCGCCAATTCCTTTAGCATCGCCAGACTTTCTTCGTCGATCCGCTCGCCTGGCACGAGCACCGGAATCCCTGGCGGATATGGAATCACCATCTCTGCCACAATGCGTCCCAGAGCCTGCTCCAAAAGAATCGACTCCCTCGGGCAATCAACGGCCTCATGCATCGGCAAAGCTTGCTCGCGCAAATAATGGGAAGACACGACTCCCGTCAAAAGAATGCGCTCCTCCCCCGGTTCTACTTGTGGCGCCATCGATTCAAGCAATCTCCACAAAGCATCCAGGTCCCGGGAGGATGTTCCTGTCGAGGCTGCAAGGAGTACATGAGAGTCATCCGCCAGCTCCGAGAAAATCCCGTGCTTTTCCATCCATTTCTGCAACTCAAATCCACTGAATCGGGCCGTTCTCAAATGGAAAAACAGCTTCAACGGGTCAAGCGTAGCGTATACGCTGTTCGTAGACAGTCGCGGCCAATCCAGCCAATCCAGTCGATCCAGTCGCTCCCGAAACTTGTCCAAAAGCGGCAACAACCTGTTCCACTCCTCGGTCGCCGCAAGCACCAGATGTCGTCTGGCTAAATCGAGTGAAGCCATTAGTACATACGACGGACTGGAAGACTGAAGCATGGCGAGATGGCGGAACAACCGTTCACGATCAATCCGTTCACCCTGAATATGCAGCATCGAGGACATCGTCATAGCCGTTCCCATTTTGTGTGTCGATTGAACCGAAGCATCCGCACCTTCCTGCATGGCAGAACGAGGAAAGGCAGGATGAAACCCGTAGTGAGCACCGTGAGCTTCGTCTATCAAAAGCGGTACGCCAAACCGGTGGACCGTAGCCGCCATTTTTGCCAAGTCGATGCCCATTCCATAGTAGGTAGGATTCGTCAAAAAAACTGCCTTGGCATCGGGGTGTGCAAGCAGCGCACGCTCTACATCTTCGCGCCTTACACCCGCAGCGACTCCTGTTGCCAGATCGACGGCAGGTACTAAAAAAATCGGAGTTGCTCTCGCCATCATAATGCCGTTGAATACAGACTTATGGCAATTGCGTTGTACGAGTATCTTGTCTCCCGGTCTGCATACCGTCATGATGAGGGCGATATTTCCTACTGTACTTCCTCCGATCAAAAACTTGGTCTGTTCCGCATGGAAGGCTTGCGCCGCCAAATCCTGCGCTTCTGCAATGACACCCTGTGGCTGATGCAGGTCATCTGTCCCGCTAATTTCCGTTACGTCCAGCTCCAAGATGTCTTGAAAGCGATTTTTCGCATGGTTGTCAAAGCTGTGGCCCATTTTATGTCCTGGCACATGAAACGGATGCGGCCGATGCTTGGCGTGCCGTTCAAGCTGTTCATAAAGGGGCGCACGCTTTTGTCGCTCCCGAAATTCAACATCTCTCTCCAACACGCGCGACTCACGTCCTTTATTTTTATTCCCCTATTTTAGCATGATTTGGACACGCATGAATCCAGCAAAAAAAAGACACCGGAATGCACCGATGCCTTCTTTCTTCACGCATCTTTTCGCAACCAAATGCGCCTCATCTGATGAATAAAAAACGGGTACTTTTCATCCTGCACATCGGTATTGACCATTTCCTGTTCGCACCGCTGACAGATAAACTGCTCACAAATGGCGATTCCGTCATTCTGCTCCTGTTCACAGACGATACATCGCTGAGCAACTTTTTCCATAGTGAAAACGCCTGCCCTTTTCCTCAATATACCAACCATTATACCCCATTATAATCAGCATCATTCCCAAACGTTCGTGTTTTCGCCGATAGCTCGGTAGGCTTGGAAGTAGGACTGGGCTTCCTGCATAGGGAAGCAAGCTGCCGCGTCAATAACATAGGTCTGCCTCATTCTGTTAACCAGCTCTGATAATGCCAACTCTGCAATAGTCGTTCCCGCAGCATTCCCGATCACGAGCAAATCCGCATCCTTTACAGCATCCTGCCACGAATCGTATAGCGGCCAACCCGTCATCCTTTTGTTCGGATTTGGCTTGTCCTCCCCCGTGTACACCGCAACATCTTTTTCAGCCAACCAGTCAGAAGGCATATGCTGCCATAGCGAATCCTCTCCCCAGAGTACAATCCGCTGTATATCGGCTTTTTGTAGAGCGAGCCTGCATGCTTTTTCAAGCCATTGAACGATGAGAGAAGAGTCCTGGCGGGAAGGGTATATCCAGCCGTGACCAATTCGTTTGTCCATTCCGAGCGAGCGACTGACTTGGAGTAGAGAAATTCCCTTCTCATCGCATCTGGCACCAAGTTCGATGTAAAACTGCTCCTTCCACGCCAAATAGCGAGGTAATTGCCGAAGCGCTTCATCCACTTCGCGCATCCCGCATACCATCGTCACCAGTGAGTAGCGGGCAAGCTGCTTACAGAGGAACCGCATCCATCTCCCATCGGGTTCCCCTCCAAGCAAAGCACGCTCGTGGGTAAATAACGCCATGCGAATGATCTCGTGCTCCCCGGTGTGCTCGTATTGGGTATGTAAAGTATTCGCCCAATCGTATGGCATGTCGCTTCCGTAGACAAGTACGAGCCATGGCCCCGTTCCCAGCTTTTGCATCCTTTTTTCCTGCAAAAGCTTGCCATCACTCTCTTTTGTCAGCAGAAATCCATTGGCGCCTCCCCCTTGTATGTCATCTGCGCTGCCAACAACCAGCTCTATTCCACATGCTCCTAGCTCATTACCGAATCTGGCTACGACCTCCTCTGAAATGACCCATAGCTTCACGCTTTTCCTCCCTCCTCCTCACGTCCTAATTCCTTTTATCCTGCCCATAACAAAAAACCGTCAGTCTAATCAGGCTAGACAAACGGCTTGTTTCATTCGCTGTATGAGCTTTCTCAAGATTTGCGACTGTGCGATAATGGAACCGCAGACTTTCATTCATCCAGACCGCTGTAAAAGGAAGTGACTTCTCATGAAGGAAACCGCCGCCCATACGATTTATAGCTACAAGCTGCTCTATCGTTTTCGCTGGCGATTCGTCGGCTACCTTTTTCAACTGTTGTTAATAGGCTTGTCCCTTATTTGGCACTCATTCACGCTGCAAGTCCCCGCTTATACGCTGATTGTGACGTTAGCGATTATACCCGTGATACCAATCTGTCATTTGGTCCTATTTCGACTGTATGCCCTTCTGCGTGGCCATAAACCAAAGACAACTGCCGATATGCTCGTCTCTCCGTGGTGGGGGGCTGGCTATCCACTTCCCATCCCGCTCTCTGTCTATCGGGGAAGTGAGCTGACGGTAATCGTGGGAAGCATGGCGATAGTAGCCGGGGCTTATGTGTGGCTTTCGGAAGGATACGGGCTCACCTTGATCAGTGGAACGTTGATCGTGGCACTGCCGCGCCTCCTCGCCCTCCTTGCTTCCTTTCGTCAGCCAAGTCGTAGCCGTGTGAAGTACGAGGATCGCGGCGTTGCTTTTTTACTTACCGATGGATAACCGAATCGATACACCTTTACATAACCCATAGCTTGATGACAATCAACGCCGCCAATCCAGGCAAACGGAGAAGTCCGACGAGCAGAGCCGTCACCGGGTTGATCGGGATGTGGAAGTTAGCCAGCTCTCCAACCAGATTGGTGAAAAACAGCAATAGCGCGCCAATCACGACTTGCATGATCCCAAATCCAATCCACCTGATCGGGCCCGTGACAGATTTGCTGGCAGCAATCACCAGCAAAATTCCAACTACAATCAGTGCTATAACCCACTCTGTAGTCATCGGCTTTTCCTCCTATGCCTGTTGGCGATTCCTCTCGCGCTTTGCTTGCGCGAGCAAATACATATACCGCTTTTCGGTCACATGCAAATAATAAATGACATCATCCAAACCGCCGTCCGGTTCACTGATCTCCGCAAGATGGCGGGCATGCTGCCAATCCATTCGCGCCTGATTGACTGCCATATCCAAGCTCGCTTCATTCCACTCCACCACGCACCGCGCTTTTTTTCTCCATCTACTCACCTGCAAGCTTCCCCCTCAGTGAAAGTAGTAAAGTACTCCTGTCATGTTGTTCAACGCATGCAACAAAACCGCTCCCCAAATGGATTGGTACCGATGTCGAACGAATCCGAGTAAAAGTCCAATGACAAAAAGCGGAGCGAACAGAGCAATATCCATATGCAGGAGCCCAAACCAGAGACTGCTCAAGAAGATACCCAAAACGGGCCCGATTCTCTTAACCAGATAAGTCTGAATCACACCGCGAAACAAAACCTCCTCCGCAATCGGAACCAATATGCCAATGACCAGAAGTGAGGTGAGCGCCGCCAAAATATCCGTATCTTTCGCCTGCACAATCTCTTTTTCGATCTGCTGCTCTCTCTCTGATGACAGAGACAGTCCAAACCAGTCCGCAATCGGGTTAGTCACCACCGCATCCAGCACTAGTGCAATCAAAAGAAACAGAGCAGCGAGCATCAGCAGCATCTGGCCTAGTCGTACAGGTCGGCGAACGCCGATTTCCCCCAGTCGTCCACGAAACCACAGCGGAATCAAAATCAACAGGAACAATTGAAAAATAGCTGATTCCAATATCCCTCCGATCGTACCGGTGGAAAAGAAGGTACCTTCCAGCAAAAAACCATACAACAGCAGTACGCCTGTTTGAAACACATGCAGCCAAGCTACAATATGCAGCACATCATTCCCTGTAAGCTCGTCATATTGCCATAGCCATGACGTCGGCTGCCGTCTTTCTCTTAGCAGGCTCACAATGAAACCAACGGTCGCAATGAAGCTAAATACCGTCACCGCAAATGCAAGTAGTCCTAGCCATATCTCTGGTTGCCCGGCGGTGGTAGCGACCCACTTTCCGTCTTCCCCCTTGTGAAAGCGAATCATGGATAACTCGGCAGCAAACATGAGCCAATACCCAATAAACAGCATGATCGCCCATGGAGTGGACTTTTGTCGCCGTACCCCACTCGCAAGCGACAGTCCTGGTCCTGTCAGCATCTCCTCACGCTCCTATTTCACTGTATGTCTCGTCCATTCAAAAAAGTCCGGCATTTCTATCAAGATTGCAAAGCTTTGACCTGTGCTTCTGCTACTTGCTTGAGATATTCATTACGCGTCCGCAAAAACCGCGTCATATACGCCTCCAGGAACAACCAATCCGCGAGCTTTCCCAGAACACCCAGTGGAGATGTGTAGTCAAAAATATCGATCATTCTCGTCTGATTGTCCGTTATCGGAATAAACTCATGCGTGTGATGAAACCTTTTGAATGCGCCAGAAACCATCTCATCCACGAAATAGCGCGGTTCCTCCATCTCTGTGATTTTCACCGTCAAATTCTGCTTGATACCGAAGTGAATGGCTTCCCAGGTAACCGTCTCCCCCAGGTTTATCAGTCCGCTCGTTACTCCTCCAATCGCTCTCTCCTTCGTGCTGGCTGTGGATTCCATATGCAAATCAATGCTTCTGGCAGCATCGAAGCAGACCTGTCGCGGAGCATCTATCAAAAACTCCATACGAATAACCGGCATCCTGCATCCTCCTCTCGAAACGAAAAAAAGACAGGCAGACCCCGTCTTCTTTTCTATCTTTATCGTACGTATCGAATTTCCTAGGATGATATTTAAAAAGTCGTCCTTTCAGCACCGAGAAAGTGGCGAGAACCTGAAGAAGGAGGAGCGGAGTGTAGGGGACCTACATGAGCACCGGACTTCGAAGGTGAACGCCAATTTTCGATGTCGAATGATCATCTAGAACTACATCGTGATCAAAGGACGACTTTTTAAATTTCCTTTACAGGTCGCGTCTGCCTTCCAATGCTTTGGTCAGCGTGACTTCATCGGCGTACTCCAAATCTCCACCGACTGGCAAGCCGTGCGCGATACGCGTCACGCGAATGCCAAAAGGTTTAATCAGCCGGGAAATGTACATCGCTGTCGCTTCCCCTTCGATATTCGGATTGGTCGCCAAAATGACTTCCTTCACCTGCTCGTCACCGAGGCGCTTCAACAGGTCAGGAATGCGAATATCCTCCGGACCGATCCCATCCATAGGAGAAATCGCCCCGTGCAAAACGTGATAATACCCTTCAAACTCTCTCGTCTTCTCCATCGCTACCACGTCCCGCGGCTCTTGCACCACACAGATGACTGAGCCGTCACGACGTTTGTCCCGACAAATATGACATGGATCAAGATCGGTAATATTGTTGCAGACCGAGCAGTAATGAAGCTGACGCTTGGCATTGACCAATGCTTTTGCCAAATCAAGCACGTCGTCCTCTTTCATATTGAGCACAAAAAAGGCAAGCCGCCCAGCCGTTTTTGGACCAATGCCGGGCAATTTCATAAAACCATCAATGAGCTTTGAGACCGGTTCTGGATAAAACATCGCCTACTCCTCTTTTCCTGCCCAATTTTTAGAACAGGCCTGGGATGTTCATGCCTCCGGTAAACTTGCCCATTTCCTTGCCTACCATTTCATCTGCTTTACGCAATGCATCGTTCACAGCAGTGAGCACCAGGTCTTGCAGCATTTCTACATCTTCAGGGTCTACTACTTCCGGCTTGATCACGATGTCTTTGATTTGCTTGTGTCCATCGATTTTCACAGTGATAGCGCCGCCACCAGCAGAACCTTCCACGATTCTCTCTTTCAAGCCTTCTTGCGCTTTTTGCATTTCTTCCTGCATTTTTTTCACTTGCTTCATCATTTGTTGCATTTGCTGCATGTTTTTCATTGAGGTATCCTCCCTAAATGGTTATGGGTGTATGATTTAGTCTTTCACTTCAACAAGACCTTCTCCGACGAGCTTGATGGCCTCCGCCAAAAACGGGTCCTCTTCTGGCTCCTCAGAAGCGTCTTTTTGACCAACCTGCTGGTCTACACTTTGCCACTCTTCCTCCATGACAGACAAGAGCTGCAAGGGCCTGCCCAGCACCGTAGACATAACGCGCTCGATCACACTCCGCAGCTCTGCCTCCATCGTCTTATCACAATGGATGGCACTGTTGAAGGTTACGACAACAGCTTCATTGCCGGCAGCTACCGGTTGACCATTGACTAGCCAAGCCTGGTACTGGATCTTAATCTTTTTCAGCTCGGTCAAAATTTGACTCCACTGCCCGCGCACCTGTCTCGTCAAATTCTCATCCATGGCCTTCGCGACTTCCCTGACTCTATTCATCGGGGTTCGCGAACCACCAGAAGCCGCAGCTATGCGCCTTGGCTCATTCTTGCGCGTTTCTTCAGCCTTTTGCTGGCCGGGAATGCTCACCTGACCTTGCATCACTTGAACCAAACGCTCTTCCAAAACGCGAATGCGAGTAGACATGGCGGTCAGTTCTTCGCTGTTAACCGGTGAGGCTCCCATAGATTCTGTCGCATTCGCATTAGGCTGGCACATTTTGACAAGCGTCAGTTCAACCAGCACCCTTGCATATGTCGACCATTTTAATTGCGACAAAGCCTGATTGCAGGTCTCAATCGCTGCATAAAGCACCGGAAACGAGTACAGCTTTGCAACCTCTGCAAACTGATCATCAATCATGGTCCGCTCGACAATCTCTTCCAACTGCGGCGCTGTCTTCAATAACAGCATGTCGCGGTAATAGTAAAGGAAATCGTGCAGGAACTGCTCCGGGTCCTTCCCTTGCACCATGACTTTATCAAATTGCTCCATGACCTGTGCAACATCATTTTCGGCAATATGTCGCGCAAGCACAGAAAAGTAAGATTGGGCAACTGTGCCCGTAATCTGCATAATATCACTAGCACGAACCTCGTCCTTGCTATAGCTAATCGCTTGGTCCAACAAGCTAAGAGCATCACGGGCTCCACCTTCAGCCATCTTTGCTACGAGCTGCAGGGCCTGCTCCTCCACCTGCACCCCTTGTGATTGGCAAATCCTTTGCAAAAGATCGACCATCACTCTCAGAGGAATTCGGTGAAAATCAAAGCGCTGGCAACGAGATATAATCGTAGCTGGCAGCTTGTGCGGCTCTGTCGTCGCCAAAATAAAAATGACGTGGGACGGCGGCTCTTCGAGGGTTTTTAACAAAGCGTTAAATGCCTCTGTCGTCAGCATATGCACCTCATCGATGATGTACACTTTATACCTGACGTCGCTCGGGGCAAATTTCACTTTGTCGCGAATGTCGCGGATCTCTTCAACACCACGGTTGGATGCCGCGTCGATTTCCAGCACATCCGTAACAGAACCGTTGGAGATGGCTCTACACGTATCGCATTGATTGCATGGCTCGCCATCTATAGGCTGCTCGCAGTTCACTGCTTTCGCCATAATTTTGGCTGCACTTGTTTTTCCCGTACCTCGGGGACCGTTGAATAAATAGGCATGGGACAGCCTATTTTCGCGTAAAGCATTACGCAAGGTTGTCGTAACATGCTCTTGTCCGACTACGTCTTGAAAAGTCTGCGGTCGGTATACGCGGTATAGCGCGGTATAAGCCATGTTCGTGTGACACTCCCCATCTGCACAGTCCTCTTCTATATCCTATTCAGTATACACGATTGCCACCGTTCGTACAAAGTGAACGGACATGTCTCACTTAAAAAACGCCCCGTTCACAATTGTGCGGGGCGCATTCTTCCTAATACGGTAGCATGATATGGAAGGTCGTCCCAAACCCTTTGGAGGAGACACGGATTTGACCGCCAATATCGTGAATGATTTTTTGGCAGACAGACAATCCGAGCCCTGTCCCTTCCTCTTTTGTCGTAAAAAACGGATCAAAAATCTTATCAATAATGTAAAGGGGGATGCCCGGACCTGAATCGTGAATATCGATACTCACTTTGTCGCCATCCTGGTCGAAATGATGGGAAATCCGAAGCGACCCTTGCTCTCCCATTGCTTCTATTCCATTTTTGCAGATATTAATGAACACTTGCTTCAAAAGCTCGTTATCCCCGACGACCATCGGAAGCTTTCCGCAAGAGGAAAATTGGACATCAATTCCGTACAGAATTGCCTGTGACTCGACGATCGGCAAAATTTCATCAAAAACGGTATTTAAGTCGACCATGGAATATTGAATATTACGCGGCTTGCTCAATAGTAGGAATTCACTGACTAAAGAATTGATGCGATTGATTTCAGTTAGCATAATTTCGGTGTACGTTTTCTCCCTGTCCATGCCACTGTCACCAAATAACTTGAGGAACATTTGGAGAAAACCTTTGATCGAGGTAAGTGGATTGCGAATCTCGTGCGCTGTACCAGCAGCAATTTGCCCGATCATCGCCAAGCGTTCATTCCGCTCGAGCTTTTGGGCGAAGGATCGCAGGTTTGTTATGTCTTTGAATAGAATAAACGCCCCTACTGTTTTCCCTGACTCGTCTTGGAGTGTATTGGCGTCGACAATCAGCTCATAGCGTTGGTTGTCATTCGTCCAGGAAGTCGCGACATTTTGCAGCTTTACGCCTTCCAACAGTTCTTTTTTAATGAACCGATGCGGTTCGGGGATGCCGCTGAATACTTGATCGACGTGTTTATTGATGACGTTCAATCTCTCCATACCAAGTAGCTTGCACGCCGTCTGGCTGGCTTCGATAATGATCGATTTCTCGTCGAGGATAAACAAGCCCATGCTTGTATCATAGGTCAGTTTGGTCAGCAATCGCTGAGACAAAAGCCGATCGCTTTCTTTTAGGAGTTGGGGGAAATGAATCATGTACAGAAGTTCTTCCGCTTGCTGTGCCATGATCATGACAGCTGTGTTCCTGTATCTTCCCTGTTTATCACACCATTCCAATTCGACCTCGCCTTTGGTTCCCACTTCTTCTTCCTTTCGCAAATATTCCTCATACAGGTGCTCTATGGAGCCTCGATGGGGAAGAAGAGAGCTGATCGGCTGATTGACAAGTTGATCGCGTGAATATCCGGTTACACGAAGCAGTTGTTCGTTGACCTCCACGATACTACCCGCTTGATTCACCAATAAAACGGCAGTAGGCAGTTGATGCATGAACCGCTGCAATCGACCGGACGAGCCAACGAGATGTAACGAAGAAAGTGCACTCATTGCTTGTCCCTCCTGGCCTATGACGTATTTTGAAAGGAAAGAAACCGAAATCCTTTCCGCCTATTATGAAAATTCGTGAAAATACTCATAAAACCTTCATTCAATCTACCTGAAAAGTATGGAAATGTTTCGCTAGTTATCGTCAAATTCCAACAAAAAATAATTGGATCGTAAAATAACAAAAATAGCATGCTTCCCTTCGGAAACATGCTATCTGTACATGCGTGATAAGTACCGTGCACCTATCTTCGATAATTCTTATCCAAGCGTTACTTATGGTAGCAGCTCAGAGCAGGCTACCCTGCGGCACACGCGATGATCCACTTATGGCTGCTTCCTTCCGGACCTGACCAGGTTCATGGGTTCGCGTTGCACAGGACCCGCTCCTCAACACCGCCGCCATAAGGCAGCCTCACATAAGAAAACCTAGGATAGGAATTCAACCCTGCTATTGCGGATTGCAGGTTACAGGGCACCGCAACCTCCCCGTCTAGCACGGTAGAACTAGAATACCAAAGTTAGTAGCCGATAGCAAGGAGTAAACCTATCCAGTGCTAGGAAATCTCTCTATCCTTACTAACTCTTCCCTTGCAATCCGCCGACTGTGTAATCTGAATAGCTCCATCCTCAAAAGCCTTCTTAAAAATCGAAACAATGGAGGGATCGAACTGTGTTTCCTGGCATCGCATAATTTCTTCGTATGCTTCTTTTGCTGACATGGCTTTGCGATAGGAACGTGTAGAAGTCATTGCATCAAACGTATCTGCAACGGCAAGAATACGCCCGATTAGCGGGATTTCTTCCCCTTTGAGCTGATCAGGGTAACCTTTTCCATCCCATCGCTCATGATGATGCCGTACCCCTGGACTGATATGCGACAGGTTTTCTATCTGCTCCACAATTTTTCCACTGATGATGGAATGAGTTTTCATGCATTCATACTCGTCAGGCGATAGCTTTCCGGTTTTTAAAAGGACGTGATCAGGAATGGCTACTTTTCCGATATCATGCATTAATCCAGCATAACGCAAATCATCTCGTGAAACTGCAAGCTGCTCCTGTTGCTGTAAATAATCGTAAATGATAAGGGCATAGTGAGTAACCCGTTCTGAATGTCCTGCTGTATAAGGGTCCTTCATCTCTACGGCTAAATAAAAGCTGCGAACGATTTGATCCAGGCTCTGTTGCGAATACTCCCGCTCTCGGGTAATTAACGCGTGCATCTGTTCTGCCATGGTGTTGAACTTATTCTCCAGCAGCGTTATTTCTTTCATCCCCTGTATCGGGACGCGTACAGAAAAATCGCCTTTTAACAAGGAGTCAGTGGCGGATACCAAGCTATAGATAGGCTCACCAATCCATTTTGACAACCGATGAGCCACAAAACAGGCAAATAAAACAACGATAAAAAGGGTGAAACAAAAAATCAGGTTCAATCGTTGTAATCGTTCATTAATCCCATCTCTCGGCAACCACTCAAAAAAAGCACCCCCGCTTTTTTCAGATACTTGGCGATAGACGTAAATGTCTTTACCTTCGATGAGCAAGGAAAAAAGTCCTTTTTCATTGGATTGTTCCCACTGACTGCGTACCATTTCATAATTAGGGAGCGCGGAAACGTGATTTCCAATCATAGCTTTATCGGTGTGAATTATAATCGTTCGGGAGGGGGAAAGGACCATCATGCCATACTCTTTTGGCACGACATAGGTACGGACCCAGTCTGTCAGTTTATTCAGATTGATTTCTACTAATAAAAGTCCCGCAGCTTTTGGATTCGAACTCTCCAGGCGCTTCTCTATAAAAAATGATTTTGGGCGCCCCTCTTCCTCCCTTTTGGTAAGAAAATTTACCCTGCTTTCTCCGGTTCCCCATTGCTCGCGTTCCAGAAATTGATTATCCGCATTCCAGCTCTGATCTTCGTTTAATGGGAAAATCCTTCCATCCTCACTGAGAAAAACAATATTTCCTACCACATTTTGATTGCGGGAGAAACGCTCGAATAAATTTTGGATGACTTGTTCCTGCGATGTCCATTCGTGCCTGAGACCCTTCTTTTTTCCTTCGACAAAAGATGGTTCCTCTGTCATACGTCTGGACAGTCTATTCGCCAATTCATCGGTATCCTTTTGGATAGACTGAAAAAGGGACAAAAGCCTTTCATCGACGAGCCCTATATTTACATCCATGTTCGTCTCGTACAGTTCAAATACTGCCTCTTCAGCTTCATCATAAAAAAGGAAGCAAATAAAAATAGTAGGCCCTAGAATCAGTAATAAAAATGTGGAAAATAATCGATCCCTCCACTTCAGGTACACAAGCCTCCCCCTTTTTTCTAAGCTGTTCACCAAAATAGCTACACCATTTGTAGTGGGTACGATTACATAGTGTCATTTCACTATTTCCCGCTGGGATCAAACGTAAACCTTTGTTCGAACCAAAAATGGAATCTTCTTCATCCATAGACAAACAGACGCTGTCGTAATATTCTAGCTAAGAATTATTATCGTATGTGAGGAGATGCATCAGATGAGATACATCCTCCTGGTTTTGCTCGGAGCATGTAGTTACGGCATACTATCAACCATCGTAAAGCTTGCCTACAAGCAAGGATATTCGCCCGCAGAGGTAATTGGTGGGCAAATGTTTTTGGGCTTTGTGCTGACCTGGATACCCGCTCTTTTCTTCCTGCGGACCAAGCCTCCCCTTCGCCAGTTGCTATTATTGGCTACCGTAGGTCTGACTGTCGGTTCAACGGGAATTATGTACTACAATGCCTTGCAATATATCCCAGCCTCGATCGCCATTGTCCTTTTGTTTCAGTTCACGTGGATGGGCGTACTGGTCGAAGCCGTGATGACTCGCCGGATGCCTGGAAAGGAGACGATTTTTTCCCTCCTCTTGCTGCTGACAGGGACCCTTCTTGCAGGCGGAATTTTTGAGAGCGGTGGATTGGCCCAATTTCATATTCTGGGTGTCATTTTCGGTCTTCTCTCAGCCGTTTCTTTTACATTGTTTATTTTGTTCAGCGGGAAAACCGCCATCGCTGTTAATCCGTGGATTCGTAGTTCCAGCATGGCGACTGGCTCTTTTCTGTTGGCCAGCCTGATTTACCCACCTGCTTTTCTATTCAACGGAGCATTGTTGGACGGGTTGTTTCCATACGTATTTTTACTCGCCTTCTTTGGGATTTTGATCCCGACGGTTTTTTTCAATTATGGTATGCCCCACATAGGACCAGGGATGGGAGCTATATTAGGAGCAGCTGAGCTACCCATGGCTGTGCTCTCCTCCTATGTCATCTTGAATGAATCTGTCTCTATACTCCAAGTGAGCGGTGTCGTGATCATTTTACTCGGAATTATCTTGCCGGAATGGCTACGCCAGCGAAACATTCGAAGAAACAAGGCTACCCCATAATTGTTGTCCAACGCCCATCCAATGTGTCTCTGCCGCACATATGGACGGGTTTTTTTATGATAAAAAGCAAAAAACCTCTGCTCCACGCAGAGGGTCGTTGACTTCGTCATTATTACATTCGGGTTACTCTTGCTGATCACGATCGATCATCAGAGGCGTTGGAGCAGCTGCCATGCTTTTTTGTTTTCTCCAAACAGTGAATCCATAATAAGCAGCAGCAATGAGAACCAGTACGCCTAAGACAGAGAAAATGACGGTTCGATTATTTAACAAGGCCACATAAGAAGTAAGCATCTCCACTTTATTTCCCATGAAATGACCGAGCAAAAACAAGATCAGTGTCCATACAAAGCCAGTTGTGTACGAAAAAAGGGCGTACCGTGGAAACGTCATTTTCCCGATCCCGACCAGGTAAGGAACGACATGCCTGACGACAGGAAAGAAATAGCTGATACATAGGGCGTAGCTGCCGTAACGATCGAGCAGCGACTGCGCTTGATTTACGTACTTGTTCATTCCTTTTTTGCGACTAATCCAGTTCAGTGCAGGTGCTCCAAGCCATCTCCCGAGCACATATCCCAATGACAGCCCAGACACAACACCCAAATAGGTCGCAATAAATGCAGGAAAAACATGCAGAAGTCCCATCGAGGTCAGCACTCCCGCAGACAGCACAATCACCTCGTCAGGAATCGGCATACCAACAATCCCTAACCATAACATAAAGAAAAGGGCAAAATAGCCAAACTGACCCACAGACTCGGACAGCATATCGACAATCATCTAGAAATCCTCCTGGCCAACACCCTTGCTATCATCTTTCCGGCAAATGTAGACAAAGGCAGGTGGCAAATTCAATGGAACCATTTTCACCGATACTTGCTCAAATACAGAGGAAAGCTGCTTTTTCATTTGCAGCGAATATTGAAAGGCGACAAATACTCCGCCCGGTTTTAGCGCATGATATACCTGATCCATAATTTGATCACGCAGTTCTTGTGGGAAGTTGGCAAATGGCAATCCTGACAAAATACAGTCCGCTTTGCCCAATCCCGCTTCCGTAAGAACCCGATCCAAATCTACCGCATCTTCGTGGAATCGTACATCGGGAAATAGTGGTTCCAGCCTTTTGCGCATCTTGGTCTCCTTTTCAAAGGATACCAGTACGGCTTCGGTCTTTTTCTTTTGCTCGATCCACTTTGTAAAAATCCCCGTTCCTGCTCCTAATTCCACAATTGTATGTGCTTGCTCCCAGTCAATGGGCGCCACCATTTGTTTACAAAGCGCACGGGAGCTAGGAGTAATACTGCCTACTTGGCCTGGTGACCGCAAAAAATTATAGAAGAACATCAGCCGATCCTTCATGCTGGATGGATGATGACAATCGATCATCATGTCTATATGCTCCCTTCTCAGTCCTTGCTTATCCATTATCTTATCTAAAAAACATTACGAATTATCTACTAAAAACGAAAGATTTTCTTACTACTATAACAGTAAACGAATGGAAATAAAAATTCCTCCGTCTATAGTCGGAACAAATAATCACACTCATGATGGTTTTTTGAGTGATTTCCATAAGTTACAATGACAGTAGATCAAGTTTTACATCTAATCGAGGAGGATTTATTTTTATGGATTATAAAGGTGTAAAAGTCATAACGCACGCTAGCACATTTTTTGCACCGATCCTTGTGCCCATTCTTGTCTGGTTGCTCGTACAAAATCGTGACGCCAAAAGCATGGCGCTGCAAGCTTTGTTCTTCCACATCATTATGACGGTGCTCATCGCTATTTCCTGGTTCTTCGTCTTCTTGTTGATTGGGATTCCGTTCCTGATTGTGTTTGGACTGATGGCGATCTACTACCCGATTAAAGGTATCATTTACTCCTTAAATGGACGCCCGTTTTCCTACCCATTCGTCGGTGGGATTGGCAGATAAATCTCGATACACAACAAAGACCAGCTATCCTGTGGTAGGAAGCTGGTCTTTTTGTTCAGGTAGAGCCTAATTCCAATCGAGATTAGGAGCCTACTGTGAAGCGCTCATTTTGATGCTTCGGATTTTCGATTTCATCGAGCAACGCCACTGCGTAGTCAGCATAGCTCACATAGCTCTGTCCGCTAGCGTTCACCAACAGATGGTCTTTTCCGAGTCGGTACGAACCTGTTCTCTCCCCTGCTGGGTCAAAAAAGGCAGATGGACTGATATACGTCCATTGAATGCCGTTTGACTCTTCCAATACACGCAAGTACTCTCCATGCTTTTGTGCAGTTGCCAAGTAAGCTTTAGGGAATTCAGGAGTTTCTACTAGGCGCAGTGTTTTAGCTTCGTCTACAAACAAACTGCCTGCACCACCTACAACGAGCAAGCGTGT
The DNA here is from genome assembly GCF_003013445.1 of Brevibacillus sp. NRRL NRS-603. Lineage (NCBI taxonomy): Bacteria > Bacillati > Bacillota > Bacilli > Caryophanales > Paenibacillaceae > Brevibacillus > Brevibacillus sp. NRRL NRS-603. The sequence goes on along the minus strand of NZ_PXZN01000034.1, from coordinate 43,532 downwards.
AGAAGGAGCGCCCTTCAATGCTTCAATCAGAGCCTTCCCTGATTCTACGTGCAGATGTTCTTGACCTGCTGGTGCGCCAAAAGCATTTACGACTACGTCAAATCCATTCAAATCTGCGGCTGTCAGGTCAAACACATCTTTCTGAATCACAGCTACATCCTTTTGCTCGATTTTGGATGCATCACGCACAATCGCTGTCACTTGATGACCACGATCCAACGCCTCTTTCATAATCACTTTACCTGCTTTACCGCTCGCTGCTACAATTGCAATCTTCATGATGAAATTCCCTCCGTTTTGTATGTTATAGGTGTAACCGATTAAGTTACAACCCTCTCAAAAATTATAGGCGTTTACTGCGCCACCCTGTTGTAATCATTTTAGTTACAACTAATTAAAATGTCAACCCTGTTTTTTTCATCGCATAAAAAAAGCACCCGGATATTCAAACATACACCAGGTGCTAGCTGTTACTTCTTTTTTCTCGGACCATTCCAGGTAATGAACCCGCCTTGCAGATGAGCCATCTGCGAAATGCCGTGTTTCTTTAAAATTTTTGCTGCCTGCTTGCTACGCATCCCGCTCCGGCAGTATAGCAATATATCGTTTTTGCTGGAAATTTCTCTTGCACGTTGGTCGAGCTGAGACAAAGGGATGTTCACCGCTGATGGAATATGACCCGCTTTATATTCATGCGGCTCACGTACGTCGATGAGCATCACCCTGCTTTTTTGGTTAACCCGTTCCTTGAACTGATCTGACTTGAGATTCTCCAATCCCTTCACAGGAACGAAGCGAGAGATGATATACCAAATAATTACCGCATAGGCGATTAGCAAAAGAATCGTAGTGAAACTCATAGGAAGCTCCTCTCCATAATCGGTTTAACGGCTCTTAACCAAAAGCTCTACGGCTTCTTTCACCAGCTTGCTCGTGTCTCCTCCAACAGCCTGCTCTTCTAACAAACAGCGTTGCAGATTTTCCGCAACAATCTGGGCAATCGCCTTATCTGAAGCGTTGCGAACAGCGGAGAGCTGCGCTACTACGTCTTTGCAGTTTTTCTGCTCGTCCATCATTTTCAGTACACCGCGTACTTGTCCTTCAATTCGTTTTAAACGTCTTTTGATATCGTCACTGTAGTTGTAATCCATATGAATTCCTCCTGTTTCCCGACAAGGCATACGTATCAATCTTGGAACTACCTTACATACAGGTATCTTATGCGAAATCCAGGCAATGTCAAGCAAGCTGCCAATGCGGGCTGTTTTAAATAAACAGGTTTACTTTTGCCTGTGTCGCATCTCCCAAATAAGCGGCTACACCTGCATACTCCATTCCCTCGAGTAATTCCTCCTGTTTGAGACCTAGCAAGTCCATCGTCATCGTACAAGCGACCAGCTTCACTCCCTGCTCCTGTGCCAGCTCGATGAGTTGTGGAAGCGTCAGGGCATTGTGCTTTTTCATGACATGCTTGATCATCTCTGGCCCCATGCCCATCATGTTCATTTTAGAAAGCCCGAGCTTCTTGGCACCTCTTGGCATCATCCAACCAAACGCTTTTTCGAGCCACCCCTTCTCTACCTTCACGATCTCGTCCTTGCGCATGGTATTCAGTCCCCAGAAGGTGAAGAAAATCGTGACATCATGATCATAGGCAGCAGCACCGTTGGCAATAATAAAGGCTGCAATTGCTTTATCCAAGTCACCGCTGAACAACACAATCGTTGTTTTTTCTTTTTGCTTTTCCATCGTAAGAACACTCCTTAAAAATACTTATACTTGTATGGGTATTAAAATAAACAAAAGAAGCTTTTGCAACGAAAAGCATCTTTCCTTATAGAATGTCACTCCAAATCTTGATAGCCGTTCCACAGATCAGCACAATCAAGCCATAACGCAAATATTTCACATCGCTCTTGGCGCTGACCATACTGCCCACCGGCGCCCCCATAACACTGCCGATGACCGTATACAAAACGGGCATGAGCGGAATTTGCCCACCCGACAGCTTCCCGATCACACCACCTATTGCGGAGATGAATACAATAGCCAAAGATGAAGCAATCGTCACCCGCGTAGGTATTTTCAAAACGGTCAGCATAATCGGAATGAGGATGAACGCTCCCCCTGCACCGACAATCCCGGATACGATTCCTACAGCAAACGCAGTACCAGCAGCAATGAAGCGGTTATACGCTACTTCCCCTGCTGCCGCTTCTGTCCCTCTATTTTTCACGAGCATCAAAATCACGGCGATGATTGCCAGTATCCCGTACACCACATTGATGCTTTCATTCGACAGGTATTGGGAGAGAGCCGCACCAATCAGGCTACCCGCCAAGATGCTTACCCCCATATCTCTGACGAGTCCTTTATGAATCAGAGGCGAGTTTTTCCCGTTTCTTTTGCGGAAAGCCAGTACGCCGGACAGCGACGCGAAAAATACTTGAAACATCGATATCACCGAAACTTCCTGGGCGGAAAACTGCGCCACCCCTAGTGCTGGCGGTATAAACAGGAGCATCGGATAGCTGATGATCGCTCCGCCAATCCCGAGCAATCCGGAAAAAAAGGAGCCGACAAAACCAAGAGAGACCATGAGCAGAAGCAGTAAAACGTCCATATATCCTCCTCGCATTCCTACCTAACACATCGGAATGCTCAACCCTCTTTTCAAATGAACCATCATCAAGTAAAATTAATTCCAAGTAAATAACTGTGAATAAGGTGATTTAGATGATTCCCTTTTTCAAATCCATTTTTCAGCATCGCTGCCCCACCTGCCAAGAACCTTTGCGCTCACACAATAATGCCTTGTTCAGTGAAAAGCAATGCCCAAATGGCCACTACAAAGAAGAAATCTATACGCACCTTGGCGTACGTATTGTTTTTGAAAATCAGGAGTAAGCGAGCACTGCACGAACTGTTAGCCGCTTTATCCAAACGTGCTCGCTTCTGTCTCCCTACAGCTTTTTCACTAAAAATTTGTACACACCGTTCTCAACCTCATGGGAAACCAGTTCATTCCCGGTTTGCTTGACCCAAGCGGTGAAGTCGTTTAGAGAGCCTTTGTCCGTCGAGAGTACCTCCATGGTTTGACCGGATTGCATTCCGTCCATTGCTTTTTTAGCTTTGACGATTGGCATCGGGCAAGCCAGACCTTTTGTATCTACTACAATATCCGCCATGTTTTCATTCCTCCTGTTATATAAATAACTGTTCAAAAAGTCGGCTTTTCAGCACCGAGAAAGTGGCGAGAACCTGAAAAAGGAGGAGCGGAGTGCAGGGGACCTACATGAGCACCGGACTTTGAAGGTGAACGCCAATTTCGATGCCGATTCAACTTTCAGGACTACTTCGTGATCAAAAGACGATTTTTTGAACTACCTCTTGGTTATTTATCGTGAATGGCGCAGCGATTTGGTCCTACTTCCATCTCTTGTTGTTCCTCTTCGCTCGGTCTTAATTTCCCCATGTTCACTTGACGAATCTCTTGATACGCATTCGGCTGTGGCGGCAAATGATGCGTAACGATATACCGGAATTCACTTTCATCCGCAATCGTTAGCCCTGGATTGTTGCGATACAAGTCACCCAAACGGGCAGACACGGCCCCCATTGGACCAAGCTCCGTGTAGCTGCCAAAATGAGCAGGCAACACGACTAAATGCTCGGGAAGCTCTTTATATCGATTATACAAGGTGTTGTGCAGGTCTCCCACCCAATCTTCTGCTTTCCCAGCCAAATCCGGGCGTCCGATCGAAGCGACAAACAGACTGTCTCCCGTGAGAAAATACGTACCATCGACAATCAGTGACGTACTCCCGATGGTATGTCCGGGGGAATAAATCGGCAGGATCACGATTTTGGTTGCACCCACCTGGATTTCCTGCCCCTCCTCTAGCTTACTATAGGAATACGTAACTTCTTCCGCATCTTTTTCTGGAAGCCAATACGATGCATCGAGCTGATCTGCCAGCTTCTTTCCACCGGAAATATGGTCGGCATGCAGATGGGTATCGATGGTGTGCTTGATCGTCCATTGATGCTTGGCTGCAAATGCTTCGTACACATCCGTCATCCGCAATGTATCGACGACAGCCGCCTCCCCTCCAGATACGATCATGTATGACAGGCAGCCTTTTCCAATGCGGACAAACTGATAAATCGCACCGCCGTCACGGAGATCACCCACCTTCACTGGCTCCAGATGCTCACTCCACGCCTTCATGCCACCTTGCAGGTAAGAAACATCGGTAAAGCCCGCTTCTGCCAGCATCTCTGCGACAAAAATGGACGAGCCCTCTTTTGCACAGACGACCAACACCTTCTGTTTCACAGGGATTTTCTCAAGAACAGCCTCCACCCCGTCCAGCAAATCAAAGTAAGGGATGTTCATGCTCACTACACGATGCCCTTCGATTTGCCAAGCCTCGTAATCGCTCGTATTACGAACGTCGAGAATAAACAATTCCTCTTGAGCAAAAAGAAGCTGCGTTAGCTCGTGTGCTGTCATTGCCTTCACGACTGTTTGTTGTTCCATCATCTTTTTCTCCCCCTTATTGTTTTTCTGCCGGGCCATTCCAGCCGGACATACCCGGTAGCACATTGGTGATTCTGGTAAAACCTTTTTCGGCCAGCAACTGACAAGCCATGTCGCTGCGTTTGCCGGATCGGCAGATGATATAGATGTCGTCATCAGGCTGTAATTCATCCATGCGCTGCTCTAATACTCCCAGGGGTATTGAAATGGCTATAGGAATGCGGTGAAAAGCGTATTCCGCCGGTTCTCGCACATCAATCATTGTCAGCTTCTCGTTGGCTTCCAGCTTTTTTTGCAGTTCTTCATTAGAAATAGTCCGCAAGAAATTCGTCTCCTCCTTCCCTTCATGGGTACTCGCTTTTCGCAGGAAATGCTTCCATACTTCCCCCTCCTGAACCGTACCCAAAAATTCATGCCCGGTATTATTTGCCCAGCTCTTCAGGTCTGCCAATGATCCTTTATCCGTCGCCTGTACCTCCATCACTTGACCCGGTAACATCTCTTCCATCGCTTTTTTAGTGCGCACGACAGGCATTGGACATGCCAAGCCTTTGCAATCTACTGTTTTATCAGCGGAAAAATTTGATTGTACAGACATGTTGTCTACCTCCTGAATTTTTGAGTGGAAATGTGATCAATCAACTTTATACATATACCCCTATAGGTATTATGATATGCACCTAATTTTTCTTTGTCAATAGTCGAAACGTGACCGACCCACTCTTTCATACGTATTTTCTTAGAAATGATCTTGTACCGACATGGAGGGGCCCAATGAAACTAGCTGACCGGCTAAAGGAAAAGAACACGAAGACAACAGAGCTGTCTATTTGGGGACCATACTTACGGGAAGAATGGGAGAAGCATTTTGCGAGCCATCTGACCGAAGAAGACAAAGAGAGGATTTTTCTCAAAAATAAAGATGGCTACCAGGGGTATCTGTGGCATTTATTCAGCAATAAGCTGAGCGATTGTCTTGAACGAGAGGAAGCGGATGAAGCCTTTCAGCAGGTAGCCCATGAGTCGTACTATGTGTTTTACCAGCTTGAAAACGAAGTGTTGATCTTGGAAAATGCTGCGAAGTTTTCTGTGGCGGACTTGGAAAAGGAATACGATGTGTACGTCGTGGATAAGGATTTTACTTGGACGTATGTGAAGACCCATGAAACCCAATGGTGTGGGCCTTATTTTTGTAGGAAGTAGGATGGGAAAAACAAAGAGAGGAAGCATTCGGATACCTTTAGGGGTATGCCGCTATGCTTCCTTTTTTGATGGTTGGGCTGATTATCGGTGCTGGAGATACTGCAAACTGTTTACCATGATCTCTTTGAAAGGGGGCGCAACAATTTCTTGTCCCCATAATTTTACCCAGAGGTCTGTCTCCGGGTCATCAACAGCAATGTAAACCAATAGCTTTGGATCATCGCTGGGTGCAAATCCGATAAATGAATACGTATATTTTCCTTCGATGAAGTTTCCTCGCTGGTCGCGTTTCTGCACTATTCCAGTGCGCCCAGCGACTGCATGTTCTTTTATGGAAAAGGCTGTATCTGAGCCTGGTTTGTTTTTTACTATCACTTCTAAAACTTCTCGAACCTGTTTGGCTGTTTCTTCTGATATGACTCGACGCCCTTTGTCGATATGATTCTTTTCCTCCCTCGTGACATGGGGTTTCATCAATTCACCCCCGTTGGCGATGGCCCCGACAGCAGCTACTTGTTGAATGGCAGAGGCAGAACCCCCAAGTCCATAAGCTGCCATTGCTTTATCATAGGGAGTATCCATGTTTGGTATCTTTCCAGGCTGTTCATTGATTTGTTCGGTACCCGTTTTCGCTCCAAAACCGAATCGTTCAAAATATTGCTGTAATGAGTCATCGGGTATCTGTTCACTGAGCTTGGCAAAAGCGACATGCGAGGAACGTTGGATACCTTCTAAATACGTAATCTGTCCCCAGCCATAACCAACATTATGGTCTTTTATAAACTTGCCCGGGGTAATCTCGTAGGTTCCAGACTTATAAGTTTCGTTGTCATCATACTTTCCCTCTTCAATAGCAGCCGCCAACGTCACGATCGGAAATGCGGCCACAGGATCTGGCTTTGCTTTTACTATGTCTGGAACCCGGTCATTGTCATTCTGTTTTTTCAGATTCCCCATCCCAAGAATTTCCCCGGTATTTGGATCGGTAACGATTACCGTCATATTTTGGGGCTGATAGGCTTTGCTGGTCTTATGTATCGCTTCTTCTATATACTCCTGAATTTGTGAATCGAGGGTCAGAACCTTATCTGTTTGGGATGTCGGTCCTGCGGCTTGTGCCGTTTGATCCTCCTCAGCGCTCATCTGTTGTGCGCTCGGCACGGCCTCCGAAGGCATCCACTGATAGGCAATAAACAATAAAGCAAATGAAGCAGCAACGCCCCCTATGACCTTGGCATATCTTTTTCGCCTTTTCATCTGTTTGAGCAGCTCCCTTTCTCGACGGATATGACTCGCGATTTCACGTCGTTTGTCCTCGTCCATCTGAAGCGACGGAAATGATTGAAGCACTGTGCTTATCTCTTTTTCTTCAAAAGATGGCGTCATGTAGATTGACCTCCCTGCCGCTATTGCCCATTTGTTTTTGCAATTCCTTGATAGCTCTGTGTAATGTCGTGCTTACTTTTGTTTCGCTCCATCCCAAGATTTCTGCTGTCTCTGTTGTAGATGCTCCCTCTATCAAACGCAAGATCAGAACTTCTCGATACGTCCTTTTAAGGTGATTCATTGCTTCATATACTTCTTGCAATTGTTCCTTCAGCACCAAAGCTTTCTCCGGTGTACGCTCTTTGGAAATAAGGAAGCCAAGGACATTCTCCGGAAACCACTCCATCATTTTTTGCTTTCTCCGATAATCAATCGCTGCATGACGCGCAATGGTAAGAAGCCATGTCTTGGGCTGCGCTCTGCCTTCGTAACCAGATAGGGCTTTTAGCGCCTTCGTGAATACTTCCTGGACTAAATCCTCCACATCTCTTCGTCCGGTATAATATGCGATGTAATTGTAAATATCGTTGCCGTATTGCTGAAACCATCGCTCTATTCGGTCATCGGAATGCATTTGTACGCTCCTTTGTTTCGTTTGTACCTTATTAGACGCAAAAATGAGATTTGCTTACAGTTTTTGTGATATAAAAAAGAAAATGCCGGCCCACTTGAGCTATTATCTCGGGGGACAGCACCTTTTGGCGATATACATCATCTTTGTGTGTGAGCAGAACAACGAAGTAATCGGATATATCCATGGAAGTCCCTATGAATTGCTTTTTTCCGACTCTTTCGTAAACGTCCTAGGGTTTGTTGTGAAAGAAAAGGATAGGAATCAAGGTGTAGGTAGCATGTTGATTGAACATCTTGAACAGTGGGGAAAGAAGAATGGATTTTCTGGGATGAAACTGTTGTCCCACCCGAGTCGCATACATGCTCACAGGTTCTATGAACGACGTGGCTATCGATTTACAAAGGATCAGAAAAATTTTATAAAAAAGTTCTAAGCTAATGAAAAAACGCTTCTCCTGCCGCCCAGGGCAGCAGAAGAAGCAGTCTAATGTTTTAATCTATACTTTGAACTTGTTAATCTGCTCCTGAAGCTCCTCAGCCATCTTGGAGAGGGAACCCGCAGACGAAGCGATCTCCTCCGTGGAAGCCAGCTGCTGCTCCGTAGCGGCAGAGACGTTATTCACGCCGCCCGATGCTTCTTCCGCAATCGTTGAAATCTTCTCCACGTAATGGACGACCTCGTCCGTGCTTGCCGCCATCTGTTCCGCGCCTGCGGATACTTCCTGAATCTCGCCCGCGACCTTGTTGACCGCATTCGAGATGTTCTCAAATGCCTGTCCAGCTGCTGTGACAATTTCCATGCCGCTTTGCGTTTCGTCGCTGTTCATTTTGACTGCCTCAACCGCCTGCCTTGTATCATTCTGGATCAGCTGCACCAGGTCAGTAATGCGCTGCGCAGACAATGAGGATTCCTCGGCCAGCTTCCGAACCTCTTCGGCAACGACAGCGAAGCCGCGGCCATGCTCTCCAGCTCTTGCGGCCTCAATCGCCGCATTCAGTGCCAGCAGGTTCGTCTGACTCGCCAAATTATTAATGACCTCGGTGATCGTTCCGATCTCTGCCGAACGTTCTCCCAGTCCCGTAACCAGCTCCGATAGGGATGTGATAGAATTACGGACAGTATTCATCTGTTCGACCGCTGACTTGATGATCATATTTCCTTCCGCAGACTGGTTGGCCGCGTCAACGGCCGATATCGATACGCTCTGTGCCAACTGTGCGATCTGTTCCGAACCCAAAGCCATTTCGCCCATGGCCTGAGAGGAACGCTTGACAATATCCACCTGCTCGGAGGTACCCGTAGCCAATTCCTCCACTGTTAGGGTAATTTGCTCGGATGCCTTCGCATTTTGCTCTGCGCTGGCTAAAAGTTCTTCCGACGAAGCTGCTACTTGCTCAGAAGTCGTAGCTACTGATTCAATCATAGCGCGCAGATTCGCCGTCATCGTGTTGAAGGATGCTGCCAACGTGCCCAGCTCGTCCTTGTTACGCAGCACAATCGTCTCGCCCGTTAGATCGCCACTCGCAATCCGGACAGCGGCCTGATTTATTTGCTGGATTGGCTTTGAGATGATATGTGCCATGAAGAAGGCGATAAGCAGCGCAATGGCCGCCGCTACGAAAGTAGCCACAAGAATGATGACAAACGCTTGCTGGGAAAGCTCCGAAGCGCTTTGACTAACCTTTCCGGCCCCCTCATTGTATATATCGATTAATTTGACAATATTATCATTGGCCGTGTACCACAAAGGGTAGGCCACGCTATGTAACTTACTTGCTTCATCATATTTGTTTTCTCTGCCCAACTTCACGAACGCAGGCATTTTTTCCAAATAAGCATCGTATTTGGTGTTAAACTCTTCAAACAGATTGACAATCTCACTGCCTTCCGCATTGCTGGCATACACAAGCGTCTTCAGTTGTTTCCGTTCATCCTCGATCTTGGCAAGCAGTTGATCCAGAGCCTCCTTCTGCTTCGTGAGCTCCTCCTCGTTCTGTTCAACGATAATGTTGAGCGCAAGACGCTCCACGTCGGAAATGTCTCCATTCACCGTGCCAAGCAGGGTAACCGCTGGCATCCATGACTTATCGATATCCCCGGATATCATGGTCAAATCTCTGATCTGGCTTAATGCAAATGTACTCACAAATGCTAGCAGCGCAACAACTGTAAGAAACCCCGCCAGTAATTTGGTGCGAAGTGTAAGCCCTGTTTTTCCTGTTGCATTTCCCAACTTGCCGCTCATAATCCCCACTCCCCCAGCTACAAATAGATAAAATATATAATGAATATATCTAATTAATATATCGTCATATAACACAATGAAGTATAGAGTGAAAAACGAATTTTATTGCTTATACATCAACAAAATGTACGGCTTTAAGTACGACTCAAAATTGTTTCATGCTTTTGCACACGGCTGTAAGGGGTAATTATTGTTAAACCCTCCTGCTCGGCCATGTAGACCAGTATACTCAAGAATTGATCAAGGGTTTTGGAATGAAAAAGGGGGTATCTCAAAAGTCGATTTTCCGACTTAGAGACACCCCCTTTTTCTGTGAAACATTATATACAGGCAGAGCTGATGTTGAAGTATATTCTTGCCGAAAAAAATGGAAGCATATCTCCGCCTCATCGGCAAAAATATGCTTCATTCTCTTCGATCCGAAAAATCTAAGCGGAGAGAGTGGGATTCGAACCCACGCACGCCTCACGACGCCTAACGCATTTCGAGTGCGTCCCCTTATGACCACTTGGGTATCTCTCCATATTTGGTTTATCAGAAACATTACTTACTATAGCAAAATACAGTCAAAAATGCAAGTCCGATTCCTCTGCATGCCCCTTGATTTGCGCGGCTCATTAGGCCAAACTAAGAACAGCACACACGATTGGTATCCGATTAGAAGAAAAGTGAGGAAAATATATGAAACGTGAACGTTTGGACAAGGTGCTGGCCAATATGGCAATCGGCACGCGCAAGGAAGTGAAAGCATTAGTAAAACAGCGACTGATCGTCGTAGACGGCGTTGTCGCAACAGACCCGGGGATGCACGTCATTCCCGAGGAACAGGAAATCCTTGTGGATGGAGAACCGCTTAACTTTAAGCGCTGGGTATACGTTTTGCTGAACAAGCCGCCTGGGGTGGTTTCTGCTACAGAGGACAATGTCCATGAAACCGTAGTGGACTTGCTCCCGTACGAGTGGGCAATCAAAGTGCATCCAGTAGGCCGACTGGATATTGATACAGAGGGTCTCTTGCTCTTGACCAATGACGGTCAGCTCTCCCATAGCCTCTTGTCCCCGAAAAAGAAAGTGGACAAGGAGTACTTTGCACGCATCGATGGCCGGGTCACTGAGCACCATGTACAGGAGTTTGCCAAAGGCGTGGAATTAGAGGACTTCACTACACTGCCAGCCAAGCTGGAGATTATCTCTTCAGGTGAAACATCAGAGATTCGCGTCACTATCATGGAAGGAAAGTTCCATCAGGTAAAGCGGATGTTTGCTGCTTTCGACCTGCATGTCACCTATCTGCAACGGATTCGTATGGGCCCGCTTCACCTTGACCCGTCACTTGCCCCTGGTGAGTATCGCGAACTGACGGAAGAAGAGCTGAACATGCTGCAAAACGTAAACAAATAAAAACCGCCTGCATACAGACGGTTTGTCCAGACAGCCCGGTCATTCCTGTACGGGCTGTCTTTTTTTCCGCAATCCACGAAAGAAGTCCTTGAGCATCTGCCCGCATTCCTCTGCAAGAACACCCTCTATAACTGGTACCTGATGATTGAAGCGCGGTTCCGCAAGCAGGTTCATTAATGTCCCGGCACAGCCCGCCTTCGGATCGCGAGCGCCATACACGACCTGTTCGATGCGGCTTTGAACGATCGCACCCGCACACATTGGACACGGCTCCAACGTCACGTACAGTGTACATCCGATCAAGCGCCACCCACCCAAGCGTTCACTTGCCTCCCGGATCGCGATCAATTCCGCGTGTAAGGTAGGATCTTTTTGTGTTTCCCGCAGGTTGTAGCCGCGACCTACGATTTCCCCGTCGCGCACGATGACCGCACCGATCGGAACCTCGCCAATCGCAGCGGCTTTCTGGGCCTCTTCCATGGCTTGTTTCATATAATAATCATGTTCATTTGCTTGTATCACGTTTCCCTAAAGCTCCTTCAAAAACAGTCTTTCGTCCCGAACAAACGGACCATGTTTCCCAAAAAAGTTGATTCAAGAAGTTTTTGTCCTAACCCGTTCACATACTATCTGCGAGATTACATACATTAATGATGTAAGGAAGAAGTATGCAAATCATTGTTAGCCTCTTTCTGGAGGGATGTGAGTGGGCTTAACCTCTGCAAATACGTTATTTGATCGCTTTCACAGTCCGACTAGAGGTCTACTGGCAAAAGAAGAAGTGTTTTCCCACATCGAACATACCATCTCATCAATAGGTGGTCCATTTGAAATTATTGTGGGGGCCGACTCTCAATTAAAAAGCCGCGGGACTTTTTTTGCCCTTGTTATCACAGTGATCCGTCCCGGCCATGGGGGTACCTTCTTCTATCACAAATTTCAGGAACGCCGGTATTCATCCTTGCAACAGCGTATATTTCAGGAAGCGATGTACGCAGTCGGACTCGCCACAGAAGTACGCCAATATTTGCGGGACCGCCACTTGGATACTCCCATCCGCCTGCATTTTGATATCGGCACGAATGGTCCTACCCGTAAGTTTATCCAGTCTTTGTTGAGCTTAGCAGAAACCAATCACTTTCGTGCCGAGATCAAACCGAACTCCTTCTGTGCATCTACGATTGCCGACAAGTACACCAAGTAACAAAGCAGGCGGATTGCTATGAGGCGTCCGCTTGGCTTTGTTTTTCCCTTATCCCGTTGGTTCAAACAATTCGGGACAGGTTCCTGCTTCTCCTGCCAACCGTGTTTTTCCCGCTAACAGAGTGATTGACAATGTACGAGACGTGAGCTATTATATGCTTTAATTGAAGCGTTTTCACAAGGCGTGTTACTGGTAATGCAGGCATGAGCCGAGAAGATCTTTTTCTTGTTAAAAAGGTTTTTTCGGCTCTTTTTTCTGATTAACGTCATGGTTCATTGGCGTTTTTCATTAAATTGGATGTGACCGCTTGCGGTAAGCAAATACGGTCATGGACCGTTTTTGTCTATCTAAAGGTGGTGGAATGGATTGTCCCGTGAAAAGGAAAAAACGTACGCAATTACGCGTGTATTGAACCATAACGTCGTACTCGTGGAAGAACCCGGATCGAGACAAGAAATTGTCCTGTTCGGAAAAGGAATCGGATTTGGCGCAAAAACCGGGAATACCATCCCCGCCCAAGACTCGCGTGTGGAAAAGCGCTTCAGGCTCGAAAATGAAAATCATCAGAAGCAGTATCAGAACATCTTGAGCCAAGTAGATCCTGCTGTCGTAGGAATTGCGGAAGAAATTATCGCTCTTATTGCGAGTGAGATTACGCCAGAATTGAACGAACACGTCCATGTTGCCTTGCCTGACCATATCCAGTTTGCCATCTATCGGCTCAATAACGGCATGGAGATCGTGAATCCCTTCTTGTTCGAAATCCAGACGCTGTACACGAAGGAGTACGCGCTGGCGAACCGGGCAGCGGATATGATCAAAAACGCATTCAACCTGGACATTCCCGATAGTGAAATCGGTTTTCTGGCCTTGCACATTCACTCCGCGATCAGCTACGTCCCGGTAAAAAAGGCTGTCCAATTCACCAACATCATCACGGAGTTGGTAAGCCTGATTGAAGAGCGAACAGCCATTACGATTGAACGCAGTACCATTGATTACGTACGCCTCATTACCCATTTGCGCTTTGCCGTTGAGCGCATCCGTCAACAAAAATTCATCAAGAACCCGCTTCTGGACCGAGTCAAAACCACTATGCCAGAAGCATATCAATTGGCAACAGAGCTGGCTCAATACATCTCCACCCGTCTCGAGATTGCTGTACCAGAAGACGAGGTTGGTTATATGGCTCTGCACCTTTATCGCTTATTACAACAAAATTAAATCATAATCCTGCGTGTTACTAGCTCGACTAGGCATGAGCGGTGAGATCATACGGACATAGTAAGTATGTCGTCGTATGAATTCAACCGTCTCATGCCTTTTTTGGTTCAGACGCAAAAGGAGGATACTTATGCTGCGCAGTCTTTTTTCCCGTAAAAAACAACAACAAGAGGTAACCTTTCTTGCACCATTAACAGGTACCGTACTCCCCCTGTCCGAAGTACCTGATCCTGTATTCGCAGGTAAAGTCGTTGGTGATGGTGTAGCGATTCTGCCAAGTGCAGACACTCTCGTCTCCCCTGTCGATGGAAAGGTAACGCATCTTTTCCCTACTCACCATGCTATCGGGCTGTCGACTGAAAGTGGTCTTGAGATATTGATGCATATTGGAATCGACACCGTGAAATTAAACGGGAAAGGCTTTACCCCATTTGTCTCCGTTGGTGATCAAGTGAAAGCTGGCGACAAGCTCATCCAATTCGACAAGAGTGTACTGGAGGATGCTGGATGTCCGATCGTAACACCGATTGTTATTACGAACGGTGATATGGTTGCTGAAAAAAATGTAGTGGCAAAAGCAACTGTGCAAGCAGGTCAAGAGCCACTTATGACTGTCGTCTTAAAATAAACGAAGCGAATGGTTAGGGAGGTACAACATGGTTCAATTTGAGGTAACGGTCAATGTAGAGGGTGGGCTCCACGCGAGGCCAGCAGCTCTACTCGTGAATTGTTCGTCGCAATCTCAGTCAAAGATTACGCTGAGCAAAGGGACCAAACACGCAGATGGCAAAAGCATTCTTGGCATCATGACATTGGGCGTCTCCCAAGGTGACACCCTGACCGTTCAGATCGACGGAGCGGATGAACAAAACGTGGCCACTGCGATTCAGCAGCTATTGGAGCAATCCTCGTAAATCATACCGTGTAAACGACGGACAGGAAGGTGAAGGACGTATGTTGAAAGGAATCCCGGTTTCCGCTGGCATTTCGATTGCCCCTGTTTTACGCCTCACACACGAAACAGCCATCACGCAGGCAGAGTCCACCACTCCAGTGGATGCAGCTCAGGAGCTAGGACTACTTAGCAAGAGTGTAGAGCAAGCACGCGAACAACTGGAAAAGCTAAAGGAACAGACAGAGGAACAATTAGGTTCGGAAAAAGCGGCCATCCTCTCTGCTCATATTGCCTTTTTGGATGACCCGGCATTTGTCGGGGAGATGGGTGCGCTCATCGAAAATCAACAACTAGCGGCATCTGCCGCCGTCTCGCAAGTAGCCGATCAGTTTATTGCTCTCTTTGAGAGTATGGACGATGCCTACATGAAGGAACGCGCGGATGATATTCGTGATGTGAGCCGCCGTCTGATTCGAAATATTTCGGGCAGTGACACCGTCATCTCCTACCCGGAAGAGCCTTTTATCCTGGTTGCTTGGGACGTCACCCCATCCGAGACACTTCAGCTTCCGCTCCAGCATGTACGAGGAATTGTCACGGCCAAAGGCGGCGCTACCTCTCATGCAGCCATATTGGCACGCTCGCTCGGAATTCCCGCTGTCATGGGTGCAGGTGATACCTTAATGGAAAAAGTAGACTCCGGAAGCTTGCTGATCATCGACGGAACCTCTGGACAGCTAATTGTTTCGCCCGATGCAGATACACTAGCTGCCTATCAGGAAAAAGCCGCGCAGGAAGAAAAGGAACGCCAATTGTACGAAGCCATTAAAGAACTGCCTGCCGAAACAACCGATGGACACCGTGTTCACCTGATGGCAAACATGGCTGTGCCAGAAGAATCTGATGCATTGATCGCATCCGGTGTAGAAGGAATCGGGTTGTTCCGCTCCGAGTTTTTGTTCATGGATCGCAGCACCCTTCCCGATGAGGCCGAACAATTTGCTGCATACAAGCACGTAGCCGTTGCTTTTGGCGACAAGCCGGTCATCATTCGCACCTTGGATGTTGGCGGCGACAAGCATTTGCCAGCACTCGCGCTTCCACAGGAGGAAAACCCGTTCCTTGGCTTCCGCGCCATGCGCATCTCGTTAGCCAGACCGGAATTGTTCCTAGTGCAATTACGCGCTCTCTTGCGTGCAAGTGCATTCGGTCGCCTGCTGATCATGTTCCCGATGATTTCCCATTTGGAGCAGCTGCGTGAAGCCAAACGATTGCTGGAGCAAGCAAAAGCAGAGCTGCGAGCAGAAGGGACCGCTTTTGACGAGAAAATCGCCGTAGGCATGATGATGGAGATTCCGGGTGCCTGCCTGCAAGCAGATGCGTTTGCAAAGGAGGTAGACTTTTTCAGCATCGGCACGAATGATCTCGTCCAATATACCCTGGCAGTAGACCGGATGAATGCCAATATCGCCGAGCTGTACAGCTACTACCATCCAGCCGTATTACGATTGATTTCCCAAGTCATCGAAGCTTCCCATCGGGCGGGCATTTGGACCGGGCTGTGTGGGGAAATGGCGGGAGATCCGTTGGCAACCAAGCTCTTGCTCGGATTGGGGCTCGATGAGTTCAGCGGTGCCGCTTCGGTCATGCCAAAAGTCAAAGAACGTATTCGCTCCACCAGCTTAGAGGAAGCGAAGCAACTGGCCGATCACGTTCTTACCCTATCAACTGTAGACGAGGTCGTTCAATATCTGAAAGACAAAGCCTTATAAAAGGTTTTGTCGCCTGAGTAGTGAAAGCGCTTTCAATATTTCGATCAGAATGGTCTCTCTCCGGCTTATTCCTTGTGCCCTCATCATTTTGCCATTCATCCGGAGAGCGGCTTCCCTGATAAATTCATCCCATTCCAAGGAGGTTTTATCCTATGCTCGCTTTTCTGCAAAAGATTGGGAGAGCCCTCATGCTCCCGGTCGCAACGTTGCCAGCCGCAGCGATTTTGCAAAGCTTTGGTCTTCTCAAATTCGAGAAGGACCTCAATCTCGGCGCCTTTGGAGCATTTATGGACACGTACATCGCTCCGCTTTTGGCTGCTGGCGGTTCAGCCATTTTTGACAACCTGGCATTAATCTTTGCTATCGGTGTTGCGATTGGCTTGGCTGGAGATGCTGTTGCTGCTTTGGCCGCTGTCATTGCCTACGTCGTATTGACGAAAGTACTTGCAGCTGTTCCTGCTGCCATGCCTTTCATCGCGGATGATATAAAACTGAACATGGGTGTTATCGGCGGTATTATGGCGGGTGGTATTGCAGCGTTTTTCTACAACCGCTACCATTCGATCAAGCTGCCAGAATGGCTAGGTTTCTTTGGTGGAAAGCGCTTTGTCCCGATCGTCACTTCCCTTTCCATGGTGGTCGTCGGCTTGATTTTCGGGATCATTTGGGGGCCCATCCAGATTGCCCTCGACTCATTGGGCTCTTGGATCGTAGGTCTCGGCGCAACAGGTTCTTTCTTGTTCGGTTTCTTTAACCGATTGCTCGTTCCATTTGGTCTGCACCACGTACTCAATGCGATTGCCTGGTTCCAAATCGGTGACTTTACCGATGCGACAGGAAAAGTGGTACACGGCGATTTGCATCGTTTCTTTGCGGGAGACCCATCAGCAGGAATGTTTATGACTGGTTTCTATCCGATCATGATGTTCGCACTTCCTGGAGCGGCTTTCGCTATTATTCACTCAGCGCGTCCTGAAAAACGCAAAGTAGTTGCTTCTATGTTTATTGGTGCAGCTCTTGCTTCGTTCCTGACCGGGATTACCGAGGTCGTTGAATTTGCGTTCATGTTCGCTGCTCCACTCCTGTATTTCGTTCACGCGGTATTGACGGGTGTGTCCGGGTATATCGTAACCTCTCTGGGCATCAAGCACGGCTTTGGATTCTCAGCGGGTCTGATCGACTACGGTATCAACTTCCATCTGTCTACAAATGCCTGGATGATCATCCCGATCGGTCTGGCATTCTCCGTGGTCTACTACGCCCTGTTCCGTTTCATGATCGTGAAGCTGAACCTCAAGACCCCAGGGCGTGAAGATGACGAAGATCTGGCAGTTACAACTACGGGAAGGAACAATTCGATGCAGGAAAAAGCGATTCAAGTGCTCACTCACATTGGAGGAAAAGAAAACATCGTTAGCGTAGACGCTTGCATCACTCGTTTGCGCCTGGTCTTAAAAGACGACAAAAAAGTCAACGACAAAGCCTTGAAAGACCTAGGTGCAGCTGGTGTTATGCGACTCGGTCAAGGAAGCGTGCAAGTCGTCTTCGGAACCCATTCCGAGCTGCTAAAAGAAGAGATCAGCAAGCTGTAAAAGATAACGAATGCCCGGTCACGTTGAAGTCCGTACCGGGCTTTTTTCTGTTTCCTGAATGGGTAACGGACGCGACCCGGCATCATTCCCATCATGTGTCGTACTATATGGGCATCGCGCGTTGTTTTCCAACTCCTTTTCAAACATGACCAAGCGCTCGAGAAATCCCTCGCAAGCCGGCATACTCTGTGGCGCCATCATTTCAATTTCGTAAGCGACGGTCTTTCTCCATATTTCCAGCTGCCTTCTATTTGCCTCCCAAGCGTTCAAGCCATCCCACCCCTTTTGCTAAATCAGCAAATCATCCTGATAAAAAGGTCAAGCATGTTGCACCGTAGTTTTTTAGCCAATACCGGCAAATGATTAGCCTTGAAGTCATATTCTCCCTTCTCGTACTTCAAGTATGTCGAAGCATTTCGAAACCCGAGTGCTTCCGCCATTTCTTGCAAGGTCAGCTTGCACTCATTACGTCGTTGCGCGATAAACGGGAGGTTGAGTCGTTCCACCAGTTATCCCCTCCTGATTTGCAAAAATGGCAAATATTTATAGTTACATCATATCCTTTCAATTTTAGCAAAGTCAATACAGTTTTTGTTATATTAGCAATCTTGTTTTTTCCGTTTTGGAAAATTGTTAGAATGGAATTGCCAAAACGATAAAGGTGGTTTCATGATGTCCATAGTTGGTCAACGCATTAAATGGCTGCGCGAACAAAAACAATGGTCACAACTTCAATTAGCTGAAAAGCTGGGCATACATAATACGGTACTTTCGCGGATCGAGTCAGGTGACAAGAAGGGCGTCGATGCTCATCTGATATCGAAAGTCGCTGATTTATTTGAAGTATCCACCGATTTTCTCCACGGTCGCACGGAGGAACCATCTTGGCAACGCGGTTCTGTCCGGGAAACACCGGCGACCTTTTTGGATGTCGATGGCCTGACAGAGAAGGATCTGATTGAGGTCAAGCGGCATATTGAATTTTTAAAGTGGAAGGCTTTGCAGGAAAAGAACGAAGACCCTTCTTGAAGATTCATTAACGGATAACAGAAAAACCCCTGTCTCCAGAGGTTTTCATAGTGGCAAGCGTCAGGCGTACTCTCCTGATGCTTTTTTATATAAGCTGTGTTATTCTTCGCTGTCGTTAACCATTTCGTCTGCATTCAACTCGATCCAGCTCTGCGACCAAGACTCAATTCCTTTGAGCACCGGAGTCAGAGCTTTCCCCATTTCCGTTAAGGAATACTCTACACGGACAGGAGCAGAATCAGTAAACACCTGCCGATGCACGAGTCCTTCCTTCTCCAAATCCTTCAAACGCTCAGAAAGTAGCCTTCCGCTTACTGGCAGGGCCCCTTCCAATGCACAGAATCGCTGTGGTCCCGACAACAACTGGTATAGGATTAGACCTGTCCATCGCTTCCCCAACAACTGCATACCTTTTTCGAACTTTGGACAGAGGGTAGACTGTTTCATAGGTATCACCTCATTCTCCTTCCAGTATAACGCTCTTTGTTCCATCCATCAAAACCAATGATGTGAATCATCCTTGAAAATTACACTTGCCAACTACTGGGATTTTATTGAATCACTTGACTTAGGAATTTATTATTGTATACTTACTAACGAAAAGTAACTTTATTACGCATTTAAATTTTCGGAGGGATTCATACATGTCTAATCGTTTTGAATGGAGCGCACTTATTCTACGTGTGATTGCTGGTCTGACTTTTGCCATTCACGGAGTGGCTAAATTCCAAATGGGGCTGGAGAATGTCGCTGGTTTCTTCGGGACCATGGGACTCCCTGCATTCATTGCTTATCTCGTAGCCTTCTTGGAGGTAGTAGGCGGTATTGCCTTGATTCTGGGTCTGGGTACTCGCGTGTTCGCAGGTGCGTTGTCTGTTGTCATGCTTGGTGCGATCTTTAAGGCCAAGCTCGCTGCCGGCTTCCTAGGCGGTGAAGGCGGAGCTGGTTATGAATTGGATCTGGCCTTGCTTGCCATGCTGGTTTCTCTTGGAATTAGCGGCAGCACCAAGTTCGCACTGGACGCTATCCTGTTTGGAAAAAGATCGGTTGAGTAATGCCATTGTGAAACAAAAAGCCAAGTCGGAAGGTCACATTTGAGAGCCTTCTGACTTGGCTTTTATTATTCTTTTTGTGGTGATTCCTCGATCATTTTTTTATTGATGATCCTTATTTTGTCAGCTGGTGATTTCTCGTCCTTTGCACTAATAAATACGGAGTTATCTCCCGCTTCAAAAAACATGACATAATCCTGATCGGACATGCTCTTCTCTTCACTGACAGGCGCCCCCAGATTTTTACGGATCGTGTCCAGATTCGTTTCATTGAGATGAAGACCAGCCAAATCAATTCCATATACGCGATCTTGCCCATCAAAATAAATGAGTGCAGTCTCTAGCTTCTCAAAGACTTCATAGCGCCCGCCATCCCAATAATCCTGTTTCGTTACCTTTCCGTATAGCGCAGAAACCTCATCCCGCTTCATCCCGATGTGGATATCGAAGCCACTGATTTCGTTTTTGGCGAGCAGCTGCAAAAATTGCTTATCTAGATTAATTTGACGCACGGTAGCGGTTTGTTTCTCTTGCTTTTGGTCGCCACCGCTATTTCCCGCCTCTTGCTTCTGCTCAGTTACAGGCTGTGGTGTTGTATCTGTTGATACGTTCGTGTCAGGTGAACAGCCTCCTACAATCAAGCCTGCCATTACGGTCATACACACCCATTTTCTCATCCGAATTCGCTCCTTTTCTTCCTCTTGAATGGTTTCATCGCAACTTCATCACGGGTAAGCGTATCTTTTAGTAAAAGTGAGGTGTTGTATGATGCCACTCTGGTTACTCGTCGCACTTATTTTCGGAGGTCTCTTGCTGATTGGAGCCATCGTAACAACCGTGATTCCCATTCCTTTGATGAAGGATACGATCCGAGAAACAAAGACGAATATCTCAATTGATAGACGCTGCTCCCCATCATTTGGTTACGAAACCGTACGTAGCAAAAAAAGACCCCGGAAAGGGTCCCCTCACACCACAATGCTGATGATAATTCCTGACAAAATGCTGACGAGTGTTGCCCCATATAACAGCCTCAATCCAAACCGCGCAACGACATTTCCTTGTCTTTCATTCAAGCCTTTTACCGCGCCAACAATCGTCCCGATGGAGCCAAAGTTCGCAAACGAGATCAAAAACACAGACACGATGGCCACCGTTCTTTCGCTTAACTGACCTTGAATCTTCGTAAAATCGAGGATGGCGACAAACTCGTTCGCCACTATTTTAGTAGCCATGATACTTCCTGCTTGTACGGCTTCATGCCAGGGAACCCCCATAAGAAAAGCGAGCGGAGCAAAGACATACCCTAACAACGCTTGGAACGAGATACCGAATACCGCACTGAAAAACCCGTTCACCATCGCAATGAGTGCAATAAATCCGAGCAACATCGCGGCAACGACCACGGCTACTTTAAATCCATCCAGAATGTATTCCCCGAGCATTTCAAAGAAGGCCTGTCTCTCTTCTTTTCCTTGATCGAGCAAATCATCTTCCGGCTTCACTTCATACGGCGTAATAATAGAAGCAATGATAAAACCACCAAATAAGTTGAGTACCAATGCAGCTACCACATACTCCGGTTTAAGCATGGTCATGAAGGAACCCACGATCGACATAGACACGGTGGACATCGCGGAGGCGCACAGCGTGTACAACCTGTTTTCGGGAATCGCACCAAGCTGTTTTTTCACGGTAATAAACACTTCAGACTGCCCAACGATCGCCGAGGCAATCGCATTATACGACTCCAATTTTCCCATGCCATTCACTTTGCTCAATACGAGTCCTACATAATGAATAAATAATGGGAGGATTCTCGTGTACTGCAAAATGCCGATCAGTGCCGATACGAACACAATGGGCAGCAAAACTTGTAAGAAAAACGGCGACGCATCCGGATTCGCAATGCCACCGAAAACAAAATTGATCCCCTCGTAGGCATACTTCAGAAGTGTGGAAAAACTGCTGGCAATACCTGATATGAGAATGAGTCCAATATTGGTTCGCAACAGCAGCAAGCCAAACAAGATTTGAATCAGAATCATGATGAGGATAGGGCGATACCGAATGTGCTTTTTATCGCTACTTGCCAGCCAAGCAAGCAAAAATACCGTAATCAAACCTATTCCTGCGATGATATAATTCATGCAACCAACTCCGATCCACTTATCTCGCTCCATAATCTTCCCAAAAGAGCACAAAAAAACCCTCCTGAACGATGAATAATCGGACAGAAGGGGGATGGGACAACTATATATCTGCCACGGCGATGGCCTCAATCTCAATCAACAGCTCGTCCCTGATGAGCTTGCTCACTTCCACTGCTGAGCTTGCTGGCGGGGTTTCTGTATTCACGTACTGATCTCGAATCTCACGGACAATGTGCATCTTGGAGATGTCCGTCACGAAAAAAGTCAATTTCACTACATGATCAAAGCTGACTCCTGCCGCTTTTAACGCGAATTGAATATTTTCGAAAACTTGTTTTGTCTGTGCGGCTAAATCGCCTGTGCCGACCACTTGGCCTTCCTTGTTGAGTGCCACCTGACCCGATACATAAATCGTCCGTGCATTCCGAACCTCTACGGCATGGGTGTAGCCAAATGTAGGTGGCATTGTTTCAGGGTTAATGAATTTGATTCGCTTATCATCTTGCATTCGACATGCTCCCTCCGATTCACATTTGTTGGTAAGTCATTCTATCATACCCGGAAAATTCTGACCATTCTTCGAGTTTTCAAAGAAAGAGAGAAAAGCCTCATGATGAATAACCCGTCTCCAGCTAGGTTGAGGACGGGCTTTGCTTTTTACTGTTTTCTATTGGAGGAATTAAATTGATCAAATAGTCCGCTTCCAGAGCTTTTTGGCTGTTCTTTTTTGTTTGCGGCTTCAAATTGCTGAAACAATCCGCTGTCATACTTCTTCTTTTCTTCTACTCTTATTTCTTTCTTTTTGGGTAGGGACTGCTGAATTGGTGTTCTTTCTGGCTTTACCGACTTTACAGGCTTTACAGGCTTTACAGGCTCTACATTCTTTTTCTTTCTCGTACTTTTCGTATTTTTCGTCATGATCCTGTTAGGAGGTTGCTTCTTCTTCTTTCTTTTTCTGTTCATAAACCAATAAGCTAAAGGAAAAATGCCGAGCATAATCGTACCCGCTGTAATCAAATACAGCTTCCAGATCGATCGCCTTTTCTCTTCCGCTTGTTTTTCTTCCCGCATCTTTTGGACAACTTGTTCGAAATCACGAACCTTATAGTTTTCTTTAACAGATGACAGGTTCTTTACAAACCCTACGGAACGGCTTCCATAATAGATAAAATGTCGCGGGGCATTGTTCACTGTCATCTGGTATATGTATCCTGTGGGGACCCCTGAATCTTGGATTTTTTCTTCTATCTCACCTAGAAGATCAGGAGAAGTCGGATCAATCATTTGGTCATATTCCAGAACTTCATAGTTCTTAAGTTCTTTTTTTCCTACTAACTGAATATTTTCTTCATTGTTAAACAGAAAATACCTTGGAATCCTATTGATATTCTTCCGATAGACCTTGTTTTTCGGAAAATTATGCAAGGCCATTTCGTTGCTATGCCTGTCCAGTATCTGCTCTGACAGCAGTACCTCTTTTGCTTCTATGATAGGGAGGTTTTTCTCTAAGGCTTCATATTGAGGGAGCCATTGAATGGTACCATCCGAGCGTAAAAACAAGTAAATATCCTGATATTGAAAGGATGTCACATAGATTTGATCCGTTGGTAGACTATGAAGATAAAACTCTTTTTCAAATGGTGTTGGGTCGAAATTGTATGGGATGTTAAATACTGTTGCCCCATTTATCTCACTCTCATCTACCTCTTCTATCTGTCCGTTATTATGTACGGTAAAGTATAGGGAGCCATCATGAGTTGATTCCCCCCATACAGTCGTTTGATAAAATTGATTGGATCGTAAATGATATGGTCCAATACCTCCGTCGATTTGTAATAAGATTTCATCCCGCTTGATTCTTTCCTCTTCCGCAGCGGCTTCTTCGTTCGTCTCCTCTTCTTGGCTTGTTTCTTCTTCCACGTTTTCATCATCATCGTCGTCATCGTCATGCTTTTTGATTTTAACTGGCTTGGATGATTTGAAGCCGCTTGACGGTTTTGCGCTTTTTATCGTGGAGCTTGAACTTTTGCTGGTTGAGCCTGAGCTTTTTCCTGAAGAGTACGAGCTTCTGCTGGACGAACCTGAGCTTTTGCTTGAGGAGGATGAGCCTGTACTAGATGATCCCGAGCTTCTGCCGGACGAATAGGAGCCTGTACTCGATGACCCTGAGCTTTTACCGGACGAATAGGAGCTGGTACTAGACGAACCTGAGCTTCTGCCTGAACTACTGGAGCTAGATGAACTTGAGCCTCTAGATGACGCGGGTTCTACAGGAAGGATTAATAGACTAATCATTACAGCGCTAAGAAAATAGGCAAGTAAGTTCCGCATGAAATATGACCCCTCTATGAACCAACCAATGGTTCTCTCTAGATAACAGTTAAATACTACCACCTCAGATCATGGAAATGCTACAAAATTCCTATCCTTCCTTCTTCACCCTCTTATGACTTTTTACCGAAAAGTCTATCCTGTATAATTTTTGGGAAATAGGAAAATAGAAAGAGAGGTTTTGTTAGTGACAACGGTATACGATAAAGCGAAATATCATTACGAAAACTTTGAGTACGACGATCTTCCTCAAAAGCAGGCATACGTGCATACAGGCTTTTTCATTGGCTGGTTGATTGAGAAGGATATGGTTAGCGAGGATTTTCAAAAGAGCTTTGAAAACCTAATCGCTGATTTTAAACAAAGGAAGATGACTGGTCCTGAAGTCTATGAGAAGACGGGTGGAGTATTTGCTAAAGACATGCTGACTGAAGAAGGAAACCAGTTCGCGATGTTTTACTTCGATTTCGATACGGGGGAGTATCGGTATCATTATCTAGAAGCGTTTGATTGTGAGCCGAGTGTGTATCACGTCGAAGATACTTGGGAGAATTACGACCATATTAAAAATTGGATCGACAATGAGTACGAGTACTGGTGCGAGAAAAATGAATAAGACCGCGTGACTACGCGGCCTACAATCAAGTCGGTATCCTATTTCTTCAGGATGAAATCAGACATGACTGCCTTTTCCCATTGGATTCCTTTTGGACTCACATTGGTGTAAAGGGTTATGGTGTCCGAATCTTCAACTACGGCTTTCAAATGAAAGCTCATGTCCTTGGGCTGCAAATATTCATCATACAGCTGTTGGTAGTTGGGGTCGTTCTTTTCTTTTGCAGCTTTGATGTAGTCCACGGTGTCAGGGTCTTTCTCAAAGTTTTTGTATTTCACCTGATATCCGAATGTCGCTTCTACTTTTCCGTCAACGGTTTTCTCTTCGTAATCCGACAGGGTAAACTCGAGCAGCTCATAGTAGGGGGAGAAAGCTTTGGTGCTCTCTTCTTGCAAGTAGCCCGCAATTTTGTCAAAGCTTGAAGAGCTTTCTACGGGTTGTTTCTGGTCTGTGCCAGCGTTCGTTACCTCTTTTACAGGTGGCGCGGCAGTCGGATTTTGAACGACCGCATCTGAGCTGCAACCGCTGATGAAAATCGCCAAGACCATGCTTACAATCACTTTTTTCAAAGGAAACACCCCTTATCTCCATCGTTTTCTGCTACAAGTTATACGTTGAAGACATGTTCTACGTCTCAGTATTTTCCAAATGAGCGATATGGGGGCCTGTGTATAAAAAAGAAAAAACCTTGGTAACCAAGGTTTTTCCTAAATGGCGTCCCCGAGAGGATTCGAACCTCCGACCTACAGTTTAGGAAACTGACGCTCTATCCTGCTGAGCTACGGGGACAAGTATGATTTGTGGCAAGGAGACTTTTTCTGACGCCGCACCTACTTTCTTATTATATGTGTTTATCCATTTTTCGGCAAATACAAGTCGGATGTGAAGATAGCAAAAAAACCTTGGCATCCCAAGGTTTTTTGCATCTCAAATCATATTTTGCCCAAAAACATGCTCTTTTCCACAGTCAACCATAACAGATTGGCTTCATGATCCGTTGACGACCGGAAAAAGTGGCAATCTCCTTTACCCCCATTGAATGGAGGATCTCGAGATTCACCGCCACGTATCTCCCAATATCGTCGGGAAAGTGCGCGTCAGACGAGAGTGTCAGTGGAACGCCATGCGCCACCAAAACGTCGAGGAAAGCAGGACTGGGGCACATTTCCTGAACCGGATAGCGGTAGTACAGGCCCGCATTGATTTCGGTTGCTGTATCCGTTTCTTTCAAAGCAGTTGCGATTTGGTGGTAATAGGGAACAAGCTCCGATTCCTCTGGGCGGTAGGAGAACACTTTCAGATTGTCCAGATGAGCAACAAAATCAAACAAGTTGCTCCTAATCATGGACTCAACTGTGCGGAAAAAGTCCGCGTATAGCTGCTTCAGGTCATGCTGCTCAAACAGATGGCGCGTCTCGGGATTGTCAAAGCCCCATCCTTGTAAAAAATGAACAGAACCGATCACATAATCCCACGAAGTGCCTGCCAGCAAGCTTTCCAATTCTGCTTCCCCGCCGATAAAGTAATCCGCTTCGATCCCCAGTCGCAACTCCACACCGCTTGCCGCCCAACGCTGCTTTGCTGCCTCAATGGCCACACAAAAGTCGCTGAAGCTCTCGGTGCATACTTGATCAAGCCACGTTCGCTGCAAGCGACCCAAATCGGTATCACCCAGCTCCATATACCGTTCAAAGTAGGGACGGGCTTCACGAAAGCGGTATAAATGATCGACAATCCCCACTTCCTTCAAGCCTTTGTTTAACGCTTCACGCAAATACAGATCGATCCAGGACGGGTCGTATGCCCCAAGAGACATCCGGTTATTTAATCGCGCAAGACTGTCCAGCAGCCAGGCGCGGGTATGTCGAGGTTCAGTTAACGGATAAAAGTGGTCGAGGGCCACATTGGTACGATCGAGCCAACGCAATGAAAAAGGCCCTTCTTCCAGGTGAAGATGATAGTCGATCAGCATGTGAAGTCTCTCCTTTCCGGATGTTCGCTTATCCAGGTAGTTTGCATGCCAGACGAAAGCCATTCATCTGGCATCGGCTGGTCACAAACAACCGCGCTGACATCTTGCCAGCCGCAAATACGAAAAAATTGCGTTTGGCCGATCTTGGATGTGTCCCCCAATACATAGACTTGCTCCGACCTCTGTACCATCATGGTCGAGCACAGCGTTTCTTCCATGTCATAATCGGTGATGCCATCAGCCGTCATTCCTCCACAGGAAATAAAAGCTTTATCAAAATGAAAACGAGAGAGTAGCTCGCAGGTAAACGCCCCGGCAACCGATTGTTGGGCCGGATGGGTCAGCCCCCCCAGCATAATGACCTGACCGTTGAATTGCTTGGCTTCCAACAGCTCGTTTAGTAAAGAAGCGGCGGGGAGTGAATTCGTGACTATCGTTAATTGGTTGATGCCCTTGATAGCACGTGCCAATTCCAGTGTTGTCGTCCCGACATCGAGCGCGATGGTATCCCCGTCAGACAAAAGTTCTGCCGCGATTTGCCCAATTTTCGTTTTTGCCGTCTGTTGGATCGCCTGTTTCTTTTCAAAGTGCGGCTCGCGTTTCGCCAAATGATAAGGGATTGCTCCTCCGTACACTCGTTTTAACAAACGTTGCTGTTCCAAATGGTCCAGATCACGTCGTATTGTCTCCGGTGTTACTGCCAGGTTTTTTGCCAGACTCATCACCTGAATTTTACCGTGGCGGTTCAATTCGTCCAGAATCACTTGCTGTCGTTCTTCAGGCAATAGTGTCATAAAGCGGAATCACATCCTTGGGACTTACATACAATGTTTTTGTTGTGCCTATCTGCTCCTGCTCGAGGGACAGGTGAAGAGTGTCCACCAGTACAGGAACATCACCCATGTTCAGCTCGTAACGGGTAATGTTGCCAAGCATGGTTACCTGAGCGATATTCCCGGTCAAACAGATGTCCTCCCCAGCCAACCGCTGTTCGCGAAACGTCTCAGGGCGAATTGCGAATCGTTCAACTGCCGGATGAGACAGATTAGGCGCGATTCGGTTAAGCTGCTCGGCAGTCAGCACGTTGTAATTGCCGATGAAGCGAGCAACAAATTCAGAGCGAGGTTGCGTGTAAATCTCTTGAGGACTGCCGTGCTGAACGATTCGTCCACCATTCATGATATAGATGCGGTCACTGACAGCCATGGCTTCTTCCTGATCGTGAGTAACCAGCACAGTCGTCATGTTTAACTCACGTTGGATGGTGCGTAGCTGCTTTTGCAAATTTTTGCGAATCTGGGCATCGAGCGCACTAAGCGGCTCATCCAGCAAAAGCACTTTTGGCCGGGTAACCAGAGAACGGGCGAGTGCCACACGCTGCTGCTGGCCGCCAGACAATTCACGTGGGTAAGCCTTCTCCTTTCCCACTAATCCCACCAGCTCGATCATTTCCTGAACACGCAGCCGAATCTCCGTTTTCGAGATTTTGTTCATTTCCAGACCAAAGGCAATGTTTTGACTGACCGTTAGATTGGGAAAGAGCGCATACGATTGGAACACCATGCCGATCTGCCTATTTTTTGGCGACACGTCCGTCACATCTTTGCCGTCAATGTAGATCATGCCTGTATCAGGAGCCGTCAAACCGCTGAGGATGCGTAACAGCGTACTTTTGCCACACCCGCTAGGGCCAAGCAAAGTGACCAGCTCGCCTCTTTCAATCGCAAGATCGAGTTGCTGCAACACGTGTTGACCGTGAAAGGTTTTGGACAAGTGTTCGATTTGGACGTAGCTCATTAGGGGACCTCCTTGCGTGCGAAGCTTCGGCGCGTGAATTTTACAACCAGGCCAGTGATAATAGCCATCAGGACAAAATAAGTGACGGTAATCGCGCTGGCGACATGACCACTAGACGCTAGCTTGGCGTACAAATACATCTGCAGGGTTTCGTATCTTCCTCCCACCAAGATGTTAATCAGAACGAATTCACCAAATAAAATGGAGAACGACAATAGCGAGGACACGAAAATTCCAGACATGATATTCGGAACGATAATCCGTACGAACGCCTGCCAGTGGCTCGCACCCAATAGCTCGGCTGCCTCCATCAACGAACGTGCCTGCATCGCAAGCAGGCTGTTGCGCGTTCCCTGATAAAGATACGGAAGCAAACCGACCAAATAGGCCCCAGCAATGATGATCACCATTGGAATTCCGTTCCCTGAATAAGTACGGATCAATCCGACCGCCATAATGACACCCGGAACGGCATAGGTCAGCATCACCAAAATCTGAACCAGCCTCTCCATCCGGGGAGCGTAGACGATTATGGAGAATACAGCAGGAACAATAATGACCACGGCAACGACAGTCGTCAGAAAGCTGAGCAGAAAAGAACGCCCGAATGCCTGCAAGAATCGGGGATCAGCATACAGCTCCGCGAACCATTTTCCTGTGAGTCCTTCCGGCAAAACCGTACTGTTCCACTCAGTTGCCAGTGAGTAAAGGATGGTAGCCGCTACTGGCAAAAACAAATACAGCATGACCAACGCAAACGACAAGGATGGCAAACTGATCCGCTTCAAGACAAATCCCTCCGAATCTTCCGCGTCAGCCACTCGTTCACGAGTAAGGCTCCGGCAAGCGTCAGTCCAAGCAATACTGCGAGTGCGCTACCCAGCTCGGGTCTGGCAAAAATGTCACCGGAGACAAGCGCGCCAATCCGAATGGGCACCAGATTGTAGTTGCTCCCGGTGAGCGCGTAGGCAGAAGCATAGGCACCCATTGCATTGGCAAACAGAATGCTGAATGTGCCGACGATGCCTGGAAGCAGTACCGGAAAACCGATCCTCAGCCAAAACTTCCAGGGACTAGCCCCAAGCAGCTCGGCCGCTTCCATCCATTGCTTTTGAATGGCGTTGTACAGGGGATACAAAAGCATTACCGCCAGTGGCAGTTGAAAATAAATATAAACAAGCGTCAAGCCGCTCCATGAATACAGAGTAAATGACTGGCCAAAATCAATCCCCAGCTGCTTCGCGAGCAAAACAAACAATCCACTGTTTCCCAACAGGACAATGAAGGCAAATGCGAGCGGAATTCCCGCAAAATTGGAGGTTAGATTGGTAATGACAAGCACTCGCTGTTGCAGAGATTGCGGGAAACGGGTAATCGCGTAGGCGGCGAAAACAGCAACGACGATTCCAATGAGAGCAGACAGAATCGAGATGAGCACGCTGTTCTCAAAAGCCTGCAAGTAATACGGATTTGAAAAAATCTCCCGATAGTGACTGATTGTAAAACCGCCGCCCCCCTCAGCCTGAAAGCTCCCTCCAATCATGGAAAGCAATGGGACGAGGAGAAACAGAGCGATCATTGCAAAGAACGGAATCGTCGTGATCCAAAGCATACTGACAAATCGTTTCATCGCAAAAGCTCCTTTCTTAGAGGAAAAGACGCCCCCTTAGGGAGACGTCTTACTCAGCCCTCCTACGTTCTTCAATGGCTGCATCTCTTTCGAGGGGGAGATGCCGAGCAAATGGCAGGCAAGCGGAGCCACCTGCAATTGCGGAATTGCCTCCTCGCGAATACCGGGAGATATCAGGTCGCTGATGACAAACAAGGGAACGTCCCGGTCAGCGCTAGAAGTGCCACCATGATTTCCATCGTCTGTCATCCCGTGATCGGCTGTTACAATGATTTGATAACCCGCATCGATCCACGCAGGAAGTACATTAGCCAGTATCGAATCTGCCGCCAGAACGCGATTTCGATATCGTGCGGAATCGGCCGTATGCTTATGTCCGTCATCATCGATATTCATGGAGTGGACGTAAAGAAAATCCGGATTGTATCCATTCAACAAAAAGTTGGCGTCAGCAAATAGGTGTGTATCCGGATAGTGATCTTCCCAGTAGAACATCCCGTTTTGTATCGGCTTGTCGGTGTTCAATTGGATTCTGTCGTGAAACGGATTGAACGGAGCCTTGTTATAAAGCTCGCTTACCCAGAAATAAGCCGCAGCAGCGTTGGACATTCCGTTTTTCTGCGTCAGGTGAAAGAGACTCTCCTGGTGCGAAAGCCGAACCGTCTGATTGCTGGAAATGCCATTCTTCCACACAGGGGTTCCCGTTAACAGAACCTCGTACAAAGGGCGAGAGAGACTGGGTAATTCCGATCGTACCTGAAAGCGGGCCGCAATGCCGTACTCAACCAAATGATGCAGGTACCCCATGTGCGTGACGGCTGTGTCAAATCTCAATCCGTCCAGCACAATCATGGCCAGCTTTCTAGCGCACATGGATTAACACCTTCTCTTGCCACAACTGCGGCAATTTTTTGGCTGTCTCTTCCCAAGCAGTCAAATCGCTAACCGGACGTGCGTTTTTATACATGTCATCCGGGAGCAGCATGGCTTTAGCGGATTCATCCAGCTTGGCGTTAGCGCGAATCGGTCGTGCATAGCCGCGAGCCAAATTAGACTGTCCAGCGTCGGAGAGGATGTATTCACGAGCCAGCATGGCAGCGTGTGGGTGCTTAGCGTACTTGTTGATAACCGTAGCGTATCCGCTGCTGACCGATGCTTCTTCCGGGATAAGGACATCAAAGCGGTTTTTGTCGATTTTGTCCCGATACCCGAGCGCGTTGAAATCCCACAAGATAGCAACTTCGACCTCACCCTTTTCTAGATTGGCAAGACTCGGATCGCTCGTACTGAGCCGCTTGTTCTTTGCCAGCTCAGCGAAAAAGTCAATGCCGGGCTGAATATTTTTCTCATCTCCGCCATTTGCATAGGCGGCGGCCAGAACGGCAAATTGCGCCTGATTCGCTTTCATGACATCGCCAATCGCGACCTTGTAGCTTCCGTTTTTCAAATCTGCCCAGGACTTGGGAGGATTTTGCACCTTTGTCTTGTCAGTGATAAAAGCCAGTGTTCCCGTATAGCCCAGCAACCAATGTCCTTCATCATCTTTTGCCCAGTCGGGAATGTCGTTCCAGTAAGAGGTTTTGTAAGGCAGCGTCAGCCCTTTTTGCTTGGCTAACGGTCCAAAAGCGATGCCTACGTCACCGATGTCTGCTGTGGCATCTTCTTTTTCTGCTTCAAACTTAGCCAATTCTTCTGCGCTCGACATGTCGGTGTCCGTATGCTTCAAGCCATATTCCTTTGCAAGATTGCTCCAGGTCTCCCCCCAGTTTGCCCACGTGTCCGGCATTCCCACGGAGTTGACTTCTCCCTCCTGCTTTGCTTTTTCCACGATTTGATCCAGGGTCAATTGCGACGTATCCAGAGAAGTGCCTGATTTCGTCTCGGTGGCACATCCCGCAAGCAGAAAAACGGAAGTCATGACAACAACGGTTCGTTTCCAGCTTAACTGGTTCCCTATCATCTTTAAGGCCCCTTTTCGTTTTTATTTGTGTTTGATCTTTTGGTTTTTTCTAACCCAATCGTAAACAACCAAAATGAAACTGATATAAATGCGTTGTTAAAAAGCTATTAAGACTCTATGAAAAATAGAAGTGAACGCAAAAAGTGGCCCTCTGAATATCAGAGAGCCACCTAGTCCTTCGTTTTTCCTGTTTAATTATGAGCAAATTGCTCCTCTTCCGTCGATCCGCTGAGTGCAGTCGTAGAGGAATTGCCGCCAGAGATAACTTGCGCAACCTCATCGAAGTACCCGGTACCAACCTCACGCTGATGACGAGTGGCTGTATAGCCATGTACTTCGCTAGCAAACTCAGCCTGCTGCAACTCAGAGTAAGCAGCCATTCCGCGGTCACGATATCCCCGCGCCAATTCAAACATGCTGTAATTCAGGGAGTGGAAGCCAGCGAGCGTGACAAATTGGAACTTGTAGCCCATCTCGCCGATCTCTTCCTGGAAGCGAGCGATAGTCTGTTCATCCAGCTTCTTTTTCCAGTTGAAAGAAGGAGAGCAATTGTACGCTAACAGCTTGCCCGGATATTTGGCATGAATCGCTTCTGCAAAGCGGCGTGCTTCCTCCAAATTCGGCTCAGAAGTCTCGCACCAGATCAAATCTGCATAAGGAGCGTACGCTAGACCACGTGCAATCGCTGCATCCAATCCGCCGCGTAGACGGAAGAATCCTTCTGCTGTTCGTTCACCCGTCAGGAATGGTTTATCCTGCTCGTCAATGTCGCTGGTAATCAGGAAAGCGCCATTGGCATCGGTACGTGCCACGATAATCGTCGGGACTCCCATCACATCTGCTGCAAATCGAGCTGAAATCAGATTACGCACAGCTGCTTGCGTCGGAATCAGTACCTTTCCGCCCATATGTCCGCATTTTTTCTCGGAAGCAAGCTGGTCTTCAAAATGCACCCCTGCTGCCCCCGCTTCAATCATACCCTTCATCAATTCGAAGACATTCAGTGGGCCACCAAAGCCCGCTTCTGCGTCTGCTACGATCGGAGCAAACCAATGTGTGTCGGTACCACCCTCTGATTGATCGATCTGATCAGCCCGTTGCAATGCCTGATTTATTCTTTTTACGACTTGTGGAACACTGTTTGCCGGGTAGAGGCTTTGATCAGGATACATCTGACCAGACAGATTGGCATCGGCTGCTACCTGCCAGCCACTCAAATAAATCGCTTTTAATCCTGCCTTTACCTGCTGAATCGCTTGATTCCCGGTCAAAGCCCCCAACGCTTTAATATGATGCTCGGTATGCAAGAGGTTCCACAGACGCTCTGCTCCGAGACGAGCCAGCGTATGTTCGATTTGTACAGAACCGCGCAAACGAATGACATCTTCTGCCGTATATGGACGTGTAATTCCTTGAAAACGCTCGCCTCGCCAGCTTTGCTCCACCTGTTGAATCGCTTCTTGCTTGTTTACTTTCGTCATTTTCATTTCCCCCACTCATTTTTATTTTTACAAATAGCGATAACCCGGTACCGTTAGGAAGTCTTCAAAATCTTCTGTCGTTACTAATTGCAAGAACAGATCACCAGCAGTCGGATACTTGCTGTTGTTGTACCTCTCCTGGCCGATTGCTTGCTTGATCGCTTGCAGCTCCTCACTCAGCCACTGCTTTACCAAGCCTTCCGTCACCTTTCTACCATCCTGCAAAACTCCGTGACGATGACGCATCCATTGCCAGACTTGTGCCCGCGAAATTTCTGCTGTCGCCGCATCCTCCATCAGATTGTTGATTGGCACAGCCCCAGAGCCTCGCAACCAAGCCTCGATGTACTGCAAGCTGACGCTAATGTTCGTACGGACACCCGCTTCTGTAATCGTGCCCTCTGGGACTGCCAGCAGTTGCTTTGCAGATACGTCTACGTCTTCACGTTTGTACCAGATTTGGTTCGGCTCTCTCATCAAGCGATCGAACACTTCCATGGCTACTGGCACGAGCCCTGGATGAGCAACCCAAGTCCCATCATGTCCATCGTACGCTTCCCGCTCTTTGTCAGCGCGCACTTTGGCGATGGCTTCTGCATTTTGTACCGGGTCATTTTTCACCGGAATTTGTGCCGCCATTCCGCCAATGCAAGGCGCCATCCGTTTATGGCAAGTCTTCACGGCCAGCGTCGTGTATGCTTTCATGAACGGAACTGTCATGGTTACTTGCGCACGATCCGGTGTAATGACATCAGGCTGATTCCGTAGCTTTTTGATATAGCTGAAAATGTAATCCCAACGTCCGCAATTCAGTCCTGCACTATGCTCGCGCAGCTCATACAGAATCTCATCCATTTCAAAAGCCGCGAGAATCGTTTCGATCAATACTGTCGCGCGAATCGTGCCGCGTGGAATATTCAATTCATCCTGCGCGAAAAGGAAGACGTCGTTCCAGAGTCGAGCCTCCAAATGGCTCTCCAGTTTCGGTAAGTAGAAATACGGTGCTGTTTGATTCGCGATAAGAGCATCTACGTTATGGTAAAAGTAAAGTCCGAAGTCAAGCAGGCTGCCGGAGATCGGTTTTTGATCAAGGAGGATGTGCTTTTCTTCAAGATGCCAGCCACGAGGACGCACGATCAAAACCGCTGTCTTTTCATTGAGGGTGTATGATTTGCCTTCTGGACTGATATAAGAGATATTGCGGCGTACCGCATCCTTCATGTTGATTTGGCCTTGGATGGTGTTCTCCCAGGTCGGTGAGTTCGCGTCCTCAAAGTCAGCCATGAAAAGCCGAGCACCCGAGTTCAGCGCATTGATGACCATTTTCCGGTCACCCGAAGGTCCCGTGATCTCCACCCGTCTGTCTTGCAAATCTTTGGGCAACGGAGCAACAGTCCATTCTCCTCTACGAATGTCCGCTGTTTCTTGTAAAAAATCGGGCAGTTGACCTGCATCGATCTGCAATTGACGCTCCACGCGTTTAGCCAACAATTCTTGTCGTCTGTCGCCAAACCTTTGCTCCAGCTTCATTACGAATTGGATTGCTTCTGGTGTCAGGATATCTTGATAACCGGGGTGCATCTCACCGGAAATCTGCACCTCCGGCGGATATGGATTCGTTGGTACGGTAGTCAAAACAGCTCCTCCTCCCTCAACTTAAAGTTATTATGGTACAGATTAATAAAATAATTTTTATTATATAACAGCGGTGGCAAAAAAAATGTCCTTATTCCTGATACCCGCTGCCACTGCAATGGCTGCAGCTTACATGCCCGTCTCCCAAGCAATTGTGGCAAGCCGCTCCGTTGGCATCACGACCAACGCCTCCACATCTTGGGCAATTTTGTTCTCCGTTTCCTTCACACCGATAGCAGTCCATTCTCCATTCCTCCCTCTCTGTATTAAAACAATATTCTTAAAATTTGTTTTTATTATATAACAGAGATTAATACAGTGCAACACGTTTTTTAAAAAATTCCACCTGTATTAGTACACAATATAAAACAGCCCTTGACCCGTTATGGATCAAGAGCTGCCTTCAAAATCTCTCGCTTATTACTTCGGTGCGATCTTGTCTACTCCGCCCATGTACGGACGAAGAGCTTCTGGAATTACGATTGTTCCGTCTGCCTCTTGGTAGTTCTCCAAGATTGCTGCTACTGTACGTCCAATCGCCAAACCAGAACCATTCAATGTATGCACAAATTCCGGCTTCGATTTCGTATCGCGACGGAAACGGATATTGGCACGGCGTGCTTGGAAATCCTCAAAGTTCGAGCAAGACGAGATTTCACGGTATGTGCCGCCGCTTGGAATCCAAACTTCCAGGTCGAATTTCTTCGCAGCCGTAAATCCTAGATCGCCTGTGCACATGCTCAGCACACGGTATGGAAGTCCAAGCAGTTGAAGCACCTTCTCAGCGTTTTTCACCAGTTTGTCGAGTTCGTCATAAGACTCTTCTGGTTTCACGAATTTCACCAGCTCAACTTTGTTGAATTGATGCTGACGAATCAACCCACGCGTATCACGACCAGCAGAACCCGCTTCCGAACGGAAACATGCGCTGAAAGCAGTGTAGTAGCGAGGGAGATCCGCTCCATCCATGATTTCATCACGATGCATATTGGTGACTGGCACCTCAGCAGTTGGAATCAGGAAGTAATCTGGTCCCTCGATTTTGAATGCATCCTCTTCGAACTTAGGCAATTGGCCCGTTCCCGTCATGCTCGTACGGTTGACGATATACGGTGGGATTACTTCTTCATAGCCATGCTCATTCGAGTGCAAATCCATCATGAAGTTCATCAGTGCGCGCTCCAGACGTGCCCCCAAGCCTTTATAGAAAACAAAACGGCTTCCTGTTACTTTTGCCGCGGTTTCAAAATCGAGGATGCCTGCTTGGCTAGCCAGCTCCCAGTGAGGCTTAATCTCGAAGTCAAATGCACGTGGCTCTCCCCATGTCCAAGCGATCACGTTATCGTCTTCTGTCGTACCGATCGGCGTGCTCTCATGCGGCAGGTTCGGGAGGCTCAGCAAAATGAACTCCAGCTGCTCATCCAGTTGGCGCAGCTCTTCATCCAAAGCCTTGATGCGTTCATTTACTTCTTTCATTTCAGCGATCAGATGGTCTGCATTTTCCTTATTTCGTTTCATAACCGCTACTTGCTCGGATACCGTGTTACGCTTATTTTTCAGTGCTTCTGCTTCTTGAATGACTTCGCGACGCTTTTCATCTACTTCTACGAATTGATCCAACGCAGAAATATCTTCATTGCGGTGAGCCAAACGGCGTTTCACTTCTTCCAAATCCTGGCGTAATACTTTTACGTCCAACATGTGTAAATCCCTCCGAATCGTATTAAAAAAAACAAAAAACACCCATCCCCTGGTAAGGGACGAGTGTTGTATACCCGCGTTGCCACCCTCGTTGACGCATGCAGAAATTCTTTATGCATATGCCCACTCTTCCGTCATAACGGGACGGTTCCGGGCAAAGTTGCTGTTCCTTTGCCACTCCGAGATGGATTCCTTCACATAACCGGATCGGTTCGCACCTACCACCGACTCTCTAGGCCTGGCTCTTGTGAAGTACTTGTTCTCATCATCGCATTCTCATTCATGAATACTATTATTGTTAACTGTACTACAGGTTCTATACGTATGTAAAGAGCAGCCCACCTCGATCTTTACAGAAAAAAGAAGATCGGCGCCTTTATACGGCCGATCTTCCCGGTATGACAGCTAGCTTCTGTATTCCTTGACCATGTCGAGAAAGTATTTGTGTAGTCTTGTATCTTCGGTCAATTCTGGGTGAAAGGCGGCTGCCAAATAGTGACCGCTTCGGGCGACAACAATCTTGTCTTCGTGCTTGGCCAAGACTTGACCGTTCTCTCCCACTTCCATGATATACGGTGCCCGGATGAACACTGCCGGGTAATCCGCCGCCACACCAGCAACAGGCATCAAGACTTCAAAGCTCTCCTTTTGGCGACCAAAAGCATTCCGCTCCACTTTGATATCCATCAAGCCTAAATGGAAATCGTCTTGTCCTTGAATCCGTTTCGCCAGAAGAATCGCTCCTGCGCAAGTTCCGAAGATCGGTTTGTTCGCCTTGCCGAACTCTTGAACCGCCTCCATGAATCCGTACTTGTGCATCAGCTTGCTAATCGTGGTGCTTTCCCCGCCGGGAATAACCAGACCGTCTAGGTCATCCAGTTCTTCTACTTTTTTGACCGGGACAGCTGTGGCGCCAACCTCTTCTAGCATTCTCACATGTTCTGCTACAGCCCCTTGTAGAGCGAGTACGCCGATTTTCATGCTACTCACCTTACCAGCCGCGCTCTTGCATGCGATCAGCTTCGCGAATTTTGGAGATTTCGATTCCCGGCATTGCCGTCCCCAAGCCTTTGGATACGCGAGCAATCAGTTCGTAATCCGTGTAGTGGGTGGTCGCTTCCACAATCGCGCGAGCAAACTTCTCTGGATTCTCTGATTTAAAGATACCAGAGCCAACAAACACGCCATCGGAGCCCAGTTGCATCATCAGGGCAGCATCTGCTGGTGTTGCTACTCCACCTGCTGCGAAGTTTACGACTGGCAGCTTACCTGTTTTGTGTACCTCTTCAAGCAGCTCGTATGGGGCACCCAGATTTTTGGCTTCCGCCATCAGTTCATCGTAGGACATCGCTTGCACTTTGCGAATTTGGGACATCATTGTGCGCATGTGACGAACAGCCTCTACGATGTTTCCGGTTCCTGGCTCACCTTTTGTGCGGATCATGGATGCACCTTCCCCGATACGGCGGAGGGCTTCACCTAGATCACGGGCGCCACATACAAACGGTACAGTGAACTCTTTTTTATTGATATGATACAAGTCATCTGCCGGAGTGAGCACTTCACTCTCATCGAGATAATCTACACCCAGAGACTCGAGAACACGCGCTTCAACAAAATGACCGATACGAGCTTTTGCCATAACAGGGATGGAAACAGCATTCAGTACTTCCTCTACAATGCTAAGGTCCGCCATACGAGCAACTCCACCAGCTGCACGAATGTCAGACGGCACACGCTCCAAAGCCATTACAGCAACAGCACCCGCTGCTTCTGCAATTTTCGCTTGTTCAGCATTCACGACGTCCATGATGACGCCGCCTTTTTGCATTTCAGCCATACCTCTTTTAACGCGGGACGTTCCTACTTGTACCATTACAAATACCCCCTACATCATGAGTCAGAACCGAAACTGTTATGCGGTGTTATGGTTCCTGTTACCGTCATTGTAAACGATAGATGTAGGGGAAAACAATAGTTATTTAATTTCCTGTGCCACTGCTAAACAAATTGCTGAAAAACTCTATGATGCTGCGGAAGAACAGACGAATCCAGCTGGCTTCCTCTACTGCCTGTCCTGCTACGATATCCACGCCTGCTTTTGCTGCGTCTTCAGGCTGCAAGTAATCCGATTCCTTCATACCTTCTTCTTTCAAAACGATCTTACCGACAACTTGTCCTTGCTGAATCGGTGCAGTTAGCTCCTGGAAGGTAACCGTTGGTGTGTATTTTGCTTCCGTACCGGTTTTTGTGATCATATTTACTTCACTGCCTGTAACAACTGGTACCGTTACCTCTACACCGTTTTTCACAGGAGCTGTTTCAAATCCTTTGACTGGTACATTCTTGTCCATTTGTTTTGTGAGTTTGAAATTGCCAAAACCGTAGTCAAACAGTTTTCTCGTCTCAGCAAAACGCTTTGTCTCGGTACTTGCATTCATCACGACGCTAATCAAGCGCATGTTGTCGCGAACAGCCGTACCTGTAAAACAATAACCTGCTGCATTTGTATGCCCCGTTTTTAATCCGTCTACACCTGGGTAATAGCTAATCAGACTAGGCAGCATCCAGTTATAGTTTTTCTTGGTCCACTCATTTGGTGTACCTGTACGGAAGGTGAAGATTGGTTTTTTGGAGGTCTCCAACGCATCCGGGAAATCGTGAATTAGCGCACGAGCAAGGATCGCTGCATCACGAGCAGACATCAGGTTTTCTGTTTGATCGGTCTGAACAGAATATGGACCTAACTCATTGGCTGGCAAACCAGTAGAAGTGACAAACGAAGTATTTTTCATACCAAGCTCTGCTGCCTTTTTGTTCATCAATTCAACAAAGGCTGGCTCACTGCCTGCGATCTTCTCAGCCAACAGTACAGTAGCATCATTGGCCGATACAATTGCCATCGCTTCGTACAATTGTTTAACCGTAAAGGATTCGCCTAAATTCAAATACACACCAGACGAATCAGAAATTTTAGCGATATAAAACGCATAATCACTTACAGGGACAACATCATCCCATTTCATTTTCTTTTGCTTGATGGCATCATGAACCAGATATTCGGTCATCATTTTACTCATACTCGCAGGAGGAAGTGCTACGTCAGGATCTTTACTATAGAGAACCTTTCCCGTCGATGCCTCAACAAGAATGGCAGACTTCGCTTCCAGTTGTAGATTCGCTTGAGATGCTACAGGGGCAGCTTCCACCTTTGAAACCATTCCTCCCATTGCTGTAGCAAAAACAGCGACAGAAAGGAACAGACCCGTCAATCGCTTTGTCCATGTCTTTCGCTTCATGTAATCTCTCACTCTCCTATTTCTGTCGATTTCATTTTTTCGTGAAACAAGCACACAATTGTAAGTGTACCATAGGTTGCATGGTGGCTTGAAGCGAGATTCCCCCTATCTCCATATGTTGGTCGCTAGTAAAAATCCCCTCTCTTTATAAAAGAAAGGGGACGTAGGTCTTCCGTACCATTTTTCGCTTAGGAAATCGAGTAGTTAGGTGATTCTTTAGTAATTTGTACATCGTGTGGGTGGCTTTCACGCAAGCCAGCGCCGGTAATGCGAACGAACTGGGAGTTTTGAATCAAATCTTCGATGGTCTTCGCTCCGCAGTATCCCATACCTGCACGCAGTCCACCAATCAACTGATATGTGACATCCGCCAATGGGCCTTTGTAAGGAACGCGGCCTTCGATCCCTTCCGGAACGAGCTTTTGTGCGTTCTCTTGGAAATAACGGTCCTTACTGCCGGCTTTCATCGCGCCAATCGATCCCATTCCGCGATATACCTTGAAACGTCGACCTTGGAAAATCTCGAATTCGCCTGGGCTTTCTTCTGTACCAGCGAACAGACTTCCAATCATGATCACTGAAGCGCCTGCACCAATTGCTTTTGGCAAATCACCGGAGTATTTAATGCCGCCGTCGGCAATAATTGGAATATTGTACTCCCGCGCTACCTGTGCACAATCGTGGATCGCTGTAATTTGTGGAACCCCGATACCTGCTACAACACGAGTTGTACAAATGGAACCAGGACCGATACCAACCTTCACCACAGATGCACCGGCTTCGATCAGATCGCGAGTAGCTTGTCCAGTTGCAACGTTTCCTGCGACGATAGTGAGCGTTGGGTATTCTTTGCGAACTGCTTTTACCGTTTCAATTACGCCTTTGGAATGCCCATGTGCCGTATCGATTACTAGAACGTCCACGCCAGCTTGTACAAGTGCTGCTGCACGCTCAAACGTGTCTGCAGATACCCCAACAGCTGCACCACACAGCAAGCGGCCTTGGTTATCTTTAGCTGCATTTGGGTATTGGATTGCTTTTTCAATATCTTTAATTGTAATGAGTCCACGCAGGATGTTGTCCTCGTCCACCAACGGGAGCTTTTCAATCTTATGTTGCTGCAAAATCAATTCTGCCTGTTGCAGTGTAGTACCGACAGGAGCCGTCACCAGATTTTCCTTGGTCATAACCTCTTTGATCTTGATAGAGAAGTCATGCACAAAGCGAAGATCGCGGTTGGTGAGAATTCCAATCAGTTTTTGATTCGCATCGACAATCGGAACACCGGAGATACGATATTTACCCATGAGAGCATTCGCTTCTTCGACGGTATGTTCTTGGGTCAAAGAGAATGGATTGGTAATAACGCCACTTTCAGAGCGTTTTACACGGTCTACTTCGCTTGCTTGTTGCTCGATGGACATGTTTTTATGGATAATCCCGATACCACCCTGGCGAGCCATGGCGATTGCAAGTCCAGACTCCGTTACGGTGTCCATCCCAGCACTGATCAGAGGAATATTCAGCTTCACATTCTCACTCAATTGTACTCGCAAATCAACATCCCTTGGCAAAACTTCAGATTTTGCTGGAATGAGCAATACATCGTCAAACGTTAAGCCCTCTTTAACAAATTTGTCTTCCCGCACAGTTGAAAGCTCCTCTCGGCGAATAGTTTAAGACAGTTTAACAAACGGCTTAATTTACTGTCAAGAAATGAGTATATTGTTCGGTTATAGAACTTATTAGACAGATAAATCAAAAAACAATTAGGGAAACTTAACCATATTACGAAAATTGGTAAAGGTGGGTATCATGGATAACGCTTGGAAAACATTACGCTATTTTGAGACAGAACCAACTGCACGTAAATATTTGGCTGCCTGCTATTATGACATGGGTGTTGAGCATTCCGATCGACTAGCATTTCAACAAAGCTCGCGTTTCCTGTATCTCTGGAGACAAGCCAGACATTTTTATTCCACTTCCGCTGTTGCTGAATTGTCGATCCAGCCATTGCTTCTGTTTTATGGCTGCTCTCACTTGTTGAAGGCGATGTTATTGACTCGTGATCCGTATTATCCCCAAAACAGTCGTGTTCTGCAACATGGTGTCACGACACGAAAGCTTAAACGAAACGCCTATATGTTAATGGAGGACGAGGTTCGTCCACAAAAGGAAGGTTTTTTTGCGCAATTAGCTCACGCATTCCAGCTTGCGCCGTTACAAGACCGCTATTCAGTCCATGACTTATTTTCATCCATCCCTAGCGTAAGCGATAGTTACGGAATTGTTACAGGTAAACCACGTAACTGGTTAACGCCAAAGATTAAGCATATAAGTCAGGATGACTCGGTTCGCATTACCTTTCCTGAAAAAACGGACGGGACATTATCTTATTCAACTGAGACCTTCATCCAGTACATTCGTCGGCTGGCTCCATCTGCGTGCAACTTGGAAAAGCTCTCATGGGAAAACAACAAAAACATAAAGGAACTGACCCTTCCTCAGTGTGCCCTGTCTGAACTGGATCAACACCCGTTATTTCGTTTGCATCAGAACGTCCTGTTCTTTTGGAATGGCTCTGCTTCTTCTCTACCTCTTCCTGAATGGGCCAGCCATTACTTGCTGCTATATTTACTCAGCATGCTTTGCCGATATGAAACGGAGTGGTGGGGAGAGTTAACGATGTCTCACGGACTTGTTGAGCGATATTTGGTCGAACATTTTTTGGATAATCACATGGATACCTTTCCCTCGGTTATTCGAAAGCAATTTTACCGAAACCACCGGATACCCCTTCCCTCTGATCCATATTAACTTTCATGTCACTGCTTTATCTACACGAAAAAACCTTCCTGCCATCATGAGCAAGAAGGTTTCTTTTATTCCCTGAA
>NZ_PXZN01000033.1:0-10645 GCF_003013445.1 Brevibacillus sp. NRRL NRS-603 | reverse complement strand
ACATGACTATCTTTCGCTGTTGATGTACAGCCCAAATCGTGGTTATAATAGGGGCTAGAAACACCATACAAACGTTTGAATTGTCACGGGGGAAACCTTGTTCACCGAGTTAGGTCGGTGGGCAGTATCAAGAGTGTTACCAGCACTCGCGATACCGTGGCTTTTCTTTATTTCCCGATCTAGTATTTGCCATTATCATAGCGTCTTTCTTATCTAAAAGTCTAGCAAATGTTTCCTACCTTCCCTAGCAAAATAAGCGCGTTCCTGGTCGCGCTCATGAAATAATCATAGGATTGAAAAAAAGCTTTTTTACGTATCCAAGTAAATCGTGTATCCATTGGTATCATAGGCTTTTCAGGCGGTATCACTCAGGTGGTTTTACAGGTACGTTTACAGGTAATTTGTTAGGCAGCTCTACAGTTACTTGCCTTGCACGTTCCTTCGCCAGACGCAAAAATTCTTCATGCGTGATCTCCCCTTTTAGGCTGGCTACGATCAAGGCCCGATCTTCTT
Source organism: Brevibacillus sp. NRRL NRS-603 (assembly GCF_003013445.1). Lineage (NCBI taxonomy): Bacteria > Bacillati > Bacillota > Bacilli > Caryophanales > Paenibacillaceae > Brevibacillus > Brevibacillus sp. NRRL NRS-603. The sequence continues at coordinate 10,132 of NZ_PXZN01000033.1, read as the reverse complement.
CCGTTACATACAGCCCTTCGACCGCCATGGATGCCTCAACATTAGCCATTGCCTCCTTCAGCTTTCGATCTATCCATTTCATTAACGCTTCCTCCTTCTTTCCGTGGTTATCGGCACCATTAAATTTAATTAAATTTAATCGGATTAAATGCCATGAACCCTTGCTACTTCTGGCATGTAGAGATAAAAAAGGAGCCATACGGCTCCTTTTCTTATTGTGGGGCATTCGGGTTTTTGATGCTTAATTCTTTGCCCAGGAGTGATGGATAAATCGTGAGATTGAAGTAGATACGCTCCTGATCTGTTCGGATGATCTCCCCGATCTGCTCGCCTACGGTGATCGTCACGTTCTCTTTATCTAGTTTCTTCACTCCGAAAATCTTGCGATCCGCTGGACGGAACACCATCGGTTGCGCTTTATCTGTGTCGCCAAATCCACCAAACACAAGAAGCAGCTCATCTACTTCACCAAAGATTTTTCCAGACTCATCGATGTACTTCGGTTTTTGAGCTGAAGGAAGTGGATTAGAGGCGGCTGCCAGCATTGATACATTGTTTGCTGGGGCTGGTGATGCTGCAAACGATCTAACAGTTGTTCCAGCAGCCGGTGCAACCCCAACTCCACCAGTTGGTCGAGGCGTTGCAATAAAACCGTCTCGTTTGAGATACAAGTCATTCCGAATCCGCGTGAGTCCGTCTCCGGCTGGCGGATCGCCAGCTCCTCCGCTTGCGTTAGCAAGATCAGCCAGATTATAAGCAATGATTTCCTCGCCGCTATTGCGCTCTTTGATGGTATACGAGTAAATATTGCTCCTGTCAGGTGAGAAAACGAAACTTGGGTTACCATTTAGCACGTTCACCCATTTTCTTGACTCTGACTCGCTAACCATGACGTAGCCAACGTCAGCAGTATCTCTAGCGTTTGCAAAAACGAGAGCCTTCCCTGTTAATGTCTGCATAACGTTACCACGTTCGTCTAAACGCTTAACGGTAACATTGGTTTCGACCAATCCATATGTGTCGTTGCCAAGACGAGGAATAGAAACCTCAGACGACTCTTTAATGATTTTGTTTTGACCTACATACCCAACCCGTAGTACCCCCCACGCCAGACCTCCATGAGTAACACCATTATCCGTTTTCCCGCCATTTTGAACAGACGATGGAGGCTGTGCTGTTGGATCATAATACGGACCTTCTGCAGCAGTTGTAAGCTCTGTTTCTTTCGTCTCATCCTTTTCCACTACGCTGGCCAGAACGAAAGAAAGGATTAAAGTCATGAGGATAACAGCAGCAAATGACGTCAGCCAAACGGGTTGCTTTTTCTTCAAGGTCATTTACCTCCCACTCTCCGCTCGGCTAAAAGGTCGGGTAGAGTACGATATGTGTAGGAAGCCAGCTCTACTTTTTTTGCTTGATCGATAACGGTGATTCCCATGAGTTTGATATCCGCAACTTTAAGCGAAAAGCTTTCACCGGGACCGAATACATCCGTAATCGAACTGTGACCGTCTTTAAAATAAACGGAGAAATTAATGTACAGGTTCTTTTTCGGAACCTTCCCTGTCAACACGCCATCTTTGATCGCCAAGCTTTGGTGAAAAGCTTGAAAGGTCGCGTCTTTTTCGTTTACGGGAAAGTCCTTGCCCGTGACATTTTTAATAACCGGATTCTGATCCACGATGACCAGGCGTTGTGCGCTGTCCCATTTAACATAAACCTCAAACGCCTGGCTTACAGCCCGAAGGGGTACAAAAGTGCGATCATCTTTGATGACAGCCGGTGCATCTATGCCAAAGCGCCTGTCTCCCCACTTGTACACCTTCTCGCCAATCTTGAGAGTGATTTGCTTGCCGTTCCGGTCAATTTTCACTGTCTGAATCGATTCGTCCCATTCCACTTTGGCGCCTAATTTCTCACTGATGAACCGGATCGGCACCATCGTTCTACTCGTCGCTGGGTCGATGAACGGTTTTGCGTCCGGAAGATCAACAGCAGCTCCATCCACTTTAATACTGATCGGTTTCGGTTCCACAGCCAGAGCCTGCATCGGCATCACCAGTGATACCGATAGCAGCAAGCCAGCCAACGTTTTCTTAATCATCAATGTTCTTCCCCTTTTCTTTCGAATAGTGAGGTTTCAGCAGTAGCTGATAGAACCAGTTGCAAACACTCACTAAACCCCTTTTTATAAAGCTCCATATTCGTTGCGACCATCAAATCCACGTAAGCCTCGTCAATCTCCAAAAAAATATCCATCAGCTCATCCGGAATTTTCGCTCGTAGCAATTCAATGCGATCCATGATGTCTTCTTGCTTTTGGGAGGTAGGGCGGTAATCTTCCACTCTGTCGTAAAAGAAATCGTTAAGGCTGGGCATGGCTTGCCCATCCGATATTTGCGCTAGAAGTCCTTTAAGATTCATTGCGCCCCCCCCTATCTCCACCAAGCAATCGAGCAAGGGCTTCAGCCATTTCTTCAGCCTGACTCTTCTGACCTTTAGAGAGAAATAGACTGCATTTTCCATCCGACAAGTGACCAAGCACAAGATGCGAAAATTCTCTACGAGCCACCTGCCATTGAGTAGCTAAAGGAAAGGCTGTATTAACGGCTACATACTGGATATCGTGGTGAATGATAGAAAAACCATCCAAAATATGGCTTCCCTTAAAGAAGCGAACTGAAACGCCATTTTCTTGAAGAAAAGACGCGATATTTTGATCACTTTCCATTTTTCCATGCATAGCAACTCCGTCTATTTCTGCTACACTATTATTTGGGGATAGCATAACGTTACCTCCTGATTGAGCGTTCCCGTAGCTGTCCAGGCGTGGGGGAACGCTCTTATTTTTTTTGTTGTTTTAAATACAAATCCAACGCGATTCTCACATGCTCAGCGATACTCTGCTTGGTTTCAAACGCCAACTTTCGAAGAGACTCATGCTGTTCATCTGTGATATAAGTTTTTACTGGCTTATAACCCTTATCTTCCTCGATCCTTGCTCCTCCTCTCGTCCTTTGTAGTACCATGGTACCATGGTTCTAGTATGAGGGTCAAGAAGAAATTACCAATCAATCTAAAGATGCCCTTGTACCCCTTTTGAAGCCTGACAACTACTGATAAATCCCATTCTTGTATCCTTTTTCTTTAGTGATAGTATCCTCTATGAACCAAGTCGCAGAGCGACTTTCAAGTAGGCAGGAGCCTACTTAATATCCTGCACTTACGCACAAAAAGCCCCCAAGGGGACTTTTCGGGCGTTGCTATCACTAGCCTTTTCTCTACTTTCGTATACAAGTTTGCATGTAAAAATGGTCATTGTATGACACAATGTATTCTTACCAAACTCTTTTACTCGTAGGCTTTGCCTACGATGTGTACACGGGCGCGTATGCGCCCCTTATCCTGCCTTGACTTCATAACGGCGTCATATCGCCCAAAGCATGACAGTCAAGGATCAGGGTGGAGATTTTGGCACAGCCAAAATACTACCCCCTTGACGGCTGGGAACAACAACACACTGAACAGACAGGGTGACACCCACAGTAGTGGGTTCACCCTCTAATTGGAGGGTTTTACATGGGTAACGTGTTGCCTTTTACCGCTCGTTCCAATCAGAAGAAGACCAACCAGGAGATTGCCAAAACGATGATGTTTCATGACGTTCTTCAAAAAATGCACAAAGAAACGGGCATCGACTGGCTCAAACTGTGTACCGGAGATCCTCACGAGCAGATCCGCTTTCAGACCAAGCTTGCTGGAGAAGCAGAAAAGGGAATGCCCTCTCCCCCGTCAAAGTAAACCAGCACGACTTTTACAGAGCGCAGGTGGAATCATGCCAAACAAATTGTTAACGATCGCAGAGATTGCGAAGCAGCTCGACATTCCCGAATCAACGGTTCGATTCTATCGTGATCGCTTCGAAATGTTCGTTCCATCTGTTGGGGAAGGTCGGAAAAAACGGTATCTTCCAGAGGCTGCGGAAGTGTTGCGGTTCATTGCGGATTCTTTCAAACGCAACGAAACCGCAACGGAGATCGAAGAAGCTCTAAGCCGCGCCTTTCCTAGAACAATCGAGTTCCGCGACGAAACCGCAGTAACCACAGCAGCAGCGCAGCAGCAATCAGTTTTCATCCCATCTGAGCAGCTCAACATGCTGATAGCGCACCTCGCTACGTCCATGCAGACCATGGCCGATCAGAAACAAGAGATCGCCGAGCTGAGAAAACAAATTGCCAGTATCCAAAACGAACAAGAGCAGCAGCTACAGCGCAGCCAAAAACTCGATGAAGCCATGACAAGCATCCTGAGTGTACGGAAAGAGATCGCCGCGATCCGCGAAAGAGAAAACTTGCCCTGGTGGAAAAAGCTCTTCGGGAAGTAAATCACCGCATCCCCCCTCATTCCTGGATGTCGGGTCGCAAAAGCATTGATAAATCAACGTTTTCCAAACAACGAAAAAATCAAGGTGAACCGCTAACTGAATAGCTAAGTGAAGTAACCCCGAATCGCTAACTGAATGGCTAAGTGAACCGCTAACTGAATGGCTAACTGAACAAAAAGGGGAGAAAGCAAATGAAAGATGCGATTTGCGTAGGACAGTCCTATCACTTTTGGTTGGACGAGAAAGAAGACATTTACGACCTTCTCTATAAAGACAATCCCGAGCAATCAAAAGAACAAGAACAGCACAAATAAGCACAACGTTTTCCGATGTGCTTAACCCCGGAAATTGGGGGGATGTAACGGCGTTATGGGGGGAAAGCAGGATAAGGTGCGTCCACGCGCACGACCACACATGGCAGGCAAAGCCTGCCAGAAAACAGCATTAAGAAGACCACAAATTTGGTCACAGTTGGTCACATATAGCGCATAACGAGTCCACCTTCAGTAAAAAAAGCTACAACACCAAGCAACAGAAGCACGTTTTAAGCGTGTTTGAGGTCGGCCACGACCTTTACCAAGGGTAGGAAGCAAAAACGAAATTTGGGGCATTTATAACCGTCTGGCGAGGTAATCTACAGTAAGCTGTTTTTCGTTACTGTATACAAAAAGCCGATTGCATAAGCAAACGGCTGCGAGAAACTTTGCGCGTGGCGCGAAGACAAAAACTCATAGGTGGTGGACTGTACCATGACACAAGTCATTGTAGTTCTGATTATATTTACTTTTGTTGCCCTGATTGCCCGAATTGTTTTCCGATCAATCAAAGAGAAAAGACTTCCAAATCCGCCTAACTATACCCCTTACGACGATATAACGTCTGGAAAAGTACGCTCGGATGAAACCCGTGAAACAAATAAGGAAAACTAGACGGGTTTCCACTTTCATTTATTCAATCGATTTTAGATCGATTGAAGATTCCTCTGTTAATGTTTTTACAAATTCTTCCCAAGCTTCGTTTCTCTTAGCCTGATCCTCAATGCCTTCTAAAACCTCACTACGGAGATTACTGATCGTGTTTTGCTTCATGTATCCTTTAACAACATAGTCAGTCCAATATTCCTCTTCAGAGATTCCCAGACCTTGAATCAGACCATCAATTGCCTTTTGGATTTCTTCGGCATTTGAGCTTTTGCCTAATTCCTCTCGTTGCTTTTTAGCAAATTTCCTAGCTTCATCCTCTGAGACAGTCAAATTTCGTTTCTCTGCTTCCTGTAATAAAATCGTATCCTCTACAACCTGCTTAATGGCTTCTTTTCTGGCATCTTGACTATCTTTGTTCTCGATGTGCTCATAAAACATCTGTAAAGCATGAACCTCTTTCGCATCAATGACTTCATCATTTGCTAAACCGGGTGACTTTTGCACTTTTTTATCATAGTCCGAGATGCTTTGACCAAATTTGTAAAAGGAATTGTCTTCATTGGCGAAACCTACTATTGCACTAGACAAAATTGCAATGGTCATTAACCCCAAGCCAACTAACTTCTTCATAGTCTAAGCCTCCTTTGTATTAATCCAGCCTCTCTTTGGCCTTTAGAGTCAATGAATTTGGGTAGCAATTTTTCAGCAAGAATGTGGCTGTATGTTCAACCTTTTTATTATCATATGACAGGTTCAAATACTTAGTTGAATCATTTCTAAGAGCTTTATACGTAACCCCGCCAGGAATCATGATGTCATCATCATCGCGATCCCAATCGCGATTGGATACTTCTCCACGTTCCTTACCGTCGCCATAGTATACTGTCGTGTTGAAGGTCTTAAATTCTCCAAAAGGGAGATCCTCGCCATCTTCCATGTGCATGTAAATCTTTCGGTTATCGAATCTCAATTTTGAACCAGTGTCTTCGTAATCTTCTGAATATCGAATATAAGTCTCCGTATGGTATGGGTACTGACCAGAGTATAAAACAGACTGACGATTTGTATCTGTGTCCTGTAGTGTGTCTGCAAAAACAACTGTCGCTCCAGACATTCCGATTAATGAGCAGAGACTCAATCCCATGATTGCTTTCTTTAGCATTAAAAGAATCCTCCTATCTTTTTCATAGTTTTACGAAATTCCCAGTCCTCGCAAGGGAAGTTAGAACAAACCTCCATTTCTTTCAAAATTCCAAAGCATGAGTAAGCACAACAACGCTGACTAAACCTAATTATAACAATGTTTCCAAAAATTAACTTATTTCCTTTTTTGTGAAAATATCATCAATCAAGAAAAAGAGAGAAATAATCGAGTGTACCACTAAATCAGCGTGCTATCATATCCATAAAAGGGAAATAAAGGGAGTGTGTGGTTTAGTGGTAGAAACAAAATCATTTGGAAGTGAGTTAAAAAAATATAGAGAACGAGCTGATTTAACGTTAGCCGAGTTATCACGAATGACCGATATTTCGACGGCCACTATTAGCAAGATCGAAACGGATTCGCTAGTTTTACCAAGTATGCAGAACGTAGTTAAATTAGCCGAAACGCTAGAAATGCCATTGTATCAGGCAATCATGCCGTATTTAGGTCAGATCAAACAGATTGAAGCATTAGAATTCCTGCTGGAAACCGTGTTAAAAAAGGAAAATAACGTTCTCACACAAAAAGTCGCGTTAAGACTACTAGAATGTCCTAAAGCGAACACATTTCTTTCACTAGACTATCTTTACCAGCTTGCAGGTAGCACCGAAAAAGTGGAACTACGTCTAGTAATCTACGAAGTAATTTCCCAATACTCGCGAGAGCATGGCATACCTGTATATCTCGCCAGATCATTGTTCCAGAAATACATGATCCGACGAGATAATTTGAGTCAGCTAGACCAAACATACATAGAAGGCAAGGAATTGTTGCATTACATGACTTATTTACACATTAATGAACGAATCGAAGTTTATTACAAGTTGGGATTACATGCGTTACATAGTTCGTTTTATGCAGAGTGCATTCAGTTAAATAAACAGGGGATCAAAGAAGATCGTAGCCAAAGCGAACAAAAAGCAGTAGCCGTTTTAGCGATAGTCATTTCTTATATGGAACTAGAAGACTACATACTAGGAAATTTTTATCTTGAAGAATATGAGAAATTCGATTATCCGCATGTACGAAAGAACGTACAACATATACGCGCAAGACTATACGCAAAGACCGGACGCTTCGATAAAGCAATACCAGCATTACGCGAATGTCTGGCACAGCAAGAACACAACGACAACTTACCCATTGTGAACGATCTACTGGAAATCTATCTGCAAATGAAAAATGAAGAAGAGGCCCGTAAAATTTTTACAGACGAAGAAACATTCCTGCCAACAAATCCGAATACTCCAAATAAATACGATCAACTGGGCTTATATTTTCGGATAAAGGGAATTTATTATCTTCAACAAGAAGTCTTTGATTTAGGTATAGACAGTCTCATACGAAGCATCAGCTACTACAAAAATCTTGGCTCACTAGAAGAAATAAACCGAAGCCTTACCATCCTTCTCGAATTTCATTTAAACCATAAAAAAAACCTGTCTCCTGATGTACTCCAAAAATTGGTAAATGTATATAATGGGACTAATATCATAATCTGACAGGAGGTGCCTCTCGTGAAAAAATGGCTTTTATCTATATGTGTTCTTTCTGCTTTATTCGTATTACCTGTTTCGATAGACCACTCCCCAGCGAAAAAAACTGTTATACAATATGGTTGGCCAGAAACGGGTTGGTAATGAAAATTAACCCCATGGAGACGTTCTTACCAGAAAAGTCCCCTTGGGGGCTTTTTATGCGTAAATACAAGTGTCCCCACACAAAACAGCAGAAATAGACATAGCAATTTCCGCTTACCTCTACCGGAAAACACACGGAAAATACGACTTTCCGCAAGGATTTTCCGGTGCAAATCCCCCACGCAGCTACTCCATTTCTGAGGTCACGAATGGTTCGACACCCCAAACGTTATATCTCAAACGCTCCTCCTTATAATTCCAGAGAATGAAAATTCCGAAGGAAAGGAGTGGAGCAAATGGAACTGATTGCAGTAGTAGGTTTAGTTGTCGCGATACTCGGCTTGCTGTTTACATTCGGGTCATTTCTGATTGCACTAATCAGACTGCTCAAAGACGAAAACAACAAGTCTTGATGCCAGAGATTTACCTTACGGCGAGGAACACAGCCGCCTGTGAAACTGGCTGTAAGGTAGATGCTCTCGTAATAGCCCATTCTATGGTTCGTCCACAAAGTGACACACGTCATCAGACCGCCTAGAATGGGTCTATTTCGCATTTTCTACACTCACCCCTACCTAAAGGAGCCACCCCACATCAAAAAAGCACACAGAGCTTCCTAGAACGTCAGCCATCGTCTCCATCTGGATAGTCTTCTAGTAAAATATCAAAAGCCAATTCCACATCACCGTGTTTCTCTACTAAACCTAAGAACTCTCTACGCTTCTCGGTACGTACAATCCACTTCCATACCTCATCCTCGATGGTACCGATCAGCTCCGCTTCCTCCGTTTTTTCATTCGCCAGCTGCTCATCTGTTTTTTCTTCCAGAAGAAACATCTTCTTCAATCCCTTACTCCAGCTCAACTGCCGCTTTCTTTTGACCGCTTCAGCATACTCCTGGAACAGTCCTAGCATCGCTTTATTACCCGTAGACAGAAACTCACGCAAGAAGTCAAAAGGCGTCATGCCGCCTTGTTTCCCTTTTTTTGAATGGCTCTTGGTCATCTCATGTTCAACGCCCCACTTCGAAACGTAGTCCGAAGCCTTTTCAGCGTCTTGCAACGTCAAGCCATACTTTCGATTCGCACTCAAACCAGTAGACGACAATGCCAGCAGCCATAGCTCCATCAACTCGTCCTCTACTTCTTCCATATCAATTTCATGCGTGAAAAACATCAAAATGTGAATGTGCGGATGCCACCCATTCGTCCCGTATGTAATCTCAAAAGACCTGATTGTACCGATCAAGCCCATTTTCTTCATGATTCGAGCATAACGCTTACCGGATCGGAACCGATCAACGGCCTCGCTAAACTTCGCCAGCGTCTCTTTCAATCTGTCTTTCTTTTGATGCGAGAAGGTCAACGTCAGCATCGCCAGCTTGCCCCTTTTCAAGTGTCCATCAACAGCACAGCGCAGCTCTTTCTTTCTCAGCTCCGAAATCTTTGCTGCACAAACAGGGCATTGCCATACACTTCCGCAAACCGCAAGATTCCCGTAGAACGCCTTTTCGCTGCTACGATGTTTCCAGACCTCCACTTCCGAATTTTTGCAACGACGATTCCGGAAACAGATCGCTACGCGCTCTCCAGGTAGAGCTTTCTTAGCCACCGATTGCAGCACAAACTTATCGTAATTCTTCTCGGGGGTGACGGCGAATTCGTAATCTTTACCAAGGGGGCTGCGCCCCAAAACCTCAACCCCCTCCGCGAGGGCGCGGACGGTCTTTTCGCTCTTGTCGGACAACGGCAGCCGCGACGATCCGCTCAGCTCCTCCGACTTCTGGCGAAATGGCACCGGGTCGTGCAAGCACTCCCCTATACTGGGGGACACCCCCAGCCCCCCGAACTCCTGATAACGCGCTACTTGTTGATCGCTACCCATCTTTCTTCCCTCCGCTGCCGCGGAAACATAAGAAGCCTTGCCACCTATAGAAAGGTGACAAGGCTTCTAAACTCGAAACGAGTAGAATTTTTCCTAA
>NZ_PXZN01000032.1:0-114848 GCF_003013445.1 Brevibacillus sp. NRRL NRS-603 | reverse complement strand
AATCATGCGTATTCAGTTTTCAGGGAATGAAACCAACCTCTTTACCCCAGAATGGGTAAGGAGGTTTTTTGTTTTTAAAGTATAAAGAGATTTTTTTGTAAATTCCGGAGCGCATGAAAACTTTCCGCTAAAACGCGGTGCTCCTCGTTGAACAGGCCTCGATAGAGGTTTTCCTATAGCATAAAGTCAAACTCGCGATTATTTTGTCGATAAGTTAGGCCGAATGACCGACAAGTTCCCTCTTGCAGACGGGTCTTGGGGTAGACTAACATGAGAAGGTACCTGATCCAGGCGTTGGAGTAGGCGAGGTTATGAAGGAGAATCGTTCATGAAAAAAATTCTAATCTTTTCCGCTTCCATCGGTAACGGACACAACCAGGCAGCGCGGGCCATGCAAGAAAGCATGGCTGAGAGTGGTTGCACATCAATGATCATCGATACGTTGGAATATATTAGCCCCACCTTTCACAAGATTTTGCTGGAAAGCTATATGAATCTGCTAAGGCTGTCACCTAAGATGTGGGGAAGAATTTATCATAATACAGAAAAAACCCGTTTCTTCGATATGAATGTGCTGATGAATAAGTTATTGGCAAACAAACTAAAAAAGCTGATCAACAGTGTACAGCCTGATGCCTTTATTGCTACGCATCCATTTGCAAGCTGTATGCTCTCCGTGCTAAAAGGGAGAAATGATTGGAAGGAACCAATCTATACCATCATTACCGACTATACCATCCATCCTTCATGGATTAATCACCATATCAATTATTACTTTATCGGTCATGAACAACTGTATTACCTGTTAGACGTTTATCGACAGGACCATCAAAAATTCATTCCGATGGGTATTCCCATCATGAAAAAATTCAGCTTGCCTTTGGACTCCGATTTGATACGGCAAAAGCTGGGCCTCGCACCTGAACAAAAGAGTATTATTCTTTCAGGGGGCGGATTGGGTCTCGGCTCGATGGAAAAGGTATTAGATGGGTTAGAAGAGATTAACATCCCTTTGAAAACCTTTGTGTTAACAGGGACAAACGACAAGCTGTACAATAAAGTGATAAATCGTACGTATCGGCATGAAGTCGTTCCGCTAAAATTCATCAATAACTTCCACGAATACTTGGAAACGGCTGATTTAATTGTCACCAAATCAGGCGGACTTACATCAGCTGAAGTAATGAGTAAACGGGTACCCATGATTATTTACAACCCTCTGCCTGGACAGGAAGAGCGGAACAGCCACTTTTTGCTCAACAACGGATGTGCGGTACACGCGAATCTATCCGAGCAGTTGATTTACTTTATCGATGAACTATTGCATAGCCCGTCCAAGGTGGAATACATGCGTAGAATGGGACAGAAAATCTCAAAGCCAGATGCTGCACAACGAATTACTGAGTTTATCATGGATGACATGAATATGTTGCCAGGAGAAGTAGAATAGCTGCCTAGCCAGACAAAATGGAGGAACCCATGACTGTACCATTCGCGATATTATTTGATATGGATGGCACGTTACTTCAAACAGAAAAGCTGTCGACCCCCGCATTTATTCGAACGTTTGACCAGCTTCGTCAAAAAGGACTATGGCAGGGGGAAACCCCAAACGAACGTGAACTGATCAATGTACTGGGAATGACAATTGAGCAGATTTGGGACAAATTGTTGCCAGACGCGAGTGAGGAAGCCATTCGCTCAGCAGACGCGTTCTTGCTAGATAATGAAATCCAGTTACTTAAAGAAAAAGTGACCGACCTCTATCCGGATGTAAAATCAACTCTGGAAAAGCTGCGTGAAAAAGGATTTGCTTTGTTTATAGCAAGCAATGGGCAGGAAGAGTACATCGATGCCATTTGTCAGGAATACGAGTTAAAGCCGCTGATGACCGACCTGTACTCGGCCGGCCGTTTCCGTACGCATTCCAAGAATGACCTAGTTGCAAAATTGTTGTCTGATTACAAAATCGGGCGAGCCATCATGGTAGGAGATCGTCACTCCGACGTGGAAGCAGGCAAGACAAACGGTTTATTTACCATTGGATGCGACTTTGGTTTTGCCAAACCAGGCGAGCTTGATGGGGCAGATGTCATCATCACCAGCTTCTCTCAGCTACTGAATCATTTGCCAGAAATCGACACCAATACGCAAAAACAAGCATAAACCATTCCTCAGGGAGTGGTTTTTTTGTTGATCATGTCCAAGTTTCAAGCGACCCTCTTTTGCCCACACTAGAATGTGTAAGGGACACTTGCGGGCACGCACTAAACCCATTATAATTAAAGTCAAAGATAGTCAAAGTCAATAGGTACCTCATAAGAAACATACACAGAGGAATAGGAGGCGATGACTTGCGTAATATCTCGGACATCATTGAACATCACTTGAAAAGCATCATTACAAACAGTCCCAATGGATCGATCGAGATTCAGCGTAGTGAGCTTGCCGACCATTTTCAATGTGTGCCGTCTCAGATTAATTACGTCATTAATACGCGCTTTACCGTTCAAAAAGGCTACATCGTAGAAAGTAAGCGCGGGGGCGGCGGGTATATTCGCATACGTAAGGTGCAGATTGTCAGCAAAGCACGCTTGCAGGAATTGCTAACAGAAGAACTGATTGGTGAGAGCATCAGTCAGAGCGTGGGAAATGCGATCGTAGAAAGACTATTAGAGGAAGGATTAGTCAACATCAGAGAAGCCACCTTGATGAAAATCGCTACCTCGCGAAACGTATTGACCCTAGAAGCTGAATTGCGGGATCGTTTGCGGGCAAATATTTTAAAGCAGATGATCGCAGCAATCTTGTTGAAGTAAAAGGAGGTAGGATGTTATGAACTGTGAGGAATGCGGAAAACGACCGGCGACACTTCATTTGACGAAAATCGTCAATGGCGAAAAAACCGAATACCATATTTGCGAGCAGTGTGCTCATGAAAAAGGGGACGTCTTTACCGGCTTTCACAACTTCAGCATCAACAATCTCCTGTCAGGACTTTTAAAATTTGATCCCATGCAAAAGAATGGACGCGAAACGGCAACGAATAAGCCGCTTCAATGCGAAACATGTGGACTCACATATGCTCAATTCAGTAAAAGCGGCCGATTTGGCTGTAGTGATTGCTACACCTTTTTGGGGGATCGACTGGACCCACTTTTCCGCCGGATTCATGGAAACACACAGCATAGTGGAAAAGTACCAGAGCGTACCGGTAGCAAACTAAAGATCCGTAAAGAGCTGGAGCAACTAAAGCAAGCGCTGCAAAGTCATGTCGCCAGTGAAGAGTTCGAGAAGGCAGCAGAAATGCGTGATCGAATTCGAGCATTGGAACAAAAAATGGCCCAATCGTAGCAAGGGAGGTTAGCTGGTTATGTCCCAAAAGCAGTTTATGCAAAACCCGTGGAGCAATTGGATGAAAGGAGAAGGTCCCGATTCCGACATTGTCATCAGTACACGGCTGCGTATCGCCCGTAACCTGCGCCAGCACCCTTTTCCGTTATTGGCAACGGACTCGCAGGGCGAGGAAGTCGTCAGAAAGATAACGGAAGTAAGCGATTCGGAGGCAATGCGCAAACGGCATCAGCTTCAGGTCATCCATATGGATCAAATTAACCCGTTAGAAAAACGCGTGCTCGTAGAAAAGCATCTGATTAGCCCTCACCTGGCAGAGGAATCTCGCAAAGGTGCCGTATTGCTTCGGGAAGATGAGTCTGTGAGCATTATGGTTAATGAAGAAGACCACATTCGAATACAGGTACTATTACCCGGGTTTCGTTTGAACGAGGCATGGGAAATAGGTACGAAGATAGACGACATTTTTGAGAAAAGCTTGAACTACGCATTCGACGAAACACGAGGATATCTTACAAGCTGTCCAACCAATGTGGGTACGGGAATTCGTGCATCTGTGATGCTGCACTTGCCCGCTCTGGTGATGACGCAGCAGATCAGCAGAATTTTACAGGCAATTAATCAAGTTGGTCTGGTCGTTAGAGGAATTTACGGAGAGGGCAGCGAAGCTCTAGGGAATCTTTTTCAGTTATCCAATCAGGTCACACTGGGGATGTCTGAGTCGGATATCCTTTCCAATCTTTACGGTGTAGCCAGACAGATTATTGAGCAAGAGCGTGTGGCACGAACTTATTTGCTGGAGCATACCCGGGTTTCTTTGGAGGATCGGATTTTTCGGTCGTATGGTATCTTGATGTATGCCCGCACGGTAGAGTCCAAGGAAGCGGCTCAACGTTTATCCGATGTACGTCTAGGGATTGATCTAGGTATCATTCCTAATGTATCTCCGCTCGTTCTAAACGAACTGTTGGTCACGACACAGCCAGGGTTTTTACAACACCACGCTGGTCAAAAGCTTACTCCGGACCAACGCGACGAAAGAAGGGCAAGGCTGATCCGAGAGCGTCTGCGCGTAGTAGAATCACAAGGGTAATGGTATCACGCAATTGTTAACCATATAGAGAATAAACACGGTTATACGGAGGTGTACGATATGATGTTTGGACGTTTTACAGAACGAGCACAAAAAGTACTGGCGCTTGCCCTGGAAGAGGCGGTTCGTCTCGGGCACAAAGATATTGGGACAGAGCATGTGCTGCTGGGACTCATTCGAGAAGGCGAAGGGATTGCTGCAAAGGCACTGCAATCACTTGGGCTTGGCCTCGATAAAATCCAGAGTGAAGTGGAGTCGTTAATCGGGCGAGGAACGGAGCAGTCCGGTAGTAATTACACACCAAACTATACACCTCGCGCCAAAAAGGTCATTGAACTGTCGATGGACGAAGCCCGCAAATTGGGTCATACCTATGTGGGGACTGAACATATTCTGCTTGGCTTGATCCGTGAAGGAGAAGGCATTGCTGCGAGAATCATGAACAATTTGGGCGTTAGCCTGAACAAGGCACGCCAACAGGTGCTCCAGCTGCTTGGCAGCTCGGAAATGATGGCATCTCATCAACCGTCTGGAGGGAACCCAGCGGCGAATACACCGACACTGGACGGCTTGGCAAGGGATCTGACTGCAATCGCTCGTGATGGCGGGCTGGACCCGGTCATCGGTCGCCAAAAAGAAATCGAGCGTGTGATCCAAGTACTTAGCAGACGTACCAAGAACAACCCTGTTTTGATTGGGGAGCCTGGTGTAGGGAAAACAGCTATCGCAGAAGGTCTTGCCCAAAAAATCGTGAACAACGAAATTCCGGAAACCCTTCGTGATAAACGCGTCATGACACTGGATATGGGAACCGTTGTTGCGGGTACCAAATATCGCGGTGAGTTCGAAGATCGTCTGAAAAAAATCATGGACGAAATTCGCCAAGCAGGAAACATCATCCTGTTTATTGATGAGCTGCATACCTTGATTGGTGCAGGTGGAGCAGAAGGCGCAATCGATGCCTCCAACATTTTGAAGCCTGCCCTGGCACGTGGCGAGCTACAGTGCGTAGGTGCTACTACGCTGGATGAATATCGCAAGTACATTGAAAAAGACGCGGCATTGGAGCGTCGTTTCCAACCGATTCAGGTTGATGAACCGACAGCAGAGGATGCTATCCGTATCCTGCATGGCCTTCGTGATCGTTACGAAGCCCACCATCGTGTCAAAATTACCGATGAAGCAATCGAGCAGGCAGTAAAATTGTCTGACCGCTATATTACGGAACGCTTCCTGCCTGACAAGGCTATCGACTTGGTCGACGAGGCGGCATCTAAGGTCCGCTTGCAATCCTTTACGGTTCCGCCAAACCTCAAAGAGCTGGAGGGACGTCTGGAAGAGGTGCGCAAGGAAAAAGACGCTGCCGTCCAATCACAAGAGTTCGAGGAAGCAGCAGCACTTCGCGATCAGGAGCAAAAACTGCGTGAAGAACTGGATAAAACGAAAAAAGACTGGAAAGAGCGTCAAGGCCAGCTGAACATGGAGGTTACGCCAGAAGACATCGCACAAGTAGTAGCGAGCTGGACGGGTATCCCTGTGTTGAAGCTGAAGGAAGAAGAAACAGAGCGCTTGCTGAAGATGGAAGAGATTTTGCACGATCGCGTCATTGGTCAAGATGAGGCAGTCAAATCCATTTCGCGTGCGATCCGCCGTGCCCGTGCTGGTTTGAAAGATCCAAAACGCCCAATCGGCTCGTTTATCTTCCTGGGACCTACCGGTGTGGGTAAAACCGAATTGGCTCGTGCCGTGGCAGAGACGCTTTTCGGTGACGAGGATGCCATGATTCGTGTAGATATGTCCGAGTACATGGAGAAGCATTCCACCGCACGTCTGGTAGGTGCCCCTCCTGGCTACGTAGGCTTTGACGAAGGCGGTCAGCTGACCGAAAAAGTTCGTCGCAAGCCTTACTCCGTCATTTTGCTGGACGAAATCGAGAAAGCCCACCCAGACGTATTCAACATCCTCTTGCAAGTATTGGATGATGGTCGTCTGACAGACTCCAAGGGACGTACGGTTGATTTCCGCAACACGGTTGTCATCATGACTTCCAACGTCGGAGCCAGCATGATCAAGAAAAATACGACGCTCGGCTTCACGACCAACGATTCGGAAAGAAAGTATCAGGATATGAAGGACAAAGTCATGGATGAGCTGAAGAAGAGCTTCCGTCCTGAGTTCTTGAACCGTATTGATGAAGTCATCGTGTTCCACTCTTTGGAGCAAGAGCACATCGAGCAAATCGTATCGCTCATGACAGAAGAGCTGCGTAAACGTTTGAAAGAGCAGGACATTGATTTCCAATTGACCGAAGAAGCCAAGAAAGTATTGGCAAAAGAGGGCTTTGATCCGGCCTATGGTGCGCGTCCTCTGCGTCGAGCTATCCAGCGTCACATCGAGGATAATTTGTCCGA
Source organism: Brevibacillus sp. NRRL NRS-603 (assembly GCF_003013445.1). NCBI lineage: Bacteria > Bacillati > Bacillota > Bacilli > Caryophanales > Paenibacillaceae > Brevibacillus > Brevibacillus sp. NRRL NRS-603. The sequence goes on along the minus strand of NZ_PXZN01000032.1, from coordinate 107,990 downwards.
GGAATTGCTCAAGGGTACGATCAGTAAAGGCGATACCGTCAATATCGAAGCCGAAGAAGGCAAGCTGGTAGTCAAGCGCCTCGAAAAAACGAAATCGTAAACTGTTGAAACGTAATAGAATGCCTCCTGATTCGGGAGGTATTCTTTTTTTGGGTGCGTAATTATGATAAAAGTAGAGAAAGAAATCCAAGTGAGGGTGCGATTATGTCAAAGTATAAAACGAAATACGCGTGTCAAGAATGTGGCTATGAATCGCCAAAATGGATGGGGAAATGTCCGGGTTGCAGCAGCTGGAACACCCTAGTAGAGGAAGTGACGGTAAAAAATGCACATCGTCACGAAGGACTGAGCGGCGGTCAGCGCCAATCTGCGATTCCATTGACCCAGGTAGCCAGTGAAGAAGAGCCGCGCATGGATACGACGATCGGAGAATTAAATCGTGTTCTTGGTGGTGGACTTGTGCCGGGCTCACTCATTTTAGTTGGGGGAGACCCCGGAATCGGGAAATCGACATTGCTCTTGCAGACATCTTTTGCCTTGGCTCATCAAGGGGCGAAGGTTCTTTATGTATCTGGAGAGGAGTCGGCAAAGCAGATCAAAATTCGCGCGGATCGACTCCATTTGCAAACGCCGCCGATGTTTGTATTGGCAGAAAATGATTTGGATTTGATCGAACAGCATATTAATCAAGTAGACCCGGATGTGCTGATTATTGACTCGATCCAGACTGTTTTCCACCCGACGATTCAATCGGCTGCGGGGAGCGTTGCACAAGTGCGGGAGGCTACTGCCCAATTGATGCGGATTGCAAAAGGGAAAGGGATTGGTACCTTTATCGTCGGTCACGTAACCAAGGAAGGCTCCATCGCTGGTCCGCGTATGCTTGAGCACATGGTAGATGCTGTTCTCTATTTTGAAGGGGAGCGCCACAATACGTTTCGAATTTTACGCGCCGTCAAAAACCGTTTTGGTTCGACAAACGAAATCGGTATTTTCGAGATGAAGGATCGCGGTTTGGAGGAAGTGGCGAATCCATCTGAAATATTTTTGGCAGAGCGTCCATTTGGTGTTGCGGGTTCCACAGTCGTAGCCAGTATGGAGGGTACACGTCCCGTTTTGGTGGAGCTGCAAGCTCTCGTTGCCCCGACCAGCTTTGTGACCCCGCGGAGAACGGCAACAGGTGTAGATCATCAGCGTGTGGCGATGATCATGGCCGTGTTGGAAAAGCGCATGGGCATGATGCTACAAAATCAGGATGCTTATGTAAACGTAGCGGGTGGGGTCAGATTGGATGAGCCAGCAGTTGATTTGGCGATAGCCGTAAGCATTGCAAGCAGTTTCCGTGACCACGCCACCAATCCGCATGATGTCGTTATCGGAGAAATTGGCTTGACTGGTGAGGTGCGCGGTGTATCTCGTATTGAGCAACGAGTGCGAGAAGCACATAAATTAGGCTTTAAACGTGTTATCATCCCGGAGAAAAACATCCGCGGTCTGGATGCGCCAGCAGATATTCAAGTAATTGGTGTGAGCAATATTGCCGATGCGTTGAATGAGGTGATAAGGAGGTAGGAGTGGGCATGCAGGGGAACATCAAAAGAACTCCGCAATTCGGTGATGTGCTTCGTCTCGTGGCACCCGGCACACAGCTTCGTGAAGGGTTGGAAAATGTTTTACGGGCAAAAACCGGGGGCTTGATTGTTATTGGATGCGGTCCAGAGATGAAGTCGATTGTCGATGGCGGTTTTTCCATCAATTGTGATTTTTCTCCTGCCCATTTGTATGAATTAGCGAAGATGGATGGGGCGATCATAGTAAGTGAAGACGCAAAACGCATCCTGTACGCGAATACGCAAATCTTCCCACCCTCCTCAATCCCCACGAGCGAGACGGGGACACGGCATCGTACAGCACAACGCACGGCCATTCAAACGAATCATCTGGTCATCGCTATCTCTCAGCGTAGGAATGTGATCACACTCTACCAGGGGAATTTCCGGTATGTCTTAAGCGAAATCAGCGTCATTTTGGCCAAGGCGAATCAGGCTGTATCTACCCTTGAGAAATACAAGGCCGTGTTGGATCAAGCTTTGACGAATCTCGGTGCGTTAGAATTCGAGGAGCTCGTTACTTTACACGAAGTTGCCTCGGTTTTGCAACGAATTGAGATGGTGTTACGTATTAAGACAGAGGTCTCCAAGTACATATGTGAGCTAGGAGTTGAAGGAAGGCTCGTCAGTATGCAGTTGGAGGAACTGGTTTCAAACATTGAGGAAGAGGCCCATATGCTTATTCGGGATTATTCCCGAGATCCATCCTATTCACCTGATCTTGTGCTGCGGGACATGAAAAAATTGAACTCAGAGGAAATGCTGGAGCTCACTTCTTTTTTGCGAACGTTGGGGTATTCCTCCAATGCCAGTATGCTGGATGAATCCGTTTCCCCTAGAGGCTATCGGATCCTGTACAAGATCAGGCGTTTGCCCGTTACAATCATCTCGAATCTGGTTGAGCATTTCCATCATCTGCCGCGAATCATGATGGCAACGATTCAGGAATTAGACGAAGTGGAAGGCATTGGCGAGGTCCGAGCGAGAGCGATTAAAGAGGGACTGAAACGGATTCAAGAACAAGTGTTCATTGACAGACACATTTAAAGTAGAATAGGATAAAGGCATTATTTGTATTCAGCATTTGCCTAAGGGACTTGGATAAAACAAGGTCAACAGGATAACCTGCTCCTTACGCAAAAGAAATCAGGAGGTAGTCTATGTTCGTGAAATCGTTACCGAACATACTAACCGTAAGCAACTTGTTTCTGGGAGTTTTAGCAATTATTCTTGCGTTTCGAGGCGATCAATACGTCGAATATGCAGCGATCACAGTGATCATTGGTATGCTGGCAGACGGGCTGGATGGACGTGTAGCTCGTATGTTGAATGCCCAAAGTGAGTTCGGGAAGGAATTGGATTCCCTTTCTGACGTTATTACATTTGGGATTGCGCCAGCGTTCATCATGTATGTTGTCGTCTTGCAACACTTTGATTTGCTTGGGATTCTCATTACAGCTATTTTTCCGATCTGTGGTGCGCTGCGTTTGGCGCGTTTTAACGTACAGGCCGGGGTTCCGGGGTATTTCATCGGTTTGCCGATTACGGCAGCGGGAGGCGTTCTGGCTACGCTCGCACTCTATCACCAAGTGTTCACTCCGGTATTGCTTGCCGTAAGTATGTTGCTGCTTGCCTTTTTGATGGTATCAAAGGTCAAGTATCCTAACTTCAAAAAAGTGGGAATTCCAAAGTCTGCTTACTGGATCACACCCATTATCATCGCCATTGTGGTTATTGTAGCGATTAAGTATCCGCAGCAATTTCCAAAAATCGTCTTTCTGCCACTCGCTTTTTATGCATTGTACGGAATAAAAAAAAACGTTGACTTTCTTGTCAAAAAATTACGCAAGCGTAAAAACAAAGAGGAAGAAACCGTTCCGTTTGAGTAGTTTCGGCATAAAAAAACCCACACTTCCATGTGTGGGTTTTTCTTTTTTGTATGCAACTTTTTTTAGGGTTCATTCGTAATACGAGTAGCGGACTTTTAAGAAAGATTGAAGACACCCAAAGTATTCAGTCGGTTGGATTCTTTCTGAAGTACATCTTCTAGCTTGATGTCAGTAATATTGCACAAGGCAGCGAGGTAAAAGAGGTTTTTGCCAAGTTCAGCAGTAACTACATCGCGACAATGCTCGCACAGCGGTCCGTTAAAGTGGGTGTCCAAATGGGACTTGTTGTCCTCGAGATTCTTGTTCGAATCGTACGTCTGTTTTTTGGCAACCACTTCGACACAGCCGCATTCGGTGATGGCTTTAGTCAGTGAACGGTTAATGCGGGATGCCGTTTCCTGAACTTTGGACATGACGTCCAGTACGCTACGATGTCTGATCAAAAGCTCGGATACTTGCGTTTGAAAGTCGTCTATGTTTCGATTGTCCATCTGGTTCACCTCTGCTTTAGGCTGTTGGTATCGTCATAATTTTCTCTCATTACGATACTGACATTATAAGAAGGGAGCCAGCTCTCTGTCAATTTATCATCAAAGGAAACGAGTGTTCCCGGGTTGACGAGAAAATGACAACTATGTTAAAATTTTTGGCTATTTGACATGGCAAAATCTTTTTTGCTATAGTGAGGGAAAGTAAAATGAAGCATTATAATGATTTGGAAAAAAATAGGGTTTTACTCTTAGGCTTCTGTCTATATTAGTAAAAGGAGGTGAAGGCATGTTACGCCGAGTAGGAAAATTCATTTTTGTTTTGATTGGTGGCGGATTGGGTTATCGATTTGGTGACGAATTGTTTTCGTTGCTTGATCCACTGTTAAACTTTGGTGTAGTAGCCGGATCGCAATATATTGGAGCTGTACTAGGTGCCATCTTGTTTTTCTTTTTAGCGAATTGGGTTGTGGATTATGTTCTGCGCATCGTTCGATGGGGTGAAGAGACACTCGTCAAAATGCCGGTTGTCGATGTGATGTTCGGAGCGATGGGGTTGATTAGTGGTCTTATTGTTGCATTCTTATTATTCCTGCCCATCAGTAAAATTCCGATTCCATTTGTAGGAGATCTTTTGCCGTTAATTGTTTCCGGGTTGCTCGGTTATTTGGGCTTCCAGGTAGGATTTCGCAAGCGGGACGAGATTATGTCGGTATTTTCGATTGGACGTAAGGATAGGAAAAAGGAAAGTGCGACAACCTCCGTTAATTTGGAAAATAAAATTCTCGATACCAGTGTCATCATTGATGGACGCATCGCAGATATTTGCCGTACTGGCTTTCTGGAAGGGGTACTGGTCATTCCGGGATTTGTGTTAGAGGAGTTGCAGCATATCGCTGATTCCTCCGATGTACTGAAGAGAAACCGCGGTCGTCGAGGTCTGGATATCTTGAACAAGATTCAAAAGGAAATGAAAGTAAAGGTTCAGATTTGGGAAGGCGATTTTGAAGAAGTATCCGAGGTGGACAGCAAGCTGATCAAGCTCGCAAAGCTCATTAACGGAAAGGTCGTAACAAACGACTTTAACCTGAACAAGGTGTGTGAGCTGCAAGGTGTGGCGGTATTGAACATCAATGATTTGGCCAATGCAGTTAAGCCTGTAGTTTTACCTGGAGAAGAGATGAACGTTCAAGTCATCAAGGATGGGAAAGAGCACGGTCAGGGTGTCGCTTACCTGGATGATGGCACGATGATTGTTGTAGAGGGCGGACGAGAATACATCGGAAACGACGTCGACGTTCTCGTAACGAGTGTGCTGCAAACCTCAGCGGGACGTATGATCTTCGCCAAACCAAAGTTGCTGGAACGAGCGTTATAGAAAAGACAACAGGAGAGGGATGAATCAGTGAGTACGGGTGTCGTGATCGTTGCAGCCGGTTCGGGTAAACGAATGGGTGGACAACGAAACAAGTTGTGGTTACCGCTTGCGGGCGAGCCGATCTTGGCTCATACGGTACGTCTTTTTGCTACTCATCCCGACATTGATGAAGTCGTGCTGGTGGTGAGTGAAGCAGACCACGCAGAAGTAATGGCCTTAATCTCGGCTGAAAAGCTGACGGTTGTGGTTACTCTGGGCGGAGCAGAGCGACAAGACAGTGTGAGAAATGGCTTGGCCTCACTATCAGCAAGTTGCGATTACGTACTGGTTCACGATGCTGCCCGTCCTTTTGTCACTCGCAAACAGATCAGTGACATGATCAATCAGGTACAACAAGATCAGGCAACGATCATGGCAGTACCTGTCAAAGATACGATTAAAGTGGTGGGGGCGACAGGACTTGTAGAGTCAACCCCGGCACGGGAAAGCTTGTGGGCGGTTCAAACCCCACAAGCTTTTCGTATGTCTTTATTGCGAGAGGCACATCAGGCAGCAGAGGCAGCAGGGAAGCTGGGTACGGATGATGCGATGCTGGTTGAGTGGATGGGTCATCCGGTATCGATTATGCAGGGAAGCTATGAGAACATTAAGATTACGACGCCAGACGATCTGTGGTTTGGTGAAGAGATATTGCGGAAACGAAAGGGAGAGTAGCTCATGCGTATTGGACAAGGTTTTGACGTACATCAATTAGTAGAGGGGCGTCCATGCATTATCGGAGGCATCACCATCCCGTATGAAAAAGGTTTGCTAGGGCATTCTGACGCGGATGTTCTCCTCCATGCGATTAGTGACGCGATTCTTGGAGCGATTGGTGAGGGGGATATTGGCCGTCATTTCCCAGATACAGACCCGGCTTTTAAGGATGCAGATAGCGTAAAGCTGCTGGAGCATGTATGGAAGTTGGTTCGGGAACGCGGCTACCGTTTAGGTAACGTGGATGCAACGATCATTGCCCAAGCGCCGAAGATGGCGCCGTACATACCGCAAATGTGTGCAGTCATTGCACGCGTGCTGGAGGCAGATGATCTCTCGCAAGTGAATGTGAAGGCGACGACATCCGAGAAACTTGGTTTTACAGGCAGAGGAGAAGGAATCGCTGCACAGGCGGTATGCTTGCTTGTCAAGTAGAGGGGCAAGGTGTAACATAAAGCCTTAGATACGTTTTTACTTAGGTCAAGGTTATAGCCTTTTACATTCATAAGGATGGTGCTACCAATGGCGAAAGAAATTCGCACTCGTTATGCGCCGAGTCCTACGGGGCATTTACACATCGGCGGTGCGCGAACAGCGCTCTTTAATTACCTTTTTGCGAAACATCACGGTGGTTCGTTCATCGTTCGGATTGAAGATACGGACCAAACGCGCAATAAGGAAAATGCGGACGAAGAACAAATGAAAAACCTGAAATGGCTCGGCGTAACATGGGAAGAAGGTACAGACGTTGGTGGACCATATGGACCGTACCGTCAAACAGAGCGCCTGGACATTTATCGGAAATATATCGATCAACTGCTGGCAGAAGGCAAAGCGTACTACTGCTACGCGACAAAAGAAGAACTGGATGCAGAGCGTGAAGAACAGCTCGCGCGTGGAGAAACACCACGCATTTTGGAAAAGCACCGCCATGTAACAGACGAGCAGCGTGCTCAGTACGAAGCAGAAGGACGAGTGCCATCCATTCACTTCCTCGTTCAGGAAGACCGCGAGTATGTCGTGAGCGACCTGATTCGTGGACAGGTAACATTCAACTCCAACGAGATGGGCGATTTCGTTATTTGCCGTCCGGATGGGATTCCTACATACAACTTCGCCGTTGTAGTGGACGACTATTTGATGAAAATTAGCCACGTCATTCGTGGAGAAGAGCATCTGTCCAACACGCCCCGTCAATTGATGATTTATGAAGCGTTTGGGTGGGAAGCGCCTGACTTTGCTCACTTGGCACTGATCCTCAACCAAGATGGCAAAAAGATGTCCAAGCGCGACGAGAGCATTCTTCAGTTCATTGAACAGTACCGCGACCTCGGCTTCTTGCCGGAAGCAATCGTGAACTTCCTTGTTCTTTTGGGATGGTCTCCAGGTGGCGAAGAAGAGATTTTCTTAATGGAAGATCTGATCAAGCTGTTCTCAATGGACCGCGTGAACAAGTCGCCAGCTGTGTTTGATGCAACGAAGATGAACTGGATGAACAACTTCTATTTGAAGCGCCAACCGCTCGATATGATTACAGACATGTGTATCCCGCATCTGCAAAAAGCTGGCTTCATCGAAGAGAATTTGTCTGCTGAGAAGCGCGAATGGGTTCGCAGTATCGTAGGACTGTACCAAGAGCAAATGTCCTACTGTGCGCAAATCGTTCCGTTGGCAGCTCTTTTCTTCCTCGACGAAGTGGTGTACGATGAAGAAGCAACGCTGGTGCTGAAAGAACCGCAATTGCCGGAAGTGCTCGCTTCCTTTGTGAAACACCTTTCTGCCCAGGATGCATATAATGTGGATGTTATTAAAGCAGTACTCAAGGACGTGCAAAAGGAAACGGGTCACAAAGGCAAGGCGTTGTTTATGCCGGTTCGCGTAGGAGCAACTGGCCAGGCGCATGGTCGTGATTTGGCAGAGACGTTGTACCTGCTCGGACGCGACAAGGTGATTGCACGTGCACAGCAAGTAATTGCAAACGGTCAGTAAGTATTGGCTGGTTTTCTCTTATATATAAGGAATGCAACGATCAGGAGAAGTACAACAGTCTGCACATCTACAGAGAGGATGGATAGGTGAGAGCCATCTGATGTGCCCTGTTGGAAATGCCCCTGTGAGCAATGAGCTGAACCTATCTTTTTGAAAAGATATCAGTAAGCGCCATCGGCTTCCCGCCGTTATCGGGATATGAGCGAGATCGTTCAAGGTTGTTTGTTAAGTCTTTGCAGCCAAGACGATCTAAGCAGAGTGGAACCACGGTAAACCCGTCTCTGTCCCTTCGTAATGGAGGGGATAGGGACGTTTTTTATTTTATAGGAAGTTGAACACTCGGCAGGTAAATCAGGCAGGAGGTGCCACCCAAAAATGTTAGCACAGATGAGAGATGACATTCATGCTGTTTTTGAACGAGACCCGGCTGCGCGCAGTACGCTGGAAGTCGTCATGACCTATTCCGGTTTGCACGCGATATGGGGGCACCGGATTGCCCACAGGCTCTGGAAGGCTGAGCTGTGTACACTCGCCCGAATTGTCTCTCAGCTATCCCGTTTTTTCACGGGAATTGAGATTCACCCGGGCGCAACCATTGGACGCGGCCTGTTCATTGACCATGGCATGGGTGTTGTGATCGGAGAGACGTGCGAGATCGGAGACAATGTAACGATTTATCAAGCAGTTACACTCGGGGGAACAGGTAAGGAAAAAGGAAAGCGTCACCCAACGATCGGCAATGATGTCATTATTGCTACGGGAGCAAAAGTGTTGGGCTCCTTCAAAATTGGCGATAATTCAAAGATAGGGGCTGGTGCCGTTGTCTTGCAGGAGGTACCGCCTAACTCGACCGTTGTAGGAATCAAGGGACGCATCGTCATCCAGGATGGCAAGCGGGTCAAAAACGATCTGGACCATGTAAATATGCCAGACCCGGTAGCGGATACGATTCGAATGATGCAAAAGGAAATTGATCATTTACGAAAAGAATTGGAGCTTTTGAGGGAGGATAAAAAGAACGATGGGCATTCAGTTAACTAACACGATGACGCGGCGAAAGGAACCGTTTCACACATTGGAGCCAGGAAAGGTAAAAATGTACGTGTGCGGCCCGACCGTGTACAACTACATCCACATTGGAAATGCGCGACCTGCCATTGTATTTGATACACTTCGCCGCTACTTGAAATACCGTGGCTACGAAGTGACATTCGTGCAAAATATTACGGACGTAGATGATAAGCTGATTCGTGTGGCGAATCAGGAAGGTGTCACTGTCAAAGAAGTGGCGGATCGATACACGGATGCGTACAATGCTGATCTGAAATCACTGAACGTATCGCCGCCGGATATTCAACCGCGAGTGATGCAGACCATTCCGGAGATCATTGAATTCGTGCAAGGGCTGATTGAAAAGGGCTTTGCCTATGAGAGTGAAGGTGACGTCTATTTCCGCACGGGACGTTTTCAGGAATACGGAAAGCTTTCGCATCAGCCGCTGGATGATTTGCAGGCAGGTGCTCGTGTAGAAATTAACGAGAAAAAGGAACACCCTCTGGACTTTGTACTTTGGAAAGCGGCCAAGACTGGAGAAGTTACCTGGGATAGTCCGTGGGGCGAAGGAAGACCGGGATGGCATATTGAGTGCTCGGCAATGGCCCTGAAGTTTTTGGGTGAGGAAATCGATATCCATGCGGGCGGAACAGACCTTGTGTTCCCGCACCACGAGAACGAAATTGCCCAATCGGAGTGCTTTACGGGTAAAGTCTTTGCACGCTACTGGCTGCACAACGGCATGCTCAATATCGACAACGAAAAAATGTCTAAATCCCTCGGGAATTTCTTGCTTGCACGCGACCTTTCGGAGAAATTCGGCGGTCAATTAATTCGCTTCTTTATGCTTCAGGGGCACTATCGCAACCCGATCAATTTTAGCGAAGAGTTGATCGAACAAGCGGCCAATGGTTTGGATAGAATCAAGACGGCGTATACGAATCTTTCCCATCGTCTGGATACCGTGCGTGCAGAAGAGCCGAATGATCAGGCGCAGGAGCAGGCACGAATCATTGGAGAGCTTCGCGAGCGCTTCATTGCTGAGATGGATGATGATATCAATACAGCGAATGCGATTACCGTTATTTTTGACGTCGTGAAGGAAGCCAACCTGTATTTGCGTCATCAAAATGTAGGCGAAACCGAAGTTCGTGCGTACATGGATTTGTTGGTTGAGTTGACGGAGGTTCTTGGTCTTGAAATTGCAGAAGAGCAGGAGCTGTTGGATAGTGAGATTGATGCGCTGATCGAAGAGCGCACAGAAGCCCGCAAAGCAAGAAACTTTGCGCGCTCTGACGAAATCCGCGATCTGCTCGCAGCAAAAGGAATCGTGCTGGAGGACACGCCACAAGGTGTTCGCTGGCGTCGAAAATAAGGGGCCGAAGAAAATAGATGCAAAAAGAAGAACTGACCCGAGATCCTAATCTGACAAATCCACTCGTGCTTGCCTTCCTCGGGGATGCTACCTATTCGCATTGTGTTAGGTATCATTTGATCGCCAAGGGGCTGGTTAAACCAAACCAGCTCCACAAGGCGGCCAACCGCTATGTTTCAGCGAAAGCACAGGCCAATGTGTTGTTAACGTTAATGCCCACATTGCCGGAGGAAGAATTGAATGTAGTGAAGCGGGGGCGGAATGCCAAATCCGGCTCCAGTGCCAAAAACGCCGATATTATCGACTACCGTCATGCAACGGCTTTTGAAGCATTGATCGGGTATCTGTACTTGAGTGGAAAAGAAGAGCGGATCGCTGAAATTGTGCAACAAGCGTTTGCCATAGTGGAAGGAGAATCATGAAATGAGTGAAGAGTGGATTCTGGGGAAAAACCCCGTTATCGAAGCTTTGCGATCAGGCCGTACGATCAATAAGATTTGGGTTGCAGAGGGGACGAATAAAAATCTGATGGGACCTGTCTTTGCCTTGGCGAAAGAACAGGGTGTCATTGTGACGACAGCGAACCGCAAAAAGCTGGATCAGCTCGTGTCAACGGACAACCATCAGGGTGTAGTGGCTTCAGTTGCTGCTTACGATTACGTAGAAGTAGACGATATTTTGAAGCGGGCAGAGGAAAAAAACGAGGCGCCGTTCATTTTGCTGTTGGACGAGCTGGAAGATCCGCATAACCTCGGTTCCATCATGCGGACAGCCGATGCAGTCGGGGCTCATGGTGTCATCATTCCAAAACGACGCTCTGTCAGTCTTACAGCAACAGTGGCAAAAGCTTCGGCAGGGGCGATCAACTACGTGCCGGTAGCGCGAGTGACGAACTTGGTTCGTACCATGGAAGAGCTCAAAGAACGCGGTGTTTGGATCGCAGGAACAGATGCGAGTGCCAAGCAGGATTTCCGCCAGGGTGATTATACGATGCCGCTCGCAATTGTCATTGGCAGCGAAGGAAAAGGGATGAGTCGTCTCGTCCGAGAAAACTGTGATTTTCTGTACAGCCTTCCGATGGCGGGAAATGTTACCTCACTCAATGCTTCTGTAGCAGCTGCCTTGTTGATGTATGAAGTCTATCGCTCCAGGAGTCCAATTCCGACACGGGTGAAATGACATGGCGAAACGAAAAGCCAAGCAGCTGTTGATCGTAGATGGTTACAATATCATCGGCGCCTGGCCCGATCTGCGCCTGCTGAAGGATCAAGAGCGGATGGACGAGGCGCGTGATCAATTAATCGCAAAAATGGCTGAGTACCAGAGCTACACTGGTGTGAAGGTCATCATTGTCTTCGATGCGTACAACGTTCCTGGCATTGGCCGTCAAATGGAAGACTTCCAGGTCGAGGTTTATTTCACGAAGAAAAAGGAGACAGCAGACGAGAAAATTGAGCAGCTAGTCTCCCAATTTCACAATAAAAATCGACAAATTTATGTAGCAACTTCTGATTATACCTCTCAACGTGTCATATTTGGGCAGGGGGCTTTGCGCAAATCAGCGCGGGAGTTGTTGCTCGATATGGAAAATGCGGGCAAGGAAATCAAGAAACAAGTCGAAAAAACGCAAGAAGAGCGCTTCTCCACGCGGATTACGCTGAATGATGAAATAGCGAAAATATTCGAAAAATGGAGAAGGGAATAACTTGGATTCGGTTGACGCTTTTTTACGGCATCATGTATAATAGCGCTATCTATTGGTTGGCGGAGGGATCATTTGTGAGTGTTGACCTCAAGGAGTTAAAACATGCCCAATATGAACTAATGACCGACGAAGAAGTAGTCGACCTGGTTCGCGATAATGACGCCGAAGCTTTGGAGTATTTGATCAACAAATACAAGAACTTCGTTCGTGCCAAAGCGAGATCCTATTTTCTTATTGGGGCTGACCGCGAAGACATCGTGCAGGAAGGGATGATCGGACTGTACAAGTCTATTCGCGACTTCCGAGGAGACAAGCTCACGTCGTTCAAGGCATTTGCCGAGCTGTGTATTACCCGTCAGATCATTACCGCGATCAAGACAGCGACACGCCAAAAGCACATCCCGCTCAATTCTTACGTCTCACTGGACAAGCCTATCTATGATGAGGATTCTGACCGCACGTTACTCGATGTGATCTCGGGAACAAAAGTGACCGATCCAGAGGAATTGTTTATTAATCGGGAAGAGTTCGATGATATCGAGGGCAAAATGAGTGAAATATTGAGCGACTTGGAGCGCCAGGTTCTCATGCTCTATTTGGATGGGCGATCCTATCAGCAGATTGCCGTCGAGCTGAAGCGTCATGTCAAATCTATTGATAATGCATTGCAGCGAGTAAAGCGCAAGCTAGAGCGCTATTTGGAAGGAAGAGAGATTCATTTGTAGAGAATCTCTCTTTTTATTTTGGAAGCAAAAGGACTACCTCTTGTCAAGTCATTTTGTTTGACATGGGTATTTCGGTGTGATAAATTTATTTAGGTAGCCATAGACTCTTATCTCTCTGTTCTATGGTTACTTAGGTGAATGAAATGGTCAGGAAAAAGTAGCGGTTTTCCCGTACTATTTATCATCGGGGTACTTTTAACTAATAGCAGGTTTGAAATGAGATGGAGGTGGCAATAAATGCGAGTAAACATCACGTTGGCGTGCACCGAGTGTGGCGAGCGTAACTATATCTCCACAAAGAACAAGCGCACCACTACTGAACGTGTTGAACTGAAAAAGTATTGCTCCCGTGACAAGAAGCAGACCCTTCATCGCGAGACGAAGTAATGGTTGATGCGACGAAGTCAGGGGGTGGCAAAGTGGGTTTTTTATCACGAATCGGAGCCAGTTTTCGCCGTACCGGTGGTTTTTTTAGTGACGTAATGTCCGAGCTAAAGAAAGTCCGTTGGCCCAACCGTAAAGAGTTGACAACCTATACGCTTGTTGTACTCGTTACGGTCGTGCTCCTTGCAATATTCTTCTTCGTCGTTGATTTGGGTATCTCGCGCTTGATCGATTTGATTCTAGGAACGTAATTATGCAAGTCTTAGGAGGGACGGACGGTTAACGTCCTGTTGGATATGGAAAAAGCATGGTATGTACTTCATACGTACTCAGGTTACGAAAACAAGGTGAAAACCAATCTGGAGAAGCGACTCGAGTCGATGGGCATGGAAGACAAGATCTTTCGCGTTCTTGTTCCCACTGAAGAAGAGGTGGAAACCAAGGATGGTAAGAAGCGCACCGTCACGAAAAAAGTGTTTCCTGGATACGTCCTTGTTGAAATGGTGATGACGGACGACTCTTGGTATGTCGTGCGCAACACCCCTGGGGTTACCGGCTTTGTCGGATCCACGGGTGCTGGCTCTAAACCGACAGCGCTGCGTCCTGAAGAGGCCGATACGATTCTCAAGCAAATGGGGATCGAAATTCCCAAGATCAGAGTCGATTATGCTCTCCGCGATATGGTGCGCGTCATAGATGGTCCATTTTCCAATCGCACCGGGGAGATTATCGAGATTCACCCGGACAGGCAGAAGGTTCGCGTATTGGTGGACATCTTCGGTCGCGAAACACCGGTAGAGCTAGACTTTACACAAGTTCAAAAATTGGATTAGGATTCAACTTGAAAAGTATCGCGCTATGTGGTACATTTCATTTTGTTTTAACAATCCCACAACACTAATTGGGGTTTCTTGCACTCTCACTATAGATCGAAAGTCTTTTACATAGAGACTTTCAAAAAACGGTGGGAGGGGGCATTCCCCCGTAATAACCACATGTGAAGTAAGGAGGTGTGTTACGTGGCTAAGAAGGTTATCCGCGTAATTAAATTACAAATCCCAGCAGGTAAAGCGAATCCTGCACCTCCAGTAGGTCCGGCTCTCGGTCAAGCTGGTGTAAACATCATGGGATTCTGTAAAGAATTCAATGCTCGCACTGAAAGCGAAGTTGGTATGATCATTCCGGTGGAAATCACCGTGTTTGAAGACCGTTCTTTCACTTTTATCACAAAAACTCCTCCAGCTGCAGTTCTGTTGAAGAAAGCTGCTGGTATCGAGTCCGGTTCTGGCGTACCAAACAAAACAAAGGTTGCTACGCTGAAGCGTGATAAAGTTCGTGAAATCGCAGAACTGAAGCGTCCTGACCTGAATGCTGCATCCGTAGAAGCGGCTATGCGCATGGTAGAAGGTACAGCTCGTTCTATGGGTATCGTAATCGAAGACTAATTGTCTTGAGTGCAAGGGGGCACAGACGTTGTGCCCCCCTGTCTGTGGGAGGATCAACCGCTACGACCACATTGAAGGGAGATTTAATCATGGCGAAAAAAGGTAAGAAATATCAAGAGGCTGTAAAGCTCGTTGATAAAAACAAAGTATACGAAGTAGTTGAAGGCGTTGAGCTGGTTAAAAAAGCAGCTACAGCTAAATTCGATGAAACTGTTGAAGCAGCTTTCCGTTTGGGCGTAGATCCTAAGCGTGCTGACCAACAAATTCGTGGCGCAGTTGTATTGCCACATGGTACTGGTAAAGTACAACGTGTTCTCGTATTCGCAAAAGGCGAAAAAGCGAAAGATGCAGAAGCAGCTGGCGCAGACTTCGTAGGCGATGCAGACATGATCGCAAAAATCCAAGGTGGCTGGTTCGACTTTGACGTTGTAGTAGCTACTCCTGATATGATGGGTGAAGTAGGTAAATTGGGTCGTGTACTCGGTCCAAAAGGCCTGATGCCAAACCCTAAGACCGGTACAGTTACTTTCGATGTAACTAAAGCGGTTAACGAAATCAAAGCAGGTAAAATTGAGTATCGTGTAGACAAAGCGGGTAACATCCACGCTCCTATCGGAAAAGCATCCTTCGATGCTGACAAACTGGTAGAAAACCTGGCTGCTCTGACTGAAGCACTGAACCGTGCGAAACCAGCTGCTGCTAAAGGTGTTTACATGAAAAACGTAACCCTGAGCTCCACTATGGGCCCTGGCGTACGCGTAGCTGTAAAATAATGACACTTGACTTCCTTTACGGGAGTTGTTAAGATAGTCCCTGTTGATGAAAAGAATATGCCGTAGACAGAAGGTGCGATGCTTGTGAGAGTAACGCTTAATATCCCTCCGAGGCGTGTAATGTACGAATGAGGAAACGCTGTTTTCCTTTGACGATATAGCATTATGCCCTCGTGAGTCTGCGAGGGCATTCTTCATTTTCTAGGATTAGAGCACGGGAGGTGTAAACAATGGCAGAAATTCGTCCAACCGTTATTCGTGAAGAAAAGGTACAAGCGATCAACGAAATCGCAACTAAGCTTCGCGAAAGCCAAACTACAGTGGTAGCTGACTACCGCGGTCTGACAGTAGCACAAGTAACTGAGCTCCGTAAGCAATTGCGTGAAGCTGGTGTTGAGTTCCAGGTGTTGAAAAACTCCCTGACTCGTCTGGCTACTGAGAAGGAAAGCCTGACTGAACTGGATCAATATCTGACTGGACCAAACGCTCTGGCGTTCTCCAAAGACGATATCATCGCTCCAGCGAAAGTTATCGCTGAATTCGCTAAGAAAAACGACAAGCTGGAAATCAAGGGTGGCGTTATCGAGGGTAAAGTAGTTGATGCTGAGCAAATTAAAGCTCTGGCTTCCCTGCCGAACCGCGAAGGTCTCTTGTCCATGCTTCTTTCCGTCCTGCAAGCTCCAATGCGCAACGTTGCACTGGCAGTCAAAGCAGTGGCAGAACAAAAAGAAGGTCAAGGCGCGTAATCGTCTGATCGGTTAATGTTTTACAAATACTATTCCTTGAATGGAGGATTTACAAATGTCTAAAGAGCAAATCTTGGAAGCCATTAAAGGCATGTCCGTTCTCGAACTGAACGATCTGGTAAAAGCAATTGAAGAAGAATTCGGCGTAACTGCTGCTGCTCCTGTAGCTGTAGTTGCTGGTGGCGGAGCAGAAGCTGCTGCTGAGCAAACTGAGTTCACTGTAAACCTGGTAAGCGGCGGCGCTTCCAAAATCAACGTAATCAAAGTTGTTCGCGAGCTGACTGGCTTGGGTCTGAAAGAAGCAAAAGACCTGGTAGACAACGCTCCAAAAACACTCAAAGAGGGCGTTTCCAAAGACGAAGCAGAAGCCCTCAAAGCAAAACTCGAAGAAGCTGGCGCTCAAGTAGAAGTAAAGTAAGTTAGCTTCCTTTAGGATATCCCCTTGCCTGCGGCAGGGGGATTTTCTATAAACTTTTGATGATAAAGGTTTATTTAAACGATGAGGAAGGGTGAATCACACGTGGCAGACCATTACTATACCAATCAACCGGGCGCTGCACATGATGAACAGCAATTTACGTTCAAACTCCGTGGTAATGAATTTCGTTTCATAACGGATGCTGGCGTTTTTTCCCGAGACCGGATTGACTTTGGAAGTGTATTGCTCATCGAGAACATGGAGATCGACAGTCATGCGCGTGTGCTTGATGTGGGATGCGGGTATGGTCCGATGGGATTGACGGCTGCCAAGCTTGCTGATCATGGTCGGGTGACGATGATCGACGTGAATGAGCGTGCGGTTAACCTGGCTCGTCGTAATGCAGAAGCAAATGGAATAAAAAATGTTGAGGTTCGAGTGAGTGATGTTTACAGCGGCGTGCAAGGCGAGCAGTTTGATGTCATTCTGACCAATCCGCCGATTCGTGCGGGTAAGGAAATCGTTCATCGCATTTTTGTAGAGGGATATGACCTGTTGGTAGAAGGCGGAGAAATGTGGGTTGTCATTCAGAAGAAGCAAGGCGCCCCATCCGCATTGAAAAAGCTGCAGGAAACGTACCGTGAAGTAATAGAGGTAGATCGGGAAAAAGGCTATCACATATTTAGGGCAATCAAATAAGCAAGAAGAAATCATTAGAAAAGTTTTCTTGACGCGAATAATTGAATGTGGTAGCATTATAAAATGTCAATATGGGATAAATGTCTATTTTTCAGCAATTCCCTGTCCGTCAAGCGTTTCTACTTTTTTCCTGAGATAGGAATGTTTGCGTGAAAACATGGGAATTCTTTTAAAATAGAGTTTCTCTGGGTTAAAAATGGTTGAAGCTGCTTTAACCCATTTTTATTTTTAGGCATTCGAATGCGACTGAAAGAAGTTGCCGAATGCCGAGTTTCTATGTGTGAAAACACAACCTGAGGGGTGAATAAGTTGGCAGGTAAAGTGATTCAAAGTGGCCGACACCGCCAGCGTCGTACGTATTCACGTATTAA
Organism: Brevibacillus sp. NRRL NRS-603; assembly: GCF_003013445.1. Classification (NCBI taxonomy): domain Bacteria; kingdom Bacillati; phylum Bacillota; class Bacilli; order Caryophanales; family Paenibacillaceae; genus Brevibacillus; species Brevibacillus sp. NRRL NRS-603. Next base: position 90,186 of record NZ_PXZN01000032.1, on the reverse strand, counting down.
CGAAGTGCTGGGCCTTCCAAATCTCATCGAGATTCAACAAAAGTCCTACCAATGGTTCCTTGATGAGGGGCTCCGTGAGATGTTCCAAGACATTTCGCCAATCCAGGACTTCACAGGTAATCTCGTGCTGGAGTTTATCGACTACAGCTTGGGAGAGCCGAAGTACGATGTTGACGAGTCGAAAGAACGTGACGTCACCTATGCGGCGCCTCTGCGTGTGAAGGTACGTTTGTTGAACAAAGAGACGGGAGAAGTGAAGGAACAAGAAGTATTCATGGGGGACTTCCCGCTCATGACCGAAACGGGAACCTTCATTATTAATGGTGCTGAGCGCGTTATTGTCAGCCAGCTTGTTCGTTCCCCCAGTGTATATTACAACACCAAAGTGGACAAAAACGGCAAGCAGACGTTTACAGCTACAGTAATCCCGAACCGGGGTGCTTGGCTGGAGCTGGAGACCGATGCGAAGGACGTTATTTATGTCCGCATCGACCGTACGCGAAAAATCCCGGTAACGGTTCTTTTGCGTGCGTTGGGCTTTGGTTCCGACATCGAGATTCTCAACTTGCTGGGTGAAGATGAATACATCAAGAACACGCTGGAAAAAGACAATACCGATTCTACGGAAAAAGCGCTCATTGAAATCTACGAGCGTCTTCGTCCGGGTGAGCCACCAACAGTCGAGAATGCGAAGAGCCTCTTGATCTCTCGTTTCTTCGACCCTAAGCGCTATGATTTGGCTTCTGTTGGTCGTTACAAAATGAACAAAAAGCTTCATTTGAAAAACCGTCTGTACAACCAACGTTTGGCTGAGACACTGATCGATACGACAACGGGTGAAATTTTTGCCGAAGCAGGTCAAATGATTGACCGTCGTGTCCTGGATCGCATCTTGCCAGCGCTGGAAGGCAATATCGGCTTTATTGATGTTCGCACGCATGGCGGTGTATTGGAAGATGAAGCAATTCATTTGCAATCTATCAATATTTTCTCTCCGATTGAGGATGGCAAGATCATCAAAGTAATCGGAAACGGAAATGTAGATAAGTCCTTCAAACATATTACGCCGTCGGATATCGTATCGGCGATCAACTATTTCATGAACCTCTTGCACGGTGTTGGTTCCACAGATGATATCGACCACTTGGGTAACCGTCGTCTGCGTTCCGTGGGTGAGCTTCTGCAGAACCAGTTCCGTATCGGTTTGTCCCGTATGGAGCGCGTGGTTCGTGAGCGCATGTCCATCCAGGATCAAAACCAAATCACACCGCAAGCTCTCATTAACATCCGTCCAGTGATTGCATCACTGAAGGAGTTCTTTGGTAGCTCGCAGCTGTCCCAGTTCATGGATCAAACTAACCCATTGGCTGAGCTGACGCACAAACGCCGTCTGTCCGCACTCGGACCTGGTGGTTTGACGCGTGAGCGCGCGGGCTTCGAAGTGCGCGACGTTCACCATTCCCACTACGGTCGTATGTGTCCAATTGAGACGCCAGAGGGACCAAACATTGGTTTGATCAACTCCCTGTCGTCCTTTGCACGCATTAACGATTACGGATTTATTGAAACGCCTCGTCGTAAAGTAGATCCGGAAACAGGTTTCGTGTTGACTGATATCAGCTACTTGACTGCTGATGAGGAAGACGTGTTCAACGTGGCACAGGCGAATCAGCCACTCGATGAAGATGGCCGTTTCGTAAACGACATGGTAATCTGCCGTCGTAAAGGTGAGATCTTAAGCGTACCGCGCGACAAGGTAGACTTCATGGACGTATCGCCGAAGCAGGTTGTATCCGTAGCGACAGCGCTGATTCCGTTCCTCGAGAACGATGACGCCAACCGCGCACTGATGGGTTCAAACATGCAGCGGCAGGCCGTTCCGCTTTTGATTCCACAAGCACCGTTTGTCGGTACAGGTATGGAGCATAAAGCAGCGCAAGACTCCGGCGTGGCGATCGTTGCCAAGCATCCGGGTCAAGTAGAGCGCGTAACGGCTCGCGAAATCTGGATTCGTCGTTACCAAGAAATCGACGGCAGAAAAGTTGCCGGCGATCTCGATAAATACAAAATGCACAAGTTTATCCGTTCCAACCAAGGTACCTGCATCAACCAGCGTCCAATCGTTAGCACTGGAGACTGGATTGAGAAAGGCGATATCATTGGGGACGGCCCATCCACCGAAAAAGGTGAATTGGCTCTCGGTCGTAACGTAATCGTTGCGTTTATGACGTGGGAAGGATACAACTACGAAGACGCGATTCTTCTGAGTGAAAAACTTGTAAAAGATGACGTGTATACGTCTATCCATATTGAAGAATACGAGTCCGAAGCTCGCGACACCAAGCTGGGGCCAGAGGAAATCACTCGCGACATTCCTAACGTTGGGGAAGATGCTCTGAAAAACCTGGACGAACGCGGTATCATCCGTGTTGGTGCGGAGATTCAGGACGGCGACATTCTCGTTGGTAAGGTTACACCTAAAGGGGTTACTGAGCTGACAGCAGAAGAACGCCTCCTGCATGCTATCTTCGGTGAAAAAGCTCGTGAAGTTCGTGATACATCCTTGCGCGTACCGCATGGTGGTTCCGGTATCATCGTAGACGTAAAAGTATTTACGCGTGAGAATGGCGACGAATTGCCACCAGGCGTAAACCAACTCGTTCGCGTTTACATCGCCCAAAAACGGAAAATCTCCGTGGGTGACAAAATGGCCGGCCGACATGGTAACAAAGGGGTTATCGCCCGCATTATGGCGGAAGAAGATATGCCGTTCCTGCCAGATGGCTCTCCAGTAGAGATCGTACTCAACCCGTTGGGCGTACCTTCGCGTATGAACATCGGTCAGGTATTGGAGACTCACTTGGGTATGGCAGCGAAGCTTCTGGGTATCCACGTAGCAACGCCGGTATTCGACGGTGCACGTCAGGCAGAAGTATTCGAAACGTTGGAAGAAGCAGGTCTGGATCGTGACGGGAAAACGATCTTGTTTGATGGTCGTACAGGTGAACCGTTTGACCGCCGTGTAACGGTAGGTTGCGTATACATGCTGAAACTGGCTCACTTGGTTGACGACAAAATCCATGCTCGTTCTACTGGTCCTTACTCTCTTGTTACGCAGCAGCCATTGGGTGGTAAAGCTCAATTCGGTGGACAGCGTTTCGGGGAGATGGAGGTTTGGGCATTGGAGGCATATGGTGCTGCCTACACCTTGCAAGAAATTCTCACTGTCAAGTCCGATGACGTCGTGGGCCGCGTGAAAACGTACGAAGCGATCGTTAAGGGCGAAAACGTTCCAGAACCAGGTGTTCCAGAGTCCTTCAAGGTATTGATCAAGGAACTCCAGAGCTTGGGTATGGACGTGAAGATTCTGTCCGGAGACGAGCAGGAGATTGAAATGCGTGAAATGGAAGACGAGGATGAAGGCAACGGTGAAAAACTGAACCTCGTTCTCGAAGGCGGAAGCTTGAACGACGAGTAAGATTCCGGTACCAAGGGAGGTAACGCCCTGTGATTGACGTGAACAACTTCGAATATATGAAGATCGGCTTGGCTTCCCCCGATAAGATCCGTTCGTGGTCTTTCGGGGAAGTGAAGAAGCCAGAGACGATCAACTACCGCACACTGAAACCGGAAAAAGACGGCTTGTTCTGTGAACGCATCTTTGGACCGACCAAGGACTGGGAATGCCATTGCGGTAAATACAAGCGTGTTCGTTATAAAGGTGTAGTGTGCGACCGTTGCGGCGTGGAAGTGACCCGCGCCAAAGTACGGCGTGAGCGCATGGGGCACATTGAACTGGCTGCCCCAGTTTCTCACATCTGGTACTTCAAAGGGATTCCAAGCCGTATGGGCTTGGTGCTTGACATGTCCCCTCGTTCCCTGGAGGAAGTAATCTACTTTGCTTCTTACGTAGTAACCGATCCAGGTGATACTCCTCTCGATAAAAAGCAATTGCTCTCCGAAAAAGAGTACCGCAACTATCGTGAGAAATACGGCCACTCCTTCCAAGCGATGATGGGAGCAGAAGCGATCAAACGCCTGCTTGCAGAAATCGATCTGGATAAAGACGTGGAAACGTTAAAAGAAGATTTGAAAACGGCACAAGGCCAGCGTCGCAACCGTGCGATCAAGCGTCTGGAAGTGCTCGAGGCATTCCGCAACTCCGGTAACCACCCGGATTGGATGGTTCTCGACGTACTGCCGGTTATCCCGCCAGAGCTTCGTCCAATGGTTCAGTTGGATGGTGGACGTTTTGCCACTTCCGACCTGAATGACCTGTACCGCCGTGTAATCAACCGTAATAACCGTCTGAAGCGCCTGCTCGAACTGGGTGCTCCTGACATTATCGTACAAAACGAGAAACGCATGCTGCAGGAAGCAGTAGACGCGCTCATCGACAACGGTCGTCGTGGACGTCCGGTAACAGGACCAGGAAACCGTCCTTTGAAATCTCTCAGCCATATGCTGAAAGGTAAACAAGGTCGTTTCCGTCAAAACCTGCTCGGTAAGCGTGTTGACTACTCCGGTCGTTCCGTTATCGTTGTAGGACCAAACCTGAAGATGTATCAGTGCGGTTTGCCTAAAGAAATGGCACTGGAGCTCTTCAAGCCGTTCGTGATGAAAGAGCTGGTTTCCAAAGGCCTCGCTCACAACATCAAGAGCGCAAAGCGCAAGGTTGAGCGCGTTCAGCCAGAGGTATGGGACGTTCTCGAGGACGTTATTCGCGAGCATCCGGTACTGTTGAACCGTGCCCCCACCTTGCACCGTCTGGGTATCCAGGCATTCGAACCGGTTCTGGTTGAAGGCCGTGCGATCCGTTTGCATCCGCTCGTTTGTACAGCGTACAACGCGGACTTCGACGGTGACCAAATGGCGGTTCACGTTCCGTTGTCTGCTGAGGCACAGGCAGAAGCCCGTATCCTCATGCTGGCAGCGCAGAACATCTTGAACCCGAAAGACGGTAAACCTGTAGTAACACCATCCCAGGACATGGTGCTTGGTTCTTACTACCTGACACTGGAACGCGAAGGCGACAAAGGAGAGGGTACGATTTATCGCGATCCTCACGATGCGATTGCCGCTTATCAGCAAGGCTTTATCAGCCTGCATACGCGCATCGCTCTGCCAGCAAAACGCCTGAGCAAAACCAGCTTTACTGAGCGTCAAGAGAACGCGCTTCTCGTAACGACAGTAGGTAAAGTAATCTTCAATGAAATTTTCCCTGCAGATCTGCCGTTCATCAACGTACCAACGAAAGGCAACCTGCAAAACATGGTTCCTGACGAATACTTTATTTTCGATAAAGGTACCAACGTTACAGAGTTCATCAAGAACCTGCCTGATCCGGGTGCGGTGAAGAAAGGCTTCTTGGGAACGATCATTTCCGAGTGCTTCCGTCGTTTCGGTACGATGAAAACGTCCATGATCCTCGACAAGATTAAGGAACTGGGCTTCACGTACTCCACGAAAGCAGGTATCACAATTGCCGTAGCGGACATTGCGGTACCAGGAAAGAAAAAAGACATCCTCGACGCAGCGGATGAAAAGGTTGCAACTGTTATGACGCAGTTCCGTCGCGGTTTGATCACCGAAGACGAGCGCTATGACCGCGTAATCTCCATCTGGTCCAAAGCGAAGGATGAAGTAACAGACGTTTTGATGAAGTCCATGGATAAGTTCAATGCGATCTTCATGATGGCGAACTCCGGTGCCCGTGGTAACGTATCCCAGATCACTCAGCTGGCTGGTATGCGCGGTCTGATGGCAAACCCATCTGGTCGAATCATCGAGTTGCCGATTAAATCCAACTTCCGTGAAGGTCTGACGGTATTGGAGTACTTTATCTCCACGCACGGTGCGCGTAAAGGTCTCGCCGATACAGCCTTGCGTACAGCGGACTCGGGTTACCTGACTCGTCGTCTGGTAGACGTTGCCCAAGACGTGATTGTACGCGAAACCGATTGCGGAACAGATAAAGGTATCCGTGTAACAGCGATCAAGGATGGTAAAGAAGAAATCGAGAAGCTGTCTGACCGTCTGGTAGGACGTACTTGCTTCGAGACTTTGCGCCACCCTGAGACAAAAGAAATTATCGTGCACCGCAATGAGGAGATCTCTGAAGAGGTTGCCGAGTATATCGAAAAAGTTGGAATCACTGACGTTTACATCCGTAACGTACTTGCTTGCCGCACCAGCCATGGTGTCTGCAAACTGTGCTACGGACGCAACCTGGCTACAGGAGCCGAGGTGGAAGTGGGCGAAGCAGTTGGTATTATCGCTGCTCAGTCCATTGGTGAGCCGGGTACCCAGCTGACCATGCGTACCTTCCATACCGGTGGGGTTGCGGGAGACGATATTACCCAAGGTTTGCCGCGTATTCAAGAGTTGTTTGAGGCGCGCAATCCGAAAGGGCAAGCAGTTATCTCCGAAATCGATGGTGAAGTTGTTGATATTCGCGAAGGGAAAGATCGTCGCGAGATCGAAGTACGTGGAGAAGCGGAGAACAAAGTGTATGCAGCACCGTATGGCTCGCGCATCAAGGTTTCTGTTGGTGTCAAGCTGAATGCAGGTGACGAGCTCACGGAAGGTTCCGTAGACCCGAAAGAAATGCTCAAAGTTCGCGGTATGCGCGGCGTTTCCAACTACATCTTGCAAGAGGTACAAAAAGTTTACCGTATGCAAGGGGTAGAAATTAACGACAAGCACGTAGAGGTTATGATTCGTCAGATGCTGCGCAAACTGCGCGTTATCGACAGCGGAGATACAGACCTCTTGCCAGGTTCCTATGTTGAGGTTCCTGAATTTGAGCAAGCGAACGCAAAAGTTCTCATGGAAGGCAGAAATCCAGCGGTGGGCCGTCCGGTTCTTCTGGGGATCACCAAAGCATCCCTCGAAACCGACTCCTTCCTGTCGGCAGCATCCTTCCAGGAAACGACTCGCGTTCTTACCGATGCAGCGATCAAAGGAAAAGTGGACCGCTTGCTAGGTTTGAAAGAGAACGTTATTATCGGGAAGCTGGTTCCAGCAGGTACCGGTATGTCACGTTACCGCAATGTAAAAGTTGCTAGTCAAGTAGATTACGAAGCAGAGCTGGAAGCAGCGAAAGCTGAGCAAGAAGCAGTTTCTGTAGAGTAATGGCAGGAAAAGCGCCCATCACCGATCGGTGGGCGCTTTCCTTAAATAAAAAATATCAAAAGGGCGTTGACAACAACTAGCCCACCTGATATTATATTCAAGTGTGCCTGACATCTGTACTTTGGAGGATATGAGAATCATGTCTTATGAAAAAGTAGAGCGGGCCAAGGACTTGACGATCGGTATCAAACAGACGATCAAAGCTGTGGAAAACCAACAGGTAGAAGCAATGTATATCGCTCTTGATGCGGATAAACGTTTGACCCAAAAAGTCGAGCTCCTTTGCAAAGAGAAGGGTGTTCCAGTCATCCATGTAGATTCCATGCGCCGTCTAGGCAAAGCGTGCGGAATTGAAGTGGGAGCAGCTACTGCTGCGATTAAAAAGAGTGGTTAACGATGTTTTTGTCTGTAGTTACACGTTGCGTAATACTGGACAAGGACTTTCTATTTGACCTAAAAATGACTCACCTGGATCTGTGGTCTTGAAGATTGGGTATTAAGAAGGGAGGTAACATCATGCCTACAATTAACCAATTGGTGCGTAAAGGTCGCGAGGATAAGGTTGTGAAGTCTAAGTCCCCAGCTCTTCAAAAGGGGTACAACAGCTTCAAGAAAAGCCAAACCAACCAAAGCTCTCCTCAAAAACGTGGTGTTTGCACTCGTGTAGGTACCATGACTCCGAAAAAACCGAACTCCGCGTTGCGTAAATACGCTCGTGTGCGTTTGACAAACGGAATCGAGGTAACAGCTTACATCGGTGGTATTGGCCACAACCTGCAAGAGCATAGCGTCGTGCTGGTGCGCGGCGGTCGTGTAAAAGACTTGCCAGGGGTACGCTACCATATCGTTCGTGGTGCTCTTGACACTGCTGGTGTGAACAACCGTAAACAAGGTCGTTCCAAGTACGGTACTAAGCGTCCTAAGCCAGGTCAAGCAGCAGCGAAGAAGTAATAAAAAAGCGCCTGTGAAGTGGCGTGAATTTATAACGAAAAGAAGGAGGGAATACGATGCCTCGTAAAGGTCCTGTAACCCGTCGTGACGTGTTGCCTGATCCAATTTACAACAGCAAGCTGGTTACTCGTTTGATTAACCGCCTGATGTTGGATGGTAAACGCGGTGTAGCGCAAAATATTCTCTACAACGCATTTAACATCATTCAGGAGCGCACTGGTCGCAACCCGATGGAAGTGTTTGAAGAAGCACTGAAAAACGTAATGCCAGTACTGGAAGTTAAAGCTCGCCGTGTAGGTGGTGCTAACTACCAAGTACCAATCGAAGTAAAACCGGAGCGCCGTACCACTCTTGGACTGCGTTGGATGGTTAACTACTCCCGTAACCGTGGAGAGAAAACCATGGAACAACGTTTGGCTAACGAGATCATGGACGCTGCTAACAACACCGGTGCAGCAGTTAAAAAGCGTGAAGACACGCACAAGATGGCTGAAGCGAACAAAGCGTTTGCTCACTATCGCTGGTAGGAATTGAATCGGGTGTCCGTATTGGATACCCGTTTATTCTCAAACTCGAGTATGGAAGGAGCATACCTAATGGCTCGCGAGTTCTCTTTGCCGAATACGCGTAATATCGGTATCATGGCTCACATCGATGCTGGTAAGACGACGACTACTGAGCGTATTCTGTTCTACACTGGTCGTGTTCACAAAATTGGTGAGGTGCACGAAGGTGCAGCTACCATGGACTGGATGGAACAAGAGCAAGAGCGCGGTATTACCATTACTTCGGCTGCTACTACTGCTCAATGGGCTGGACATCGTATCAACATCATTGATACGCCAGGCCACGTAGACTTCACTGTAGAAGTTGAGCGCTCCCTGCGCGTTCTTGACGGTGCTGTAACCGTTTTTGACGCAAAAGGTGGCGTTGAGCCGCAAACCGAAACAGTATGGCGCCAAGCTGACCGCTATGGCGTACCGCGCATGTGCTACATTAACAAAATGGATATCTTGGGTGCTAACTTCGATATGTGCTTGGGCCAGATCAAATCTCGCCTGGGTGCAAATCCAGTAGCAATCCAATATCCAATCGGTGCAGAAGATCAATTCAAAGGTATGGTTGACCTGATTGAAATGAAGGCAATCGTATATACTGATGACTTGGGTAAAACTTCTGACTCCGCTGAAATTCCTGCTGACATTTTGGCACGTTGCGAAGAACTTCGCATGGCTATGGTTGAAGCAGCTGCAGAACAAGACGAAGAGCTCATGATGAAGTACTTGGAAGGCGAAGAGCTGACCAACGAAGAAATCCGTGCAGCTCTGCGTAAGGGTACTATCGAGTGCAAACTGACGCCGGTAATGTGCGGTTCTTCTTACCGTAACAAAGGTGTTCAGCCTATGCTGGACAACGTTGTAGCTTACCTGCCGTCCCCGGTAGATATCCCTGCAATCAAAGGTACACTGCCAGATACTGATGAAGAAGTAGATCGTCCAGCTGACGATAACGGTCCGTTCTCTGCTCTTGCGTTCAAGATCATGACTGACCCTTATGTAGGCCGTCTGACATTCTTCCGTGTATACTCCGGTGTACTGAACTCCGGTTCTTACGTACTCAACTCTACTAAAGGTAAGCGCGAGCGCGTAGGCCGTATTCTGCAAATGCACGCAAACCACCGTGAAGAGATCCAAACGGTTTACTCCGGTGACATTGCTGCTGCTGTAGGTTTGAAAGATACAACAACTGGTGATACTCTGTGTGATGAAAAGGCTCCTGTAATCCTCGAGTCTATGGAATTCCCAGAGCCAGTTATCTCTGTTGCGATCGAACCAAAATCCAAAGCAGACCAAGACAAGATGGGTATCGGCCTGTCCAAGCTGGCTGAAGAGGATCCAACGTTCAGAACTCGCACAGATGAAGAAACAGGTCAAACTATCATCTCCGGTATGGGTGAGCTTCACCTGGAGATCATCGTTGACCGTCTGAAACGCGAATTTAAAGTTGAGTCGAACGTAGGTGCTCCACAGGTTGCTTACCGTGAAACATTCCGTAACGCAGCTAAAGTGGAAGGTAAATTCGTTCGTCAGTCCGGTGGTCGTGGTCAATACGGTCACGTTTGGGTGGAGTTCGCTCCTCTCGAGCCGGGTCAAGGCTTCCAATTCGAAAACAAAATCGTTGGTGGTGTAGTACCACGCGAATACATCCCTGCTGTTCAAGCGGGTATCGAAGAATCGATGAAAAATGGTGTTATCGCCGGCTTCCCGCTGGTTGATATCAAAGCTACTATCGTAGACGGTAGCTACCATGATGTCGACTCCTCCGAGATGGCATTTAAAGTAGCAGGTTCCCTCGCATTGAAGGAAGCTGCGAAAAAATGTGGCGCTGTACTGCTCGAGCCAATCATGAAAGTAGAAGTTACAATGCCTGAAGAGTACATGGGCGACGTAATGGGTGACCTGAACTCCCGCCGCGGTCGTATCGAAGGTATGGAAGCTCGTGCAAATGCACAAGTAATCCGTGCAATGGTACCACTGTCCGAGATGTTCGGATACTCCACAGTTCTGCGTTCCCGTACTCAAGGCCGTGGCGTTTACTCCATGGTGATCGACCACTACGAAGAAGTACCTAAATTTATCGCTGAAGAGATCATCAAGAAATCTAAAGGCGAATAATTACAGGTTACAGCTTTATCTTGCAACCAGAAAGGTTTACAATATGGAAGGGACAACCATTCGTAAGGTAAACCTTTCTTCAAACCATAAAACCCTTATATATAAGGAGGCTTTACTCTCATGGCAAAAGAAAAATTTGAGCGTAATAAACCACACGTTAACATCGGTACTATCGGTCACGTTGACCATGGTAAAACTACCCTGACTGCTGCTATTACAACTGTATTGGCACAACAAGGTAAAGCAAAAGCTATGAACTACGCTTCTATTGACGCTGCTCCAGAAGAAAAAGAGCGCGGTATCACAATCAACACTGCTCACGTTGAGTACGAAACTGAAAACCGTCACTATGCTCACGTTGACTGCCCTGGTCACGCTGACTACGTGAAAAACATGATTACCGGTGCTGCTCAAATGGACGGCGCTATCCTGGTTGTATCCGCAGCTGATGGTCCAATGCCACAAACTCGCGAGCACATCCTGCTCTCCAAGCAAGTAGGCGTACCTTACATCGTAGTATTCATGAACAAATGCGACATGGTAGACGATGAAGAGTTGTTGGAACTGGTTGAAATGGAAATCCGTGACCTGTTGTCTCAATATGAGTTCCCAGGTGACGACACTCCAGTAATCAAAGGTTCTGCTAAAGAAGCTTTGGACAACCCAACTGGTGAGTGGGCTAAGAAAATTGGCGAACTGATGGACGCTGTTGACAGCTACATCCCAACTCCTGAGCGTGCAACTGACAAGCCGTTCCTGATGCCTGTAGAGGACGTGTTCACGATCACTGGTCGTGGTACTGTTGCTACTGGTCGTGTAGAGCGCGGTATCGTTAAAGTTGGTGACCAAGTAGAAATCATTGGTCTGGCTGAAGAAACTAAAAACACAACTGTAACTGGTGTTGAGATGTTCCGCAAATTGCTGGATCAAGCTCAAGCTGGTGACAACATCGGTGCTCTGCTGCGCGGTGTAGACCGTAACGACATCGAGCGTGGACAATGCTTGGCGAAACCAGGTTCCGTTAAGCCTTACACTAAGTTCAAAGCAGAAGTTTACGTTCTGTCCAAAGAAGAAGGCGGACGTCACACTCCTTTCTTTGCTAACTACCGTCCACAATTCTACTTCCGTACAACTGACGTAACAGGTATCATCCAACTGCCAGAAGGCGTTGAAATGATCATGCCTGGCGACAACACTGAGTTCACTGTAGAACTGATCGCTCCAGTAGCGATGGAACAAGGTACTCGCTTCGCGATCCGCGAAGGTGGCCGTACAGTAGGCGCTGGCGTTGTAGCTTCTATCGACGCGTAAGATATACGGATACACAAAACCCGACAACTTTGGTTGTCGGGTTTTTTTATGTGCATTTATCGAACTTTTAAATAACTCCCATCAAAATCATTCAATTTGCCTCTCGTGGCAATATGCTACAATACCATCAGGATTGGATGGGGGATATTAGAGATGAAAAATAATGAGCGATTACTGTTTCTTATGCTTGCAGGTGTTGTCACGCTGTGGGGCTTGAATGTCGTCATGGTCAAGTATTTAACAACGTTTCCTCCATTGTATGTCGCGGCTATACGCATGACTGTCGGTGGAATCTGTTTATCGCCACTCATCTTCTTATACCGAAAGAGTTTGCGTTTTAGCAAAACGGATTGGTTCTTGTTGGCCGGAGTCGGTGCTAGTTCTATCGCTCTCCATCAAATAACGCTGGCCGCCGGTGTTCAATACACGACAGCGGGAAATGCGTCGCTTATACTTGGATTAAATCCGTTGGCAACGGCACTCTTGGCGATGCTTTTCTTAGGAGAAGGCATGTCGTTGAAAAAAGGGATTGGCATTGGAATGGGTTTTGCAGGAGTATTGATTGTCGTTATCTCTCAGCACGGCGGTCTTCATATGAATGGCTGGGGAGATGCCATTATGTTTTTCTCCATGCTCATGTATGTAACGGGTGGTTTACTTATACGGAAATTGGTCGTAAGAGGTGTGCCGGTACTCTTAATTACGGCTTTATCGCAAATGTTTGGAGTCATCTTCTTGTGGGGAGTCGCATTGACTGTTCAACCAGCTTCCTATTATCTTTCTTTGGACGTTTCATCTTTTCAGTGGCTTGTGATTTTTGCTTCAGGTGCGCTATCAACTGCGCTCGGCTCGATCGGCTGGAATTATGGCATACGTCAGCTGGGAGCGAGTCGAACAGCTGTTTTCTTAAATGGAATGCCGATGGCCAGTTTGGTATTTGCGGCGATATTCCTGGGGGAAAGCCTCCAACTCGTACACTTACTAGCACTTTGTATGATCGTAGGCGGTGTATATTTGGGATCACGCAGCTTGGTGAGACCGAAAGCTGCGCATGCAGCAGCAGCCTCTGATATTACAACAAAAGCGTAGGACGGTAATTGTCCTACGCTTTTTCTTATTGATCCCACTTATTGACCATATGGTGAGCAGTTAAACGCAAGCGATCAAAGATGTGCTTCCGAATTTCGCCTTCCAGTCCTGTCAGGTCCATGGCTTTATCCATACAAGAGAGCCAAGCCTCTGCCTGTACAGGTCCAATAGGAAACGGCATGTGTCGTGCTCGCAGCATCGGATGACCGTGGGCGTCCGAATACAGGCTTGGACCACCGAGAAACTGTGTCAAAAACTGATACTGACGTTCCTTCACGTGGGTTAAATCTTCAGGGAAGAGCTCGTTAATATCGGGATGCTGCTTTACCAGATCATAAAAGGTATCGACAAGACGGGCCAAGGTATCTGCGCCGCCGATGATTTCATAAGGGGTTTGATTCACATCAGACATTGAGGAAAACCTCCATTTCATAACGATTACAACCATAAGTATAACGTCTTCCTTCTATTATAGATAGATGATCAGCGAGTTGGCAGGTAATCCCGCTTGCCTTATTTCACGGAAATATGTAATATGGTCAAAGTGAGCCATTCAGTAGGCGCACCATGTACAAAAAAAATATGCGGAAACCCAAGAAAAAACTTGCGTTGCCCAAATCTTTTTAGTACAATATTGAATGTTGGTCATGGACTTGCGATGATGTGGGAGGTTGCTGACACACCCGGCCCCTTTGCCATGACCGGGGTGCAGGATATTTCCACGGAGAAATGTCTGTTTAAAAAATGGGCGAAAAAGGAGGGACTTCAATGGCAAAGCAAAAGATTCGTATTCGTTTGAAAGCGTATGATCACAAAATCCTGGATCAGTCCGCAGAAAAAATTGTGGACACTGCGAAGCGTTCCGGTGCTAACGTATCCGGTCCGATTCCACTCCCTACGGAGAAAGCAGTTTACACGATCCTGCGTGCGGTTCATAAGTACAAAGATTCTCGCGAGCAATTCGAGATGCGTACACACAAACGTCTGATCGATATCTTGAACCCAACACCACAAACAGTAGATGCTTTGATGCGTCTGGATCTGCCATCTGGTGTGGACATCGAGATTAAACTGTAGGTCCCAAAAAGCGATACACGCGCAGACGTTGTCTTGATAAGCGTGTTATACCAAGCAACAAACCCTTAAAATGGCACCCCTGCGCATCGATGGGGACTTGATACAACATAAAAACGTTTTACTGAAATAAGCACAGGAGGTGGCACAAATGACCAAAGGAATCTTAGGGAAAAAACTTGGCATGACTCAAGTTTTTGGTCCAAACGGAACAGCGACTGCTGTAACGGTTATCGAAGTAGGTTCCAACGTAGTTCTCCAGAAGAAAGACGTTGAGACTGACGGTTATGAAGCGATTCAAATCGGTTTCGAAGACAAAAAAGAACAGCGCGCTAACAAGCCGGAAAAAGGACATGCAGCGAAAGCTAATACTGCTCCTAAGCGCTTCATTCGCGAAATTCGCGGAGTTAACCTCGCTGATTACGAGGTTGGTCAAGAGTTGAAAGCTGACATTTTTGCCGAGGGAGAAATGGTAGACGTAGCTGGCGTATCCAAGGGTAAAGGTTTCCAAGGTGCGATCAAACGTCACAATCAATCCCGCGGTCCTATGGCTCACGGTTCGCGTTACCACCGCGGTCCAGGTTCCATGGGTGCTGTAGCTCCAAACCGCGTATTTAAAGGTCAAACCCTGCCAGGTCAAATGGGTGGCGACAACGTTACCATTCAAAACCTGGAAGTAATTAAAGTAGATGCAGAACGCAATCTGGTTCTCGTAAAAGGCTCCGTGCCTGGTCCGAAAAACAGCTGCGTACTGGTATCCACGGCAGTCAAGAAGAACTAGTAAGGAAAGGAGGAACTGACATGCCGAAAGTAGCTCTTTATAACCAAACCGGTTCTCAAGTTGGCGAAATCGATCTGGCAGACAGCGTTTTTGGGATTGAGCCTAACAGCGCAGTTCTGTACGATGCGATCGTGATGCAACAAGCATCCCAACGCCAAGGTACACATGATGTAAAGAACCGTTCTGAAGTACGTGGTGGTGGCCGCAAGCCATGGCGCCAAAAAGGTACAGGTCGTGCACGCCAAGGTTCCATTCGCTCTCCGCAATGGAAAGGTGGCGGTGTTGTATTCGGTCCAACTCCGCGCAAATACGGTTACAAACTGAACCGTAAAGTTCGTCGTTTGGCTCTGAAATCTGCACTTTCCACGAAAGTACAAAACAACGAACTCCTGGTATTGGAAGCTTTGAACTTCGCAGCTCCTAAAACTAAGGAAATGACAGCTGTTTTGAGCAGCTTGAAAGTAGATCGCAAAGTTCTGATCGTTACTTCCGAGTACGACCAAAACGTAGCGCTCGCTTCCCGTAATATCCCAGGTGCAAAAATCGTAGATGCTGCAGGCATTAACGTTCTTGATCTGGTAGCGCATGACAAAGTAATCGTGACGAAAGAAGCGGTTGCGAAAGTAGAGGAGGTGCTCGCATAATGAAGAGCCTTCATGATGTCCTTAAACGCCCTGTCATTACCGAGCGCACCACTGATATGATGGCTGAGAAGAAGTACGTTTTCGAAGTACCTCTCAAAGCCAACAAAACAGAAATCAAGCAAGCTGTTGAAAAAGTATTTGGCGTAAAAGTAGAAGCAGTTAACACAGTTCGTGTACCTGCGAAACCAAAACGCTACGGAAAATACTCCGGTTACACGTCCGAGTGGAAGAAAGCAATCGTTAAGCTGACTGATGACAGCAAAGAATTGGCCTTCTACGAGGGAGTATAACCTCGACGACTACCGAAAAGGAGGGTATTAACATGGGTATCAAGAAGTTTAAACCGACTTCTCCTGGTCGTCGCCAAATGACGGTTTCTACTTTCGAGGAGATCACCACGTCGACTCCCGAAAAATCCTTGTTGGCGCCTCTCAGCAAAAAAGCTGGTCGCAACAACCAAGGTAGAATTACCGTTCGTCATCAAGGTGGCGGTCATAAACGTAAATACCGTATTATCGACTTCAAACGTAACAAAGATGGTATCATTGGTCGCGTAGCAACCATTGAATACGATCCAAACCGTTCCGCTAACATCGCTCTGATCAACTATGCAGACGGTGAAAAGCGTTACATTATCGCTCCACACAACCTGAAAGTGGGCGACCAGATCGTATCCGGAGCAGATGCCGACATCAAAATCGGTAACGCACTGCCAATGGAGAAAATCCCGGTAGGTACAACCATCCACAACATCGAGCTGAAACCTGGTAAAGGCGGCCAATTGGTGCGCGCTGCTGGTACATCTGCTCAATTGCTTGGTCGTGATGGTGAGTTCGTAATCGTTCGCCTGTCTTCCGGTGAAACACGCCGCATCCACAACGTATGCCGCGCTACTATCGGTCAAGTAGGTAACCTGGATCACGAACTGCTGAACATCGGTAAAGCAGGACGTTCCCGCTGGTTGGGTATCCGTCCAACTGTTCGCGGTAGCGTAATGAACCCGAACGATCACCCACACGGTGGTGGTGAAGGTCGCGCTCCAATCGGTCGTAAAGCACCTGTTACTCCTTGGGGTAAACCAACCCTGGGTCTCAAGACTCGTAAGAAGAAGAACAAGTCCGACCAATACATCATCCGCCGCCGCAAGAAATAAGGTAGGCTGATACTATAACCGAACGCCTTTGGCGAAGGGAGGTTCACTAATGGGACGTAGCTTAAAAAAGGGTCCTTTCGTGGATGACCACTTGATGAAAAAAGTTGACGAGCAAAATGAAAAGAACGAGAAACGCGTGATCAAAACATGGTCTCGCCGTTCCACCATCTTCCCTGAGTTCGTAGGACACACGTTTGCAGTTTACGATGGCCGCAAACATGTACCAGTATACGTATCGGAAGACATGGTTGGTCATAAATTGGGTGAATTCGCACCAACTCGTACCTTCAAGGGTCACGTCGACAACGACAAGAAGTCCAAGAAGCGCTAATTTTCTCTTGACAGAGAGGAGGTACAAAGATGGAAGCAAAAGCAGTTGCACGCAATATTCGCATCGCGTCTCGTAAAGTCCGCCTGGTGGTAGACTTGATCAGAGGCAAGCAAGTAGGTGAAGCTTTGGCGATCTTGAAACACACGCCAAAGGCAGCTTCTCCAGTTGTTGAAAAACTCCTGAAGTCGGCTATTGCAAACGCTGAGCACAACTATGAGATGGATCCGAACAGCCTCGTAGTGGGCAAAATCTTCGTAGACCAAGGTCCTACGTTGAAGCGTTTCCGTCCGCGCGCTATGGGTCGCGCTAGCCGCATCCATAAACGCACGAGCCACATCACAGTGGTACTAAACGAGAAATAAGGAGGGATTACGTGTGGGTCAAAAGGTAAGCCCGGTAGGTCTTCGGATCGGTGTCATTCGTGACTGGGAGTCCAAATGGTACGCTGATAAGGACTTCGCAACTCTGTTGCACGAAGACTTGAAAATCCGCAAGTATGTAAAAGGGCGTCTAAAAGATGCTGCTGTATCCACGATCGAAATCGAACGCGCAGCTAATCGCGTGAACGTTACGATTCACACCGCTAAGCCTGGTATGGTAATTGGTAAAGGTGGTTCAGAGGTTGAAACTCTGCGCAAAACCCTGACTGATCTGACTGGCAAACGCGTTCATATCAATATCAACGAAATCAAACGTCCGGATCTGGATGCTACTCTGGTAGCTGAAAATATTGCACGCCAATTGGAAAACCGCATTTCTTTCCGCCGTGCGCAAAAGCAATCGATCACTCGTACGCTGCGCTCTGGTGCTAAAGGTATCAAAACCTTGGTAAGCGGTCGTCTTGGCGGCGCGGACATCGCACGTTCTGAAGGTTACAGCGAAGGTACTGTTCCACTTCACACATTGCGCGCTGACATCGACTACGGTACTGCTGAAGCACATACCACTTATGGTCGCATCGGTGTTAAAGTGTGGATCTATCGTGGAGAAGTCCTTCCAGCGAGAAAGAACGTCGCTACTGAGGAAGGAGGCAAGTAATCATGTTGACGCCAAAACGCGTGAAACACCGTAAACAACACCGCGGGAAAATGGCTGGTAACGCAAAAGGCGGTACTACTGTTGCGTTCGGTGAATACGGATTGCAAGCAATGGAACCATCTTGGGTAACTAACCGTCAGATCGAGGCAGCTCGTATCGCGATGACTCGTTACATCAAACGTGGTGGTAAAGTTTGGATCAAAATTTTCCCTGATAAACCAGTAACACAAAAACCGCTCGAAGTCCGCATGGGTTCCGGTAAAGGTTCTCCTGAGAAATGGGTAGCGGTAGTGAAACCAGGCAAGATCATGTTCGAACTTGCTGGTGTTCCTGAAGAAGTCGCTCGCGAAGCTATGCGTCTGGCTATGCACAAACTGCCAATCAAGTGCAAGTTCGTGAAGCGTGAAGAAGTGGGTGGTGACGCACATGAAGGCTAATGAGTACCGTAATTTGACCACTGCCGAGATCGAACAAAACGTTACTTCTTTGAAAGAAGAGTTGTTCAACCTTCGTTTCCAGCTGGCTACGGGTCAACTCGAAACCACATCTCGTATCAAACAAGTGCGTAAGGATATTGCTCGTGCGAAAACCGTCCTGCGCCAGAGAGAATTGGGAATCGGCTAATTATAGGAAGGAGGTTTGAACGATGACCGCAGATCGCAATATGCGTCGAACAGTTGTAGGTCGCGTTGTTTCCGACAAGATGGATAAAACCATTGTTGTTCTTGTTGAAACTTACAAGACACATCCTTTGTACGGCAAACGCATGAAATTCTCGAAAAAGTTCAAGGCTCACGACGAGAACAACACGGCAAAAGTGGGCGACATCGTAGAAATCATGGAAACTCGTCCATTGTCCAAAGACAAACGTTTCCGTTTGGTACGTATCGTCGAAGAGGCAGTAATCGTATAAGTCAGATTTTCGGATATTAAGTCCGAAAGGAGGAACAGTAAATGATCCAAACTCAGACGAGATTGGCTGTTGCTGACAACTCCGGTGCAAAGGAACTCATGTGCATCAAGGTTCTGGGTGGTTCCGGTCGTAAAACGGCGAACATCGGTGATGTTATCGTGTGCTCCGTAAAATCCGCTACACCCGGCGGCGTTGTCAAGAAAGGTCAAGTAGTTAAAGCGGTAGTAGTACGCACAGTAAGTGGCGTTCGTCGTAACGATGGTTCTTACATCCGTTTCGATGAGAACGCAGCTGTAGTCATCAAAGACGATCAATCCCCTCGTGGTACTCGTATCTTTGGACCTGTGGCTCGTGAGCTCCGTGACAAGGATTTCATGAAGATCATCTCTCTGGCTCCAGAGGTTATCTAATTGAACGGCAAAACTCAGGCAGTTTGTTCGATAGGAGGTGCACCAAGCGATGCACGTTAAAAAAGGCGACACTGTTATCGTAAATGCGGGCAAAGATAAAGGCAAAAAAGGTCGCGTTCTCGCTGCTTATCCAAAGAAAGAACGCGTTCTGGTTGAAGGTATCAACCTCGTGAAGAAACACAGCCGTCCGTCCCAAGCTAACCCGCAAGGTGGCATTGTGACTCAAGAAGCAGCTATTCACGTATCCAACGTATCTTTGATCGATCCGAAGTCCGGAAAAGCTACTCGCATCGGTTACAAAGTTTTGGATAACGGCAAGAAAGTTCGGTACGCGAAAAAGTCTGGCGAAGTACTCGACAAGTAGTCAGGTTGGAAAGGAGGATATCCTAGATGGCAACAAGATTGAAAGAAAAGTATACGAGCGAAATCGTGCCTAGCTTGATGAGCAAGTTTAACTACACTTCCATCATGCAAGTGCCGAAAGTAGAAAAGATCATCATCAATATGGGTGTTGGCGAAGCGGTAGCAAACGCTAAGTCCTTGGATACTGCAATTGAAGACCTGCAAATCATCGCTGGTCAAAAGCCTGTAGTAACAAAGGCTAAGAAATCCATCGCGGGTTTCAAATTGCGTGAAGGTATGCCGATCGGTGCGAAGGTTACTCTGCGCGGCGAGCGTATGTACCACTTCCTCGACAAATTGATGAACGTATCTCTCCCGCGTGTTCGTGACTTCCGTGGAATTTCTTCCAAGGCTTTTGACGGTCGCGGTAACTACACACTTGGTCTGAAGGAACAACTGATCTTCCCTGAGATCGAGTACGATAAAATTGATAAAGTTCGCGGTATGGACATCGTAATTGTTACTTCCGCGAAAACGGATGAGGAAGCTCGTGAGTTGCTGACTCAAATGGGTATGCCATTCCGTAAATAAACCCACTCGTAAGGAGGGAAGAATGTGGCAAAGAAATCTATGATCATCAAGCAACAGCGGCAGCCGAAGTTTGCAGTACGCGCGTACACTCGTTGCGAGCGTTGCGGACGTCCTCACTCCGTATTGCGCAAATTCAAACTCTGCCGTATTTGCTTCCGTGAACTTGCTTATAAAGGTCAAATTCCAGGCGTGAAAAAAGCAAGCTGGTAATTTGAAACGGGAAGGAGGTTTTCTCTCATGGTTATGACTGATCCAATCGCAGATATGTTGACACGCATCCGTAACGCCAACATGGTTCGCCACGAGAAAGTGGAAATCCCGGCGTCCACCATCAAGAAGGAAATCGCGCGCATTCTTAAAGAAGAAGGCTTCATCCGCGATGCGGAGTTTGTTGAAGACAACAAACAAGGTATCATCCGCGTATTCCTGAAATACGGTGCTAACAACGAGCGCGTCATCACAGGTCTGAAACGTATCTCTAAGCCAGGTCTTCGTGTATATGCAAAAAACAATGAAGTACCTAAGGTTTTGGGTGGCCTCGGTTGCGCGATCATCTCTACATCCACTGGTGTTATGACTGACAAGCAAGCTCGTCAAGCACACGTTGGTGGAGAAGTTCTTGCATACGTTTGGTAATTAACAGATTGTAAATAGCACAGGAGGTGCACCACATGTCTCGTGTCGGTAGAAAACCGATCGTGGTCCCTGCAGGCGTTACCCTCACTCTGAACGGTACTGAGCTGACGGTAAAGGGCCCTAAGGGTCAACTCGTTCGTAACTTCCATGAAGATATCAAAATTAACATCGCTGAAAACGAAGTAATCGTTGAGCGTCCAAGCGACAACAAACTTCACCGTTCCCTGCATGGTACAACTCGTGCGCTGGTATCCAACATGGTAACTGGCGTATCCGAAGGCTTCACTCGTACCCTGGAACTGGTCGGTGTAGGTTACCGTGCTGCTAAGTCCGGCAACGGTGTTACTCTCTCTCTTGGTTTCTCCCACCCAGTGGAAGTTACTCCAGAAGAGGGTATCGAAATCGATGTACCAAACCAAACCACTTTGGTGGTAAAAGGTATTAACAAAGAGCGCGTAGGCCAAGTTGCTGCTGAAATCCGTTCTCTGCGTAAACCTGAGCCATACAAAGGTAAAGGTATCAAGTACAGCGATGAAGTGGTTCGTCGTAAAGAAGGTAAAAAAGGTAAATAAGCTTCTAGCTTCATGAGAAAGGAGGCCGCTTAATGTTTACGAAAGCTGATAAAAACAAAGCTCGGAAAAAACGCCACCTGCGAATCCGCAAACGCGTGATTGGTTCTACCATTCGCCCGCGTCTGAACGTTTTCCGTTCTTCTAAGCATATCTACGCTCAATTGATCGATGATGCAACTGGCGTAACACTGGTATCTGCATCTTCTTTGGATAAAGAGCTGGGCCTGAAAAATGGCGCTAACGTGGAAGCTGCTACAGCTGTTGGCACACTGATCGCTAAGCGTGCACAAGAAAAAGGTGCGACAGAAGTGATTTTTGACCGCGGTGGTTACATTTATCATGGACGTATTAAAGCACTGGCAGAAGCAGCTCGTGAAGCTGGTCTGCAATTCTAACAACAAGGAGGGTAAGGAATGCGTATCGACCCTAGCAAATTAGAGCTCGAAGAAAAAGTAGTCGCAGTTAACCGTGTAGCAAAAACGGTTAAAGGTGGACGTCGTATGAGCTTCAGCGCCTTGGTTGTTGTGGGAGACCGTAACGGCCACGTAGGTGCTGGTATGGGTAAAGCTCAAGAAGTTCCAGACGCCATTCGCAAAGCGATTGACGACGCTAAGAAAAAATTGATCCGTGTACCGATGAGAGGAACAACAGTTCCGCACGAAGTAATGTGCCAATTCGGTGCTGGTAAAGTTCTGATCAAACCTGCTGCTCCAGGTACTGGAGTTATCGCTGGTGGACCTGTTCGTGCCGTTCTCGAACTGGCAGGTGTAGGTGACATTTTGAGTAAGTCTCTTGGTTCCAACAATCCTATCAACATGGTCAACGCTACGCTGGAAGGTCTCGGCCGTCTTAAAACAGCGGAAGATGTCGCGAAATTGCGCGGTAAGACTGTTGACGAGTTGTTGGGTTAATAAGGAGGGAATGAACATGGCAAAATTGCAAATCACCCTCAAACGCAGCCTGATCGGTCGTACAGTAGATCAGCAAGACACTGTTAAAGCTCTGGGTCTTCGCAAAATCAACTCCACTGTAGTGAAGGAAGATAATCCTGCAATTCGTGGAATGGTTTTCAAAGTGAAGCACTTGGTAGAAGTGAAAGAAGTAGAAGCTTAATTGAACATCTCAATTAGTTAGGAGGTGCAACGTATGAAATTGCATGAACTGCAACCTGCAGAAGGATCCCGTCACACTCGTAAGCGCATCGGTCGCGGTATCGGTAGCGGTACTGGCAAAACTGCTGGTAAAGGTCACAAAGGTCAAAACGCTCGTTCCGGCGGAGGTGTTCGCCCAGGATTCGAGGGTGGTCAAAACCCATTGTACCGTCGTCTGCCTAAGCGTGGTTTCACTAACATCAGCCGCAAAGAATTTGCGATTGTTAGCTTGGACGCGCTGAACCGTTTTGAAGAGGGCACTGTAGTAACACCTGAGCTGTTGAAAGAAACTGGTGTTATCAGCGCGCTGCGCGACGGTGTTAAGGTTCTTGCTAACGGTGAACTGACTGTGAAGCTGACTGTTAAAGCTCACAAGTTCTCCGGAGCTGCTGCTGAGAAGATCGCACAAGTCGGTGGAACAACCGAGGTGATCTAATGTTAGCGTCCTTAACTAACATTTTTAAAATTAGCGACCTTCGTCGCAAGATCCTTTTTACGCTCATGATGCTGGTCGTTTTCCGGATCGGAAGCTTTGTGCCAGTTCCTAACGTAAATGTCGAGTTGTTTCAGCAGAATACAAACCAATTACTGGGCTTGTTGAACACCTTCTCAGGTGGAGCACTGCATAACTTCTCGATTTTTGCCATGGGTATCATGCCGTACATTACGGCATCGATTATCATGCAGCTGATGTCCATGGATGTTGTGCCTAAGCTAACGCAATGGGCTCGTGAAGGTGAAGTTGGTCGTCGCAAGATTGCCACCGTTACCCGTTACGCTACAATTATCCTTGGTTTGATTCAGTCTGTAGGGATGACGATTGGATTCAACAATATGGCGCCTGGTTTGCTAAACGACACGTCGGTTGGCAGCTATGCACTCATTGCGTTGACATTGACAGCTGGGACCGCATTCATGATGTGGATGGGGGAACAGATTACGGAGAAGGGTATCGGTAACGGGATTTCGATCCTGATCGTTGCCGGGATCGTTGCTGGACTGCCTAATGCGGCTACGACGATCTACACCACGATGTTTGGTGATCCATCTGTAAACATCTTTTTCAGCATCGTCAAAGTTCTGCTTATCCTATTGGTGGTCCTCGCCATTATTGTCGGGGTTATCTTTATGCAGCAAGGTCTTCGTAAGATTCCAGTGCAATATGCGAAACGAGTGGTTGGACGCAAAATGTACGGTGGTCAATCTACCCACATTCCGCTGAAAATCAACTCTGCTGGTGTTATTCCTGTTATCTTTGCGGTATCGCTGGTAATGTTCCCGTCAACGATTGCTCAGTTCTGGGTGGATGCATCCGGACAAGGATTTGCTAACTGGATTTATGAGAACTTCCAAGTCAACAAACCATTAGGAATGACGCTTTACGCTATCTTGATTCTCGGATTCACCTACTTCTACACATTCGTACAGATCAACCCTGTACAAATGGCAGAAAACATGAGAAAAAATGGTGGTTACATTCCTGGTATCCGACCTGGTAAAAACACTGAGGTATTCATTACTCGTACATTAAACCGGTTAACATTGGCGGGCGCTTTGTTCTTGATGCTAATTGCGATTTTGCCATTCTTCTTCGGTAGTATTGCAAACTTGCCGCAATCCATTTACATCGGTGGTACATCGCTGTTGATCGTGGTTGGGGTATGCTTGGATACAATGAAGCAGATTGAAAGTCAGATGATCAAACGCCACTACCAAGGGTTTATCAAGTAATGACTTAGATGTTTACAGAAAAGCTTCTCTAGCTTTTTTGATGGGACGGAGGGAATGGACGTGAATATAATTCTGATGGGACTGCCTGGAGCCGGTAAAGGGACACAGGCAGAACGTATCGTAAAAGAGTTTGACATCCCGCACATTTCGACTGGCGACATGTTCCGAGCTGCGGTCAAAAACGAAACGCCGCTCGGACTAGAGGCTAAATCCTACATGGATAAAGGTCATCTCGTCCCAGACGAGGTCGTCATTGGTATTGTGCGGGAGCGCCTTTCGATGGATGACTGCGCAAAGGGATTCCTCTTAGATGGTTTTCCGCGCACAGTACCTCAGGCGGAAGCGTTGACAGCTACAGTAAAAGAGCTGGGACGCGAAATTGACCATGTAATTAACATCAACGTTCAACGCGAGCAATTGATTGAACGTCTGACCGGTCGCTGGATCTGCCCTGTTTGTGGTGCTAGCTATCACACGATGTTCAATCCTCCAAAAGAGGCTGGCGTATGTGATAAAGATGGTGGTAAGCTGTATCAGCGTGAAGACGACAAGATCGAAGTGGTAACACAACGCCTTGACGTGAATATCGCTCAAACACAGCCACTTATCGACTACTACTCCGCACAGGAACTTCTGCGAGATATCGATGGAGAACAAGATATCCAGGTAGTGTTTGCGGAAATTAAATCTTTGTTGCGAGGGTAATTGCGAATGATTATCCTAAAGTCGAAAGCAGAACTTGAGGTTATGCGCGAAGCTGGTCGTATCGTCGCACTCACCCATCAAGAACTGGCCAAGGCGATCAAGCCTGGTGTCACGACGAAGCAGCTAGACGAAATTGCCGAGACCTTTATTCGAAGCATGGGAGCAATTCCATCGTTTAAAGGCTATGGTGGCTTTCCAGGAAGTATCTGTGCTTCAGTCAATGAAGAACTCGTACACGGGATCCCAGGTAAACGGGCGTTACAAGAAGGAGACATTATTAGTATCGACATTGGTGCCCAGTTTCAGGGTTACCATGGCGACTCTGCTTGGACGTATCCGGTCGGTAAGATTTCAACAGAAAACCAGAAGCTGCTCAGAGTAACGGAAGAGTCGTTGTACAAGGGGCTTGAAAAAGCTGTTCCGGGTGGACGCTTGTCCGACATCTCTCATGCGATTCAGGTTCATGCAGAAGCTGCCGGCTTCACACTCGTTCGCGAGTATGTGGGGCATGGGATCGGGCAAAACTTGCACGAAGATCCGCAGGTTCCTAACTACGGCCCTCCTGATCGAGGACCGCGGTTAAAACCAGGCATGGTGTTGGCAATAGAGCCAATGGTAAATGCCGGCGAACGTTATGTCCGCACATTGGAGGACAATTGGACGGTAGTAACAGTGGATCGGAAAACTTGTGCTCATTTTGAACACACCATCGCGATTACGGAAGATGGCTATGAGATTTTTACACGGACATAAAAACGGTAGTTCCGAACGGTTCGGGATTGTCGTCCAACGTGTCGACGATAAGTTCGTTGTGTGATCATTTCGCAAAACTCATGGTCCGACTGAAGAGCAGAAGAAAGGAGAGTTTACCATGGCAAAAGATGATGTAATTGAGGTGGAAGGTACGGTAATCGAACCTTTGCCAAATGCTATGTTTCGAGTAGAATTAGAGAATGGACATAAAGTCCTCGCTCACGTCTCTGGAAAAATCCGCATGCACTTTATCCGTATCCTGCCGGGGGATAAAGTAACTGTTGAACTGTCGCCGTACGACTTAACCCGCGGACGTATTACGTACCGCTATAAATAGTAAGCAAAACCCCTAGAAAAGGGAGGCAAGAACCATGAAAGTGAGACCTTCGGTTAAACCGATCTGCGAGAAATGCAAGGTTATCCGTCGCAAAGGTAACGTAATGGTTATTTGTGAAAATCCGAAGCATAAGCAAAAACAAGGGTAAACAAGGAGGTGCTTTTGACACATGGCACGTATTGCAGGCGTAGACTTGCCGCGCGAAAAACGCGTTGAAGTTGCTCTTACCTACATTTTTGGTATTGGCCGCCCCACGTCTCAAAAAATTCTGTCCGCTACTGGCGTAGACATGAACACTCGTGTTCGCGATCTGACAGAAGATGAAGTGAACAAACTTCGTGAGTACATCGACAAAACTGTGAAGGTGGAAGGTGACCTCCGTCGTGAGATCTCCCTCAACATCAAGCGTCTGATGGAAATCGGTTGCTTCCGTGGCATCCGTCATCGTCGTGGACTTCCAGTTCGCGGTCAACGTTCTAAAACAAATGCTCGTACGCGTAAAGGTCCACGCCGTACAGTAGCAAACAAGAAGAAGTAAAGGAGGGTAATCTGACATGGCGAAAAGAAAACAAGCTACAGCAACTCGTACCCGTCGTCGTGACCGTAAGAATGTTGAAGTCGGCGTAGCACACATCCGTTCTACTTTCAACAACACGATCGTCACAATCACGGATCCACACGGTAACGCGATCTCTTGGTCCAGTGCTGGTTCCCTCGGCTTCAAAGGCTCCCGTAAAAGCACTCCATTTGCTGCGCAAATGGCTGCTGAAGCGGCTGCACGCGTTGCTATGGAACACGGCATGCGTTCCCTTGAAGTATCGGTAAAAGGCCCAGGTGCAGGTCGTGAAGCTGCGATCCGTTCCCTGCAAGCAACTGGTCTTGAAGTGAACATGATTAAAGACGTGACGCCAATTCCGCACAACGGTTGCCGTCCACCAAAACGTCGCCGCGTGTAACTGGTTTATATCGTTCAGAACATGTCCATACTAGAATGGTAAATTCTGATTTATAGCTTGTCATGCACGCAAACGGTAAACCGCCGGGGAAATTCCTGAGTGGGCACGTATGCGGCCCACCCAAGGATTTCGACGTTTTGAAGGAGGGTTTGTTTAATGATAGAAATAGAAAAACCAAAAATCGAGGTTGTGGAAGTTAGCGACGACAACTCGTATGGAAAGTTTGTTGTAGAACCTCTAGAGCGCGGATACGGAACTACCCTTGGCAACTCGCTGAGACGAATTCTTCTTTCGTCCTTGCCAGGCGCGGCAGTTCGTACTGTTCAAATCGATGGGGTTCTTCACGAATTCTCTACGGTTGAAGGCGTCGTTGAAGATGTAACCGAGATCATCCTGAACATCAAAGGCTTGGCGCTGAAGATCCATTCCGATGAAGAAAAAGTAATCGAGATCGATGCAGAAGGCGAAGGCGTTGTCAAAGCGGGAGATATCCGTGCTGACAGTGATGTGGAGGTCTTAAACCCTGATCTTCATATTGCAACGTTGGCCAATGGCGGTCGTCTGCATATCCGCATGACAGCTGGACGTGGTCGTGGTTATGTTCAATCTGACGGAAACAAATCTGAGGATCTGCCTATTGGTGTGATTCCGATTGATTCGATCTACACGCCGATCAAGCGCGTTAACTATCAAGTGGAAAATACCCGTGTAGGGCAAATGACCAACTATGACAAGTTAACACTTGAGGTTTGGACTAACGGTAGCATCAGTCCGGAAGAAGCCGTGAGTCTCGGCGCAAAAATCATGACGGAGCACCTGAACCTGTTCGTCGGTCTGACTGACGAGGCGAAGGATGCAGAAATCATGGTAGAGAAGGAAGAGGACAAGAAAGAGAAAGTCTTGGAGATGACTATCGAAGAGCTCGATCTTTCCGTTCGTTCCTACAACTGCTTGAAGCGTGCCGGTATTAATACCGTGCAAGAGCTGACGCAGAAGACCGAAGAGGACATGATGAAAGTACGCAATCTGGGGCGCAAATCTCTTGAAGAAGTTCAAGAAAAGTTAGCTGAACTGGGCCTGTCCCTGCGCAGCGACGACTAGAGTAGCAAACCAAGAGGCAAACTTTTGTTCTCTCGATTAAGAGGGAGGTAAACCACATGGCACAACGTAAATTGGGTCGTCGTAGCTCAGCTCGTAAAGCGCTGTTCCGCGACTTGGTAACAGACCTGATCATCAACGAGCGCATCGAAACTACAGAGATGAAGGCGAAAGAACTGCGCCCAATCGCTGAAAAAATGATTACGCTCGCGAAACGTGGCGATCTGCATGCTCGCCGTCAAGTTGCTGCTTTCGTTCGCAAAGAAGTTGCGAATGCTGAAGGCCGCGATGCTGTTCAAAAACTGTTCGATGAAATCGCTCCTCGCTTCAAAGAGCGCAACGGTGGATACACTCGTATCCTGAAAGCCGGCCCTCGCCGTGGCGACGCTGCTCCAATGGCGTACATCGAATTCGTTTAATACATGTAAACTGGTCATTTACTCAGGTTTTAAGCCTGGTAGATTACCGCGAAAAGGGTGGGGGCAGATCTGGTCATAGGCTGGACTCTGATTCAACCCTTTTTTCCTTTCTCATCGAAATCCTGCTAGTCAGTTCCCTGTGAAGGCTGGGGAGGTTGTGAATGCCTCATGAATGAAGATAACCTGCTGGCATTGCGAGATGTTTCTTATACCTACGAGGGTGAGGATGGCCAACGGGTTCCGGTGTTACAAGGTGTTGACCTTACCATCCAAAAAGGTTCCTTTGTATCCGTACTGGGTCACAACGGTTCCGGAAAATCAACGATGGCAAAGCTGATGAATGCTCTGTTGCTTCCAGAAGGCGGCACAGTGCTTATCAGTGGAATGGATACGAAAGATGGGGAGCTGCTCTGGGAAATCCGACGACATGTTGGCATGGTCTTTCAGAACCCGGACAATCAGATTGTTGGGGCAACTGTGGAAGATGATGTCGCCTTTGGCCTAGAAAACATGGGTGTGGACCCCAAAGAGATGCGAGATCGTATTGATGGGGCGCTCGTTTCTGTAGGGATGGAGTCTTATTTACAGGCACAACCACATCGTCTGTCTGGTGGTCAAAAGCAACGCGTGGCGATCGCTGGGATTATGGCGATGCGTCCTTCTGTCATCATCTTGGATGAGGCGACAGCAATGCTTGATCCACAAGGCAGAATGGAAGTGCTGAATCTGGCTCGTCAACTGAACCGTGACGAGGGACTCACGATCATTAACATTACCCATTTTCCGGAAGAAGCCATCTATTCGGATAAGGTCATCGTCATGAATGCGGGTGAAGTCCTGATGGAAGGTAAGCCAAGTGAAGTGTTTAATGAAGTGGATCGTTTGAAACAGGTGGGACTGGATGTGCCATTTGCCGTTCGACTGCGTCACGCACTTCATTCCAAAGGGATTGATTTACCGTTTGTCCTGCATCAAGAGGAGCTGGTGGAGCACGTATGCAAATTACTTTTGACCAAGTAAGCCATATCTACGCAAAAGGAACACCGTTCGAACGAGTTGCCTTACACAATATTTCGCTGACGATTCCATCTGGTTCGTTTGTCGGAATTATTGGCCACACGGGCTCAGGTAAGTCAACGCTGATTCAGCACTTGAACGGGTTGCTGATGCCTAGTTCAGGGCAGATTACCCTGGGTGATGCGGTCATTACTCCAAAGCGACGATTACCCCATGCTCAGAGGCGCGATATTGGGCTTGTCTTTCAATATCCTGAACATCAGTTGTTTGAAGAAACGGTTGCGAAGGATGTTGCTTTTGGACCGCTCAATTTTGACTTGCCAACGGAAATGGTGGAAGCCCGCGTTAGGGAGTCCCTTGAAATTGTCGGCCTGGATTATGCCACGATCAAGGATCGTTCGCCGTTTCATTTGAGTGGCGGGCAAATGCGACGTGTTGCTTTGGCTGGTGTTCTTGCCATGCAGCCGAAGGTTCTGGTATTGGATGAACCAACTGCGGGTCTTGATCCTGCGGGACGAGTCACGATTCTGGAAGGGATCTACCGGATTCATCGGGAACAAAACCTCACGACACTATTGGTCACGCACAGCATGGAAGAGGCAGCCCGCTATGCAGACTACTTGCTTGTGATGGCACAAGGTCAAGTAGCTATGCAGGGGAAGCCGGAGGAAGTATTCATGCAAGTGGATCGTCTCCGAGAGCTGTCTTTGGATGTACCGGAAACGGTGGCTCTCGTATCGCAAATGAATCAACTGCTGCCGGACAAGGCTAGTCTGCCGAGCTCCCTTTATCGGGAGGAAGAGCTGATTGCCCATCTGCTGGAACGACTGTCCGTACCAAAGGAGGGCTAGGCATGCTGCAGAATATCGCAATTGGTCAATACGTACCAGGGCAATCTTTTTTACATCGTGCAGATCCGCGAAGCAAGCTTCTCTTCATCATTCTTTTTGCTACCTTGATTTTTCTGGCTAACAATACGGTTACGTACGCCATACTCATTGGTTTTACCTTGTATGCTGCACTTCTTTCTAGGCTATCATTGTCCTATATATTAAAAAGCTTAAAGCCTGTCTGGATCCTGATTTTGTTTACCGTCGTCTTGCATATTTTTATCACAAAAGGCGGAACGGTCTACTTTCAGTGGGGATGGTTTACAGTAGAAGAACAGGGAGTTCGCCAGGCGATCTTCATTTCTTTGCGATTGGGACTTTTGATTCTCATTAGCTCCTTGCTAACACTGACCACCTCTCCTATCGATTTGACGGAGGGTTTGGAGCATTTACTAGGACCACTAGGGAAGATCGGCATACCGGTTCATGATATAGCCCTGATGATGTCAATTGCACTCCGGTTCATTCCGACCCTGATGGAAGAAACGGATAAAATCATCAAGGCGCAGACCGCCAGAGGAGCCAATTTCACCAGTGGAAGTCTCGTACGCAGAGCCAAGAACCTGATTCCGATTGCTATCCCGTTGTTCGTTAGTGCGTTTCGGCGTGCTGAAGAGCTGGCTTTGGCAATGGAAGCACGTGGCTATCGCGGGGGAGTGGGGAGAACGCGGCTGAATAAGCTGACGTTCACTTGGCGTGATGGAATCGTAGCTGTTGTGAGTGTGATCTTGGCAATCGTGATTGGATGGTGGCGTACGTGAAGCGACTGCGATGTGTATTGGCATATGACGGAACTGACTTCAGCGGTTTTCAGGTACAGCCAGATCAAGTAACGATCCAGGGTGAAATTGAAGCTGCATTGAATCGGGTTACCGGAGAAGATATCCAAGTCTTCGGATCAGGCCGGACAGACGCGGGTGTTCATGCGCGCGGTCAAGTGATTCACTTTGACACGTCGAGCAACATTCCGATGGATAAATGGCGGTTTGTGTTGAACAATCAGTTGCCTGATTCTATTGTCATTCGGACAGTCGAAGAGGTCGATGCCTCTTTTCATGCGCGTTTTGACGTGCAAGTAAAAGAATATCGATATTGTATCGACAACAATCCAGTGGCCGATGTATTCCGGCATCGCTACGCCGACCATGTCCGGTTTCCGTTAGATGTGGACGCGATGCAGCAGGCTGCTCATTATTTGGTAGGTGAACATGATTTTACTTCCTTTTGCTCGGCAAAAACATTCGTTGAGGACAAGGTTCGGACTGTGTATGGGCTCACCGTGGAAAAAATCGGAGACGAGGTATGGGTGACATGCCGAGGCAACGGTTTTTTGTACAACATGGTTCGAATTATTGTGGGGACTTTAGTTGAAGTAGGGCAAGGAAAAAGAAACCCTGCTGAACTGAAGGAAATCCTCGCCGCATGTGATCGGGAAAAGGCAGGTAAGACAGCACCAGCCAAGGGTCTGACCATGTGGGAAGTTCTCTACTAGTTTTCTGATTTCCAACTATTAGACGAACGAGCAGCACTTGACTATGGGGCGTCTATGTAGTACGATATTCCTTGGTATTTTAACCCCGCCTAGCCCCACTCTAGCCCCGGGATTGAAAGACAAGATCGTGATTACATGGAACACCTGGAAGAGTTGCTCACCCGTAACAGCAATTATCTTCCATTGCAAGTTTCGGTTGTTTTGGTTATAAGTAGATGGATATGTGTTAGGTAAGATATTTAGGAGGGACAAAAATGCGTACCACATATATGGCGAAACCGCTCGAAGTTGAGCGCAAATGGTACATCGTTGACGCTGAAGGCCAAACGCTGGGTCGTCTGGCGAGCGAAGTAGCTTCTATCCTGCGCGGAAAATTGAAACCAGAATTCACTCCTCACGTTGACGCTGGCGATTTCGTAATCGTAATCAACGCTGACAAAGTGAAATTGACTGGTAACAAACTGAACGACAAAATTTACTACACTCACTCCCTGTATCCAGGTGGTTTGAAAAAGACCACTGCTGGCGCAATGCTGAACAAGCGCCCAGATCGTATGTTCGAACTGGCGGTAAAAGGCATGCTGCCTAAAAACAGCCTGGGACGTCAAATGTTCACCAAGCTGAAAGTATACGCTGGAACTGAGCATCCGCACGCAGCACAAAAACCAGAAGTTTGGCAAATTCGCGGTTAAGGTAAAGGGAGGAAATATACGTGGCACAAGTACAATACTACGGTACAGGTCGTCGTAAGCACTCCGTAGCACGCGTTCGCCTGGTTCCAGGTGAAGGTCGCATCGTGATCAACAAGCGTGAAATGGATACTTACTTTGGTTTGGAAACACTGAAATTGATCGTAAAACAACCACTCGTTCTGACTGAGACTCTTGGTCGTTACGATGTATTGGTTAACGTAAACGGCGGCGGGACCACTGGTCAAGCTGGTGCAATCCGTCACGGCGTTGCTCGCGCTCTGCTGAAAGCAGATCCGGAACTGCGCGGCGCTCTGAAACGCGCTGGCTTCCTGACTCGCGACCCTCGTATGAAAGAGCGTAAGAAATACGGCTTGAAAGCAGCTCGTCGCGCACCTCAATTCTCCAAGCGCTAAGAAGCTTGCTATATCAAGGTTTATCGCCCTTGGCCTTCATTGGTCAGGGGCTTTAATTTTTCCCCCGACTGAGCCGTGACCATATTTTGACCATATTTGTTTGGTCATAGCTCCATGAACTTCTCAAATCGGGATGCAGTTTGCTCTTTGACTGTTCGGGTAACGTGGGTGTAGATGTTCATAGTCATTTTGATATCGGAATGACCGAGGCGCTCCTGAACTTCCTTGATGCTTGCCCCGGCTTCAAACAAAAGTGAGGCATGTGAGTGACGTAATCCATGGACAGTAATTGGATGGAGGTTGTTGTTTTTGATAATCTCATCTAATTTGTCATTTGGATATGCGAGTCGAAGCGGGGATCCATCTTCACGAGTAAAAAGCATTTCATTATCTTTGGAATGGAGATGTACCACTGACGCTCCAGATTTCCCTGTACGGTATTTTTTGAGTAACCCTGCCGTTGTGTCATCGATGCTGATAAAACGTCTAGATGCGGCTGTTTTGGACGTCAGAGATACATACTTCCCTTTTTCATAGAACAAAGTTTTGTTGAAATGAATGGTTTTGGCTTTAAAATCGATGTCGCTCCAGCGCAAGGCCAGGACTTCCCCTTTACGTCCGCCAGTGTAAATTAGGAGATGGAACATTAAGTAATCCCGCATTGTACACTCGCGCTTAGCAAACTCTAAAAATTCTTTAATCTCGTGTTTCTCCCAGTAATTACGTTCCGGTTCATCTGTGCTTACGATAAACTCCTCGTCTTTCTTCGGAATGATAACTCCTTTTAAGGGATTGTTTTCAAGGATTTCTTTTGATATCGCATACTCAAATATTTGATTTGCATACATCTTCATGTTGTCGACCGATTTAATTTCTTCGGCAACCTTATTAATCACATCTTGGCAATAAGCCCTACTGATGTCCTTCATTTTTAAATTTCTAAAGTGGGGGAGAATGCGCTTGTTGAATTTTGATAGTACAGCTTTTCGAGTGCTGGGTTTATAGGTGCTTGAAATCGTCTCAAACCACTGTTTAAAGACTTGTTCAAAGGTAATGCTACTCTTGTCCTCTGTAATGAACGTTCCTTCTGCTAGCTGCTGCTCTGTACGAGCTGCATCTAATTGTGCCTCTTTCTTCGTTTTGAACCCTCTTTTTGTAGATGGCTTCTTCTTACCCGTTTCTGGGTCGATTGTAGAGTAATACTTGTACATCCATCTAATACCATCTTTTGTTGTGTACTTTTGAAAACTTGCCATAAAACCAACCCTTTCCGAATGTACGTTCGGTTTGTGATGTATAATAAACAGCCTAACGACGAGATTGTTAGGTTAATAAAAAAAATGGAATTCTTCCGGTATGCCGCAACGCAGGAGGAAGCAATTCTTTGTCTCGCCGTTTTCAGGCTGGGTATTTCCAATGATCAGCTTAATAGCAAACTGGTTAGCTTCTCGCTCGATTTTATCGACTGCAAATAGAGTGTTTTTCCGCAAAAAGGGTGTGTTAACTCCAGGGTGTAGTATGTGATGAGCAAGCTCGTGAGCTAATGCGAATCTAGTCTCAAATTCATCGAGACGATTGTTAATGTGAATGCTCGCGATGCGATTCATGCATGCATAATATCCATAGATGTTCTTTCCTAAGTCTTCAAAAAGAACCGTAATATTTTTCTGAGCTGCTATTCTAAGGGGGTTATTGGTTCCGTGGGTTTTAATTAGCTGTGAAATAACTAGGTCTGTTTTGTCCATTAAATAACCCCCAGATACTATTTGCGATGTTTCTTTGGTGTGAATTTCTTCTTAGCCATTTGTTTAGACATACGCAGGGTATTTTCTAAAGAAATTCGCAATAGTTCTCTGTCCTCTTCATCCATCGGTTCACCCATGAAAGCTAATGACGAATCATTTGTAAGGTCATTCATCATATTTTCTATCTTAACGGCGATATCTTTTTCTTCCTTTGGTGTTAGGGAGTATGGGTTTACAGAGTCTTTTAGGTTACCAGATGTTCCGCTCTCAATGTCTGTACGACCAAGAAGATAATCAGTAGTTGTGTCTAAAATGTCAGCGATTTTCTGCAAGTCGCCACTCGAAGGGACAACCCTGTCATTTTCAATGTGTCCGAAATTGGAACGACCCATTTCTAATCTGGTGGCTATATCTTGTTGAGTGAGCTTATGAGATTTCCTTAAAAACTTTATACGACTCCCTAGAGACATTCTAAACATCCTCCAATTTTTAAAAAGGGTATTTAAAATACTTGACGGTATTGAAAATACCATTTATAATTTGAAACAAATACAACAAGTGAGGTGAATATCGATTTGGCTACTCAAAAAAGACCAGAGCTAACTAATGCTAGAATTTCTAAAGGTCTATCAAGACCCCAACTAGCTGAATTAGTAGGAGTCACTTTTGAGCACATTAAGAGTCTTGAATACGGTCGAGTTAATCCTAGTATCCCGTTAATGTTTAAGTTATGCGGTGTATTGGAATCAACTCCAGAACAACTATTTAAGGACATCGTGTGCACTTAAAGTGTATTTGTAATACCCAATTAATAGTTTATCTATACATAACGGTATTGTCAATACCCCAACCAAGGTATTTATTTTTTGCTATAAGTAGGTATTTAAAATACCGTTTATGAAAGAAAGGAGAAGCAAGTATTGAGTACTCAATCAGCTATCAGAGTGACAATCGACGATCAATACATTTATCAGCTTGTCGAAGAAAAGGTAAAGAGCGTGTTAAACGATAATGGCGTTGGCTGCTGGTGGGACTTGAAACGACTTGAAGCGGAGACTTGCAGAAAGCGCGATTGGCTTATCGAAAACATTTTGCTCAATCCTGAATTTAAGGAGGAAATGGCAGAAATATCGAATGGCCGAGAAAGCGGCAGGTGGATGTTTCGGGCAAAGGAAATGCAGACATTCTTAGATCGACACTTCCATTATCTAAATAGACGCGCTTCTCAAAGAACCATTGCCTAGTGTGGCTTAGACAGCCTGAAAGGAGGTGAGAAGAGGTATGTATCGACTTTCATTGCGAGAGGCCCGTTTAAACTGCCGACTGGAGCTAAAAGAAGTTTCCGGGAAAACTGGGATTCCCGTTCGTACTCTTAAACGCTGGGAAATTGATAGCGGGAGAGCAGAGTATGAATTGGTTGATAAACTTTTAATCTTGTATGGGTTCATTTCTTGGAATCATATCCATTTCGGTTCAGAATCCGAACTGCTTGCACAAAGGCAAGCGGCACTAGCAAACATACAAGAACTTGTTTGAATTTGAAAGGAGGCTAAATAACGGATGAGGCATGAGAATGTCAAGGAAACGCTGGATGGGGTGGATGAGGAGCAGCTTTCGATGATCGTATCTGCTCTTGAGGAAACAGCTAGACGCTATGACCAGCAAGGCATGATTATGGTAGCTCTAAAAATGCGAATTACTGCTGAAAAAGTAACGGAAATAAAAAAAGCTCGGGAGTCCGAACAAGCAGCCAAAATTCTAGGGCGTTGGGCAAAAAAAGAAAAGCCCACCTGCTACGAACAGATGGGGTAAGACGGTCATTTCCTAAATTGTCTTGGCGGACCAAGGAAATGACAACCGAATCAACGGAGGACAAGCCTCGCTATTAATTATTATAGCGAATGTTGCAAATATGTATACATAAAAGTTTGTCCTCCTTCAAAAAGGGAGGGAATAGGGTGGAAACGATATTTCAAGAGGCAGCTACGTCGATCCTTGAATTGTCAAAAGGGGCTGGAGTGGATGTTACAGCGTTTATTGTTCCAGACAAAGGCTTTTCAATCATAGAGTGGTGGGAAAAAGTTGTGTCGTGCATGACGCTGGCTGAATTAGAGGAGTACATTGCTTCTGCTCCTCAAGGGTCAAGCAATAGTGATCTAGTGCCTATGCTCAAAAATATAGCTATCAAACAGCGTGATCTTCTTCGCCAAGAACAAGGAAAAGGAGTGGAGCTTTATGCATAATCCGAGCGATGTGTCGGTTGACGCCATTAAGCTACTCGGCTTGATGGATGAAGTGTGCGAAAAGCTGGGTTTGAGGTTGCGGGACTACACCACTCCAGAAGATTTGTTCGAAGCCGTGTTCAGTAGAACATCCATTAAGATTCTCGGAAAGCTGGATGAAAAGATGGGTGACGAATACTTGCAGGACGATTTGCTTGGTATCATGCATCGAGCAGTACGCGCACGTATCAGGAAGGTATCTCCTGAAACTGTAGAAAGCGGGCGATCTGCATGAGTAAGACAACAGCGCTTAGCCTATGTGAACGATATGCAGACATCTGCCGTAGAGCTGCAGGCGGTGATCCATCTGCACGCGCGATCAAAATAATTACCGAGGCTGTTATAGAAGACAAAATTCACATCGATCAGTTACGGATGATTAGCGATGTAAACAAGAAAGACGGTCCAATAGCAGCATATGAACTGTTCTTAAAGTTTTATCAACAACCGCAACAAGAGGGGGCCGCCGCGATTTGAGCATTTTCAGGGTAAGGAAGAACGACAATTTCGTTGTGATGGACAAAACAGCCTTGCATGATGATCGTTTGAGCTGGAAGGCAAAAGGCATTATCGCCTATATGTTGTCGCTGCCCGATGACTGGACATTCTTCGTAGAGGAGTTGGCTACTCACGCATCTGATGGTGAGGACAGTCTAAGAACGGGGCTAAAGGAATTAAAGCGGTTGGGTTATCTGCACCGCTTCCCTGTAAAAGAAAACGGCAAGATCGTCAAATGGGAGACACATGTTTTTGAAACACCACAAGAGGAGTTGCCAGAAGAGATAAAACCACAACAGGAAAAACCAGATGTGGAAAAACCAGATGTGGAGTTTCCAGATGTGGAAAATCCGACACTACTAAGTATTAATAATACTAAGTATTTATCTTTATTAAGTAATAAAGATAATGTCCCTTTTGCTGAAATCATTGAATACCTAAACCAAAAAGCAGGGACAAGCTATCGAGCGACCAGTAAAAAAACAAAGCAGCTTATTACTGCTCGATGGAACGAAGGGTTCCGCCTAGATGACTTTAAGCGTGTTATTGATAACAAGACGACTGAATGGCTAAACAATCCAGAATGGTCTAAATACCTCAGACCTGAGACTTTGTTTTCGCCAAAGTTTGAAGGATATCTGAATCAAAAGGCTTTTGGTAAAGGAGGCGGAGCAAGTGGAACCAATTCAGCAGTCCTTACACCAAGTCGTGAAGAATTGTATCGAAAAGCAGGGATCAAGTGAGCGGAACTGCCCCCATTGCGGAAAGGTTTTAAAACCAATAGAGCTATTTTCCGAGGTAATCGGAAAGTTTCAGGTAACTCCAGTATGCAAGTGTGAAGCGGAGCGGGAAATGGCCGACATCAAACGTTTTGAGAGAGCCAAGCGCAACGGAGAAATACACGAATATAGCGATGATGACCAAATGGTTATAGGGGCTACTTTAACGGAATATGAGACGGAACCTGGAACCATCCGTGGCTTTCAGGTGATCCAGGACTTTACTCGCGGCATCGAGGAGTGGGGAGCCAAAGGAGTATACCTATTTGGAGAAAACGGACTCGGAAAGAGCCATCTGCTGTCGGCGGCGACGAAAGAATTGCGAAATCATGGTATCAGTGTCGTGTATACGACAGCCAAACTCTTGATTGCTCATACTCGCAAACCGATTGGCAAATGGGATTACCTAAACGCCTACAGAGCTGCAGATGTTTTGATCATCGACGAGCTGGGCGCAGAAATTCCAGCGGATTGGGAAATGGGGGAATTGTTCACTGTGTTAAACGGTAGACAGAACAGAAGCCCCATACTGTACGGTTCAAACTTTACGGTCAAGGAGCTGGAGGCAAGGTTTAACGAACGCCAAAAAGGATGGGGTACTCGCTTGATGGAGCGCATTATTGAATCCTGCGTTTTGGAAGAGTTGACCGGAGACAGTCGCCGCTTTGACTTGCATATCGAAAACACGGAGCAGCTAAACAGGAGATTGATGAAACATGATTGATATTCAGGAGATGCCCCACAGCGAAGAAGCGGAGAAAGCGGTACTCGGGGCGATCTTCTGTAAGCCCCCAGTTATTACAAAAGTCATCGATGAGCTAACAGCTATGGATTTCTACCGGACACGACATCAAATCCTCTATCAAGGCATGGCTGACTTGTATGAGAAAGGCGATCCGATTGACCTGGTAACGATAACAAGTCATTTACAAGAGAAGAAGGCACTGGATAACGCGGGGGGCGTCCCGTACATTACAGAATTGGTCAGCTATACACCGACGGCAGAGAACATTGACTACTATGCAGGGATCGTTTTACACAAGGCTCGGCGCAGAAAGCTTATTGAAATCAACTACCAAGCGTACAAGGACAGCCTCAACAATGAAAATGTCGATGAAGTGCTTGCTCAGTCAGAAAAACTGGCAGCCGAGATTCGGGAACGTGGTAAAAAGCGGTCTGTACGACCGATCAGGGAAGTTGCATTGGAAGCATACGAGGAGATTGACAGAACGTTTCAGCAGCGCGGAAGGACGGTTGGGGTTCCGTCCGGATATCCTGATTTGGACAAAATGACGAGCGGATTTCATAAGCAAGATTTGATTATTCTGGCGGCTCGGCCTTCAATCGGAAAGACGGCACTGGCGCTAAATATCGCTCAAAACGCTTCAAAGAGGATAGGCGAACCAATCATGATCTTCTCATTGGAAATGAGTGCCGGGAAACTGGTCACGAGAATGGTGTGTGCGGAGGGCAATATTGACGCATCAAAGCTACGAAGCGGTTGGCTGGAAGGGGATGACTGGATTCGTTTGACGCACGCCTTGGGCATCGTTTCCAAGACGAACATCTATATAGATGATACGCCTGAGATCGCTCTTGGAGAGCTTCGGTCAAAATGCCGGAGTATGAAGCAGCAAGAAGGGCTTGGCTTGGTCATCATTGACTACCTAACGAAAATTAGGATGGACAAGCCAGGGCGAAGCAGAGAGCAGGAAGTGTCTGAGATAGCCCGGACACTCAAAAGCATGGCTCGTGAGTTGGAAGTCCCTGTGATCGCCCTCTCTCAGCTCAGTCGCGGCGTAGAACAGCGACAGGATAAGCGGCCGATGATGAGTGACTTGCGTGAGTCGGGGCAAATTGAGCAAGAAGCAGATTTGGTCGCCTTTCTCTATCGTGATGATTACTATGACAAAGCAACAGAAAACAAGAACATATTGGAGGTCATCATTGCGAAACAACGGAACGGACCAATTGGAACGGTGGAGCTGGCCTTTCTCAAGGAGTTCAATAAGTTCGTGAGTCTCGATCATCGTTTTGGTAAGCAACAAACAATTGACGATGAACCAGAGGAGCGGGACACGCATTGGCGGCAATGAGAAAGATGTTTTTTGAAATGAGTTACCTATTTCATTGAATGCCTGGTTGTAAAATTCTCGGTTTTTAGGCGAATTGGTTGTAATGACTTTTGTCAATATCCACTCAAATTATTCCAAAAATTATTCCGAGGAGGGAAATCCGTTGGACAAGCTCGTTTTCATCGGGAATGGAAAAGCAGTAACAGATAGCCTGTTAGTTGCTGAAAAGTTCGGGAAAGGCCACGACAACGTATTACGAGATATACGAAACCTCGATTGCAGCAGTGAGTTCCGACTCCTCAATTTTGAGGAGTCAATCTATACGAATGAAAGAGGACGAGTTTATCCCAAGGTAGATATGACTCGAGACGGGTTTACCTTCTTGGTTATGGGTTATACCGGAAAGGATGCCGGACGATTCAAAGAGGACTATATAAAAGCCTTTAATTTGTTGGAGCAAACAATTTCCCAACAAACACAACCGCAATTGACAACGATGGAAATGGTTGCTTATCTGGCGAATCAGGCAGTCCAGAAAGAAAAAGAGGATGCTCGGCGCGATCAGGAACTAAAGGCGTTAAAGAGCGGCTTTGAAACAATTACAGACAATCTGACGGCTGTGCCAGATGCAGCCAAGGTAGTCGATCTAATTAACGAATACTCTCGCTGGACTCGAATGGGGCACAACGAAATATACAACCGTATCTATGACGCGATGAAGGATCAGCATGGCATTAACGTCTTAGAGCGGGTGCAGCGGGAGCGGGACAAGATTAATGCTGATCGAATCAAAAGCATCGGTCGCCCATATGCCGAATCAACACTCAAAAAAATGATTAACGGAATAGACGTCATGGTGCGAATGGGTGCGCTGGACAAGTTTCACTCTATTCTCGTCGGAATGTTAGCTAAAGCAAAAAGTGAACGAATTTTTAACTAAACCACTAAAGGAGCGGATTTATATGACAACAATTCAAATGATTGATTCAAATGCTGGAGAAGCAATGCACCTATTCGAAGTGATGAAGAAGTTCGGCGTTACATGCAGCTTAGAATTTAAGTTGGAAGGAGTTGCCGATCCGTTTATTGGAATCTCAGGCGTTAACGTAGATGTGGACTATTTGGAAGCGGAGGACGGTGACACCTTGATTGTAAATATGGGAGAGGCGGAATTTGCTTTCGGTCTAGGCGATCATGATTTCAGTAGAATCATTTCTGATTGCCAAATCATGATGGCTATTGGAGCAAAAGACGGGAAATATATCGCTTGGTTCAATAGTGGTGTTATTTCTCCAGACGGGATCGTGGAAGCTAACAGCTATGACGGCACCGTTGGAGATGAAGATATCAATGAACCAGAGTTCACGGAAGAAGAGAAAAAATTGGCCTACTTTATCAGAAGTCTCGATTTTGACGCTGTGTTAGATGCTGTATCGGGAATCCATCGCGAAGTGGATCACAGTAAGAATAAAGCAGCAACGCATTTACGAGCTGGGAGAATTCAAACAGCTAACGCATTCGATAAACGGGCTGCCAACTTGGAGCAACTGGCCTGCTTACTTGGGGAAGCCAACAAAGACTACAATGCACATGTTTGCCAAGTGGATTAATCCACTGTCTTCACCAATAAACAAGGAGGAACAAGCGATGAAATGTGCATTTTGCGATGAAGAGATCGTAGGGGACAAGCCTGAGTGGATATTGGTAAGTAAGAAACCTTCTGTTGATCATTTTTGCTGCTTGGGGTGTTTGTCAGGGCGTGTAGACGAACTAGCAATTGAATCGGAATAGAAAAACGATTGATTAACTAATATGCCAAAGGCTCCCCAAGAAGGGGAGCCAATCCAACTACTATCACACGGTTTTTCTAGCTCAATATATAAAACTCACTCCTGGTAAAAACCTTTTTTATTCAGAAAAATGTAGTACAAATACGTCAAAGAAAATGGAATCAGGTACGAAACGAAGGTCCAACCGAAATTCCATCCATTAGCATAAAGTACTCTCCCAAAGTAATATCCAATTGATTCAATGAAAGTCGTTCCAGAAGTAATTAAGACAATCAAGATAAAAGGGTTTAGCCTCCTCCTGTGAATTAGATAAACAAGCAGGGTTGCCAGTACGGGAAAAATTCCAGTGTCGTAAAACAAGCCTGAGAACGATTTGTTCTCAAGAACAGGAACTATCTCCCAATAACCAGTTTGGACACCCCAATGATTTACTACGAAGGATAAGACAGAAAATGTTGGAGCAATGGTCAATACAATCTTATCGTTTTTTATGTAAAGCCAGGCTCCAAGAATCCATGGAATTAGAAACACGGCAATGAAATTAACTAACATTTTCTACCTCTATGTGTTTTATTACCAGTATTGCCAGTATCAGTAGTGATTTATCACATTAGTTAGGGAGGAAAGAGCATGCGAACGGAAGCAGTGAACGGCCTGAAAAAAGGCGATATTGTAGAGCATATAAAATGTCATCGCAGTCAATGGAAACAATTGAATCACGGAAGCGTAGATGGTGTATCACTATCCGGAAAGTCAGTTTATGTTCGATGGTATGACGAGAACGGAAAGCAGTTTCACTGGGCTAAGTATGATACCAGGTTGATCATAAGACGAGGATCGAAAAGCTGATTTTACAAAACGGTAATTGAGAGGATCGGAGGCAAGACGGTGTTCAGCCCAATTTAAGCTTCGGTAAATGCCACTACTAGGGGTAGCCTCGCCTCCCAAAGAAAAAAGAGCCGAAAGGTAGCTCGGCTCTTAATATAATCTTAACGTTCCCAAGTATCCGAAGCCCAGACAGGATACCAGCCTTGATTCAAGTCCGTGGTGTTATAAAGAACTAAATTTCCATCATCTTGCATAATCAGAAGGTCGCCTCTAAGGTTTGCAGGTGGTTTACCTTGATAATGGATATTGCTCCATGCAGCGTTATCTGAGTACCAAATCGGATCACCATTACCACGGAGTATAACGAGTTTTCCGCTATAAAAGTCAAGTTTGAGAGAATTTCCAGCGCGGTTGGTATTCACGCTCCATATGACGGTTGTTGGTTTGGGATTATACCTCTTTATATAAAGATCGTTATAAACAGAAAAACGTAAAGTGTATTTACTGTTCATTGACGTTAGCCAAGCACCATATTCAAGTGCTTGACCAGCCCTAATACGGTCCCCAGAAGCAAATGTTGCAGAAGTGAAATGGAGTTGGATCATGAAAACTGCAAATAACAGCAAAACAATCTTTTTCATAACAACCTCCTATTGGATTTGTTTACCGGATTATACTAAATTTTACCATAAATCCAATGAAAATGGGCAATTTTCAAAAAGTAATCAAATCACACGATTTGTTAAATGAGAATCTAGAAAAGGGTAGGTGGTGTAGGTGAATGATAAACTGATCGAAAAGGTATGCGAAAAATGTCCCGCTACTCAATGGGGTAAGAAATCGATCTGTAGTGTCCATAACCTCCACGTTGGTAAGATCGAAACCTGCCCGGAGTGGGACAATTACAT
Organism: Brevibacillus sp. NRRL NRS-603; assembly: GCF_003013445.1. Lineage (NCBI taxonomy): Bacteria > Bacillati > Bacillota > Bacilli > Caryophanales > Paenibacillaceae > Brevibacillus > Brevibacillus sp. NRRL NRS-603. Next base: position 45,982 of record NZ_PXZN01000032.1, on the reverse strand, counting down.
TATAGAGAATCAAGGGTTGCTTGATCGGTGCGGGCAGCTCGCCTATATCAATCTTGAGCCAGCACTTGAAGTCGTACAAAAGGTAGAGGAAGAAATCAAGGATTACCATTGGATGGTGAAAGAGGTTGAGCGTCTGAGGAAGGAAATAGACAAGGCGATATCTTCGAATCCGTTGATACAGGAGAAATTGGTCGCTACCTATGGCGATGCAGCAGGTATGCCGAGCGGGAAAGGATTACGCCTCTCCACCTTAACCATTCCGGAAGAGCGGTACGAAAAACGGATTGAGAGAATGAAAAGCCTTGAAGACAAGGTGAGGCAAATCAATGATTTCGCTATCGGTCTGAGCGATAGCAAGTACCGAACAGTCCTGGAATGCATGATGGATGGAATGCGAATGAATAGCATTGCTAGGCACGTAGGAGTTTCCCGGCAACGATTGAATGAAATCAAACGGGACATCGTAAATCGATTAGCGAGGGAGCTGTACAGTGAGGAATTGTTAGGTTCCTGAAAGGTTGGCGGAATGACGTTTCTAAAGAAGAGCAGATGCATAAATACTCTGGCAATCCATGATGAAGAAGCCCTCGGGAATGATCCGAGTGGCTTTTCGTGGTTCTAAAAACCTATGGTCATAATGGTGCGTTTGTTACTTTGTATCTATTGTTAGTGTGCGTTCCACATCCGATACTTCATTACGTGGGCATTATTTCCTTTTTATATATAGATTGGATATCGAATATATCGATCAACATGAGAATCTCCCATCTGTATAGAAACCTTTACAGAGAGGAGGAGACTGTTTGCCCAATATTGAAGGTATCAATATCCAGCAGTCAAGTGCTGAACGCAAGAGCTACGTGGTTGTGGGAGCCATTTTATCATGCAGCAGCGGAAGTAAACAGAGTCGGCTGAAAATGCCGTTCAGCCATGGTGTTTTTGTAAAAGGAAAGCCGCAAATGAACATCATGGATTTTGTTCCTAACGTAAATATTATGCCATTCGGAAAGTGCAGCAGCTTACAAAATCCCACAGTCGCTTCTGCCACAGCAGCCAACAATGGTGTACTTAAACCAATGCCGTGCACACCTCTAACAACAATGCCATGGATAGATGGGAAAGCGGACAAAATGGTCGGTGGTCATCCGGCATTGCTTAATAAATCAACAAATATGTGTTTCTATTGTGGGCAGATCAAGATTGAAGATGACGGGCAGGATTTGGGTGGTGTGACGATAGGAAATCAGTCGTCAGCAAATAGCGGGCCGTCTGCTGCTGGTTTTGGACAAGGACCAGCTTGCGAAAGGCCGCAGGAAAAGCCTAGCATGTGGGATAGTTTCGTCAAAGGAATCTCGATGCTGGGAGATGTTCCTGCTGCGATGCAAAAAGCGGCAAGTGAGTTGCCAAGCGCTATGGAGAAAGCAGCAAATGATTTGCCTAAGGGTGTTGGAGCGTTTGTAAGGGAAGGATATATCGAGCCAATGCAAGAAGACTTGGATACGTTGCGGGATGGTAAAGTCGAGCTTGCGGATGGAATTGCAATCGGTGGGCTTGCCTTGGGTGTACTTACGCTGGGGGGAAGTAAAAGAATTAAGGGTTTATTGGATGCGGCAAGGAAGGGAAAGAAGGGGACAGGTAATGTTAAGAATTTCATTGATACTAAAGGGTTTAGAAATGACACACCACTTACTCAGGAACAAAAAAATGAATTAGTTAATTATGCAAAACGATTGGGTTTTCCAGAAGATCAAATTATTATCGCAGATGAGGTAACTACCACTCAAACAAGCATAGCATATGGTCAAATGTTGTTTATAAACAATGATGTCTTGCCAACTAAATTACCAACTAGAAATCCCAATTCTTTGATTAGCGGTAAAGGCACTATTGCGCACGAAGTTGTTGGACACTATGAGACAGTTAAGAAAGGAACTGCTTTTGATCAATTTGACATAATAAACAATGAGATGATTCCAAATCTAATAAATACTGCCCTAGATGAAGCACAAGCTAGTATTAGAGCAGCACGATTTGCACCAGAATTAAGCCAAGCCGAGAGAATGATGCTTGGAAGAGATGCTATTCAGAGATTAAGAAATGAAGGATTGAAGCTAAGAGATGTTAAACAGTTACTTGATATTTTTGAAAGATAAGGAGGGCTAAGAATGTGTTATACACATATCATGCAAATAGGATATAGCATGAATCATAAAAAACTAGGATGTATTATTGTAGGAGGGGCTGACCCAGTATTTTCCTCAAGTAATACGAAAATACCATATCTTGTGGATAAATATATTATGGTTAAAACTACAACAGAAGAATTGAAATTTAAAGTAAAAAAAATGGATCTTTCAACTTCTATATCCGGAATGCCTAATATTGGAATTACCATTTATGAGTCGGACGATTTTATTAAGATAAAAGCTGGTGATGAAGTTTATGCAGTATTAGACTGAGCAGCAAGTCCGATGTTGGTTGGTACACTATGGCGGCGGTTGACATATCTGACACATCTGACGCTCTTGACGGTTTTTGCAAGCAAATCAAAAGTCGCTCTATACTAAGTGTACGCACGATGAATAAGCCGCTCGGGAATTAGACGGGCGGCTCTTATATATTTCGGGAGTTAAATCTGCCCACGAATATTTCAGTGGGGAGATATTCCTAACGATCATAATTCCAAGGAATTGATTAAGTCTTTCATTTTTTTAAGCTCAGATACAACTCTTTCATACTTTTCTTGTAGCATATCATTTTGATTTCTTAGATTCTCATTCTCTTCCTGTAGGGTTTTGAAGGAAGTGATAAAGCTATTGATGGAATCTAGGAAACCAGCTTCGTTAGTATGTAAAGGTCTTTCACCGTCTTCACTTTGCTTTTCGTGAGATGCATTTTGGAAAGTCTCAGGGGTTTCTGGGGTAGCTGCTTGGAACTCGGATTGATTCTTTAGAGCTTCATCGTATTGCGCCTTATATTCTTCGATTCTCATGAGTGCATACCACTTCGTTTTAATGGTACTCTCCTTAAGGTTTACAATTTTTGAAACGGATCGCAAGGCTTCTCCAATTGCCTGACCTTTTAAAATTTCTGTGCAAACTAATGAAACGAGATAACGATTTTCCTCACTTACTTTTCTCATAGATCTGTTTTTACTTCCTTTCTGTAAAGCTTTTTCATAGAGTGCTCGATAGTAATTTCTCAAGTGTTCTTGCCAAACGTATTGACACATTTGAGCAGTTGGTTTTTTTAGCACTGCTTTAGCAATTTCAAATGCTTTTTTTAATGCATCAAGCTCTGTCTCACCTTCACCTTTGCTGACACAATTCAGGACAATTTTGGATAATTTAAGTTTTTCTTGTGGAGTGAATTCACTGATGATAACTCGACCCATAAAAATTCCTTCCTAGCATTATCTATACATTAATTAATTTCATTCAGTGCATAAGGAAAATCAACTTGTAAATTATGGGGGCGATTACTTTGCTGGAATATATCGGACAGGGGATTACATGCGAGACCTACGGCTTCGGCCTTTCGCCCTTTGTCCGGTATCTCTCGTATTCGAATACGCTGATCCTATCCTAAGTGTGCAGTATTACCTGGTGCAGTACTAAAAGAAATTTATTGGAATTTATAAAATAAATGAACTTTATTTAGTGTATTTACAATCATTGGTATAATAAGGTAATATATTTTTTGGTAAAAATAATGAAATATAGGAGTTGTTAGTAATGAAGAAATATTTTATGAAACTTCTTGTTGCAACATTTGCCCTCACGTTTGTGATTGGGTATGCTGTGCCAGCTCAAAAAGCTTCAGCTTTAAGCCTAATTCTTTTTATGGAACTAAAGAAGGCTGCCGAAGATGTAGCTGATTCTTTACCAAATGATATTATGGATGATGATATAACGGTAGATCTCGGTTCATTCAAAGATAAACATGGAAATACCCCTCTTACCAAGTCTTCTGGCGAATTCAAAAATGGAAAATGGACTGTGGAAAAAGATACTGCAGGGCATCTTGGATGGAACGGCGAAAAGAAAGCATGGAAATTAAAGAAGAGCGGCGATAGAAAGGCTTCCTTAGATAAAGATGGTGTAGTATTAGGAAAATAAACAATAAAACACCGATTATGCAGATTGTAGATAAAGTCCCCTTTTGAATAAGGGGACTTTTCACGTCGTTATAAGGAATATACTTTCAATCCTTATAAAGTGGACCAGGACAAGAAATTTTGCTGTTGAGTTTCAAAAAATTAGATTGAGGGTTTAATTACAGCATGAGCACGGCTTTGCACGTTTTTCCTAATTTACTTAATGCGGTATACTAAACTATAGAATTGAAAGAGGGAGTGTTAGTGTGGAAATTAGAACAATTATTGAAGAGAGACTTTGGGAAAATGTACATAGTATTAATGAGTTATTGAAACCTTTTCAGGAAGATTTACTTTCCATTGACTTTGAAAGCGAACTTTCAGATAACAGGTTTCTTATCGATCGCTTTCCAGTGCCTTTGCGATATCCTTTAAGCGATGAATTAGAGATATTTTATGATGATTGCAAAGAAGAAATGAGCAAATATAGCTACTATTTGCAGGAAGAACAACGTTTTATTAAAACTATTCAGCAGTTATGGACTCTTAGTTCAGCTATTGCAACTTCTAATCTATCAGACCGAGACATTGACAGATTAAAAGACATTGTGGATGATCATAATAGCCTGCTCGAAACTTATGAAAATGCGTCAAAAAAACCAATGTTCGAAATTGACTCGAATAGAAAGATGGAACTTTTGACTAGGTTAAGTTTAAGAGAAAAAATTCATACATGCTTTATTTTTCCTGAAATCAAATTGATTGTGCGTTCTAATGGGCTTATTTTCGAGCTTTATTTAGGAGATCAATCAAAAAAAGAACTGGTCCAATTAATTTGTTCAACTCATGGACTATACTTACGAAAATAATAAATTGGAGTACTTTCTCCCTTTATAAGTGGAGGTGGGTGAAATGTAGTGCGGCAGTATGTCGACTCAATGACAGGAGAAATATACTACACGGAGGAAGTGCTGCGCCGGTCGGACGAGATTGTAAAAGTGTTTCGTCCAGTAGGCCGCAGCTCAAAATTCGTGAAGAACAAAGCCAGCCAAAAGGCAAAGCGACGGCTCAGAAAGCTGTCACTCGCTGAGGCTGGCTTTTTGTTGAAGATCGCTCCTTATGCCAGCGAGGGAACCAACCTCCTGCAAGGCGACAATGAGCGCGGGCAAAAGGGCACACCACTTACCGTCAAAGACCTTGCCCGCATTGCAGACTGTTCCTATCCAACAGCACGCAAGATTGTGAAGACATTCATTGAGCTGCAGATCATCCGCCGAACTGACTTGGATGGACGGTCAGCACTAACCATCAATCCCCTGTATTCTCTCAATGGGAAGACAGCAGAAGCGTGGCTCCTGCACCTATTCAGCCAGGAGATCACAGAGGCAGGAGAAGACCCAAATTTGGATTAGGGGTCGCCAGAAGCCAACAGGCAGCCAAAGTATAAGGCTCTAAGCTTCAATCTCATTTTTTGCGGTGAAACAAAACATATACTTTTCTGCTGGAATAATAGTCGTTTGATTACACCTACAAAACACGGCACCAGCCCAACAGTATCAAGGCATAGAGCAATTCAAGGGTTGGTAATATTCTTTATTCTTACTTTATCGCCACGAAGGAGCTGAACAGCATGGACATACGGAAAATACCAGTCTTTATGATTAAGGCTGCTGAATATAACCCGCGAATAGATTTGCAGCCGGGCGACCCTGAATACGAGAAATTGAAACGATCCATTCAAGAGTTTGGCTACGTCGAGCCGCTGGTTTGGAATGAGCGAAGTGGAAACCTTGTCGGAGGGCATCAGCGATTCAAAATACTCGTCAACGAGTTAGGACGGACTGAGGTAGACGTATCAGTCGTTGACTTGGATGACATTAAGGAGAAGGCACTCAACATCGCTCTGAACAAAATCAGCGGGGATTGGAATGAGGAAATGCTCGCCCAGGTGTTGGCGGAGCTACAGGAGTGCGATTTGGACGTAGAGCTCACAGGTTTTGATCTGGATGAAGTTGTAGATTTGATCAACGATTACGTCAACATTGAAATAGATGAACCAGTTAAAGAAGATGATTTCGATATTGAAGACGAGCTCTCTAAAATCGAAGAGCCAGTCACACGACCAGGCGACCTTTGGATTCTCGGGCGACATCGACTTTTGTGCGGAGATTCAACCAATCAATCGGACGTCGAACGGCTTATGGATGGCAAGCTTGCTGCAATGGCTTTCACCGATCCGCCGTACAACGTGGATTACACCGGTAAAACGAAGGATGCTCTTAAGATTGAAAACGACAAAATGGCAGACGGCCAGTTCAAGGAATTCCTGGTGACCGTCTATCAAAACCTCTTTCTCGTATCCGAAGAGGGAGCCCCTATCTATGTATGTTATGCGGCTACGGAGGGCGCAAATTTTAAATCAGCTATGAAAGAATCCGGATGGCTTTTGAAACAGTGTCTCGTTTGGGTAAAAAATAGTTTCTCTATTGGCCGACAGGATTACCATTGGCGACACGAGCCCATTCTCTACGGATGGAAGCCGGGGGCTGCACATCGATGGTACGGCGACCGCAAGCAGGACACGGTTTGGGAAATTGATAAGCCAACGCGTAATGGCGAGCATCCCACGATGAAGCCAATTGCTCTAGTTGCTCGAGCTTTACAGAACAGCAGTAAGCGTGGGGACATCGTGGTCGACTTCTTTGGCGGTTCTGGATCCACACTTGTTGCGGCTGAGCAAACCGAGCGGGTTGCCTACCTCATGGAGATTGACCCCAAATATTGTGATGTGATCGTAAAACGATGGGAACAACTCACTGGTGAAATAGCAGTGAAGGCATAAGAAAAGGAGAGTGCAGAAACACTCTCCCACTCAAGCCGGGTCACCCCAGCAGAGATAGTGGAACACCGTGGCCACGGATTCTTCAAGCCACTATCTCATTTTCCATATTAAAGGAAAGCTGTGGTGGCATCAATGAAAAAGCAAACAGAAGAACTGCTGACCGACTTTGTTGATACGAACCAGAAATATAGAAAGGTGATTCATGCGGTCATCGCCCAATGGGTGAAGGATTTCCAGAGCGGCAAGATCATTGTAAACTCTGTGCGTGATCTGCATTCGCTCATGAAGATGGAACAAGAGTTGCAAAAATCTATAGCGACGGATGCCAAGCAAATAAAGGACAAGCAAGGCCGTAGCCCAGGTGGGGAGCACCAAATGACTATGTATGACACTAATGGTTGATTTGAATTGTGTTAAAACCATACACAATTCTGACAGCTTGGGTCCTTCCGGGAAGTCTAATTCCATGCGGGTCGATCGAGCCCCGAAATTCAACTAGACTCAAAATTTTAAAGTCACTTCCTATTCACTGGTCGTTGCTACTACTGAAAAAATCGCTTCATCTACTGTCCCGAACTACATTGGGTCAAGAAGAGGAAGCGATTTGTTTTTTACTTCCGGAAGAAAGGAGAGAACTCATGGATATGATTGTGGGCACACAGCAGTTCGCTGATGTGATCGGAAAAACCCCTAAATGGGTAAATACACTCACACGAGATGGTATCCTCCAACAGATTAGCAGAGGAAAATACGATCTAGCCGACAACGTTCAGCGATACATCAAATACGTGCAGCATCTTAGCGATAATACAGACATCGATTACAACGAAGAAAAAGCGCTGCACGAAAGAGCCAAGCGGAAAATTGCTGAGCTTGATCTGGCAGAAAAAGAATTGTCGCTCATTCAGGTGGATGAAGTAGTTAAGATTATGGAGCGGATGGTCGGTCTATTCAAAGCGCGTTGCCTCACGATTCCATCGAAAGTATCTCCTTTGCTCCAATTTGAAACAGAAATGCCGGTAATCGTGGGGATATTGCAAAAAGAGATTAAAGAAGCATTGCAAGAACTGGCAGATCACTACACTAACTTTGCTGAAAAGGGCACGGTCGAGCCAACTGGTGCAGAGCATGAACCAGAAACATCGTAAGCTTTACCAGGCTATCGCCCAAATCGTTTCTCCTCCAACCGATTTGACAATTACTCAGTGGGCAGATGCCTACCGATATCTGTCTCCTGAATCGGCAGCTGAGGCAGGGAAGTACAGAAGCGATCGGGCGCCATATCAAAAGGGCATGATGGATGCAGTTAGTGATCCAGAAGTAGAAGAAGTAGTATTTATGATGGGATCACAGGTCGGAAAAACGCTATCCCAGGAAAACATCATCGGTTATTACATTGATCAGGACCCGTCTCCCATGATGTTGGTTGTCCCCACACTAGATATGGGAAAAAGCTTTTCGAAAGACCGACTTAGCACTATGATACGCGATACGCCAGTTCTGACTAAAAAGGTTGCTGATTCGAAAGCCAAAGATTCAGGAAATACCATCTTGCATAAATCATTCCCAGGCGGTCATATCACCATTGTGGGTAGTAATTCCCCGGCCTCACTGGCGAGTCGTCCGATCAGGATATTGCTGGTCGATGAATTAGACCGATTCGAGGCGACTTCTGAGGGTGATGCGCTGGACTTGGCAAGAAGACGGACGGCCACGTTCCACAATAGAAAAATCGTTGTTGCTTCTACACCAACTATTAAAGGCCATTCGCGGATCGAGCAGCTATACAATAACTCCTCGAGAGGTGAATGGCATCTTCCATGTCCGAAGTGTGAGGCACTCCAACCCTTGGAGTGGAATCGGATCATATTCGATACCGTATCGATGCGCTGCTTGCATTGTGGCTTTGATTCTCCTGAAATCGACTGGAAGAAACAGCAGATTGCTGGCAAAGGTGAATGGATACATGAATTCCCTGAACGAAAAGTAAAGGGATTCCACATGAACGCGTTAGCGTCTCCATGGACTCGTTGGCAAGAAATGATCGAAGCCTTTTTGATCGCACAGGACGAGTTGAAAAAAGGAAATCCCGAGCAGATGCAGGTTTTTGTTAATACGTTATTGAGCGAAACATGGGAAGATCGCGGTGATATTCAGGATGAAAACATTCTTCTGGAGCGGCGAGAAAGCTACGATGCTGAACTACCGAACGGCGTTCTCATCCTTACAATGGCAGTCGACACCCAGAATGACCGTTTGGAGTATGAAGTCATCGGCTGGGGTAAAGAAGAGGAATCATGGGGAATAGAAAAAGGAGTCATCTGGGGAAAACCAGACAATCCGCGTACATGGCAAGACCTTGATGACAAGAGAGAAAAGGTTTGGAAATTCGCTAATGGCGCAGGGCTTATTGTAGCGTGTACCTTTGTTGACATAGGCGGTCACTACACAGATGAAGTTTATCGATATTGCGGACCACGTCTACAAAGCAGAGTTTTTCCCATCAAAGGGGAAGGCGGTTCAGGTCTTGAGTTAATCCGGAAGGTCTCCAAAAACAACAAATATAAGCTTCCACTTATCCTCCTTGGTGTGGATTCAGGAAAAACGACGATCATGCAGCGTTTGCATATTGCGGAACCTGGTCCACACTATTTTCATTTCCCGATTGGGGAAACACGCGGATATGATCAGATTTATTTCAAAGGTCTTGTTTCTGAGCGGCAAGTGTTTAGGAAAAAGTATGGCCAAACCGTCATGGTTTGGGAAAATGTCGCCAAAGACAAGAGGAATGAGCCGCTGGATTTACGGGTCTATGGTCTCGCAGCGTTGCGTTTGCTGAAACCAGACTTTGAAGCACTCGAAAAACGCTTGCGAGAAACTGATCCTCCCGTAAAACATACAGCTGCAGCAAAACAAATATCAGGTCAGCAAGCAAAGCAGCTCGTCAAGCGCTCAAAACTTTGGTGAGGGGGTGTAGGAAATGGCTTATGATCCACAGCAGCAGAAAAGGATACAAGATGAATTAGAAATTGTTAAGGACCGCCTGAGTAAATACTACGAGGCTGAGACAGCCATTTTGACAGGCGCACAGGAATACCGGATCGGGTCCAGGAATTTGCGTCGCGGCGACTTGAAACTCATTAAGGATGAGATCGAGAAGCTACAAGATCGGAAAAACGAACTGGAAAATGCACTAACAACGGGCGAGAGTCCATCAAAGCGTAAGGCATTTCGAGTCATCTATCGAGACTTGTAAGGGGGGTGAGTAATTTGTGAAGTTCATAGACAAAACAATTGAATGGCTATCACCAACTATGGCGTTAAAGCGAGAAGTGAATCGCGCAAAGCTATCGGCACTTCGGAAGGCTACGAATAGTGGTTATTCGAATAACGGGGCCAGTCGGAGAAAAAACTCAATGAAAGGCTGGAACAGCGATAGCAAAAGTCCGCAAGAGGACATCGGGCAAAACCTTGCTGTGCTTCGTGAACGTAGCCGTGACCTTTACATGGGTGGCGGTCTTGCTACAGGGGCCATTAAGAAGAATCAGTCAAACATCGTCGGTTCGGGACTCACACTCAAATGTCAACTCAATTACCGGCTGCTTGGCATTACGGCAGAACAGGCAAAAGAGTGGGAAGATCGTACAGAATTCGAATTTAACCTTTGGGCATCATCCAAGATCGATAACACCGGGCTGAATGACTTCTACGATGCACAACGGATCATGTTGACCGGATGGTTGCTGAACGGTGATTCCCTTGCTGTTATGAAATATGCAGATACCGCAGAGCGGCTAAATCCATATCGCATGCGGCTTCATCTCATTGAGGGCGACAGGCTCAACAATCCGAATCATACGCAAGGTTACTCCCCAATCCTTGGTACTGAGGGCTTCTCGCTTTCCGAATATGTGGAGCTATCAGATGGCCGTGCTATCCGAAATGGAGTCGAGACAGATCCGAATGGTAAAGTGATCGCTTACTGGATAAGCAATAAACACCCGAACAGTACGATTCCACAAGGACATATAACACAATGGGCGCGCGTTGAGGCACAGAATCCGGTTTCCGGATTACCTAACGTGCTTTTTGTGATGGATGCGGAGAGGGCAGAGCAATATCGCGGTGTACCGTATCTTGCACCTGTCATCGAGCAAGTCAAACAAATGGACCGTTATGCCGAAGCAGAGATTGCAGCGGCGATCATCAATAGTTTTTTCGCTGCCTTTATTACACGAAAAGAAGGAGCAAAAAACGAAATACCATTTACCAATCCCATTCCTGAAAGTGAGCAATTGAAACTGTCTCCAGAGGAACGGCTCTCCAGTTACGAGTTGGGGCCGGGAACCATCAACATGTTGGCAGAAGGCGAGGAAGTGACCTTTGGCGATCCTACGCATCCCAACGCTGGATTTGATTCGTTTACAAAGGTCATGGCGCAGTTAGCAGGCGCAGCGCTGGACATGCCATATGAAGTGCTGCTTTCTGTGTTCAACAGTAGCTATTCAGCGAGTCGAGCTGCACTCTTGCAAGCGTGGAGATCCTTCCGGGACCGCCGTGATTGGTTCTCTCATGATTTCTGTCAGCCGACCTACGAGACGTGGTTGTTTGAAGCCGTGGCAACCGGACGTATTAAGGCACCTGGATTCTTTAGCGATCCGGTTATGCGAAAGCTATGGAGCCAAGCTATTTGGATTGGACCGAGTCCTGGTCAAATCGACCCTGAGAAAGAAGTAGATGCTGCCGTGAAGCGAATCAACAACGGATTTAGCACGCACGAACGGGAAACGGCGGAGCTCACAGGGATGGATTGGGATAGCAATATTGACGTGCTGACGCGCGAGTGGGAGGCACGTCGGAACCTGCCACAAGCACATATTCCGGGCATGAAAGGAGGTGACAAACAAAATGCCAAAACGGATTGAAGTTAGAGGCGTAATCATACCGAATGACCATCAATGGATTTACGACTTGTTCGAAATGGATGCAACAAGCCCTGGGAAAATATCGAAAGCTATTGCGGAAGCAAATGGCGATGATCTTGAGGTCATTATCAACTCAGGTGGTGGTGATGTTTATTCAGGCAGTGAAATCTATACCATGTTGAAAAGCCATCCAGCTGGTGTTGACGTCCAAATCGTTGGCGTGGCAGCTAGTGCTGCTTCTGTCGCGTCCATGGGTGGAAAGAAGGTCAGAATGTCACCAACGGCGCAATTCATGATTCACAACGCAAAGACTCGGACTCAGGGAGATAAGTGGGAGCATCGGCACACAGCTGATTTCTTACAGGCGGTGGATAAGTCCATCGCGAATGCATACCGACTAAAAACGGGGTTGTCTCAGAACGAATTGAGTACCCTTATGAACCGGGAAACGTGGATGACGGCACAAGAGGCATTGGCAAAAGGGTTTATCGATGAAATCATGTTCGACGATTCGAATCAGCTCAGTGCTGTCGCACATGCAGGCATCGAAATGATTCCCCAACAGGTGATAGACCGTGTCCGAAATGAAATTATGAAGTTCCAAACGGAAGGAGCGAGCATTATGCAAGTAACCAATCAAACACAAGTAATCGATCCACAACCACCGACAGCATCAAATACAGCAGCAGCACCACAACCACCTGCACCGAATCAGGCACAAAATACTCAAGATGCAGCTGCACAAGAGAGGGAGCGCCTTCGCGCCATTGACGCTATTGCAGCAAATATCGATCCTGCTTTGGTAAACGAAGCGAAGTATGGGGAAAACCCAATGACAGCAGCTGATCTTGCTCTCAAGGCTATGCAAGAGGGCAAGATGATCAATAACGGCATATTCAATGCGGCAGTAGCAGCTAATCAAGTGTCTGGAGCTCTTGATGTGACAGCTCAATCACAACAACAAAACACGGAAAAAGAGTATGACTTGAACAACTTGAAAGACGTGAATGCAGTCTTCCAGCAACTCGCGCATGCACATTCAATGCAGCGCCTACAAAGATAAGGAGGAATAACCATGGCACCAAACACTTCTACTACATTTGGCACGGTGGATAATCAGTCCTTTTTCGCGGGGACGGAAGTGTCCGCAATGACCACAGCTGTGACACTACTTGCTGGTCAAGGGAAGCTCAAACGCGGATCGGTACTCGGAAAGATCACCGCCAACGGGAAGTATGCGTTGGTAAATAAAGCAGCAACAGACGGAAGTCAGATCGCGTCATTGGTTTTATCTGAGGACGTGGACACAACCGGAGCTGATGTAAACGCAGTAGCGTATAAAACGGGTGTTTTTCGATATGACGCTCTGAAAGTGGCGGCCGGCGATTCAGTGGCCAACCACAAAGATGAGCTTCGCACCGTCAATATCCATTACAAAACTGATCGGGGGTAAACAACCGTGAAAATTAAACAATCTGCCATCGCAGGACGTTTTATGAGTCCGCAAAATGCCGCAACCGTTATAGGTGGCAGCATCAGCATCTATGAACCACAAACCATGCTTCCTTCGTTTCAACGAAGAATGCCAGTTACAACGTTCCTTCGGGACATGTTCTTCCCTGGAGAGGAGACTTTCGATACAAAGCATGTTCTAGTGGATTTCTACAAAAACCGCCAACGTGTTGCACCACTTGTTGCAGAAGGCAGTATGCCAATTAATATCAAGCGAGATGGATTTGAAACGAAAATTTATACGCCACCTTTTATCAACCTATCTTCCCCAATTGACATCAGCATGCTACAAACTCGCATGCCTGGGGAAGCGGTATTTGGCGGTATGTCGCCAGATGAGCGGGCTGTACAACAGATGAACCGCGACTTTTTGGAGCTCTCCGACATGGTCACACGCCGAGAAGAGTTAATGGGTGCAGAACTTCTGCAGACGGGTAAAGTAACAGTATCCGGTTACATTGATGATGCCGCAACGATTGTTCGTACTGATACCATCGACTTTGGGTTTGACAACATGATCAACCTTACAGCCGGAAGCCAATGGAACCAGACTACGTCCAAAAAGTATGAAGACTTGGAGGAAGCGGTCAGAAAATCTCGAAAGGCTGGATACAATCCAACTGTCGCCCTCCTTGGTGATGAGGCGTGGGCTAATCTTCGAGCAGACGATAATTTCATGACGAAGTTTATGGACCTGCGATATGCGCAATTCGGTACGATCAATCCCCAGCTCAGCATTGAGAATGGAAATGGTTATACTTACATTGGCCGTTTAACCGAACTTGGACTCGATGTGTACCGATATGATGCGTGGTACTACGATGACACAACGCAGTCTCTTAAACCCTACATCGACCCCGAAAAGGTCATTGTCGCGCCACGAAATATCGGGGAGCTTTTGTACGGTGCAAATACCTTTATCCCAGAAGGTAGTATCAACTATGTTACTGTAGCAGGGCCTCGTGCGACAAAGGTAACAGTCAACCATGAGACCGATGTGAAATCTCTTATTGTGAAGAGCCGTCCATTGCCGAAGCCGTTTGACGTATCTGCATGGTCTGTTATCAAAACGCGCGCGTAGGAGGAAACTATCATGCGATTTCAAGTGCAAATTGGAACAGTGAAGCATAATGGTGTCTTTCATGAGAAGGGCGCCATTTTTAATGCTCACAAAAAGGATGTAGCGCATCTGATCGGTGAAGGGGCGGTAGTGCAGTTTGAAGAGACTGAACCTGACAGAAAAACTGATAGTGATGTAGGTTCTGGTGGAATAACGAGCGAGGATACGGAACAGGACGAGCATTCTGACGATAATCAAGAGCTTAATTTAAATCTTGATACGGACAAATTGATTGTAGACGCGCCCAAATGAGCACATTCAAGGACCAACTAAAGGCGGATTCCACTGTCTTTCTCAATACAGGCGAATTTGCAGATGAAATTGACATCGACGGGAAGAAGATTACGGGATTGATTGAACCTGTCGCGATTGGTGGGGGGAATCGATCGTACTCCTACCCGACCCATGACCGCGAATACACGGAAGAAATAATGCTCTATGTGAGCCGAGCCGATTTTACATTCATTCCACCAGTTGGACACACGTTAAAAATAAACAAAAAAGCGTATGTAATTGTAGCTCCACCTTCTGATCTTGAGGGCATTTTGGAAATCCGTCTTGGAGGGAATTCAAACCCATGATTGATTTCGACAACTCCATCAAACAGAGACTGAATGAAGCGGCAAATCTTCTGGCACATATTCCGAAGCAAATTCCAAAGGTACAGGCACGGGCAATGAACCGTGCCCTGTCCAGCGGGAAAACGGAAGCGGCAGCCAGGGTGAGAGACACGTATCTTGTCCGAAAAAAAGACGTCAGCGAGACAATGGAGCTCAAAAAAGCTTCCGCGAATGATCTGGATGGCAGTCTGGAATCAAAGGGTCATGTAATGCCACTGATTCGTTTTCGTGTCACACCGAAATCGCCGCAGCCTGGTAGAAAAAAACCGATCTTGGCCCAAGTATTACGAGCTGGCGGGAAATCTCCGATTCCTGGTGCGTTTGTTGCAAAAGTCAGAAATGTGGCCTCCGTATACAGACGCACGACACCAAAGAGGTTTCCAATCAAAGGACTCTATGCACCTGCTGTACCGCAAATGCTAGACAACGAGAAGGTACGAAAATCAATACAGAATAAAATGCTGGAGACATTAGACAAGCGTCTCGAGCATGAAATAGGACGGGTGCTAGATGGTTAATGTTGTCCTAGTTAATAAGCTGAAAGAGCGTATTGAAACGCTTGTGAAAGATTTTGTGCTACCCACCAACGTAGATGGCCACGATCACAAAGCACCACAGGTAGTCAGCGGGTTCCTGAGTGAGAGCAAACAATCACCGGTAGCCGATCCGCAAGAAATCAAAGCGGAGCTGCCCGCCGTTGTTGTTCGTTTTCGGAGAGAGAACGACGGGAGGCAGGCAAACATCGTTAAAATTCGTGTAATCGTCATCACATACAGCGAAGATGAACAAAACGGCTGGATTGATAGCCTGAATGTAGCGAATCGGATAAAGATTGGGTTAAAAAGAGATCCGATCATTGACGATCGTTTTCAGATCGATGACGAATCTTTCGAAACAGAGCAACCGGACGAGCAGCCATTCCCAGAATGGGCGACATACATCACGTTCGACGTACTGATTCCACAAGTACAGTCCGAATTTGATTGGGAGGTATTTTATAAATGAGCAAAGCAGAATCAAAGGTGACTGCTAAAGAACCAATGCACGTCATCTACTGCGGGAGTAGTTTACGTGATGGCACTCTGCATCGATACGCGCTATTTACGGACGGAATTCCACAACATCTGAGCAAGCACATCGAAGCATGTCCAGCCATTAAGAAAATGTTTGTGCCCGTAGAAAAGCTGTCCCAAACAGAAGCAGCGATTAGAGATCATGGAACACCAGAGAGCGTCTTTTTTCATCAGACCGCTGATTACGCCGCAGGAAAGAGAGTTGAGGAATAGTGGCATATAAACACCAGATAGGCGTCTCAGAGAGTGATACGAGCATTCTTTCTCCTGTTGAGGCTACAGCCGGACTGCCAGTATATTTCGGTACTGCGCCTATTCATTTGACAGACAATCCAACAGCATTTGTGAATAAGCCGGTACTGGCCTACAGCTACGAGGAAGCGGTAAAGGCTCTCGGGTATCATTCCAACTGGGACGATTACACGCTGTGCGAAGCAATCAAAGCGCAATTTCAGCTTTTCAATGTTGGCCCTGCGGTATTCGTCAACGTGCTTGATCCTTCCATCCACAAGGTAAATGTCAAGGACAGCACGATCAATCTATCTTTGGGTAAATACACGATTGCTGCCGAGGGAGTGTTATTGGCGAGCCTCATTGTTAAACTCACAGGCGCTGGTAATGCGCTGGTACGTAATAAGGACTTTACAGTTGTATTCAATGTGTCGGGACACCCTGTTATTTCGCGGGTGGAGGGTGGAGATATTCCAGCAAACCAAACCACACTGACTGTATCCTACGATAAACTCACGCCTTCGGCTGTAACGGATGCCCAAATCATCGGGGGAATTGATTCGGCAACAGGAAAGGTAACCGGGCTAGAATTGATCAACAAGATTTTCCCACTGTATCGGTTGGTGCCAGGACAAATTGTTGTGCCGAAACACTCAAAAAAGCCGGCTGTTGCCGCAGTCATGAAAGCAAAAGCGTTGGGAATTAATAGCCTATTTAAAGCCATGGCAATTGCTGATATTGATTGCTCGCCAACAGGTGCGGCTGTTTACACAGAGGCGCCCGCATGGAAAAACGCCAACAATTACAGCGACCCTCATCTTATTGCCTGCTATTTGAAACCGAAATTGGGTGACGAGATTTATCACGAGATTTATCATCTGTCTACGCAATTTGCCGCATTGAATAGCAGAGTTATTGCTGACAATGACGATGTTCCCTATGTATCTCCATCAAACAAAAACATTCAAGCAAACGCCTTGGTGAATGAAGCTGGTACTGAGATCAATCTTGGCGTTGATCAGGCAGCGTACCTCAATGGCGAGGGAATTGTCACAGCAATCAACTTTACAGGTGGACATAAGATGTGGGGCAATAATACTTCCGCTTACCCAGCCAATACAGACGTGAAGGACAGATTCATTCCCGTCCGTCAGATGTTCAACTGGATCGGAAATACGTTGATTCTGACACACTGGCAAAAAGTTGACGACCCGACAAACAGAAGGTTGATTGACACGGTTATTGACTCAACAAACATCTGGCTGAATGGACTGACAGCGCAAGGTTCCATACTCGGCGGGCGTGTAGAATTTAGAGCAGCGGATAATCCGGTCACATCGCTGCTGGACGGAAAAGTTTCTTATCGGTTGTTCCTGGCGGCTCCAGTACCGGCTGAAAACATCGAGTTCAAACTTGAATTTGATGTGGCCTATCTTCAAAATCTCTTTGCAGCCTAATCATACAAGGCAGGTGGATAAACAATGGCTAACAAAGCAATTCCTGATCGTTTAAAGGATTTCATGATATACAAAAACGGTACAACCGACCTCGTGGGGGTGGCAGATATTCAATTGCCATCCTTTTCTTTTGCTACAGAGGAAGTCAAAGGAGCTGGTGTATTTGGCAGTTTTGAATCCTCAGTAGGGCATTTCGGCAGCCAAAAAGTCACATTGAATTGGCACACAATCACCAATTTACTGTTTGAATTTCTTAATTTAGATGCTCATCGACTAGATTGCCGTGGAGCCCTACAAGAGCATGACCGTGGCTCTGGCCGTATTATTACCCGTTCTCTGCGTGTTGTTGTACAAGGGCACACAATCAATGGCGAACTAGGGAAGCTAGAAAAGGGTGCAACAACAGACAGCAGTACAGAGCTGGAAATCACGTATATCAAGATCGATATGGACGGAAAGAATGTCCTGGAGCTCGACAAACTGAATTACATCTATCGAGTGAACGGCAAGGATCAGCTGGCTGATACGCGTCGGGCGCTTGGGCTATAGAAGGGAGTTTTGCAAAAATGAAATTACCACTGCCATTGGAAAAACCATTGAAAGTAAACGACGAGGAGATAACCTCCCTGACTTTTGATTTCGATAAACTGACAGGCGCGGATATTATCAATGCTACTAATGAGGCCCGTCAGATTAGCGGATTTTCCCCGGATGAGATGCAATCATCGACTTTCCGGGCGGTGCTTGCCGGAAAAGCTTGCGGAGTCCTCTACCATGATCTATTAAGACTTGGGGCACGAGATTTTTTCCGAGCAGTAACAGCGGCACATGCTTTTTTGCTCGGTATGGATTTGAAGGAGATGGAGGAGATAGAGAAGACGGAGGAATAAGAGAGTTACGGAAACTCGTACTCAATATGGCAAGAAACACGCATACAAGCATGGAGTTTTTCCTTGGCATGACTTTGAACGATTTAAATGAATGGGTAACAGCAGCCATGGAAATTACGGAGGGAGGCGAAACGGATGGGTAGGAAACTGTATGAATTCACAATCAAGATGTCTGGGAAAATGAATAGATCGTTCACCAGCGCGTTCGATAACGCTTCCCGTCGCATGCAGGATATGCGAAAAAAAATCAGCGAGTATCAGGCATCTATTGAGAAGGCAAATGGCAAACTGCAATCCATGTCCACCTTGCACTCGAAAATGTCAGCTGCGATAGCGAAAACCAAGAGCGGCCTTGCCTCTTTGGAGCGGAAATACCGAAGTGGCGCGATCAGCGAAGAGGTGTACAGGCGGGAAAGCCAGAAGCTGCAAAACGACCTTCAACGGTTTACCAACGTACAAAAGAGAGCAGCCTCACAGGTCGATAAGTTTAAACGGAACATAGCCGAATTAAACCGAGAAATGAGAAGTGAATCAAACAATCTGAACGCTTATTCTCGCCAACTTCAAACTATGGAGGCAAACGCACTTGCTGCGGGAGTCTCCATAGGGGAAATTGCGTTGGCAGGGGCTGCATTGATACCCGTTGGAGGGTATCTTGGTACGGTTGGGGTTGGTCTGGCTGGGATTGCTGTCGGAGCAAAGACTGCGAAATCTGCTTTTGACTTGATGATGGATAGCGTCAGCAAAGCGGCTGATCGAGAATACAACATCGAAGTCATCCAATCATTGCTCCGGGATCAAAAGAAAGCAGATCAGTTGTTCAACTGGATGGAGAAGCGCGCCATTGAATCCCGTTTCGGGATGACGGACTTCTTTGAATCCGGCCAGGCGTTTTTGTTTAAAACGAAAGACCTGCGGCAAGTCCAAGCGTTACTGGATATATCCGAGAAGCTGGGGACGATCAATAAACAGCAGGGGATGCAGGGGGCGGCAATCGCACTCAACGAGTTATTGATTGGCGATACTCAGTCTATCGTTGAGCGTTTCAATATGCCGCGTTCAGACATCAAGAAGTTTGCCAAATCGGGAATTGACGGCATTATCAAGGGCATGAATGAGCTGCTAAATAAACAGAACATTGATGCCAAGTTGTTGAGTGATGTCGATACTACTGGTCTTGTTATGTATGAACAGCTCGTGGAAAAGCTTCAACTGACTTGGACCAAAATGGGGGTAGAAGCGTTAGACGCTTTGAAACCAACGCTAAAAGAAATCGACAATTTGACCAAAACAGAAGCGTTTCAGGATTTGGCGAAGCTAGGGTCAGATGCTTTTGCGGAAATGGGACGAACTGTTACCAAGTCCGTCCAGTTTGCATCTAATAAGCTACAGACGATTTTCAATAATCCCGAATATAAGAAGTTGGATGTTTGGGGGAAAATCGAGTTTATCGTAGCGGATGCATACGAGACGTTCAACAAATGGTGGAGCTCCGGAGGGAGTGAAGCTACACAACGTGTCACTTATGAAATTGCATCGAAGCTCGGGGAGCTAATTAAAGCGGCAGCTGTACCTCTCATTCCAATCGCCCAAGACGTAGGATATGATGTCGGCAAATCGATCATTCAAGGCATTTGGGATGGAATGTGGGGAGAAAACAAGCTGGAGACTCCCTTTAGCAAACTGGAAGCCCGAATAGAGAGCATGAGGGCTGCTGGTCAAGATCCGACCACTACACCCGTTTACGGCGGACCGAACGCAACCATGACAGCAGGGCCGGAACCTGCATGGTACGAAAAAGCGTGGGATTGGGTAAATGGTTCCCATGCAAACGGATTATCTTATGTCCCATTCGATGGATACCGAGCGGAGCTTCACAAAGGGGAACGTGTATTGACTGCCCAACAGAATCGTAATCTCGACTCCAATCTATGGTCGAGAGCGAATCAGGCGTTGTCGTCAGGAAATGGGAATCAAACACTTGTTTTTCAGTTCTCACCAAACCTTTCAGGCGGAAATCGGGCGGAAAACGAGTCGATGCTCCGAGACTCCTATCATGAATTCAAGGCGAATATGCAGCGGTTCATGAGGAATGAAAGGGCGGTGAGGTTTTCCTGATGGCCAGAACATATACAACGAATGCAGGCGACATGTGGGACTGGATCGCATTTAAAACGATGGGCAGCGAGTATTTCATGCCACAGTTAATTGAAGCCAATTTAAAGCATCGAGAGACGGTAGTCTTCTCATCCGGAATCGTCCTGGTTGTTCCAGACAATGACGATGTCACGGCGCAGGACACATCAAATCTGCCTCCTTGGAAGAGGGAGTGACGACGGGTGGCACATCCAAGACGAGTCAAATTTGAACTTCTCTATGACAACAAGAATATATCGAATGACCTGCAGCCGTACCTCACCTCATTTGAGTACACCGACAATCTCTCAGGTACGGCGGATACCCTATCTATCAACCTAGCAGATCGGGAACGCCTTTGGTGGGCAGCATGGATGCCAGAATTGTATGCAAGCCTAAAGGCAAAAATCATTCGAGAAAACTGGATCGATGACGGGAAAACGGATGCCTTAGATTGCGGGTATTTCGAGATCAATGAGATCAGCCTAACAAGTCCACCCAATGCCGTCAGTATCCAAGGCGTGTCTGTGCCAGATGCATCAACGATCCGGGCACAACGAAAATTCCGCGCATGGGAAAAAACGCGTTTGTCTGTGATCGCAAAAGATATTGCAGGCAAGAATGGCCTCAAACTTCTTTTTGACGCAGAAGACGAGGACTATGATCGGATTGAACAAACAGAGGAAACCGATCTTGGTTTCCTCATGCGCCTGTGCGATGATGCTGGCATTGCTGTTAAGCTGACAGGCAAACAGATCAGTTTATTTGATGAAGCTAAATACGAGGAGAAACCTCCTGCTTTTTCGCTCAATTACGCAACGTCCAAGATCAAAAGCTTTTCGGCACATGTGACCACGACAGGAATCTATAATCGCGCTGTTGTGAACTATCACAGTCCAAAGGGGAAAAAGAAGATCCACCACACCTATATGCCCCCTAACGCTCCAAAAACAGGACGTACA
Source organism: Brevibacillus sp. NRRL NRS-603 (assembly GCF_003013445.1). Classification (NCBI taxonomy): domain Bacteria; kingdom Bacillati; phylum Bacillota; class Bacilli; order Caryophanales; family Paenibacillaceae; genus Brevibacillus; species Brevibacillus sp. NRRL NRS-603. Next base: position 24,118 of record NZ_PXZN01000032.1, on the reverse strand, counting down.
CTGTATATCAATGAGCGCGTAAAGGATAGACGTCAGGCAGAACGAAAAGCCAAAAGTGCGCTGCGCCAAGCGAATAAGGAGCAGAACACGGCAAGTATTACCTTGATGGGAGACGTTAACCTGGTAGCGGGTATGACGTTTATGCTGAACAATTTTGGGGCTGTGAGCGGGAAATACATCATTACCCAAGCTGTTCATGCTTATAGCGGGAATGGCTACGAAACATCGCTTGAATGCAGAAAGGTATTGGGCTGGTAATGGATATGAAAAACATATTACGTGTCGGCATTGTATCGAGCGTGGACGAAAGGGATGCAACAGCAAGGGTCGTTTTCGGTGATCGCGAGGATGTCGTGTCCTACAACATGGACATCCTTTCTCGCGGTTCTTTTTTGCAGAAAGATTATTGGCTGCCGGATGTGAATGAACAGGTATGGTGCCTATTCTTGCCGACAGGGAATGCAGATGGGATCATCCTTGGATCGACGTACAACCAGGAGGACCTGGTGCCAATCAAAAACAAAAATAAACGACACATCCGGTTTGGTGATGGGACATTCATCGACTATGATCGAGAAACGCATACCATCACCATTGATTTCCTCCACCCTGGGAAAATCGTCGTCAATAACGCCAATATCATATACAACCAAACGACGCAGCGAGGTGAACCAGAATGGCGGTCATCGGAAGTCTTGGAGAAGTGATTTTTGAAGTATCTTCCCAGCGTGTTCGTACTTTTGATGAACTGACAAGAAACGGCTCGAGCCGGTGGGTAACCCATGACATCCATCGAAACAAACCGATTCCTGAATTCGTTGGTCCGGGGCTTGAAGAAATTAGTCTTTCCATTCAGTTGAAAGCCTCGCTCGGGGTTGATCCAGAAGCGGAGCTGAAAACATTGCGGATCAAAAGGGATACGGGCCAAAGGGATTTATTAGTCATCGGAAATAAACCTGTTTCAACCAGCCAATGGGTTACTGAGTCGGTTAGCGAACAACACAAAAACTATGACGGCCGTGGTCGTTTACTATCTGTTAACGTTGAGCTGCGTCTCAAGGAGTATCCGAAAAAGGCGGGAAGCTAATGGCTCAAATCGTAACGATTACCAGTGATTTTAAAGAGGTTATTTTCGGCGCGACGGGAGAAACAGAAGTGATCCAAAATGTGAGGACCATCATGCTGAGCATGATTCATACATCTCCGATGTACCGATCATTTGGTTGGGACCCTAACATCGATGCACCTGTTAATGCTTATATGGCAATCACTTCGGCACGACTCATTGAAAAAATCCAACAATATGAACCACGTGCAGAGGTCCAGGAAGTTACGTATAAAGGTGATGAAAACGGGATGTTAAAACCTTTGGTAAAGGTGGCGATAAAAGGTGTCTAGGTTTGATTTTTTACCAGATGTATCATTCGCCAATAAATCGCCGCAACAAATCGAAGCGGATCTGATCGCAAACTATGAAAAAGAATACAAAAAACCACTTGCAGCAGCTGATCCGGTACGACTCTTTATCAAGAGCATCGTGCCTTTTTTTGTACAGCAAAGAGTCATTATCGACGACTCTGCAAAACAGAACTTGCTTAAATATGCGAGAGGTAAGTACCTGGACCTCATTGGTATCTTGCTGAACGTAGTAAGAATACTGGCTACAAAGGCTAAGACTACGGTTCGTTTTACCTTATCGACACCAGTATCTCAGACTATCCCAAAAGGGACACGGGTCACAGCAGGGGACAACGTATTTTTTGCAACAACAGTGGACGTCACAGTCTCAAGCGGGGAAACGAAAGTAGAGGTCAAAGCGGAATGTGTTTCCGTGGGTGTGATTGGTAATGGGTATCCAGTGGGGAAGCTGAACCAATTGGTTGACCCTTTGCCATTTGTCCAATCGGTTTCCAATGTCACAGAATCGGGTGGCGGGGCAGATGAAGAGGACGACGATTCATATGCAGAACGAATCCGGCAAGCACCTGAGAGTTTTTCCGTAGCTGGACCATCTGGAGCTTACGAGTTTTGGGCAAAGTCCGCCAGTACCCTTCTAGGTGATGTAAATGTATCGAGCCCAAGAGCTGGAGTGGTAGAGATTCGACCTCTTCTCAAAACGGGCGAGATACCTGATCAGACAATTATCGATCTTGTCGCGGCTGTTTGCAATGACAGGAAAATTCGGCCACTCACCGACCAAGTTTTTGTTTTGGCCCCGACTCAAAAAACATACAACATTGAGGCCACTTACTGGATTGATACAGACAAGGAAAGTGCTGTTACAGCTATACAAGCCAAAGTGAATCAAGCTGTTGCTGATTATCAACTGTGGCAAAGAGCCAAGCTTGGACGAGACATCGATCCATCCGAGCTTGTATTCCTGATGAAGAAGGCGGGAGCAAAAAGGGTTTCTGTGACAAGTCCAGTTTTTACCACGCTGACTGAATCGGAAGTAGCCAAAGAACACACGGTCAATGTGGTGTATGGAGGTTTGGAAAGTGGTTGATATCTACAACGCAAAGCTCTCGGACATTCTTCCGCCATCCATAAAAGAAGACAAGCAGATTCGAGCATTGGCCGCAGCGATTACAAAGGAAATGCAGGACATTTCCTCTGATATAAAACTGGTGCTGATGTTCTCTCGGATCGATGAACTAGATTCAGAGGTTGTGGACATTTTAGCCCACCAATTGCACGTCGATTTCTATGATTCAACGTTATCCCTTGAAAGTCGGAGAGAGCTCGTCAAAACAGCAATTGGAGCTCATCGATATAAGGGCACCCCCTGGGCAATCGAGCAGGTTGCGTCCATCGTTTTTAAAAACTCATCTGTCCGCGAGTGGTTCGAATATGGAGGAGAACCGCATCATTTTCGAATTGAGACAGAACAGCTGATTTTTGAACCGGGGGATCTGGCAAAGTTCCGCCGTCTGGTGGAAGGTGTGAAGCGCAAAAGCTCCTGGCTTGATGACATTGTTTTCAAAATCGTAGCCAGTACGATCGAAGTGAATGTTTCCGCTAAAAAATTCAGGGTTGATTACTTTGTGTGCAATACCTTCTACCCTGACGAAATTGTTGTCAATGCTCCAAGCTTGCCCGTCTTTGTTGCGCCTGGCATGCCTATGTTTACAGCAACGGAATGAGATAGGAGGGAATCAGATGCCAATTGGCACAAGACATATATTACGTGACGGCGGTCTACTTCCGGTCCCGCAATATTTCAATGTGACGAAGGATGAATTTCAGGAAATTCAGGGTAATAAAGGCGCTATGTTCGTGCAACTTCGCGGCTTATCTGCAAAAGAGCCTTTTAGCGGTGCCACAGATACTACGCAAATTTTCACAGAGCCCATGTACGGCTTTGTTATTAAGAACGACGGAACGAACGATTTGACATTCACGATTAACAACTACACATTTACGGTCAAAGAAGGCGAAGTGTTTGAGGAATATTTTGAGCCATTTACACAAGTGATCATAAAAACAACTTCTCCGTTTCGTGCTTACGGGAAGGGGTAATTCAGATGGCAATAAAAGTAGAGGCAGCTTTCTTGGAATTCATCCGAAATACGGTAAGTGCAAAACTGAGCAATGCCATCATCACTGTTGACGGGAAATCAGTCGTCCATCCGATTACACAGACGAAGCATCTTACCAGCGCCCAGAAAACGGTTGTGCAGCTCTACGTCTACTTGGACGCCGTGGATGCAGAGGGCACCATTACAGAGGCAAAACTTGTGGACGCAAGCGGGACGGCAATGATCACCTCTGATGCACAGATTACCTCGCACGAAACAGGGGCATTGTTGCTTTTCGAAATCCCTTTCGAAGTGAGGAGTGTGTGAAATGCCTTACGAACGACAATTTTGGACTGACCGGCTTGTAAATACGGACACAGGTGAGACAATCCAAGATGGTACTCGTTTTACCGCACGGCGTATGAATCACATAGAAGAAGGTATAAAGGACATCGATGGCATTGTAATCAGATTAGAAAATCGCATTCTCTACCTGCACGCCAAGATCACGACAGGAGACAGGACAGCGGGGAATAGTGGGATTTTTGTTGATTTGTTTGATGGCATCCAGGATGCGGTCATTTCTTTGGACAAAACGAGAACAACCATTCAGTCGATTTCTGGTACGAATGTTACCGTTGCATCGGTGACAGGTTTTGCAGTAGGGCAAGAGGTGACACTAGCCTCTGTCAACAATCAGGAGGAGCGTATCATCACGGCAATTAATGCGTCGACTCAGGTCATTACACTAAATGCGGCTCCCACAGCAACCTATTCATCAAATGCGATCTTGGCACGGTCAACCGTGGAGATTGATACAGCGGCGAAACGTATGCGACGAGGGTCAATTGATACCTATAGTGTGAAAATAGCCGTCACATAAGAAAGGAGGAGGTTAGATGGCGAGCAAATCAACCGTTGTTAATTTCCCCGAATCTACATCACAAAGCCGGTCACAAAAGATAACCATTTCGAACCTAAAGCGTGTCGTGTCAGTTGCGGTCAATACAGGCAAAGTTACACACTCTGTCAATGGCAGCGAAGTGACGATCAATGTCAGCGATGGCTCATATACCCGATACACCACATCCAGCACCCCAAACACAAAAACCGTATCGGATACTCGTACCAGCAGCACTGATAGTTTTCCATCGTCGATCAGTTACAACGATGGTACTTATAGCGGTACCCTGTCTAAGGCAGGCGGATCAACTCCTTATGTAGTTAGTGGTAGCCCTCCCGGTCAAAAATCAGTATCAACTTCTCGCGATTCTTGGTATGACCTCGGGGGGTCTTGTAGTGCTGCACAAAGCGGCGCTTTGTCGGCGTTGCCATCATCGATTCCCTATTCGGACGGGGAAGGATACACGGGCACTTTACAACGTACCGGAGCGTCTGCGGGGTCGTGTCAGCTTTTAAGCAACGAAGGTGGCGGCGAAAGGATATATGGTGCTTCTGCAACAGGCAGCTATTCCGGGACAGTCAGCAAGCCTGATACGCGTAAGTACAACTACACACAAAGCTATTCCGGTACGGTATACGGACCATCTTCCGTTTCATATACCTACTATTATGCCTATACCGTAACAGTTACCTATGAAGACAACTTTGGTCAAACGCTCACACTTACTGCTCCAGCAAGCGGGGTCAAGTTATCTGTAGGTAATACCTACACAATTGCAGGAACCACAAAAGACACAGACGCTGGTGACATCGTATCTGTCTATGTACGTGTAAACAAAGGGACAAATTATCGGATTGCCCAAGGATCAGTCGATGGGGTAAATCCGTTAGCCTTTAACAAGACATTGACATTTACAGGTGGAGCATTGAAGGATGGAACGACAGCCGTTTCTGGGCTACTGGATGAGGGAGCAACCCATTTACTAGAAGTGTGGTCAGAGGACAATAAGGGCGGAACCTCGATCATTGCAGAGCGTACGTTTACCGTTATGCTGAATCGCCCGCCTACTCTTACACACACATTTGTGGAGAACAATGATAATTTGTCGGATGATTCACCCATTACGATAAACGGCACTGTTTCCGATCCAGATGGACAAGCAGTATCCATGAAGTATCGTCTGAACGGTGGTGCAGATGTACCCATATCGGTCAGCGGTGGCGCGTGGACGATAACCGTCACACCGAAGCAGATGGTTAATGGACCGAACAGTCTCGTCATAACAGCAGCCGACTCATTAGGAGCAACGACAGTCCTCACATTTTCCCTGACCCGATTAGTGACGAAAACACGACTCAAAACTGCCCATGCTCGCTACAAGCTATCTCCTCAATCAACTACAGCCAAAGAAGTCCTAGCTTGGCTCCAGCATGAAACAGGAGACCTGAATGTGGATGGAGCTCTTTCCATCGTGGCGGCTGGGGCTGCTGAATCTTACAAGCCCATGAACAAAACGTCTGCACCTGTTATCACTGGAATCGTAGAGAAGGAATTCATTGGAACGTACGCGACACCAGACGCTCAACTCCATTTGAAATTTACACTGACCAGTAATGACGCCAACTCAACAGCTGCAGCGACGAATTTATCGGGGGCGATCAAAGCATGAGATACCGGAAGCGGAATCCTGACGGATCGCTAGGAGATTGGGTTTACACGCCAGCAGGAGAGGAGGAGCGACAACAGGAAGAGGCACTACGAAAAGAGCTGGAAGCATTGCGGAAAGAAAATAAGAAGCTGAAAAATGCTCAAAAAGAGGGTGGAGAGAATGGCATGGGCTAAGCCGGCAGACAAGAAAAGCAAAGACTTGATATTGGCCCAAGTTAGAGATTACAAGAAAGGCCGTCTCGTGGAGCCTTTTAGTGATACCAACGCCTGGCTAAAAGCATATGGCGGAGGCACTGTGTCATTTATCAACGGGATGCTACAAGTCACCTCTACGGGTACATCGATCGCTGCTCGAAGAAATATTCTCCTCAACCTTACAGGGGCAAAAACCCTAAAGATTAAATTCTATGTAGACAATTTGACTGACTTCTATGAGTTTCAAATTTATCTGGCACATGATACCGGCTACGCAGAATTTTTGGGCTACACCGTGCGGGGATGGCGAATGGCGCTGGGGTGGAATGAACATATCATCGATGTCAGCAAGCTGGAGCCAATTGGAGCTGCAAGCCTTACCCGGGATATTGTCTCTATGCAGATTCGGGTTAAGTCCAACGATAATACTACCGCGTCGATCATATTTGATTCGATCATTCGTGATGAAACACAACGCGGGAAAGTGATTTTCATGTTTGACGATGGTTGGTTGACACAGTACACCGAAGCGTTCAAGTACATGGGGAAATTTAACCTTCCAGGTGTCATTGCCGTCATTCCGTCGCACGTAGGGTGGTCTGGCTATTGCACGCTGCAACAGTTAAAGGAAATGTACGCCTACGGGTGGGACATGGCCAACCACACCATGAACCACGCGACACTGAAAGACCTGAAAGACACAGCAGCCATCGAGAAAGAAATTGGAGAGGCCGAGACCTGGCTAAATACAAATGGCTTTACGAGAGCATCAAATATCTTGGCGTATCCATACGGGGCGTATGATGCCAGGGTGCTGCAAGTTATGCAATCTCGCAGAGCGGGCCGCACTGTCCAAGAAGATACGGTGACCACACCGCCACCGGATAAACGGACGATCAAGATTCGAAATGTGGATCATACAATTACGCCGGCCACACTAAAAGGGCACATAGATAATGCGGCCAAAGTGGGGGGCGTGTGTTTATTCATGTTCCATAAGATCGTTAGCGGTGAAGCCTCGTCCAGTATCGAGTACAACGTAAGCAACTTCCAAGAGGTTGTGGATTATGCCTATTCCCGGCGTGCCGACATTGACACCGTAACAATGAGCGAATGGCTGGACAGTTGTGGGTTGTAGAGAGCAAAATGCATTTTTATGAGGAGCTGCTATCGCGGCTCCTTTTACTTTTGCCCCTAGCGGGTGAGAAGGAAGGTACCCTATGAAATTTCTACAGAGTTTAGAAAATGTAGCGACCCCTGCAAACGGATGGGCGACAACTGCAGGTGCAATCGTGTCGCCCGCCTTTTTCTATCTGTACGGCACGAACCGTCAGGATATCCTGATCGTGCTCTTTTTTATGATCGTCCTCGATTGGATCACAGGCATTTCCGCAGCAAAAAAAGATCAATCCTACTCATCTGATTATGGGTTGTCAAGAATCCCACGCACAATGTTCCTCTTTGCTCTACCAGCCTTAGCCAATCTCTTAGATCGCGTCATGGGCACGCCAGGCTTTTTGTTTTACGGAGTAACGTTCGGTCTCATTTATCACACGTGGACGAGCCTGACCGCAAATGCACATCGAGCTGGCTGGCCTATGCCAAGGTCAGTTGAAAAATTGGTAGGATCGGAAATCAAAGCGAAAGCAGAGCGAGCTGCAAGAAAGGAGAACAAGTAAACATGAATATTACTATCTCGGGTGCGCGCGTGATCGACGTTCGCACCTCTTTGCCACGTCACAAAACACTAAGGTATGGACTGCGTAAGCTGACTGACATCCGATCGGCAGCTATGCATCATTCAGCTACAAAAAGCGGATCGCCAGAGGCATTCGCAAGCTACCATGTCGTCAAAAACGGATGGCCGGGCATTGCCTATCATTTTGTGATTCAAAAGGATGGGGTGATTTACTGGTGCAACGATCCAGAGGCAATTTCCTACCATGTTGGCAACAGCAACCGTCATGCGCTAGGGATTTGCCTTGTAGGTGATTTCCGGACACAGCAACCAACCGCAGCACAACTTGATTCGGCGAATCGCCTTATCAAGCACTTGCAGGTACAGATTCCAACCATGAAGCAGGTGTTTGGTCACCAGGAGTACCCCGGCTACGCTTGGAAAAACTGTCCTGCATTCCCGATGGGCACATTCCGCACTAATTACTCACAATTCTTGCAAAAAGCTGTGGGTAAAGTGGATAAGCCCAAGCAAGTTCCGGTTGCTATCAGTCTGAATGGTACTTTACTCGCGGTAACTGGATTTTTGCAGGAAGGCGTTTCTATGCTGCCAGTACGAGCTGTCGCCAATGCTGCAGGTGGAAAAGTGGAGTGGATTGAACAAACGAAGGATGTTCGCGTAAACGGCAAAGACCTAAATGAAAAGCTCATATCGGGTTCGGCGTATGCGCCAGCACGTGAGTTAGCTGCCGCGCTTTGTCTACAGATTGAGTGGGATGGTAGTACAAATACAGTAATATTGAGAGGATGAGTTTCATGGATAAAACAAACAAAAAGAAACGAGGAGTTTGGATGATTGTCGGTGGCGTTCTTGCAATTGTAGGAGCAGGGTATGGGGTAGTGACAGATAAGCAAGCTGAGGCGATCCAGCAGGCCTTGGAGATACTGCTAACTGCATTCTAATAGGCCCCCCCTCCTTCGGGGACACAAGTTTACAGAAGTTTACACTATAGACGTTTGTGACGAGTAATATAAAGTATTTGGTAAAATGGAAATAAACAAGTAGGAACCAACCACTTATGCAGTAACAGAAGTTGGATTTTGCATTGAACTTTTTTGGAAATTAGTTGTAGCAGGCATAACGGAAAAAGAAGTTAAAAAACTCCACTGAAAGGTGGAGTTTTTTAACTATCCAATACTTAATCGTTAAAATGAGAACCAAGTTGTCTATTCTAAATGTATTGAGAAGGAAGTTAGGACATGTTTAGAATAAAATAAGAAAAAAATCATTTGATGAAGTTTGGTATTCAATGCCGAAATCGACACATGACTTAAATACATTTGAATTATCCCACTGTTCAGAGGAAACTTTCGTAAAGCATTGAATAAAGTATTAACAACTGTCTCTAAAGCATATAATTTCGTTTTCTGAATAGAATACTTGCCCATTTGGAAATAATATTGTAGCATAGTGAATGTTGTGTGTTTTTAATGAGAATTACTTTTAATTCACTTTGCATTGTATTATATTCAAGTTAATAAAGTGATTTATCTGTGAGAGGAGGAGGGAAATATGGACACGCAATATATTTCCGTATTTAAGGTACATGAATATGTTACTGACGCTCCGCCCTCCACAGTTGGAATACAAGATCGAATTATTGCCCAGAAGGTAATTTATTTAGCCAATGAGTTAGGTATAAATTGTGGGGATTTTATATGGTCTTGGTACAAGAAGGGACCTTATTCACCAGCCCTTACAAGAGTTATGTATGCAAACCAAACCATTAATGCTGATGAAATGGCTTCATATGTATTAAGGGATGAGTCTAAACAAGCTCTCAAGCCTCTTAGAGAGATTACAAATAATAAACCCAAAGAAATTAGAATACATGATTGGCTTGAACTTCTGGCATCAGTACACTATATATTTTGGTATTGGAAATGCAAAGATTACAATCATGTGGCGAATGAATTAATCTTACAGAAACCTAGATTCTCAAGAGAACAAGTAAAGGTCGCTTATTATGCAATGGATAAATATGGCTTCTTGACTTAAAATAGGTCAAGAAGTTTTTTTTTAAGGAGGAAATGCTTTTGGACTTTCAGCAGGTTGTTCGCAATTGGAATTCGCTAATTAATGAATTGGAACGTCTGGATAGCATGTATTCTAGTTTTAGTGAAACTGATACAAGATGTAAAATAATCGATCCTATTATTAAAGAAGTTTTTGGGTGGCAGGAAGATACTATAACAAGAGAGCCAAAGATTTCTGCTGGGTACATTGATTACTATTGCGAAAGTTCAAAAAATAAATTTGTATTAGAAGCAAAAAGAACGGGGGTTCCATTTCGTATCCCAAGAAATCAGGAGCGCTTGATTTCGAAGACCCTTGAGAAAAGTTGCCCTGAATTATTTGAGGCGATTGAACAAGCAAGAAGTTATGCCAGACAAAAGAACTGTCCTTTTTGTATTGTTTCAAATGGATTGAGCCTAATTTTTATTAAAACATACCCAGCAAACGATAAAACGATAGATGTTATTTCATACAATGGAAAAGAAAGTATTGAGAAGAGCTTACATATTATTTATTCACTTATTTCCCCTTATTCTTCTTCAAGTGAACAGTTATTCCTAGAAGCATTGTCTGCAAGCGGGGAAATTAGAAATGAGCCGCAATTTAGAAAAACAATTTTAGGTACGCATTATTTTCAAAACCGTTTGCAAGATTTTAATGCATTAGCTAGTATTTTAAGACCTTTATTGCATAAGTATTTTGGAGAGGTCACAAATGTTAAAGAACATGAACGTGATAAGTTTATGCAAGAAGTGTACTGTGTAACCAATAATTTGGACAATTATGGGGATGAGTTAAAGATATATTTGAAAAACAGAATCCCTTTTTTCGGTAATCCTGTTAAGCAGGTTATTACTACTAAGGATTCATCAGGTGATTTTGGACAAGATTTGAAAATGGAATTTCAGAAAGATAGTGGTCACGTTTTCTTGCTCCTAGGTAATGTTGGTGCAGGAAAAACTACATTTATGCACCGTTTTTATTCACTTCTTTTAGAAGAGGTATCAAAGAGGCAACTTGTTTGGATACACATAGATTTTCTAAAATTAAAAAAGTCCGGAAAAGCTTTACATGATTTTATTAATGACAGTATTATGAGTGTTATTAACGAAAACTACCAGGACTTAGATTTGACCAGTTTAGAAGCTCTATTGAAAATATACGAAGATGAAATCTCACGCTTGAAAAAAGGTAGATGGAAGTTAATTTTATCTATGGAAGAAAAATTGAATGATAGATTACATGACTTCTTAGAAGAGAGGGAGTCTGATTTACCTAATCATATTAGAAGAATCTTTAACTACATACAACAAAAACTTAATAAAGTCATATGCATTGTTTTTGATAATGTAGACCAGCTTGATACGAAAATACAATTGGAAATTAGTCACTACGCTTTTGCAGAGGCGGAAAATTCCAAAACTTTGATTGTTGTTTCTTTAAGAGATGAAACATTTTGGAATATCCGAACTAGGTTACCTATTGATGCCTTTAGCAATTTTACTCATTACCAAATAATTCCCCCAGAGGCTACTCAATTAATTCAAAAACGAATTTCGTACACAAAAAATTTGTTAGGAACCCAACAAGTTAATTTTGATGTTAGACGTGCTGGGAAACCTATTGCAGTTTCGGTAAGAATTAAAGATGTATTTGAAGTATTAGACAATACGATATCGACACAGTATACAAAGGGAATTATTGAAAATCTGTCCAGCGGAAATATGAGACAAGCATTGGAATTGTTTAGAGATCTTGTTACTTCAGGTCACACGGATGTATCAAGATTCGTAAATAATATGGTTTTACAAGAGCGACCCAAATTATATAGACCAGACGAAGTATTAAAGAGCCTTGCACTAACAGATTATGTGATATACAATTCCGAGAAATCGAAAATAATAAATTTGTTTACAATTAATAAAGATGGATTCTTTAGTCACTTTGTTACAATTAGGATATTGCAAGTCCTTCGTGATTTATACCATCAATCTTTCGGGCATGATCTCGGGGAAGGATATGTACCAATATCGAGATTACTTCAAGATTTGTCACCCTATGTAAAAGATGAGTCTGCTCTAAGACTGTGTATAATTCCATTACTACGTTATTTTCTAATTGATAGTGACATCGGATCGAGAAGACCAGATGAAAATGAACAAAACTATTACGATGAAGTTAAGCTACTTCGAATAACTCCTGCCGGAATTTACTATCTTGATGAAATTATGTATTCTTTTGAGTATTTAGAGCTAGTGCTGCACGATACCCCAATTTGTAATGAAGAAAAGTTTTCCGAACTAAGTTATACCCTTAATTCGTTAAGAACTAATCACTTGGAGCGATCAGATTACTGGAAAACAAGAATTAAAGCGGTTGAATTATTTGTTTCATACCTTGGCGAACAGGAAGATAATGATCAAGCATATCTTGAGCAAGTCGGACTACAAACAAGGTGGGGTAAAATAGTGCCGAGGATTCGTTCTGAAATTAGCAAAAAGATAGAAGAAATTAAAGCACGGAACAATATAACTGCATAGAAATAATATAGAGAAAGAAAAATTTATTAAAATGCCTCCTTGATGGGAGGCATTTTTAATTGCATGTTCGTAATTTGTTCGTATATAATACGAACAAACGTTCTTGTTGAGGGTGATTACTATGGAAAGAATCAACGCTGTAATCGACAGCCAACTCCAAGCTGTTCCGGTTTTAACCCCCAAACATCTCAAAGCCATAAGCATAATCCACACAGGAGTGAGTCCTTGTTGTGCTCCTGACATTCTACGGGATCTGATAGAGGCTGGATTGGTGGAGGAGATTACAAATGAGTTTGCTTTATGAGAATCACTACGAGGAAGTCATGACCCCGTTACCACCGGTTGATTCAGACGTCTTGGCTGAAATGAATGTCATTATTTACGACTCTGTTCGAAAAGACTTTGCGATCGCCGTCAGCTGGCTTGATGAGTGTATTCGGCGAGAATGGGGAGTGGTCAAGGATATCGACCGAATTGAGAACAAGATCAAGCTTGTTCGAATCGATGGTGTATGGTGGGTGCCCTTGGAAAAAATGCTGCAGGTAGAGCGGGTGTAGCGACAATGATTCAACCTGACCAATGGCGAGATACTACACGAAACGATCCTATACGGCATGCTTTTTAAGGCAATCGCCCTTGATGCAGAAAGCCTTAATCAGGATCAGCTCAAAATGTCATACCGCCCCATGCTCGATACCGTATCGATGTAGGCAGAGCGAAAACACCACGAATATCGGAGCCAGTTTGGGAGGATGGGTGGGAAAATTCATATCCAAAGGACAACTGATAGTTTTCTATACTCTGTAGTTGTGACTGTCGGTGGCCGACAAGAAGAATGTCTCTATAACGTGTCGCATTTAAAAGCTGAATGCCAAGTTCGCCTTAACAATTATTTATACGACGCCAAGCAGCAAGCGAATGGGCGTGCATAGTATATAGCGAAGGATTACAACAGCGAACCTCCCCACCCATTCAAAAATAAGGGTGGGTTTTTGTTATTTTGTATATTTGTGTATAATTGTTTCGTTTGTTAGAAAATAGGGAATTAAATATGCTGAAAGAACTATTTTTGAAAGGGGACTGTACTTTTGGCACGAAGAAGGAAAAAGGGAGATGACCCGATAAGCCAGTTGGTCGGACTGCTTTCTTTATTTGCATTTGGCGGGGCATATTACTATACAAATTCATTTATCATAGGTGGAATTGCTTTTGCTGCTGTAATGGGTGCTGCTCTTTGGATTTCTATTGCTCAGAGCGCAAAAAGAGAAGAGCGATTAAGGAAATCAGGAATACGCGAAATAGACAAAATGGATGGCCTACAATTCGAACAATACCTTGGACTGCTTTTTCGTTCGCAAGGGTATAAGGCAGAAGTAACACGTGCTTCAGGAGACTTCGGAGCTGATTTGATATTGCAAAAGAATGGCACTAAAACAGTTGTCCAAGCTAAGCGCTACTCTAAAAACGTTGGGATCGAAGCAATTCAGCAAGTCGTTGGGGCAATGAAACATTATAGTGCATCGGGTTCGTGGGTAGTAACTAATAGAGACTTCACAGATGCTGCTTATAAGCTGGCTGCCTCTAACGGGGTAAAATTGATTAATCGCGAAGCACTCATTGAAATGATTCTCCTGATGAACCCTACAGCAAAACCAGACCCTAAAAAGGTGATCGCACAATTCCAATCGAAAACACATATCTGCGACAAGTGTGGTAGCCAGATGGTCTTGAGAAAAGGAGCAAAAGGTGAATTCTATGGCTGTAAAGGGTATCCGAAATGCAGAAACATTAAAGCAGCTCGGTAAAATCTAATACGTCGGGATATTAGGGGGACTTATTTTGAAACTTATAAAGATATTAGGATGGATTTTTGTACCTTACATAATGGTATTTGTTGATTGGAAACGGCTTGGTAAAATTGGTAAGCGTGTAGGGGCAACATGGGCCATATTAGCATTAATCATTGGGATAGCTGGCAGAGATACCAATAATAAACCAAATCCAAGTAATACAACTGAAACGGCCAATGTAACATCTGCAGCAGTAAATTCACCGAAAACAGAGGCGGTTAGTTTCTCTCAAAATGTAACCATAGATCAGCAGGGAGTTTCGGCTTCGGCTACCGATGTAAATACTACTCAGAATGCACAACGGATTCAAGCAAAGGTCCTGGAAGTGGTAGATGGAGATACTATCAAAGTAAAAATAAACGACAAAGAAGAGACTGTACGTTTGCTTCTAGTCGATACTCCTGAAACGAAGCACCCTAAATACGGAGTACAACCATTCGGTAAAGAAGCGAGCGACTTCACGAAGCAACTCCTTACTGAAAAGACAGTGGAGCTAGAACAGGATGTAAATAATGGTCCTGACAAATATGGACGACTTCTCTACTACATTTATGTAGATGGTAAATCGGTTCAAGAGCAATTGCTGGAAAAGGGGTTGGCACGCGTCGCTTATGTGTACGTACCTAATGTGAAATATGTTGAACAGTACCGTAAAATTCAAGAACAAGCTCAAAAAGCCGGAGTTGGAATTTGGTCAATTGAAAACTACGCCCAAGAGGATGGGTACCATTCGGATGTTGTGAAAAAGAACGAATCGGAGCCCATTACAAGCACCGTGGCTACCCAAACCTCACCAAAGCCTAATCCCCAATCCCAACCAGCTCCCCAGCCAGTACAGGAAGTGTATTATGCTAACTGCAGTGAGGCAAAAGCAGCAGGCGCAGCTCCTCTATATAGAGGTGAGCCTGGGTACAGAGAGAAGTTAGATCGTGACAAAGACGGAGTTGCTTGTGAAAAGTAAGATTTAAGCCTTCTCATTTGAGAGGTATTCTAGGGCGTATCAAAATCAATTGTCACTGGCGAGAATCGCGATTAGGTTTACATTCAGCCTCAAATTAAAGCACGCGTCAAAATGCGGAACTGGACAAAGAGCGGCATGCTACGCTCACCAGTATTCGTCGATTTATTTTAGCTAGCTAGTAAAAACCCGTCCCTGTTTTGAGGGGACGGGTTTCTTTACTAATACCTATACTATTGCTTTTCCCACTTGCCGTTTTCCAGCACGAACTTTACAGCCGTGTTCGATCCGTCCGCGTACTGCCTCAGTATGTACAGACTTTCGCCGGACTCGTGCAAATGGATTTGAGGCTTTTTATCGCCTACCTCGGTTTTAGTCAGCGCTCTGACCTCTTGGTACAGGTCTGGATCAATATCAAAAACCTCGCCTTTGTTAATTGGCGCGTATCCATCCAAGTCTACGCCAGTGTCAGCAGCGATTTCCGTAGCTCGTTGGGCGAGTAGATTGTTGTGTGCTTTCGCTTCTTCTTGCGCCTCTTCGTCGCTCAACTTGACGAATTTCCAATCAGTCGGATTATATGCGACTGTATCCTCCGAATATTCGGCATCGGTCTGTTTCCTGCCTACCGTCTCAAAGTGATCCGTTTCGACTTTATACCTGATCTTGTGTCCATGCACATCAGTATATGTGCTTGACGCCCTGACAGAGCCTTCCGCGTCGTCTACGTGTTCATCGCCTTTATACAAGGTTGATTGCGTTGACAGCTTTGCTTGCGGGTCATCGTTGAGTGTTGTAGCGTAAAACTTTATCGTGTAATCCTCTTTTGTCGAACTCTGGATAGTCACATATGATTCATACTCTGTAATTTTTGCAGACGCGCTATTTCCGACAAGCAGCAGCGCACCGATGCCCGCGAGGACAAACGTAGCCTTTTTATACATTATTTTACACCCTCCCATAAAATTTAGTTTCTACCAGTCCGGTTCGGCACCATACCATATGACTAGGTGTTCCGGTTGACTTAGTGACATTGACGGAATTGCTGTGACGAGGAAAGCAAACGTGAGTATGAGTAGCTTCTTTTTCACGAGCAGCACCTCCTATTCCTTTATGCCCTCATTATGGCAGAATCTCTCAATTATTTCCATGTTTTCGAAAGAAAAAGCCCTTTGTTGCAGCCGATGATGTTTTAGGAAGAGTCCCACGCCCTCTATTACTTTGTCGGACGCGCCTAGCTGTCGGTAGTAGCTGATACATTGCAGAAGACTCTCGAATCCTTCCTCAACGTGTCCAATCGCGAGCTGACATACCCCTTTGCGCTTGTAGTATCGCGCAGCCTGTTTGATCCGGTACGGGTGAGCGAGAATGTCTGAAGGTAGGAACTGATCTTCAGAGCCAATCAGCTCTTTTATTAGGATGTCATTGCCGCTTTCCAGATAGACCTCTAGGAGATCGCTGATAATGGTCGCGCGGCTGTCCTTCCCTGCTTCTGCGAGACACTGTTCGTAAAGTCTCATAGCATCCTCGTGCTGCCCTTTTTTGGCGTGCAGAAGCGCTCGCAGGTGGTTCTTTCGGTAATCTGCGTATTCGCTATTTTCATACTCTTTTAGATACAGTTCGGCTAGGATCAGATCGCCAAGACTCAGGTATGAATTGACAATCGAAATGAGGGCCGAGGCTTTGGGCTTATTGTCCGTACCGTCTTCGCGAATCCCTTTCCCGCAAAATTCGATACTCTCCCCGTAGTAGCCTAAGATATACGCGTGCGTCCCCATTCGATAGTAAAAGGTAATGCGCTCCATCGGCAGTAGCATATCGATGTAGTGCAGCAATTCCTTTCCTCTGCGGTAGGTTTCCTCAAACCGCGAAAAGTCGTCCCTTTCAAGCATGTAGCGATCATAGAGGCTCTTTCCGAGATATAACGGGACGCCGCGCTTCCTCGCGTAATCAATAATCACCTCATGCAATGCCAGCGTAACGGCCCGATCCTTCGCGTCGTTTGTCGCCTGTAGTAGATGATCCAGCGCTAGAAAAGTATCCATTTTCGGCGTTTCTAGTAGCTTTAAAGCCACCTGTTGAACCACTGGCGGGTAATTAAGCTCAATCGCCTCTTTCAGAAGTAATTGAATTGTCGCAGGTCTTTCCGTGGTGTCCAGATATGCGGTGATCACATCGACAGACGGGATTTTGATTGCGCTTGCGATCTTTTTCCATAGGGCAAACCCTGGTCGCTTCGTTTCCCCTGATTCGATCTTGGAAAGTGTTGTCTTACTAATGTCTGTGCGCTCTGCAAGCTCATTTAACGATATATTTTCCCGTTGTCGGTAGGCATGGAGTAAATCTCCGATTTCCATGAACATTGGATGCCCCCTAAAAAAATTTATCGTTTTTAATTTTTTTAATGATATCACACACAATAGTATTTGGTAATAGTTTCCTTTCCGATATTTGTAAACAGCTAAAATCCTGCATACTGTGATATAATCCCACCCTTGAAACAGATGCGCGTCCCTAGAAACTTCTCTTGCAGCCTCATACATAAACACTCCTTAAAATCATGCAACATCCAATCGTAAACACAAAATGTAAATACTTGGCAATAATAGTAAGTATACTACGTGTATTTTAATTAGCCAAGTAAAATGGATGATTAAAAATTCACCAACAACCTAAGATAGGAGTAAAGGAATTAAGGAGCGTTCTCCGGTTTGAAACTATTTGACGCAAGAAGAGAAAAGAAATTGTCTCAGGAAAAAGTAAGTCGGATTGTAAATGTGTCTCTCAAGCACTACCAGAATATCGAATATGGGATCACAATACCCACGGTTACAATAGCCTTGCATATCTGCGAAGTCTTCGACATTGATCCTAGGGAAGTTGATGAATGGAAAGACCGTCGGCAACCAACGTAAAAAAGATTCAACTTTTCTTAGCAGCAGATCGGTTATCCTCCCATCGGTATTCCAGATCGATATAATGAGAGCCCTAGAACATAATCTCTAGGACTCTCGTCGTGACCATATTTTGACCATATTTCTATCAGAAAGTATCTTAAATAAACGGAACCTAAGTTGTAAATCTTCCTATTAATATGCAGAAACCTTAGTGAATCGATACCAACAATGAAAGAGCGTAAGAAATACGGCTTGAAAGCAGCTCGTCGCGCACCTCAATTCTCCAAGCGCTAATTGCTGTTCGATACAAACCCCTTGTCTGTTCGCAGGCAGGGGGTTTTTCCTTTTCACAAACGGGTATATTTGTCCATGTTTGTCCATAAGATGGAACGAGAATGGGACAAAGGGGACGATACACTGTGACACGAAAAGGAGTAGGCTGGATATTGGCTTTTGCAGTACTCATGCTGTTGTTCACCTACGAATCACCGGATCGCTCTTCCTGGCAGGCATGGTCGCTGCCGCTGACAGGAACGGTAATAGCAATTGACCCAGGGCATGGGGGGAAGGACGGCGGTGCAGTTTCCAAAGCCGGAGATGTGGTTGAAAAGGAAGTAACGTTAGCCATCAGCATGTACTTGCGGGATTTTCTTCAGCAGTCAGGAGCGTTTGTGGTCATGACGAGGGAAGAGGACAAGGATTTGGCGAGTCCGGATGCTGACCAGCTACGAAAACGAAAAGCAGAGGACATTCGAAACCGGGTGAAGCTGGTCAATGACAGTTCACCGGATTTCTTGGTCAGCATCCATGTCAATTCTATCCCTTCTCCGAAATGGTCAGGAGCACAGACATTTTACTCCCCCACCTTCAAAAAGAGTGAAGAAGTTTCTTTTCTGATACAAGATGAAATCAAACGGGTGATCGGTTATACAGATCGGGTTCCGAGTAAGACGAACAATGTGTTCTTGATTAGGGAGGTTAACTGCCCGGCCGTTTTGGTAGAAGTAGGATTTGTCAGCAATACGGAGGAGGCAAAGCGACTTCAGAGCGTTGAATACCAAAAGGCTATGGCAAATGCCATTTATCAAGGGATACTGCGTCAGTACTCGGGAGAAAAAGCGCCAATTACACCTTGAGAGGGCGGTGGTCGTGTTCCGACCGCCCGAATATGCTATAATGAACGCGCATACGCTGTAGATATACCAGCATGAAAATGTTTGAAAAGATTATAGATGAGGTGAACCAGAATGTTGACCAAAGAACAGGTTCTCGAAGCACTACGCGATGTAAAAGACCCTGAAATTAATCGTAGCTTGGTCGAGCTCAACATGATTCGGGATATCCATATTGAAGACAAGACAGTAAGCCTTACGGTCGTTCTGACGATTTCGGGCTGTCCGCTCAAAGCCAAGATCGAGGACGATGTCATTGCAGCTGTAAAAGCGCTAGGAGCCGAAGAAGTACGCCTGCAATTCGGTTCGATGACAGACGAGGAACGTGCGGCTCTGTCTGCTCAGCTTCGTAAGAACCAAGGTGGGCAAACACATAACATGACACCGGGACAAGCTCCCCTTTTGAACCCGATCTTGGCGAAGGATTCGAATACGACCTTTATCGCGGTCACTTCCGGAAAAGGTGGCGTCGGAAAATCGACGGTGACAGTGAATCTGGCTGTTGCGCTCGCGCGTTTAGGAAAAAAAGTGGGCATTATCGATGCAGACATTTACGGATTTAGTGTGCCCGATATGATGAATATTGAGCAACGTCCAACCGTGATTGGCGAAACCATTCTGCCTGTTGAAAAGCAAAACGTAAAGGTTATGTCTATGGGCTTTTTTGTGGAAGACAACTCTCCGATCATTTGGCGTGGCCCTATGTTGGGGAAAATGCTGCGTAACTTTTTCACAGAAGTGCACTGGGGCGAAGAATTGGACTACCTTTTGTTAGACTTGCCTCCAGGAACGGGAGATATGGCCCTCGACGTGCACACCATGATTCCACAAAGCATGGAGATTGTGGTAACGACTCCCCATGCTACTGCAGCGTTTGTAGCAGCTCGCGCTGGCGCTATGGCAAAGCGGACTGGTCATGAAATCCTCGGTATTGTGGAAAATATGGCATGGTACGAAGCAAAGGATGGTTCGAAAGAATACGTATTCGGACGTGGGGGAGGAGCTAAGCTTGCCGAGACATTGGCATGTGAGCTGCTCGCTCAAATTCCGCTGGGACAACCGGATAATCATCCATCTGAACCTGATTATTCCCCATCTATCTATGGAGAAAAGACGGAAATTGGTAAGCTTTACATCGATATGGCCAAACGTGTTGTAGAAAAATGCGGAGAAGCTGTGAAACGATAAAAATGTACGTAAAAAAAGGTGGGCTCTATAAAAGAGCTCACCTTTACGTTTAGGAAGAACTGCCGCCGCCGCCTCCTCCGCCGGAATCGCCGCCGCCGCCACCATCGCCACCTTCTTTTCCTTTCCCTTTTTTCTTTGGCTTGAGCTCCTTTGGTTTTGTCATGTCCTCAGATACTTTGGTCATGATCTTCATGAGTTCAGCTTGGAACAAAGGGCTTTGCAAGGAATCCTTCATCACCTGCATAGTTTGTTGACGATAGGCTGAGCTTTTCATGAGGTCCATCAAATTTTTCTCAAACTCAGGGTCTTTCATTACGCTAATGAGCTCTTTTTGGTATTCAGGGTCCTTCATAAGGTCCTTCATAAGCGTTTTTTGCTCGTTTTTCATGGATTTCGCCATGGCGCTAGCGAACTTGGGATCTTTAAACGCCTCTTTAATGTGCGTACTATTTGGATTGGTCATGCTTTGAATCAAGGTGGTTCGCACAGTGGACTCGTCCAACATCAGGCTCTGCTTGAACTTTTCATCCTTCATCATCTTACTTACTGATTGCTTCGCTTCGTCCGTCTGCAATATGTCCAGCACCATGTCTTTGACGCTTTTATAATCAGGCTGAGACGAACCTTGCGCTTGTCCGCCACCCCCGCAACTGGTGAGCACAAGACAGACAAGAGCGGTTAACCAAAAAGACATCGTCTTTTTTCTCATGGGGTGGACACCTCCTTCTTTACTCTGCCTACAAGTAACGTGTGCATTTTGTTTTGTTCTTACGCTAGTATTTTCTTGTATCCATTGGTACAATCATATTCGATGGATGGGAGGGAATACTTGGTGAGTTTGCGTAAGTATGGATGGCTTTTTATTACCACACTCTTGCTTGGGGGATTAGGTGGGATCCTGGTTGCCCTTATTTTTGATTTGGACAAGCTGCTCGGGGGAAGCACCGGTAACTTTTTTGTCGGCTTGTTCATGTATTTACTGTATGGAATGACCATTAGCATTGTGGCTCAGATGGGTTTTTTTGCGTATATGACGATTAATTATTTCGCCAAAACAATATTTAAAACAGCTTCCTTGTGGAAAAGCGTCCAAGTATTTCTTATTTTGTTTGTCTTTTTCGACATGATTTATCTTCGATATACATCCTTCGGTGAAGGAAAAGGATTTGGCCCGTACTTTATTGAGCCAACGCTATTATTAATTGTTGCTATTGTTACCGCTTATGGAAAAGTAAGTCTGACCAATAAATCTGCATGGATACCGACGACCTTCTTTATGTTTGTCGTTACGGCATTGGAATGGATTCCGGCATTGAAAGAAGATAATGTTCGTGCAACGTTATCCATGCTCGTCCCACTATTGTTTTGTAACGTCTGGCAAGTCATGCAATTGCACCGTTTGGTAAAAAGAGAAAGCTGACCCGATGAAGGTCAGCTTTTTTTGTTTCAGTGAATTTCTTTGCTGTCTACACTTGTACCCGAAATGAGTTCGGATACTGTAACGAATTCATACCCATCCTTGCGAAGTCGATCAATGATCACAGGCAGGGCAAGATGTGTATCTTTCGCAGAATCGCTCGCATGCATCAGGATGATGTCTCCTGGATGAGCTTTTGATAATACATTATTGATAATCACATCTGTTCCCGGATTGGTCCAATCTTTTGAGTCCGTATCCCATTGAATGACGGAATAACCCATGCGATTCGCGATTTCTAGCACTCGTTTGTCAAAATCACCATTTGGCATCCGAATGAGCGTTGGTTTTTTTCCAGTCATTTCGGTTAAAATGGAGTCTGCTTTAGCCATTTGGGAGCGAATTTCTTCATCGGAGTATTTGGTGTAGTTATCATGCTTGTGACCGTGCGAACCAATTTCTAAGCCATCCTCTTTGATTCGTTTCAAGATGTCCGGATGTCGTTGACTCCATGGGGAGGAGAGAAAAAAGGTCGCTTTGTTTACCTTTTTTTCTTTCAACACATCCAGTATAGGTAATGCTCGTGTCTCTCCCCAGCTGATGTCAAAGGTAAGGGCGATTTTCTTTTCTTTGGTGTCGACCTTATAAATAGCTTGGGGGGCTTGCGTGCTGGCACCTTCAGCAAATGCAGCAATGGAATCGCGTTCCGCATAACCAATTCCAGCAGTGAGTACGATGGCCGCGAAGATAATTAAGATTTGCTTTAATCGTTTCGCGCTGATCACGTAAATAATTTTCATGGATAAGCACCTCCTTTGTCCGATAACAGTTTATGCAGGGAAGACAAGGATATTCTTTGGCCTGTTGGCTATTGTTGAGGTACAATGCATATAGTGAATTATGAGGCAGTAAAGGGGTGTGGTGCATGGGCAATCGATTGCGGCATTTATGGCTTGATAACCGAAAATATTTCTTCGCCGCATGCTTATTATTTTTTGGTGGTGCTTTGATTGGTTATTTTCAAGCACCGCTTGTTGAAGAGATGGTCGGTAAAATGATGGGCCAATTAAAGGAAATTGCTGAACGGATAAAAGATAACGGCGGCGGACCTTTAGCGGTATTCTGGATGATTTTTTCTAATAATGTTTTCAGTGCATTGATGATGATGGCGCTGGGAATATTGTTTGCATTCTTTCCCATAATTGGAATGCTCACGAATGGAGTGCTGCTTGGATTTATCCTTTTCCAATACAGCGGGATTGGAGTAAGTCCATGGCTTATTTTTAGTGCAGGGATTTTGCCTCATGGAATTTTTGAGCTCCCAGCTATCCTGTTTGCAGCGGGAGTTGGTATTCGTTTAGGGGTGCTGAGTTTACGCTCAGTGGGAGTTCTAATCCAACCACAAAAGCTGGCACAATTGAAAAATGACTGGTACGATACACTCAAGCAATTTCCAATAGCGGTTTTGACTGTGGTCGTTCTGTTATTTGTCGCTGCCATTGTGGAGAGTACGATTACTCCAACTATTCTTAAGGAAACAGTGGGCCAACAACTACAGCAATTGAACTTACTGAAATAATTCAGATTTGTGAACAAATTGAAGTCTTCCTAAACGGAGGGCTTTTTATTTTGAATAGGGCTGAATTTTGATGGAAAGGATAGAGGAGAGACTCGTAAGGCGGAGGGCGATATCGTTGCTAGGGTTTTTGTTTAATACGAAAGAAGTCCAGGAACTAGAATACTTGTTAAAACGTGAGCTGGAAGAGATGCTCCTTGATTTTAGCGATAAACGAATTGATCATCTAGTGAAGCGAGCCATGGAGGAGAGGTATTCCATCATGTTTCGTATGTACGCAAGAATCGCCTCTCCCAATGAGTTATCCAAGTATGTCAGACGCAGAAAACTCGGGGAGGAGCATTATACTTAAAAACTTTTTTAAAAAACATATTGACTCAAAGATAGGTAACGTGATAGATTAGTTCTTGTCCTTAAGACGCCATCACAAATAACGATGAACATTGAGGACAGGAAATTGCTCCTTGAAAACTGAACAGCGAAA
>NZ_PXZN01000031.1:0-100967 GCF_003013445.1 Brevibacillus sp. NRRL NRS-603 | reverse complement strand
TTCTCCTGTTTCCTCCCCACGACTACAGCCCGACCAACGACTGCTTTTAAAAGGTTGCCTAGTTAAAGTTTAACCTAAAGAAATAGTTGCCACGGAAAGAAAAACATCGTATAGTTTTCATGTGATAAATTTCGTACACGAAATATTACTTAAGAAAGGAGTGCACTATGAATAAATCACTGCATATTCGGGACTTGTTAAAACGGTTGAACAAGACATTTGGAACAATGGCCACAAAAGAACTGTCCCAATATGGTGTGACTGTCCCGCAGCTAATGGTCATTCGAGAAATACATCCTGATCCCAAAACGATCGGTCAGATAAGCAAAGCCGTAGACTTATCCTACAGCACCGTTTCTGGCATCATAGATCGTTTGGAACGAGAACAGCTCGTAGAACGTGTACGTGATGAGAATGACCGGCGTGTTGTCTGGATTCGTAAAACACCGAAGATTTCCGAGCTGTTCGCAAAGGTTGATTTTTTCTCAGAGAACTTTTACAAGCGTATTTTCCATGGATTTTCCGATGAGGATTTAGACATCATTATTCAGTCGATGGAAACATTGATTGCGAAACTAGAAGAACGAGAAAGTTGAGGAGAAACCATGAAGCGAAAACTGGTTTTGTATGTCATTTTGCTCCTGTTCGTGGCAGGTGGTGGAGGAATCGGTTACTACTATTGGTATCAAGGTGCACATTATGTAACCACACAAGATGCCCGGATTACGGGAGACATTTATCGTGTCATGCCGAAAATGACAGGCAAACTGACCGGACTCGCTGTCAAAGAAGGCGACACCGTTATAGCGGATCAAATCGTAGGGCAGCAAGATACAACCAACGTAGCAACAACCATGCTGGAAAACAGCGTGTTGCGTTCCCCCATTACAGGGACGGTAATTAAAACGCAGGCAAAAGAGGGAGAGATTGTTTCGACAGGGCAATCGGTAGCTCTCGTGATTGACGAAAGCAAATTGTACATCTCCGCCAATTTGGAAGAGACTGAAATCGAACGGTTGAAACTCGGTCAAAAAGTCGATTTTACGGTTGACGCTTACCCAGGTAAGAAATTGGGCGGTCATTTGATAGAGATCGGAAAGGCGACGAATTCTACATTTTCCTTGATGCCAGCGACCAACACGAGTGGGAACTTCACCAAGGTAACCCAGCGTATCCCGATCAAAATCGCCATAGATGACACAGCAGGCCTGGACCTCGTTGCCGGATTGAACGCCGAGATAAAAGTGCACGTGAAGGAGATGTAATCAAGCATGAAAAAAACAGCACAATGGAAAACAATCGCTGCAGTCATGGCGGCCGTTTCGCTTATTGCGGCGGGCTGTAGTGAGACATCTTCTGCATCGCAAACGAGCGAGAATGTCCCTGTCGTGAAGACGTGGAAGGTGACCTCTGCCTCTACGGGTGTCATCGCCAGTGGTAAGGTGGCGGCATCTGAGGAGATCCAAGTCGTTTCTAAAGTATCTGGAAAAGCAGCGAGCGTGAATGTAAAAGAAGGCGCAGTCGTCAAGCAAGGAGATGTACTGGTCACACTGGAGGCGGCCGATTTTCAGCAGCAAATTAATCAGGCACAGGCAGCCATTGCAGGCGCTCAAGCAAAGCTGAGAGATACGAAAGCAGGTGCACGCAATGAGCAGCTGACACAGCTTGGAAGTATTGTCACCCAGGCAGAAGCTAGCCTGAAGGTGGTCGAGAGCAACTACAATCGGATGAAAGCCCTGTTTGATGCAGGCGCATTGTCCCAGGCTGAGCTGGAGAAATCTTCTCTGGAATTGGAAAAGGCGCGCACAGGTCTTGAACAGGCGCAAGCCCAATACGATCTGGCAAAAGCAGGCCCAACTGCTGACACGGTAGCGGCTCTGCAAGCAGAAGTAAGCCGTTTGGGCTCCAATCTGGAGCTGGCAAAAAGCAATTATGACAATACCATTATTCGTGCGCCAATCACAGGTATCGTTGCCAAGCGCTCGGTTGACCCGGGAGAAATGGCAGCAGCGGGGACACCTCTCATGGTTCTAGTGAATATGGCAGATGTTAAAGTAGAAGCAAGCGTACCGGAAAACCAAATCAACCAAGTGAAGGTTGGCTCTACTGTTGATGTGAAGGTAGGCAGTCTGGGTGGGAAGGTGCTGAAAGGTACCGTTGAGTTTGTTTCTCCGATTTCGGATACCAACAGCAGTTCGTTCCCAGTCAAAGTGAAGGTAAATAATCAGGACGGCTTGCTGCGCGCAGGTATGGTAGCAGAGGTCATGCTTCAAGGCCAGGCAACAGCAGGAACAAAATTACCGACGTCAGCTGTGCTGGAAAAGGACAGCAAGCATTACGTCTATACTGTAGACGACAACGTTGTACATCAGGTGGAAGTTGCTGTAGAGAATGCAAGCGGCGACTGGACAACTGTCACGAATGGCGTCAAAGACAATGATCAAATTGTGCTGAACCCGACAGACAAACTGTCCGAGGGCAGCAAGGTGATCGCAAACTAACGGAGGTGTTGACACATGGCGGAAGCGGTGGCACACCGAGAGGAGAAAAGCGGGAACGGCGGCATGTGGCTGTCTCTTGTCGCCATCCTCTCAGGAACCTTCGTTGCGATTCTGAACAATAGCTTGATTAACGTTGCCCTGCCTGCCATGGTCAATATTTTTGGTTCAACTACTGAGACCATGCAGTGGGTATTGACCGGATATATGCTGGCAAACGCCGTCATGATTCCTATGAGCGGCTCGTTGTCCGCCAAATTCGGGGCGAAAAAAATATTTGTACTCTCCTTATCCGCATTTACTTTTTCGTCCATCCTTTGCGCCTTGGCGTGGAGTGACTCTTCGCTGATTGCCTTCCGCGTCGTGCAAGGTGTCAGCGGGGGGATGATTATGCCAATCGGGATGTCCATGATTTACATGATCGTTCCGCGTGAAAAGATCGGAATGGCTTTGGGGATATTCGGGATTGCTGCCATGACAGCCCCTGCGTTGGGCCCGACATTGGGTGGGTATCTCATCGAATTTTTAAGCTGGCAATTTCTTTTTCTGGTAGGTGTACCCTTTGGTATTTTTGCGGTGATCATGAGTATCGTTCTGCTCAAGGAAACGCCGAAAAAGCCAGAGTTGAAGTTCGACTTTTTGGGAGCGTTTCTTTCCATCGTCGGTTTCGGGACGCTGCTGCTCGCTTTAAGTAAAGGGCAAGCAGAGGGCTGGACCTCCTTTTTCATCGTCAGTCTGTTTTTCATTGCGGTAATGAGCTTGATCCTGTTTGTCTGGGTCGAGCTGGGGAAGGAAAGTCCGCTGCTTGATTTGCGGCTTTTGAAGATTCCTACCTTCACCATCAGCATTTTCACTTCCGGCTTCGTTATGATGGGGATGATGGGCGGTATCTTCCTGATGCCGATTTTCCTCCAAAACATTCAGGGCTTAACGGCGATGGAGTCAGGAATCCTGCTGATGCCGCAATCAATTGCCATGGCGATCATGATGCCAATCAGCGGAAAGCTGATGGATAAATACGGGATCGGTCCGATTGGATTGATCGGCTTGACCATCATGAGCGTCACGACGTATGAGCTGCACAATCTATCTGCTGACAGCATGCACTCGTGGATCGATATGATCTTGACCATTCGCGGGATTGGAATCGGATTGTGCATGATGACGCTGTCTACTGTAGGGATGAACGCCGTTCCGCGTGCAAGTGTGGGGGATGCTTCTCCGCTGTCCAACGTATTGCGTCAGGTCATGAGCTCGTTTGCCATTGCGATTTTGACCGTGATCATGCAGGCGCGTCAAAATTTCCACATGGCTTCCATCTCTGAAAACTTGAATACGGATATGGCGATGCAGTTTATCAGTGGTATTTCAGGAATGTATGGGCAAGTAGGGGTAGATGCGGCGAGTGCGTCAGGGGGAGCCAGCGCGATTTTGTATGGAATGATGGCAAAAGAATCGTTGGTCCAAGGTATCGGGGATACTTTCCTCGTCTCCGTTATCCCTATTGTTCTCTCGATTCCACTTCTGTACTTCCTGCATAAAAAGCCGAAAAAAACGCAACAGGTGCCAGCAACCGAGAAGGCAACAGCCTAATAGCAAGGGGCAAATTCCGCAAGTCTTATCGAAGACTTCATTGGAATTGCCCCTTTTGTCTTTCAGGACATCATTTTAAATAACCAGTACAAAATCCGTCCTGCAATGTAGCCAAGCAGAATCGTCCAGCCAATCTTCGCCCAAATACTCAGTCCCTTGACGAATTCACGCAAGCTTTTTCGGTTCTCCGGTTGCTTGTTCAATGGAGGACACTCCTTTAGCAGGTTGGTTAAAACGAATGAACACATAAATGCCGGCGATAATGATCAATCCGCCGATCCATTGCGGAGGCGTTACCACTTCACCCAAGATGAAGTAAGCGAGAATCGCAGTCCCGATCGGTTCTCCCAATATCCCCATGGATATCGTCGTCGTATTGAGCCACTTAATGATCCAGTTAAAAATAGAATGTCCAAGCAAGGTCGGGAACAGGGCGAGACAGAAGAACCAGCCCCAATCCGCAGCAGGGTAGCCGACAAGCGAATACCCGAGTGCCAGATCATAGGCGACCAGAATCACGCTGGTGGCCGTATAGACGACGAGTGTATAGGCAAAGGAGGACATATGCTGGCGAACGTACTGCCCAACCAGCCAGTAGCCCGTCACGGTGACAGCTCCCATTAATGCGAGGAAATCCCCCCACAGAGCCATGCCGCCTACTTGAAAATCTCCCCAGCCAATCACGAAGCTTCCTGCAATCGCCAGCAAGCCGCCGGATAGAGCTAAAAATCGAACTTTTTCACCAAAAAAGAAATAACCGCCGATGAATGCAAATAAGGGCTGCAAGGTAACGAGCACAGTAGAACTGGCTACAGATGTGTAGTTCAGCGATTCAAACCACAACAGAAAGTGGCTTGCCAAAAAGGCTCCGGATAAAATACAGAGTAGCCACACTTTTTTGGACATTTTTCCAATCTCTGCAAGGGCACCACGATTCCAGAATAAGAAAGGAAGTGTTAAGAGAACGGAAAAAATCAGACGGTACGTAGCAATAATCGGAGCAGGCGCATCCGATAGCTTTACAAAGATCGCAGAAGAGGAAATGGCGATCACCCCGATTAAGAGAGCCAAATACGGGGGGAATAACGGTTTTTCTAAAGATTGATTCATCAGTACACCTTCTTATGCGGGTAAGGTCATGGTTCATTATTGTAATTGTACAGTTGGATTAAAAAATTCACAATGTTATGTGTACCTTGCCGTTTGAAAGGTTTCTTTTCAATCCGGTTATCCTACTGGCATGAGAAACTTACAGGCTATTTTCCGTACCGCTGCTTTCATGCTTATCCTCATCTGTATCCCGACACGGGGCGAGGCATTGCCGCTCACGCCCTTTCATATTTTGATTGATGTTGGACATGGAGGTGTAGATTCGGGAACATCTTTTGGGGATTTGTACGAAAAAGACATCAATCTGCAAATTGCCAAACGACTCTACCAACAACTCACAGCTGCGGGTTACACCGTGGCTTTGAACCGCCACAAGGATGTCGCCCTAAGTGATGACAATCGTTGGTTAGACAACCGATCCCGCCATATACGTGACCTGGCTCAGCGCAAGAATTTGGCAAAAGAAATTGGCCCGCAGATGATGCTCAGCTTGCATGTAAACTGGTCACCCAGTCCTCGGCGCAGGGGAGCGGTTATTTTGCATCAAAATACAGAAGAAAGCTACCTGTTGGCAGAGCTGCTGCAAAACTCGCTGAACAAGCTCACAGGCACAAACGAAAAGCCAGTGAGGGGCAAGACGTACTACATGCTCCGTCATAACTACTGTCCGTCTGTCATCGTAGAGATGGGATTTATCAGCAACGCGCAGGATCGCGAAATGTTAACGAATCCCAAAGCACAAGAAAAAATCGCTCAGGCCATTACAGAGGCAGTGAGCGAATACGTAAAGCTGTCGGAAAGCAAGAAAACGGAGGCGAGCGTTGAGGAGCGCTGGTGGCGAAAATTAATGAGCAGTTTGCTGGATAAGCTTTGAAATGGTTACAAATTCGGCCTCCTTCTGAATCCGCGGGATGTACTGGCGCAGAACGGAGGCTGTTTTCTTGCCAGGGGGTCCGACATGACCAATCGCGATGCAGATCGGATGGTTTCCGATTCTTTGGCAGATCTTTTCCATTTGCTTGGTAATATGGGGGACCGTATAGATATCATCCAGAAAATATAGATTTTCTGCAAAAGGCACGCCCATTTCAGCTGCAACCTTACCTGCAACGCTCTTGTCGGTCGTTTTGCTGTCCAAATAGATCAGCCCGCGTTCTTTGACCACTTTCATAATGATGCGCATGATCCGCTCATCAGCCGTTATTTTTGAGCCCATATGATTGTTCATGCCAATCGCGTGAGGCACATCGTCTATGGCTTTCTCGACGCGACTGCGAATTTCTTCGTCGGACAGATCAGCGGTAATGGCACCGGGACCAAGCCAGGAGCGTTTTCCTTTCATCGGCTCCATCGGCATATGCAAGATGACATCGTGACCTTTTTGATGGGCGAGCTCGGCATCCTTCTTTGTACTTGGCAGAAACGGCATGACGGCGATAGTCAGAGGGACGGGCATCGATAAAATTTCCTCTGTCCCTTGCATGTTGTTTCCGAAATCATCGATAACAAATGCGATCACCTTTTTTCCAGCGGGTTTGGGCTCCACACTAGGGTTGGCCGTCGCTGGCAACCAGCCAAAGGATAGAAATAATGCGAGCAAGAGAGGAAGCGATTTCCTCCAATTCATCGAATCACCTTCCTTGTCTATTTTTTCATAGTCTGTTCAATCACCTTGTGCTTTACCCGCCATATCTACGGCTTGGCTTTGATGTTTGCCCTATGTTACGATTAAAGATAGTAGTTTTGTAACGAGAGGGGTCGAATTCCTTGAGTCATTTTGTGTTGATTGATGGAAACAGTGTTGCGAACCGGGCGTTTTATGCGCTCCCTTTGTTGTCCACATCGGCAGGACTGCATACGAACGCAGTGCTGGGCTTTACGACTATGCTGTTAAAAGTGTTGGAGGAAATGAAGCCAACGCATATTATGGTTGCTTTTGACGCGGGAAAAGTCGTGTTTCGCCATAGCGAGTATGCAGAGTACAAAGGGGGACGCAGCAAAACTCCACCGGAGCTGTCTGAACAGTTTCCACTGATTCGGGAGCTGTTGGATGCCTTCTCAATCAAACGCTTCGAGCTGGAAGGCTACGAGGCGGATGACATTATCGGTACGTTGACGAAGCAAGCAGATGAGCAAGCGTGGAAAACGACTGTCATTACCGGAGACAAAGATATGCTGCAGCTCGTGTCCGAGCATGTATCTGTGGCTTTGACGCGCAAGGGAGTCAGCGAAATCGAGCTGTACACTCCACAAGAAATTCACGAAAAGTACGGCCTGAAGCCGCTCCAAATAATTGATCTGAAAGGCTTGATGGGCGATTCGTCCGACAACATTCCAGGTGTACCTGGTGTCGGGGAAAAAACAGCGCTAAAGCTGCTGCACGAATACGGCTCTGTTGAGCAAGTACTGGAAAACATCGATAAAGTATCAGGCAAAAAGCTGCAAGAGAACCTGCGTGAGAATGTAGACAAGGCGAACATGAGTAAAGCCTTGGCAACCATTTTGCGTGAAGCGCCAGTGGAGCTGGATGTGCAAGAGACTGGCTTTGAAGGCTATGATGGCGTACCTGTCAGCGAGTTCTTTAAAAAGATGGAGTTCAAATCGCTCTTGTCCAAGATCAAAGTGGCGCAGTCAGCAGATGGAAGCGGACAAGCAGACGCCAAGCCGTTTTCGTTTGAGAGGATTTCAGAGGAAAACAAGGCGGCGTACGAGTCCAAGCTGACTTCGCCAATGGCTCTTTACATCGAAATGGATGGGGAAAACTATCATCATGCGCCTTTCCTCGGGATTGGTCTGGCTGCGGAAGATACAGTGATGTTCGTTCCGTGGGACGTAGCCAAGGAATGGAAGGTGCTCTGTGAGTGGCTGGCTGATCCGGCGAAGGAGAAGTGGGTATTTGACGGCAAGCGAGACACGGTTGGACTCGCTTGGCATGATTTAGCGATAAAAGGCATCAGCTTTGATGTGTACCTCGCTTCTTACCTGCTGAATGCGGCTGAGAGCAACCCGACCTTGGATAGCATTGCGGCACAATACGCACAGACACGGGTATTGGCAGATGAAGAGGTGTACGGCAAGGGTGCGAAGCGTCTTGTTCCTGAAATGGACGTGCTGAGCGAGCATGTGGCGCATAAAGCGGCAGCCATCTGGCAGAGCGTGCCTGTATTGCGCGAGCAGCTGGCGGAAAACGAAATGGAAAAGCTGCTCGGTGAACTGGAAGCTCCGCTGAGTATGGTATTGGCTCTCATGGAAAAGCAAGGCGTGAAGGTAAACAGTGAGCGTCTCGTGCAAATGGGGGAAGACTTGGATAAAAAGCTCGCGGGTCTGACAGATCAGATTTACGAGCTGGCGGGTGGGGCATTCAACATCAACTCGCCGAAGCAATTGGGTGAAATTTTGTTTGACCGCTTGTCTCTGCCTGTATTGAAAAAGACCAAAACAGGGCCTTCTACCAGTGCGGATGTATTGGAGAAGCTCGCCCCTTACCATCCGATCATTGATGCGATCCTGACCTTCCGTCAGCTAGGCAAGCTCCGCTCTACGTATATTGAGGGCTTGACTAAGGAAATCCATACGAAGACGAGCAAGGTGCATACGCTTTACAACCAAGCGACTACGGCGACAGGGCGCCTGTCCAGTACGGACCCGAATCTGCAAAATATCCCGATCCGTATGGAAGAAGGTCGCAAGATTCGCGAGGCGTTTATCCCGTCAGAGGACGGCTGGTATATGCTGGCGGCCGACTATTCCCAGATTGAGCTGCGGATTTTGGCCCACATTTCGCAAGACGAAAACTTGATTGACGCCTTCCAAAAAGGAATGGATATTCATACCCGCACCGCTATGGACGTATTTGGCGTGAGTGAGGAAGAAGTGACCTCGCTGATGCGCCGTCAGGCCAAGGCGGTCAACTTCGGGATCGTATACGGCATCAGCGATTACGGTTTGTCCCAAAACCTCAATATTACTCGTAAAGAAGCCGGGGACTTCATTGAGCGTTACTTTGACGTCTTCTCCGGTGTGAAGCGCTGGATGGACGAGATCGTCCAGCAGGCGAAGGCGGATGGCTATGTGACGACCTTGTTGAACCGCCGCCGCTACCTGCCTGATATTCGCAGCAGCAACTTTAACCTGCGTTCGTTTGCCGAGCGTACTGCGATGAACACGCCGATCCAGGGGACTGCTGCCGATGTGATCAAGCTGGCGATGATTCGCATGCAGGAGGCAATCGAGGAGAAGGGTCTCGCTAGCCGCATGCTTTTGCAGGTGCACGATGAGCTTGTATTTGAAGTGCCAGAAAATGAGCTGGAGGTCATGCGCAAGCTGGTACCGGAAGTGATGGAGAGTGCGCTGTCCCTCAACGTGCCGCTCAAGGTTGACGTTAGTGACGGGCGCACCTGGTACGATGCGAAGTAGGCATGCCTGGAACATAAAGATGGATAGGCAGCGAGAGGAGGAGGGCATATGCCAGAATTGCCGGAGGTAGAAACCGTCGTACGGACTCTGCGTGGTTTGGTTATGGGAAAAACGATTGAAAGAGTCAGTGTTCATTTGGCGCGTATCGTGCGTCAGCCGGATGACGTGGAAGCTTTCAAATCTCTCTTGGTGGGACAAACCATCCAGGATATCCAACGGCGGGCAAAATTCATTCAGTTTTTCTTGAACGAGGACGTGCTCGTGTCCCATCTGCGCATGGAAGGGCGTTATGGTGTGTATCAGGCGGATGATCCCGTTGAGAAGCATACCCATGTCGTCTTCCATTTTACGGACGGAACAGAGCTGCGTTATCGGGATGTTCGCCAGTTCGGGACGATGGATCTGTTCCCTAAGGGAAAGGAAACAACCGTCGGACCTTTGGCAAAACTGGGGGTAGAACCGCTAGATAAAAGTTTTACTCCTGAGGTTTTGGGGAAATTGTTAAAAGGACGGTCAACAAAAATTAAGCCGCTTCTCCTAAACCAGGAATGTATTGTAGGGTTGGGGAATATTTATGTGGACGAGTCACTCTTTAAAGCAGGCATTCATCCGGAGAAACCAGCAGGAAAGCTGACCGATAAAGAAGTTAACCGACTGCACGAAAGCATCGTCTCCACTTTGCAAGAAGCGGTAGAACAAGGTGGGAGCTCCATTAAGTCGTATGTGAACGGACAGGGCGAGATGGGAATGTTCCAGCAATCTCTATTAGTTTATGGACGAAAAGATGAGGCGTGTACGAAATGCGGGACCGAAATCATTCGGTTTGTAGTCGGTGGCAGAGGGACGCATATTTGCCCTGATTGTCAAAAGCTATAACAGTTCGACCGAGGGAGGAGGATGGGCATGATACTAGGGTTAACAGGCGGAATTGCCACTGGGAAAAGCACGGTGACAGGAATGCTTCGAGAGCGTGGAATTCCTGTCATTGACGCCGACCAAATCGCCAGAGAGGTCGTAGAACCAGGAAAACTGGCCTATGAAGCGATCGTGCGCCATTTTGGAAGAGAAATCCTATTGGAAGATGGTCAAATTGATCGAAAAAAACTAGGTGAGATCGTGTTTTCGGACGAGTCCGAGCGTCAAAAGCTGAATGCCATCGTCCATCCCGAGGTACGCCGCGTCATGCGGGAAGAGGCCGAATTAGCGGAAGCGAATGGAGCCGAGATCGTCTTTATGGATATTCCTCTGCTGTATGAGAGCAAGCTTACACATATGGTAGAAAAAATCGTGGTTGTCTATGCCCCCTACGAGATGCAATTGGCGAGAATGCTGGAGCGCGATGAATTGGAAGAAGAACAAGCACGAAAAAGACTGCGGGCGCAGTTTCCCATTGATCAGAAGAAGCAGGGCGCAGATTTTTTGATCGATAATTCTGGTTCACGTGAAGAAACCGAGCGTCAAGTGGAGGCGGTTTTAGCCGCGATTCGATCGGAGCGTCAATCATGAGTTTTGGCAAACGTGCAGCATTGATCGTGCTCGTTTTGGCGAGTGTATTTTTGCTGCTAAACACGCCATTGGTGTGGAAATGGATGTACCCGATCAAATATGAACAGCAGATTGTGACGGCTGCATTGAAATATGAGGTGGACCCTCATTTGGTATTGGCCGTCATTCGTTCCGAGAGTGGGTTTGCGACAGATCGCGTTTCGAAAAAGGGTGCGATCGGGCTCATGCAAATCATGCCAGAAACAGCGCAATGGATCGTCAAGGAGGCTGGCTTCCTTCCAAAGGACAGTCAATACTTGTACGACCCTGTCATGAACATCGAGATTGGGACATGGTATCTCGATTTTTTGCTGTCCCGCTATGATGGCGATATCGTTAAAGTCATTGCCGCCTACAACGCCGGTCCTGGAAAAGTAAACGGATGGCTCACGAGTGAGCAATGGAACGGAACTCGAGAGACGATTGAGGACATTCCATATGGGGAGACCCGTCAATATGTCCAGCGAGTGCTCTATTATCATGATCGGTACAAAAATATATACGACTTTCAATTACGTTAAAAATCATGAAAAGCCGCTTCTCTTACGGACTAGAGAGCGGCTTTTTCCTCTTTTTTTGGGTAGGGTAAATCGTCCAAATATTTATTTTTCAGTAAAACACATTGATAATTGTGTCATACTTATTATAATAAAAGTATCAGATAAGCGTAACTCAATTCGAAAGGGGTTTCTATATATGACAATTAAAATCGGTATTAATGGTTTCGGACGTATTGGCCGCATGGTATTCCGCCGCGCTATCCAGGACCCCAACATTGAAATCGTTGCAATCAACGCCAGCTATCCAGCGGAGACGCTTGCACATTTGTTGAAATATGACACAATCCACGGACGCCTGCAAAATAAAGTGGAAGTCCAAGACAACAAGATTATCGTAGATGGAAAAGCAACAGTTGTACTGTCTGACCGTGATCCGCTGAAGCTGCCTTGGGGTGACCTCGGAGTAGAGATCGTTGTAGAAGCTACAGGCAAGTTCAACAATCGCGAAGGCGCTGGCAAGCACCTGCAAAGCGGTGCGAAAAAAGTTGTGATTACAGCACCAGCGAAAGAAGAAGACGTGACGATCGTGATGGGTGTAAACGAAGGCACCTACGACCATACCAATCACCACATTATCTCTAATGCTTCCTGCACAACCAACTGTCTCGCACCTGTGGCAAAAGTGCTCAACGATGCATTTGGTATCGAACAAGGTCTTATGACTACCATTCACTCGTTTACAAACGATCAGGTGAATCTCGACAATCCGCATAAAGACCTGCGTCGTGCACGTGCAGCTAGCGAGTCCATCATTCCAACGACGACAGGAGCTGCTCGTGCAGTAGGAATCGTTCTACCAGAATTGAATGGCAAACTGAACGGTTTTTCCTTGCGCGTACCGACTCCAAACGTTTCTGTAGTAGACTTGGTGGTCAATACGAAGAAGCCAGTTACATTGGATGAAGTAAACCGCGTCCTGCGTGAAGCGAGCGAAGGCAGCATGAAAGGCTACCTCGAGTTCTGCGATGAGCCACTC
This sequence comes from Brevibacillus sp. NRRL NRS-603, assembly GCF_003013445.1. Lineage (NCBI taxonomy): Bacteria > Bacillati > Bacillota > Bacilli > Caryophanales > Paenibacillaceae > Brevibacillus > Brevibacillus sp. NRRL NRS-603. The sequence continues at coordinate 88,269 of NZ_PXZN01000031.1, read as the reverse complement.
GTTTCCAGCGATTTCAATGGCAACGATCACTCCTCGATCATTGACGGTCTTTCTACGATGGTAATGGGAGACAATCAGGTAAAAGTGATTGCATGGTACGATAACGAGTGGGGCTACTCCTGCCGTGTTGTAGACCTGGTTCGCCACGTATCTGAGCAGAACAATCAAGCTGCAACAAAAGAAGCAGCTGCTGTTGGTGTAAAATAAGTAGCATAAACAAAACCCCTTTGCCGAATTTCGAGCAAAGGGGTTTTTCGTTGCTTCGTATTTACGATGAGGTAGGAGATTCTTCTAATGAGTTCACGTTAAACAGATCATCATCTTCAAAGCCGACAATAAACAGTCGGATGTTCGCCTTGAGATCGAGGTCATAAGGGCTAGGGACGTCGTTTCCTCGTCCGTCTTTTATCACACGCACAGTAGGACGATGCGAATAATCCGGATCTACCCGACTCACTACCCCGACTTCTCCGGTATTCAAAACAACGCTGCTCCCAATCGGGAAGATAGCAATGTGCTTGATAAAGGCATTTACTAGATGGTGCTCGAATAGCGTACCGCCAGACCCAAACAGGTATTCTACAGCATCCTGTGGCATGTACCGCTTGCGCCATGGACGCGGGGAAGTCAATGAGTCGTAAATATCACAGAGACCGACGATTTGCGCGAATTCGTGAATTTGCTTGCCGGATAATCCTTGTGGATAGCCACTTCCATTTAGCCGTTCATGGTGCTGCAAGCAAACGTGGGCTGACAAAAGCGAGATGTCATGCTGCTTTCGCAACAAATTAAAGCCAAGCATCGTGTGTTGTTTGGCGATTTCCTTCTCTTCGTCCGTCCAACGCTCTGTTTTTTGCAACAGCTCTTCAGGAAGGCTCACTTTGCCGATATCGTGCAGCATCGCGCCTATCCCTAGGTTCATGAGCTGTGTGCGATTGTAGCCCAGAGACATGCCCACAGCAGTCGCCAGCACAGCCACATTCACGGAGTGATGGTATAACGATGGCGAATGGGAAGAGATCGTCGTCAAATGTCCAACCATTTGCTTGTTTTGCATCAGGTCGTCCAAAATTGAACTAAAGGCACGCTGAAAATGAAGGCCCATTTCTTTTAAGGAAATTTTTCTGGCCAGCTTGTTTGAGTTTGTAATTTGTTTGATCGTCTTCTCGATGGCTTCTACAGCTACTTGTCTGGTTTGTGGGCGAATCACTTCTTCCACAACGATGTCATTGGTACGGGGATCATCGATATACACCGAATCAACACCAGCTCGCTCTAATCCGGTAATGAGTCGTTCCGTTAATTGCATACCGGTTCCAAGTAGCACCTTTCCATCTTCCGTGAAGACCGTACGTCCCAATTTCATTCCAGGCTGTAGGTGTTTTAAAGATACTAAACGCATGACTATCCCTCCAACAGTACCATAATTGTACTCCATTCGACTTATGCTTTAAATAGGTACAAGGATTGACTTGACTTCTGACAGGAATATGAGGGACACTGTAGACAAGTATTGTCAGTATTGGAGTTGATTCTGATATGCGTTGTCCATTTTGCGAATATAATGGGACTAGAGTCCTGGATTCACGTCCTTTCAATCATAATAAATCCATTCGCCGCCGCCGTGAGTGCGAAGCCTGCGAGCGTCGGTTTACTACCTTTGAAATGGTAGAAGAAACACCTTTGTTAATTGTGAAAAAGGACGGAACACGCGAGGAATTCAGTCGAGACAAGATATTGCGCGGGCTGGTGCGCGCTTGTGAAAAGCGTCCCGTACCGTTGGAAGTGCTTGAAAATGTCGTGAATGACATTGAAAAAGAATTGCGCAGCTGCGGGCAAGCAGAGATCCCGAGCAATGACGTTGGGGAGAAGGTCATGGAGCGTTTATACCATGTCGATGAGGTCGCCTATGTGCGCTTCGCTTCTGTTTACCGCCAATTCAAAGATATCAATGTATTTATGAAAGAGCTGGAGGAGCTTTTGGCTCAAGCGCGAAACAGCTCGTTTCCAAAAGAATAGATGAGCTTTTCTCTGCCAGACTCGCAACATCTCCCTCGCTCTTGCGGCCGATCCGCCAGGGCTTCTTTGGCTTTCCAGCTGATTTTTCCGCGAATGAATAGGTAGTCGTGCTATAATAAAAGAATCGAATTTTGTCAGGAAGGAAAGATCTGATGCGTCGTTTAGTTTGGAACGAGTTGTTGCCGAAGGATCGTTATCTGGTGCGGATGGCAAGACCGATTGGCTTTGCCGAAATGGGCTTTGTTACGCAGCTATACTTGCCGATCATCGGTGTCGAATCGTACGCTCTCTACCAACTGCTCGCCCATGGTGTGCAGGAGGTGAGCGGAGCCTCCTCGGAGGGGACCCATCGCAGTTTGATGCTGACGACTTCGCTTTCTCTGGATCGGCTATTGGATGCGCGTGAACGTCTGGAGGCAATCGGGCTAGTCGAGGTGCGCCGCAGGGAAAATCAGCAGCGTGACTATTATTACGAGTATTTGATCAAACCGCCGCTTAGTCCGGCTGAGTTTTTTGCAGACTATGTACTGTCGTTGATGTTGTTAAACAAAATCGAAAACGTTCGCTATTCGCAACTGCGCCAGCATTATGCAGATACGCTCGGCAGTCAGTTGGATCAAGAATACACCATTGTGGAAAACGTCACGAAGGACTTTCATGATGTGTTCCAGTCGTTGAAGCCATCGGAGCTGGAAGTGAAAAAAGGATCGGAGCGGGATCAGTTTTTAACCGAGATGGACACCAGCTTCCCGCAAGCGCCGATGAAATCTGGCTACGAGGCACAAGTCAACCATTCGCTGAGTGTATCGTCCTTGCGCCTGTACCTGCCGGATAATGCCGACTCGGTTAAAGTTTTGGAAGGCAAGAGCATGGAGCTGTTGTTCTCACTATGCCATTTCTATCAGCTGGACAGCTGGGGGATGGGGCAGGAGCTGCGTGATTGGACGTTGTACAAATCGGATCGGAGTTTGGACGGAGAAGTTCTGCGCAAGCGTTTGGTACAACGCTACACGGAAGACAAGCTATACCGAACGGCACCTGCAACCGACATGGCAGAGGAGGGCTTTGGACCTGGCCGCTTGCCAGAGCCTGGCAGCGAAGCCTTTATCCGTGCTTGTCGCCAGCTATCTCCGGTGACCCTGTTGGAAAAAGTCGTCGGTGGCAGAATCAGCAAGGTCTTTTTGGAGCGGGCTGAAACGCTTGTTTTTACAGATGGGATGCAGCCGGAAGTCGTCAATGCGCTGCTGCTCCATACGCTAGCCAGCATGCAAATGGAACTGCCAAAAGCGTATATGGAGACGATTCGTGACAGCTGGAAAGCGAAACGGATTGCAACAGTTGACGAGGCAGTCAAGCAGATCCTCGAACGTGCGGATCAACGGGCACAAACAGCCGAGAAGGCAAAAGCGGGCAAGAAGGAATCGACCCCTGTCAGACGGAACGGTAGAGCCATCTTGCAGGACAAGCTGCCGGCATCTGTCGAGTGGCAGCTGTCTCAGGAGAAAACCACACCGGACGCTGAAAAGAAACAGTCCATTCAGGATTTTCCAGACTTGCAGAAAAGACTGGAAACCTTGCGAAAACGGAAATAAGGAGTGTGAGGGAACGTGGAATCTATCAGTGAGTTCATGCAAGAGCTCGCCAAACGAACGCCGCGTCAGTTGCTGACACCGGATCAGCAGTTAGATAAAATGTTCCGTTCGTCAGCGTATTTAAAAGCATTTCAACAAGAGCATCCCGCATTGACCAGAGACGATTACCTTCGCTCGCTCTCCAATATCTATACGGCAGTCAAGGAGCAGTATTGGTGTGAGCGTTGTCCGGGTCTTGGCGAATGCCCGAATCTGGTCAAGGGGCATAGCACGCATTTGGAGCTGGCTCACCAGCATATTATCAGCTCGATGACGCCCTGTTCCAAGCAGCTGTCGCACGAGGAAGAGATTCGCCGCCGCCGACTGATGCGCAGCTACTACGTTTCCGAAGAGACCTTGAACGCGAGCTTTGAGGGCTTGGTCATTGACTCCGGGAATTTGGCTACCGTAGATGCGGCGATTCAGTTCTGTGAAAAAGTAGGAACAGGCGAGCGGGTAAAAGGACTTTATTTGCACGGTCCGTTTGGTGTTGGAAAAAGCTACATCATGGGAGCAATCGGTCGTGAGCTCTCGGAGCGCAATGTCGCTTCCTTGCTGGTGTATGTGCCTGACTTTATCCGGGAGATGAAGGATTCTATCTCAGATCAATCGTACGCGGGGAAGCTGGAGCTGCTGAAAGAAGTACCTGTACTGATCCTCGATGATATCGGTGCGGAGAACCTGACGCCATGGGTTCGGGACGAGATTTTGGGGGTTATACTGAATCAGCGGGCAAACAACCATTTGCCTACGCTGTTTACTTCCAACTACTCGCTGAATGAACTGCAAGAGCATTTGTCTATCTCCAACGGAAATCGGATCGAACAAACAAAAGCGGCTCGCATCATGGAGCGAATCCGCCATTTTGTCGATGTGTATGAAATTTTACGCGAGAACCACCGTTCCTAGCACTTGTGTAAAGAGGCGAGAGAGCTCCCAATATGTGAGAGCGAGTACTTCTCTCGCCTTATGATACGGTCCGAATAGGACCTGTGACGTCGTCCCTACGGGAGAGGCGACAATTCCCAGTGAATCAGCCATGATCATGGCACGGGCCAAATGATAGTCGTGGCTGATGATCAGGGCGTCCTGAATATGATGCTCCTCCAAGACCTGCTGGCCGTACAGCAGGTTTTCGTATGTGCTGGTAGACTTGCTTTCTAGCAAAATGTCCTTTTCGGGAATTCCTTTGGCCACCAAGTAATTTCTGCTTACAGCAGCTTCCGTGATCGTTTTTCCTTCACCAAGGCCGCCTGTAACCAACAGCTTCGATACATAGCCTTCTTCATACAGGATCGCCGCCTGCTCCAGACGTTCGCGCAGACCAGGACTAGGTCCCTCACCCCAGACCGCTGCGCCAAGGACAATGCCGACGGTTGCGTGTCGGGCGTTGGCCTTCTCAATTGTCTGTTCGATGCGGTACAAGTTGTAGCCCGACCATATCAGACCGAGCAGCGTGACAAGCCCCAACAAGATCCATATCCCGCGCCAGCAAGGACGCTGTGCGTTTATTGTTCGATTTTTCATTCTTCGAAATCTCCCTCGTAGTCGCTCTCTTTATTTAGACGTTTGAAATGGGAGCTAGTTACAAACCTTGACACACGCCTGACACGAAAAACTAGTAAATTGTTCCTTGCACTTTGCCGATATACTAATGGTGGAATGGTTTCGAAGAACAGCAAATTTCATACTTGCGAGGGAGGCTAGCAATGTTCTGGAAAAAAACGATGCTCTTGTTTCTGGCCGTCCTGCTATTAGTGGGGACAGGAAACGCAGGGGTAGGATTGGCTGCCGATGAAATCAGCCGACTCGTTCTGTCCAAGAACGAGGTAACATTGGAAAATGGAGATTCTACCAACCTGACGGCTACCGCTATTTATGTGAGCGGAAAAACGGAAGACGTCACCGTCAAGACAGAATGGACGACACAGGATGCGAATATCGCTTCTGTTTATGCCGGACAGATCACAGCCAAATCGGTAGGGAAATCTACCATTACCGCTACTTACATGGGTAAGCCTGTCGTAGTGGGTGTGAATGTAACCAAAAAGGTAAAGGCACTGACAACAGAAGATCAAACGTTGAACGTACGGATCGGCAGCACGGCAAACGTAAAGCTGACAGCTGTATACAGCGATGGGACAACAGAAGACGTAACGACTAAAGCAGACTGGTCCATCGATAATCCTGCGATTGCGACAGTAGTAAATGGAGCAATCAAAGGTCTGAATTCAGGATCAGGTACTGTGACAGCAAAATTCGGAAGCCAGTCGACAACGATCTCTGTAAACGTCGAGATCGCCCACAGACTGGAGCCTAGCAAAAACCAGGTGTCACTTTTGCTGAACGGCGAAGAAAAAATCAAGCTCAAGGCCATTTTCCCGGATGGAAGTGTAACGGAAGATGTATCTGACAAGGCTGATTGGTCTTCAGACAATACCGCTGTAGCCGATGCGCTCAAAGGCACGATCAAGGCTTATGGCGCAGGTACAGCAACCATTACGGCGAAGTATGGAACAAAAACAGCGACGATCAAAGTCGATGTGGATACAACGCAAAAGCTGGAACTCAACAAGCAAAACATTTTCATGAATGTAGGCAAGGAAGAAGACATCGAGCTGAAGGCAACCTATGCCAATAACGGCGGTTCCACAGTAGTGAACGATAAGGCCGAATGGTCCTCCGATCGCGAGGATGTTGCTTACTACAGCAACGGAAAAATCCATGCGGTGAAGTCCGGTGAAGCGGTGATTACTGCGAAATACGGAAACAAATCCGTTCAGGTACGTGTAGATGTAGAAGTACCTCGTTCCTTGTATATCGTTCCTGCTTACTTGACGATGAAAAGCGGATCAACGAAAGACGTAATTGTAAACGCGTCCTTCGCTAATGGTACGAGTGAAGACATCACTTCAAAAGTTGAGTGGTCTTCGGACAATGCAGATGTCGTATTTGCAAGCGGCAAGACCGTATCCGCCTACAAGGCTGGAACGGCGAATGTAACGGCTAAATACGGCGGGAAAACAGCGACACTGGTTGTCGATGTAGATGTACCACAAAACTTGACCGCAGATATCACGACAGTAGCGATCCCAGTGGGTGGCGCGAAGCAAGTGACGGTAAAGGCTTCGTATCCAGATGGAAGCTCTGCTGAAGATGTCACACAAAAAGTCGTTTGGTCATCTAGCGCACCTAACGTAGCAAGCGTGCGTCAAGGCTTGATCACAGGTGTGTCCACAGGTGCAGCGACCGTAACAGCAACATACGGAACACGCACGGTAAACATTTCCGTATCCGTTGGCGTCATGCAGACATTGACGGTAGACAAGAAAAAGATCGTGCTTGGCAATGGCAAGTCCGAAACCGTTAAGCTGACAGCAGCTTACGCAGATGGAACGACCAAGGATGTAACAGATACAGCGACATGGAGCACAGCTTCTGCTGCTGTAGCAGAAGTAATGAACGGGAAGATCACTGCGACAGGAGCAGGGAAAACGACCGTAACAGGTACCTTCGACGGCAAGTCGGTTACGATTGCGGTAGAAGTAGACCAAGCGACGAATCTCTCTGTTGATCCTCGCATGCTGATCCTGAACGTCAATGAATCAAAAGACATCAAGCTGAGCGCAACAGACTCCGCTGGCAATTCGGACAATGTGACCAACGATGCAGAATGGTCCTCGTCCTCGCTGAAAGTAGCGGATGTGGTAAACGGCCGCGTAACAGGTCTCTCAAACGGACGTGCCACGATCACCGCGAAATACGGTGGCAAATCGATCAGCATCCCAGTAGAAGTCGGAATCGTGAGCAAGCTGGAAGCAAACAAGCGCTTTGTATCGACGAAGTCGAACAGCAACGTACAAGTAAGCTTGACCGCTACCTTCTCCGATGGCCGTACTATGGATGTTACTAATCTGGCTGACTGGAAAACGAGCAACTACAAGGTAGCTGACGTAACCAAAGGCCTCGTTTCAGGACGTGCCTACGGAAAAGCTACGATTACAGCGAAGTACAACGACAAGAGCGTGTCCATCCCAGTAGATGTTGATACGTTGAAATACTTGAAGACAGATGTCGTTCAGCTCGTGATGAGCAAAGGCGAAACAAAGCAAGTGAAAGCCATCGCGACGTACATGGATGGCTCTGAGCAAGATGTCTCCAAGCCAGCTCTCTGGACCACTTCTCGCCTGTTGGTAGCTGATGTGAAAGATGGCATCATCAAGGCTACAGGGTCGGGTAAAGCGACGATTTATGTGCAATATGGTGGGAAGAAGACACCGATTGTGGTGACTGTGAGATAGTGGGTTGATGGGGAAAAGAGGAAAGCCAACCGGGTGGGATCGGTTGGCTTTTTTCGAGGTTTTTTTCAGTAGGGACGGGGATTTATCAGTTTTTTTCGCTTGCAGTGTACGGCGGGCGTATGCTATACTGATTTCACTGAGGCGGTAAACGCTGGAAGTACTATACATATGGGCCCTTAGCTCAGCTGGGAGAGCGCTACACTGGCAGTGTAGAGGTCGTCGGTTCGATCCCGATAGGGTCCACCATATAAGTAACTACGGAAACGGCAGAGATGCCGTTTTTTTGTTTTGAAGTTATGTTTCTGAATTAAATAACAGATGTGGAGTGCTTTGAGTTGCTAGTAAGAAAGTAGTGTCTGGATCCATATTCCAATACTATGTCAGGGTTCAATCCCTTAGTTACATTCCACTATAAAAATTTGGAAGAAACTTGACAGTCAGTGCTCTTTTTGAGGCGCTTACAGGCAATGCTCCATATTACAGTAGTAAGGGAAAAATAGCGATAAGGTACATATGATGAATATTAGTTGTCGGAATTTGTTGATTTAATTTCGTTACTATTTAAACTACCATGATATACTAAGTCTAAAATACTAAGCCTAAAGTGCGATAATTATATCACATATAACGTTAGGTGATTATGTAAATAAAATGGAGGGTAGTCAATGAAAATTAGCGAAATTTTCAATCTTGGAGTACAACAAGTTCAGCTTGATTTTGTGGATATCAATCTAAAAAAAGATTACCCATTGTACATAGATCCATACTTAATTTCAACTAGAACTGATCCATGGTCTATAGAGGTAGATCGAACAATAAAAAGTTTTTTCTCAAAAATAGCAGAACATATTCGAAATGATGAGCATGCTAAAGCAATTGAACTGTTTCAATTTATGTCAGAGCCTAAAGAGACTTGCCTAGGTATCAGCCGTACAGGTACTGATAACGGTAGGGGAGTAGGTGAAGAAAATGCAACTGGAATAATAAAGGAGATTATTAGAAGTAAAGCAATTGAAACGGGTGTTGTTCAAAATATTGAAGATATTATTGTATTCGTTGATGATGTAGATAAAGATAAACTTTCTGATATGACCACAAATATTATCAGGAAGCACTTGATAGATTATACAAAAGAACAATGTAAAATATGGGGTATCCCTTTAACAATAAACGAGTCTTTACCTTACTGGGATCCTATTGAAGAAGATTGGGTTACTTGCCAAGATGAATTGCTTTTCTATAAAGGACGTGAGTTAGTATTAGTTCCAAAAGCGATCGTGTCTTATATCTCCGAGTATAACGCCCAGAAGTATGGCTGGCACTTTGTTATAAGCGAAGAGCGTGATGAACAGTTAAGACGAAGAAGTGCTCTGGTAAAATTTAAGAAATACAAAAACGGAAAAGAAAAGTATTTTCTTCCAAAGAAAGATGTCGACAAAGCAATTAGTAAACAAATTGCCGATGGTGAGTTTGAAAGTAGAAAAGATTTTTTAAGACAGTACACTCAAAATAAGCCAGAGCTTTTTGAGAGGTTCAGAAAAACACGAACAGGGACAGTGAAGTCTCTGTCAAACGATGAAATAATGCAATTTACAGGGCATGAGGATATAAATAAAATTATTGATGCGTTAGTAATGAATCTTAAGAGTATCCCAATAGGCACAAAACATGCTTCAGAGTATCACAAATTTATCAGATCAGTATTGGAAATACTTTTTTATCCTCATCTTAACAACCCAACTATTGAAGAAAAACTTCATCAGGGAAGAAAACGAGTAGATATTGTGATGAACAATATTTCTTGTAGCGGCTTCTTTTATAGGCTACAAGACATAAATAAGATTTTTTGTCCTTATGTTTTTATTGAATGTAAAAATTATGGAAAAGATATCGCAAATCCGGAATTGGATCAGTTGTCTGGGAGATTTGCCTTTAATAAAGGTAAATTTGGAATATTAATGTGCAGAACTATAGTAGATAAGAAGTTACTTTATCAGAGATGCTCAGACACCTTTAAAGATGATAGGGGTTTAATCATTCCTTTGGACGACAATGATATAATTGAAATGCTTGAATCAATAAAAAATGAAGAAAAAGATGGGATCGAAAAATCTCTCGAAATGATTAAAAGAATAATAATCTTAAACGGGTAGTTCTAAAACAATATTCCTGTTTTTTTATCCAGTCGATCTAAAGCTACTGTTCCAACCGCAGCCAACACTTCAATCAAATCGTAACTAAAATAAACTGTTCAAAAGTATTATGCATACTACGTAGTCAATTATGTAAATTGGCAATCTTGTGTGCGTCCGGCATGGGTGATAGTTGAGAGTCCTGAAAGGGGAGTTTATTTGTGAATAAGGATATGGGCCAGAAAGGAATGACAATCACACAAATTTCCAACGGAGTTGGGGAGAGATCTAAAGACAATCCGTAACTGACTGAAAAAAGCAGAGGCAACAACCTACTAAGGAAAATCTGCAATCGGATGTATTTATCCCCTTTCAAAACTTATATTCGTTAAAAGAAAAGTATGTCTGTAAGCGATGGTGCTGTTAGATGAAATCAAGGGACAAGGATATCCTGGAGAAATAACTACACTACGCCTGTCCATGAATCCAATTCGACATACTTTTATGGTTGATTTTTTAAGAAGGGCTCCATTAAAAAGATTATATAAAGAGGGTGTGATTCTACTTAAATCATACCCTCCTTCTGTTAAAATCAATTTGCCATTCGAATAATATATTTCTCAACTTCATACTTTTTCCAAATTGGAAATAATAAACTCTTTAGCTCATCTAAAATAGCTTGATTTATGGCTAGAGACGGCTGTCTTATAGTATACCTAATGACCTCAAGAATGCATCTACATATTAAATCAATAGTGATTTCATTATATTCATGTTGATCAATGGTGTTTATCTTATGCTTGAGAAATTGAAGTATGCCTGATTGAGTTCGAATTTTATCACAAGATAATTTCCCTCCTATATAATCATATGCATAATCAGGTAATAATGTATGGAGAACTAATAAGGAAAGGGCTTCGTAAGTTTTTTTTGCTTCGATAGGAGATATATAAATGTTTTGATTACTAGTGAAAAAGACTTGTAAATTTCCAACTAAACTATTTAATTCAGAAAGGTTAGTTATTGTCCCTAAACTATGTTCAAAATGAGCGAAACTTGAGAAATTGATGTATTGATTTATATCAAATTGATTTTGAAATTCGGCATATGTAATAGTTCTCTTAAACGATTTCTTTTTTTTTACGATCTCAGTGTAATAAATTACATAAGGAATAAACTTTTTCGTCATCCATAAGTAAGCCTCTTTAGCCCCCCAAGCAGTTTTCATATTTATTAAATCTGGCTGTTCTATTGGTTCCCAAACAATACAAACCGATTCATCTAAGTGCATAAAAGAACTATATACGTTATTTTCAGAATGAACGGGATAAAAACGTGATAGTATTGTATTATTTGGATAAATAACAATAGTGCCGTTTGTTGCATTAAAAATATGCCACTCTGTATTACCTTTAGCATAATCGAATTCCCATGAAAATTGAACAAGCAAATTCCAAAGATGTCGATTCATTTCAAACATGTTAACAGAGAAATTTATTGGGTTAATTTTATTGAAGTTGCAAGTTTCGTATTGTTTCTCTAGAGACTTAAATTTATTAATGTATACGTTAGAAAATTCATCGACTATTTGACACAATTCCTCAACTTCATTTTCTAATAATGTAAACCGATTATTTCCTATTTGAACATAATAAATATTCGGGGAGTACTGATTTATAAATGGGATAAAGCCTCTTTTACCCAATTGTGGTTTAGTGTTAAGACCTTTAAAAAGTTGTTGAATAATTTGATGGTGATTTAATGTAATCATACAGTCACTCAAAAATAGACTGCGAAACATCAGCAAACAACAACCTTGTTCCTTAAATGATCTAGGTAAATAAGCATCTAAACTTACTGAAGGCAGGCTGAGTACAAAATGATCATCTGAGACGAAATGCTTTTCTTCAAAGCTATCTCTTTCATTATTAATAAACTCAATTAACTTTGATATTTCTTCTCTGGGATTAGTAGAAGAAATCACATGGTTGCTAATAATGGCAAGAGATCTTTCAATGTTTTTATACGTTTTAAGTTGTTCTATGCGTTTTGAAATTTTTTGAACTTTAGATTTTGCTTGTTCTATATAGTGCAACACTGTATTAACATCATATTCTTTATCTCCTTTGGCAGTATTAGCATCAAAACTAGACGGGACTAAATTATCAAGATTATTAATATCAAACTCCCCAGTATAATTTTTGATATACTTCAATAAGATGTCAGATTTATTCTCGAATGACTGAGGTATGATATGGTCTATGGTACAATTTAATAAATTCAATCTTTCTTTAGTATAGAAGCAAACAAAATTGTGAGCCTCAAGTATTGCAAATTTTACTATAGGATCTCTTGGATTTACTTTCATCTTTTCACCAGCCTTAATTAATAGTGCTTTAATTAATTTAATTATAATTTTTGGAGGTACATCTCTATTTTAACAGTTGAATCGAAAGTAGTTGTTAAGTCTCAATTTTTGATCAAAAGGTTTACCATTTTCCATATATGAAATGAAAAAACTTTATCAGGTTTAATATCGTTTCTTTTAAAAATTGATATTAATAAAGGCTGAAGGAGTCTGATATTAATGCATTACTTAAAATTCAAAAGAGAAAAAATAGATAGATGTAATATATGTAGTCAGATAGCTCAACTAACATGGGATCACGTTCCACCACAAGGAGGATATAAAGTTACAGAAGTAGAGCAAGAATCTATTATTCAATATTTAACTGGCGGAGCAAAAAAGAGTTATACATTTTCACAAAACGGTGTAAAGTATAGGAGTATTTGTGGAAGCTGTAATAACGGACTACTTGGTTCAAGGTTTGATACTGTTTTGAATGAATTTACGACTGACATTATGTTAATGGTAAAAACATCCATTCAATTACCTAAAGGTATTATAAGAGTTAAAACCAGGCCCGGGCTCTTAGCAAAGGCTGTTATTGGCCATATGCTTTCAGCATCTGGAGAGTACGGAGAAAGTAAATTTGATGACCGATTTAGAAAATATGTGTTAGATGATTCGCTAATATCTCCTGAAGGGCTAAGAATTTTTTATTGGATTTACCCCTATTCAAGTATAAAAATAATAAGAGATGTGGGGATGCCAAAATACAGGGGATCTTGGGAGGATTTCAAAAGAGGCATTGGAATTTTTAGTATAATGAAGTATTTCCCAATTGGTTTTATTGTTTCTGATGTGGAAAAATATGAGGGACTTGAAGAGTTAACTCAATACTGTGGAAGTAACTTGAGCGATGAAGCATTTATACGGATTAATTTGCATGATGTTAGAGAGGAATATTGGCCTGAGGTTGGGGATGATAATATTTTGTTGGGTGGTAACGGATTAGGGAACGGAGTTTCCGCACTTCCGAGAAGACGAAAGAAAAATTGAAATAGGAAAAAGAAGTGAGTAGTACTAGAAAGACCTATATAGAAGAAGTCTAGGTCAACTAAATAAATTCGTAAATATTAATAAGCAAAACAGGAGATTGTTATAAGAATGGTAGAAGAACTCATTAAATATTATAAAGATAATGTATCAGCTTATGCATTGGTCTTTAGACATTTTAAAATAACATATACATTTAGTGCCATTATGCTGATTTTACTAATATTAACAGGGTATTTAGCAATAATAACAGTTCCACTTGTTTTTATCAGTATCTGGATTTTTTCTTCTATAGTTGTACTATTCTTGGCTACATTAGCCGTTACTATAATAACTGTAAGCATACTCGATTTAAAGGCAAAAGATGTGGTGCGGAGAAGATATTCAATTAGGCCAAAGAAAGGTATGTGGAGAACGGAAGAGTTTAACAGGATACAAGATCAAATCTTCGTCGATTATCTAAAGGAAAAGGGTCTATATACTAGTGATAAACTCGAACTACTAATAAAGTATATTGATAAAGATATTGAACGAAGCAAGTTACCTCCATTAGTAGCTCCAGGTATATTTATTGCACTTTTTGTGCCAATTTGGTCTCAGTATGTAATTTTATTGTTTAAAAAGATAGCAAGCAATAATGCTGAAGAAACCTTACTCCTTATTGTTTTTTTGGCTCTAGGGATATTATTCATAGCAATATGTGTAGGTTTTTTTAAGCGGATTTCCAATTTTATTTTGGACAATTTAATAGTTAATGTAAATATAAAAAAGAGACTACTGGAGAAACTTGAAGATAGTTTGATTAAATTTAGAGATGAATCCGATAAAGTATGAAAATAAGTAACTCATTAATGCTCATAGATCGTGGTTTCGTGGCGTCTTGGGTAGTAGTGAGACTGCCTATTTCGGGAGAGCGCTACACTGGCAGTGTAGAGGTCAGCGGTTAAATCCCGCTATGCTCCACCATATGAAAGACATTAAAACCCTTGATAAATCAGGGGTTTTCGTCATTCTTGGGGAAGGTAGCCAATACAGAGGATTGGGGACGGATTTTTTCACCTTTCTTCAACCCGCTGAACACGACTGTAGCTCTTTTGTTCATTTTCTGGCAAGGAAGTGAGTATACAGTTCCCCTGTGATCCGGATATTGGAGTGACCAAGTAGCTCCTGGATCTCTGTTAGCTAGTAAACTTTGAAAAGTAGATATGTTGCATAACTGTGACGCAATCCGTGAAGAGATCACGTTTTTGTGATTGAGTCCATGCCGCTTGAGAAATATACTAAACCAGTTAAGTGGAGAGTCAGGGTAAGTGGGTAGGCAGTTGTCTTGTCCAAAGAGCAGCATTTTGTCGTTTTCCTGCAAACCGGTACCGAGTATAACTTATTTTTCTTTACCGCATTAGTCAGCTTCTGGATCAGTGGAACAACCTCGGAAGGAACAGCGATGGAGCGTCGGGATTTTTTTTTCTTATCGTCCTTGACGATATAACCTGACGTGCAGCTTTTGCTACTGATTCACGAACCTCAATGAAAAGTGTTTCCTCTTCATCAACCATCTCTCAACGTATCCCCATAGTTACTGCAGGCTCCAATGTAAGTTCTCCATTTTAATGGCTCGTCCAACAGCTCTCTCAAAAATATACGAAGTATTCGGTGTACATAGCGTCGCGTGATGCTGACATTTTTGAATATCACTAAAAAATTTTAAAAAAAGAGAAACAAAATACAATTCTTAAACGTCTAAGATAAGGATTTTCAAAAATACCACATTATGGCATAGTGATTTTCAAAATAAATAAAATGAAATTATCTAAAGAGGATATTATGAGAAAAAAGCCACTAATAATTGGTACTGCGTTTGTTCTTTTTATCTGTATATTACTACTCTACAAGAACAACGAAAGTACGGAAAAACCAATATTGCAGTCAAATGAATCCACGTTTGAATTTGGAACAGTTGTGGAGCAGAAATATCAATTCAGGAATAATGACTTGTATTGGATAAAAAGAATCGAAGCACACAAGGATTCTTCCCCATATGTTTTCCATTTAAGAGTTCCTGGTAATAATGCGGTGTTTAGGTATAACGAATATCAAGATAATAAATTTGAGAAAAGTGTCTGGAAGATAATAAAACTAAATGACGTTCAATTTTTGCCATTATCAACAGGTTTCATTGAAACCGAAAATAGAAACATTTGGATCAGCATGCCAAATGTGTATGCAAATTTGGGAAAAGGCACGATTGAAGAAAAATTTGATCTACAAGAACAGATACAAGTAATAAAAGATGAAGAAGGATACTTATTAGAGATTACCTTACCAGTTTATCAAGGGTTAATTAGTGAAATTTGGGCACTCGAATCTAATGAAAAACTTGTTCGTTGGGATTATGGACGGATGTCAGACATCTGGCTGACTTTAGATCTAAATAGAAAAGGGAAATGGTCCTATGATGGTTATTATGTCAAATCTCCTTCGACATATTTGCCATATAATGCGAATTCATTTTGGAGGATTCCTGAGAACTACATCTTAAAATCATTCATATACACCGGAGAAAGTAGAATTGCCGAAGATATGGGATATGTAATGTTGGAAACAGCATTGAAGAATCAGGAAGCGGAAGGGTATTGGAAATCATTGCCGGCCTCTACTTGGCTCCAAAACGATTATGGGATCCAAGATGGTTTTTTCGATACCAGGTTTAATATAGGGCAAGCTGATCTCTTATTAGAAGGATGTAAAAAATATCAAGAAGAGCAATTTTGTAAAGCAACACAAAGATTCGCCGATTATTTCAGTAATCACGCAGAAAAAAATCATTTTAATGTATTAGGTGGTAAAGTTGGTTGGCTTGTAGAAGACTATGCCCACCCAAACGGAAATTGGCCAACTCATGTTTCTCTAAATCACCAATTAGCAGAGATTAATTACTTGTATAAAATGTACAACCATTTTCATAATGAAAATTATAAAATCCTTGCCGAAAAATTATTGTACGGTATAGAAAATATAGGAGGGAAATGGATTACAGAAAGCAGTGATTTACATTATGCGTATTTTCCAAATGGTACGCTAGGAAGGCCAGATTATCCATATCTGACTTTTAATGATTTGCAAGAAACCCAAAAGTGGCAGCGTGAAATTTATGGTACAGAAAATGATAAGCTCAATCAGCTTATTCAAAGCAAGAAAAAATGGATGCAAAGTAACAATATAAAAAATCCATTTGGTAGACTTTGAAAAAATACCTAGGCTGCAAGCTGAACTGCACCCCAAGTGTTAGACACATCTAACAGTTGGAGGTGCAGTTTTTTGTCTAAGTTTACTGTAAAAGATCATTATCAGCAGTTCTTCTCCATACAAAAGTATGGAGTTGAGGTATGCAATGCGAGAAACACGGTCCCCCAAACTCACAAATTCATCAAACCCCGAAACGCTTTCATCTTCCCCCTGCTAACAGGAATATCCGTCTGGCTGTCATCATTCATCTTAATCAAATACGTATTATTAAACCACGGAATAATTTCTTTAATATGCTTCACATTCAAAATATAATTCCGATGACTTCGAAAGAAAGAACGGGACCGGTTCAAAATCTCCTCCAGCTCATTTAAAGACAAATCACACTTGTCGATACTCTCTTTTGTCGCAATATATAAATCTCTCTCCCGCACAAACGCAAAGTAAATCTGACCTACAGGGATCGGGATGATCTTGTTGGTCTTGCGGATGCAGACATGCTCTTCCAGCGGGAGAACTGTCGGGGTGCGGTCTTTCATGGCCGATCGGTTCCTCAGTGTCCTCACTTTTTGGATCACGTCGTCCAATTTCGATTCCATGATCGGTTTGGTCAAATAGCCCACTGCCAGCGTGGAAAAGGCCTCCAGAGCGTGTTCATGATAGGCAGTCGAAAAAACGATCAAGGGGGGATTGGACATCTGATTCAATGTTTTGGCAAATTCAAGACCATTCATTCCGGGCATCTGAATATCAAGCATAAGCAAATCAGGCTCGGAATTGATGATATGAGGCAATGCTTCCAAGGGATTGGTATAGATTGCGTCCACCTGGATATCGATATATTTTTTCAGCAAATATTCCAATTCGGAACAAATAGCTGGCTCGTCATCAATGATGATCGTTTTCAGGAGCATCTGGATGCACTTCCTTTTCAAATGCAGATAACGGAGCGACAAAGGATACGACTGTTCCCAAACCGGGCTTGCTTTGAATCGTGAGGCCATATTTTTTGCCATAAATAGATTGCAGTCGTGAATGGACATTGACAAGGCCGATGCCTTTCGTTTGGCTGTTCCAGATTTCGGCCAAGCGTTCTTCACTGATTCCGACTCCATTGTCTTCAATGCTGATTTTCACTTCATGGTCGTACGGTTCCACTCGAATCGTGAGCAGACAGTCGCTAACTTTTGGAGAAAGTCCATGGTGAATGGCATTTTCCACGATCGGCTGCAAAGTCAGGACAGGCAATTTGCACTCCAGCAGCGATTCGTCGACCTCCATGTTCACCTTTAATCGGTTGCTAAATCTGACCTTCTCAATTTCCAAATACGATTTGATTCCGTCCAGTTCTTCCCGCAGGCTGTGATGATTTCCCTTGCTTTTCAAATTGCGCCGGAAGATGTCACTTAAATGACCGATCAAGTATCAGGGTCTGTACGACAATAAGACATAATCGTCCCCAAGGTGTTGAACAAAAAATGCGGGTTGATTTGTGCTTGCAGGGCGCTCACTTCAGCCTGCTTCCGCATTTTCGCTTGATGCTCGATCTCCGCCAGTTCAATCTGGACAGACAGCAGCTTGGCCAGGCCGTCCACTAGCTTCTCGTTGATCTGGGAAGTCTTGGAGGAAGAGGTTTTATAGTAGAACTGCAGCGTCCCGATTTTCTGGTTTTGATGGTATAACGATGCGGCGCTGATCGATTTTAGGCGAGGCGGACGCGGAAGAGCAAAATCTTTGTCGCACCATACCCCAGTAGGGTGGGTCAAAACAGCCTCCGCTACTTGTGCGCACAGCGTCTCTTTCTGCACATGATTCTCCAGTTCGTGTCCTTTTGCGCTGAGCAGCTTTTCGCGGTCGGTAATCGCGACTGCATCCACCCTGGCCATTTCACGGATCAGTTCTGCGGTTTTTTTCGCAGAATATTCATTTAGCCCCGTCCGCAGATGAGGCAACGTCTGGCTTGCAATCGACAAGGCCAGGTTTGCCCCCAATGCGCCGGACTGGTCTTGCATCATTTTGAGATTTTGGAAAACGCGCGTGAAAAGCAGCAGTCCTGCAATGGTCATAATCGTGGTCGGGATCGCGATTTTTACTTCCAGTTCGAGTGCCGCTGAAAAAGGCTTGGCCATGAGTAGCACCAACACTTTTTGAATGAGCTCGGCTGTAACGCCAATCAGTACGATATGCTGCCATTTCAGACGCAGCATATTCATTTTCGTACTTACGATTCCGGCCAAGTAGCCGTTCATTACGGTTGAGATGGCACAGGCGAATGCGGTAAATCCACCTAGCGAATAGCGATGAATACCTCCGATAAGGCCGGCAATAAATCCAACGACTGGCCCTCCGATCAACCCGCCCGCGACGGCACCGACAATGCGCGTATTGGCGAGTGCGTCATTGACCCGTAGCCCATTCTCCGTTCCGATTACCGACAGGAACCCAAACAGCGTAGAGAGGATTACGATCCGCATCCAGTTGTTTTTCCCGTACACAATGTTCCGAAAGTAATCCAGTTGGCCGATGATAAGGGCGATGACTGCAATTACAGAGATGTTTTCAAGCAGTCCCAGTAGCATAGTGATTGTCATAACAGCCGCCTCCCTATGGAAAAGGGTAGCCCGATCCGAGCGAAAAATCAATGTAACTCAACTGGGTTTTTCGGCAGCTCAGATGCTGTTTTTGCACATCTGGAAGTATTCAATAGATTCTAGCAAAACAAACAACTTAGAATGAAAACAGTTCTTCGAGAATCCATCCGGGTAAATATGTAACCCCTTTCAAAAGCTTGTTTCTTTTGTAAGCGGTTAAACGATCCCAATTGCGAATGGATTCGGGTCAAACATAAGGAGGGGGCAACAATGAAGCCAACGAGTGATCGTGAAAATACGCGGCGCATCACAAGCAACATCTTTAAAGGTTCACTGGGGAACCTGATTGAATGGTATGACTGGTATGTCTATGCAGCATTTGCGGTGTATTTCTCGTCTCAGTTTTTTCCAAAAGGAGACCCTACCAGCCAGTTGCTGAATACTGCCGCTGTTTTTGCTATCGGATTTTTAATGAGACCGATCGGGAGCTTGCTCCTGGGTCGATACGCTGACCGTCATGGGCGCCGTGCCGCGCTGACGCTGTCTGTTACCATCATGGCAGGTGGTTCTCTGGTGATTGCCGTAACACCAAGCTATGAAACGATCGGCGTGTTTGCACCTATTATTCTCGTTCTTGCCCGCCTGCTCCAAGGTCTTTCGCTTGGCGGGGAATACGGAACATCTGCCACGTACCTGTCTGAGATGGCTTCGAGTGGTCGCCGAGGGTTCTATTCTAGCTTTCAGTACGTCACGCTAATCAGTGGACAATTGCTGGCACTGGGTGTGCAAATTATCCTGCAGCAAATGCTTTCGGAAGAAGCGATGATGGCATGGGGCTGGAGAATTCCTTTCATCATCGGAGCATTTGGTGCAGTAGCCGTGTTGTGGCTTCGCCGCAGTATGGACGAATCGGAGCAGTATACCAAAATGGAGTCGAAAAACAAGGAGAAGGCGGGGACGCTTCGAGAGCTGATGAAGCATCCAAAGGCGGTGCTGGCAGTCGTCGGCCTTACACTCGGGGGAACCATTGCCTTTAACACCTACACGACCTATTTGCAAAAATTCATGGTGATTACGGTAGGGATGCCGAAAGATGTAGTCAGCTGGATTAACTTTACCGCTTTGCTCGTATTCGTCGTCTTGCAGCCGCTTGCGGGTATGCTGTCCGACCGAATTGGACGTCGTCCGCTGTTGATTGGCTTCGGTATTCTTGGAACATTGTGGACCGTACCGATGTTTATGCTCCTGGAACAAACGACTAGCCCTTATGCCGCTTTCTTGTTAATGCTGTCTGGACTTATCATTGTTACTGGCTATACGTCCATCAACGCGATCGTGAAAGCCGAGATGTTTCCTACCGCGATTCGCGCTCTGGGCGTAGGCTTTCCATACGGGGTGACCGTCGCGATTTTTGGAGGTACAGCGGAGTTCATCGCGCTCTGGTTCAAAAGCATCGGGAACGAGTCTCTGTTCTATTACTATGTAGCAGCTTGTATTGCCATAAGCCTCATTGTCTACTGGCGCATGGGTGAGTCGTCGAAAAACTCTCAGATCGAAGCTGAGTTGAATGTTGCAAAGGACAAGCATGCTTCTAATCAATAGGTAGCGAACTGACATTTTCAAACTTCCCTACAAAAGTAGATGTGCCGGGATCATCGGTGAAGGATGCATCTCTTCACAAAAAAAATCGCCCAAGAGAACTCATGTCTCTTGGGCGATTTTTCAATTTTACCCTTGCCCTACAATCTTCTTCAAGCGTCCCACCAGCGGGATCACAATAACCGCTGCTACAACCACCTGCAAAACGTTCCCCGGAATGGAGCCAAACGGCTGAATCCAGTTCCCGTAAAGAATAACCTCAACAAAGTAGTAGCCCACGATCTTAATCACCAATGCAGCGACAACTGCCAGTGCGTACACAAATACCCGATTGCCAGGCACCTTCTCGGCGATGAGGCCAGCTACATAGCCCATTGCACCAACGATTACGAAGGTAAACGGCGCCCATGCTGTCCAACCGGAGATAAGGTCAAAGAGGCCCATCCCAAAAGCTCCAGCAATAGCTCCTGTTTTTCTGCCATACACAAAGGCTGCGATTAAAAGAGGCACGTTACCGAGATGAATGAGGCCACCGTTCCCCATGATCGGGAGTCGTAAATTGATAAACATGGTGGCTGCGAGAGTAAAAGCGATAAAGAGTGCGTTAATAACTAAGATTTTCGTCTTTGATGCTTTTCTTGCTGAAAAAGTAGAATCCATACGATAGCCTCTTTCTTATTATTTTTACTATTATCATACTCACAATCAGCTACATAATAAATACACTTTGTACGATTTATTTGCCTAGGTAAATCATTCCAACGGAAGAGGTACACTCGAGATAGGCTAGGAAGCAGGTGCAGGACAGTAGCAGATTTGGATAAACTAGCTTATCCGCTGCTGAAAGATGGCCCCGTATTTAGCCGCATGAAGTTTTAAGAATGTGTGCAAAAACACCTCGATAAGTAAAACAACAGGAAAAACTCAAGCTGAAATAGCCTTGAGTTTTTGTTTTGTCGCTCTGTCCCTGCTTTTTCATCGTACGCTTAGGCAAGCCTCTCCCCAAGCTGTTTCACTTTCTCCAACCACTTCTTGCGCTTTTCCTCCGCAGCGGCATTCACCCCACTGATCTCCGTAACCTTCACAGGCTTAATCCCGCAAAACTTCAAAATGTTGCGTTTCATCACGAGATGTCCGGCCTGCCAGTAGATCAAGCGGTTGTACCAAGACGGAGTATCCATGGTCACAATCAGATGCGCGGTTTTGCCCGTTAACAGCTTATCCCATAGAGGAGAGCCTTCCCGATATTTATAGGCGAATCCGGGTAGTAAGACACGATCGAAAAATCCCTTCAAGATAGCGGGCATCGTGCCCCACCAGGTCGGATAGACAATAACCAGATGATCCGCCCAACGGATGAGATCCTGCGCCTCTTTTAAGTCATCCTCCAGCTCCGTTCTTTTCCGATATCCGTGCTTCAAATTTGGGTCGAAAGCGATTTGGCTCAAATCAATGGTGCGAATTTGCGCGTCTTTGCCTTCGGCTCCTTTCATATAGGCATGCGCCAACGCAGAGCAATAGCTCTCGGGATCTGGATGTCCGATGATTACGAGAATGTTCATTTTCATATCCCCCTGTAGAGTTGATTCTATAACCGACAGATCGTGGTAAACTGAACTGTATTCAGCATATCGTGTGGAAGGAAACAGATGAATGATCGATAGCGCATAAATGTTGTGGATTCACGCAAAGGAGGTTCCATACTTGGAAAAAGCGCATGGGTTTGCGATTTCGATGGTGTATCCAATTATGAAGACAATTACTCACAAGAAGCTTGATTTTGAGCGTTTTTGTGAGCATATTTCTTTCGACAGCAGCTTGCTAAAAGATGTAGAGGCGCGCATTGATGAAGCGGAGCTCGAGCGTTTGATGAAGGAAGCGGCCAGTTATACGCAGGATGATCATTTCGGGCTGCATCAAGGACAGTTAACCGATATTGCCGATCTGGGCATTCTTGGGTATGTCATGATGCATTCGGAAAAAATCGTCGATGCATGGAAGGCTTATCAGCGGTATCACGTCATCCTTTGCAGCGGGTACGAGCTGGATTGGGAAGAGCGAGGGAACGATGTTTTCCTGGGGTTTCATAGACAAAGCACTGGGAGCGTTTCTCGACATTGCATGGAGGACATGGTCAGCTCCTTGTACCACTTGATCGTTCGTATGAGTCATCGGTCTATTCCGTTACAGGCGATACATTTCACACACGACGCTACGGATGATATCGCTCCTTATTTGAATTTGTTCGGAATGGAGCCTCACTTTGGTGAAGAAAAAAATGGGCTCTTGGTAGGCAAAGAAGTTTTGCAATACCCGATTCTGTATTCGGATGTCCGGCTGCGTAAAGCTTTTGAACCAATCGCGGAAGAAATTAGGGAGAAGCTCATCAGGGGGCGGGAATTTTCGGACCGTGTGTTTCAGTGGATGATGGGATGTATGCCTGCTGCTTTTCCGACCTTACAGCAGACTGCTGCTGCTTTTCATATGAGTACGAGATCCCTGCAAGCGAAGCTAAAGGCTGAGGACACTTCCTATCATGAATTGTCCACAAATGTACGCAAAGAAATGGCGATGAGGTATTTACAGCAAGCGGAGCATTCCATTGGAGAGATTGCGTATTTGCTGCATTTTTCAGATCCGAGCTCCTTTCAAAATGCTTTCAAGAAATGGACGGGATTGACACCGGGGCAATATCGGATCAGTCGCCAAGCACTTGCCATGTAACGTCAGGACGGAACACGCTGTGTAAGCGTGTTTTTTGTGTTGTGGAGCTTCTTTATTTGACAGACTGGAAAATCATGGTGTACACTTTTTTTATTCCGACCGTACAGTATAAATAAATCGAGGTAAAATCATGCCCAAATTAGGAATGGAACCAAAGCGCCGAGCAGATGTCATCAATGCGACCCTCACTTGTATTAGCAAACACGGGATTGATGGCATGACGCTGGATAAGGTGGCGGAGTATGCGGACTGCTCAAAAGGTGTCGTTACGTATTATTTTAAGAATAAGGATAATTTGACGAGTGAAGCTTTTCAGGCATTCTTGGCCTACTATGGCTTGAAAATCGGGTCTGATATTGAGAACACCATGACCGCCAAGGAAATGATGGATGTAACGCTTACGCATATCTTGCCGCCATACGTGAACGACAAGGAAAAACGGATCAATGTTTCGCAGCTGGATGGCATCGCTGAGATGTACATCCCACATGAAGATCAAGCAAGGCTCTTTGTCCAATTCTTCTCCAAAGCCGCATTGGACCCCAAGCTGCAAGAAGTGGTTGCGAACAGTTATGTGAGAGATTTGCAGGGCATCACCAAGATTTTTGAATACGGCAAGCAAACCGGGCTGATGTCCGTAGAGGATTCGCAAAGCGCTGCCTACGGGCTCATGGCGATGGTTGTGGGCTTGAGCTTCTTTCGAGTGGCGGGCGTTTCGCCAGCGAAGGGGGAAGACAACCGATATATTTGTGAGGATTTTGTAAGGCAGATGACCAATAGAAGATGAGGAGGGTACACATGAATATTACAAAGGTAGAAGCTGGCGGGAAAAATATCGCCATTGTGAGTGGTAGCGAGGTAATTATTGAGGATGTGCAGTCTGCATTGGACCTGATTGCAACGGTACATTATCAAGCAGACAGTGAGCGTATTGTTCTCAACAAAGCATTGCTTAACGAAAGCTTTTTCGATTTGAAAACACGCTTTGCTGGTGAAATCCTTCAGAAGTTCATCAATTATCGGGTGAAAGTGGCAATTGTAGGAGATTTTTCGGTGTACACAAGTAAAAGTCTAAAAGACTTCATCTATGAATCGAACAACGGAAACGACATCTTTTTCTTGCCGACCGAAGAGCAGGCGATCGAGAAGTTAAGCCAGGTGAAATAGAGATGGAACGGGGGGTTGCAAAATCCAAAAGAATCCATTACATTTATTTTAGTTAGATAATCTAATTATATGCAAGGTGGATCATGAGCAGAAAAAACAAGTGTGAGCGTACATCCGATCAATTGCCGAAACTTGGTATTCAGCCGTATTTGAATCTGATGGAAAAAACAGCTCTGCAAAATACGGATCGCAAATTGGCTCATTTGGGGTTATTGATGCTATGGCTGGGGGATAACGCTATAGACGTCATTGATTTGAATTTGGAGAAATTCGGCATAACGGAGTGTAAATGGGACGTATTGCTGTTGCTTACGTTACATGAAGACAGAGAACTTATCACTCCCTCTTCGCTTGCAGACAGGCTGGGCATTCGGCGTGCTTCTGTTACAGCTTTGCTTGACTGGCTGGAAAAAAGGCATTGGATCATCAGGGAGCAAAGCACGCTGGATGGTCGCAAGATTCATGTCAAAATAACTCAAGAAGGCAGAGAATTAGTAGCTAAAGCACTGCCAGTTTTTTGGTCTGCCTGCTCCTCCATTATGAGTGAATTAGAAGAGGAGGAACGGATGCTGTTGGAAAAAATCTTGATGAAGTTGAATAGCAGCATGGAAAAGAAACTGGGGGTGGGAAGATAAGATCATATTTTTTTGTGCATATAATTAGACAATCTAACTAAATTGCGTGTACATATTTGAAAAAGAGGTGTGCGATGTCACAGAGAAACTACTCACTCATGACGGCAATCTTATGCTGGTCTGGAATCGTCGTTATGTCGAGCTTATATGTTACGATTCCCCTTATGACCATATTTGCCGATCTTTTTAGCATTACGATGACACAGGCTGCAGCAGTAGGCAGCGCATTTTCGGTTGGGTTTGCCATTGGGTGCCTGATTTATGGACCGTTGTCCGAAAAGTATGGCCGCAAGAACGTTATTGTGATCGGGATGATTGCCCTGGCTCTCTTTTCTTTGTTGCTTGGTAGTGCAAATGATTTCGCATGGATCATTATCCTGAGGGGCTTGCAAGGTGCTGCCGCTGCTACGTTCTCGCCTGTTGCGCTCGCCTATGCTGTGGAAATGTTCCCTGCGGCAAAACGGGTAACGGCAATCGGATTTATCAGCACAGGATTTTTGGCGGCAGGAATCATTGGTCAAGTGATCAGTACCGTAATGAGTCAGCAATACAGTTGGCACGCCGTATTCTATATGCTTGCTGCTATCTATTTCGTGACGCTGCTCGTGGTGATGAGGTGGCTGCCAAAAGAAGAGAGTCCCCTTGCTACCGTTCATATTTGGGAGCCGATTAAGCAAATTCCCTCCCTATTCAAACAAAAAAATATCGTCTATGGCTACATAATCGCCCTTGTTTTGCTTATGTCATTCGTTAATATGTATACGGTCTTGGGCAGTTATTTAGCGGGATCTGATTTTGGGCTTAGCAACAAGGAGATTCTGCTTGTTCGAACGATTGGTATAGTGGGTATGCTTATTTCTCCCCTGGCGGGCGGGCTGGCAAAACGGTTTGGCTTTCGTACCGTGCTACGCTGCGGATTAGGTCTGGCAGTGGTCAGTATGGCTTCCCTCGGTCTAATATCTAACTTGTCTCTTTTGATCGGTACGAGTGTGCTTTTCGTTGCTGGAATTGCGTTATCCGTTCCTTCCGTGATCACCCTTATTGGACAGCTAGGGGGCAAATCGCGGGGAATTGCGGTTTCGGTTTATACGTTTATCCTGTTTTCGGGAACAAGTCTTGGGCCGATATTGTCCATCCGTTTTATGAATGTTGGCAGCTTTGAACTTACTTTTTTGCTGCTTGCAATCGTACTAGGGATTGGTCTGTTGGCTGCATGCCTGATTAGCAGTGATTCTGCGGTTGAAAGCAGTAGTACAAAACCTCCTTCGCCACTAGCTTAGTGGTTGAGGAGGTTTTGCTGTTACAAATGAAGGCTGCTATTGATTATTTTATTGATTCAACAGTCGTTCTCGCTGCTTATGCATGGCAATGAAAGCGGCAAACACGAGCAGCAAGCTTCCTGTGAACAGAAATCCTTCCTCGATGGAGAACGGCAGCCAACCTAAAAGGCCTGAGCCTACGACCACACCGAGAGAGAAAAAGGCGTATAAGTAACCGTGTGCTTTCCCCCGCAATTCTTGCGGTGTCGATTGAATGAGCATCGTATTGACAGAGGGAAACAAGAGAGCAAAGCCTATCCCATATAGTCCTAACATGCAGTACAGTGCCCATGTCGTGTTGGATTGACCAATAAGCAGCTGACTCACGCCCATGAAGCCAATTCCGATGGCCATCGTTTTGGAAGGGGCCACTATATCAAAAATCCGGTTGGTCGGAAGCACGAAAAGCAGGACGGCAATCATCCCAAACGTGCTCATTAATGTACCGCTTAATTTCGAATCGTATCCAAGCGATTGGACATGCAAGGGCAAAAGGTAGGCGATCACACCTTGTGAAAACATAAGCAAAAAGGCACCGCCGTAAGCCTTGATGATCCCAGCATTGAAGATCAAGGCTGAGGTTGGAATGTCCTTCTTAAGCTTCTCTTTCTTGCAGGCCTGAGTGGATCGCAGAAAAATAACGGACAGGATGGCTAGGAAAAAGCCCATAACAGCTACACATGTAAAGACAAAAGGCACGGAGGTTTTGCTTGCCATAATGCCGCTGAATGCAGGTCCGATAATTGCTGCGAGTCCCACGAAGGCACCAGTGAAAGCAACCTTTCGTCCTTGCTGCTCATGTGTAGTGTTATTCGCAGAGAAAGTAAAAGCAGCAGGAACGATCAAACCGGCGACAAATCCGTGAATGATTCGTACGATAATCAACAGAAACGGCTGATCGACGATGTGATACAGCAGCAAGGCACAGCTTGATAGCACTAATCCGATCAACAGTGGTTTGGATGGACCAACCTTATCTGTCAGCATACCTGAGATAATATTGCCAAAGGTATTGGCTAGCGAATACAGACCGATGACAAAGCCTATAACAAATGAGCTGGCACCTACAGAAGCAGCAAATGTACTCATGACCGGCAGTTGCGAGAACAAATCAAAGAACGAGAAAAAAACGATGCCGTATACGAGCAGCACATTATTAAATGGCTTCAGAGGATACACATCCTGTGCTGTTTTCAGTCTGCGATCCAGAAAGAAGTTCCCAAACGGTACAAAAGCGGCGAGTAACGCAGCAAGAGACCAGAGCAGGCTCCATCTCACGCGAATGGCCGCATAGAGTATCGCCAGGGCATACAAGCAAAATATACCGCCGTGAATACTTCCTATGATGGTTACGGCTTTGTCTAAGCCCCAAACGTATTTCAAGGGCATCGCGATGCCCATCAATACTAATAAGGAAAGACCATCGAGTAGGCCTGTAAGACGTAAAAAGTAAATTGGATGTACCCGCACTTGTGACTCTCCTCATTTTTTATGAAGTGATGCCTCTATCCTAACATTTTTTTTGATGAAGAAAGTGAACAATTTCGGGTCATTCCTGTGTCGATATCATGAGGGCGGTTTACAATCAACGACTTGGTCTTCTGGTTATGAGTGACATTTTATTGGCGATTGTTTACAATTTGCATAAGTTTTTGAAGGGATTTCAAGTCATATATTTTCTTTTGTTACGCGATTTTGGTATTCGTGAAAGTTCATGCTAACAAACTTGATTGGCGAGGTGTCCCGATGAAGAATCAAAATACCGCATCACCCAAAATAGTTGGACAAACGGCAGCGACTGGCTTCCAGGTAGGTGTACGCAGGACGATGCCGATTACCTCAGAACAGGCATGGGCGTTTTTAACCTCGTCTGAAGGGGTGAAGTTATGGCTTGGACATGTATCGAATCTTACCTTTAACGAGGGGGAGACCTTTACTTCCAGCGATGGAATATCGGGTCAATTTCGTGTTGTAAAGCCGTACCGGCAGTTGCGTTTGAAGTGGTCGATGAAAGAATGGGAAAAGCCATCCACATTGCAAATCCGGCTGATATCCGACAAGCCTGACCGAACGACAATTAGTTTTCATCAAGAGAATTTGGATCACAAGAACACAAGGGAGCAAATGAAGCTTCATTGGGAAGAAGTTCTGAATGAAATTAGGCAAAATGTCTCCACGATGTTGAGGGAATAAGCTTTTAAACTGCACCTCCTGTTGATGTGTTTCACAATGGGGTGCAGTTTTTTTGCGTGATAAAGCAATTTCGTTCAGAATGTGACTGTTAAAAAGCATGGAGTTATCCCTTTTGCGACAGGCGTATTCCTTTCATTAAAGCTGGAAAGCTTCCTCTGTTCATAATTGGCAAGAGAATGCAAATAGCTTATTAGTAACGGCGCATTAGTCCTTGCAGGTAAATGAGGTGGGGGGAGACAAATGAGCAATGAAATGATAAGCAGCTACATGCTTTATTTTCCCAATAGGGAGGTACATCTGATCGGGAGCTTCAATCAGACTACGTATCAAGCAAAAGGGATGAACTATCTCTTTTTTCATGTGCTGCGCAAATTAGCGAAGGCAAAACCCCGTGAAGTTTCCAATATTGACAAGTAGAAGAGAAATGACTATAGTAGGTGAGTAATTGCGATTGATAATCACTATCATAAATAGGATCAGGAGTTAAGGAGAAGCTTACCATGAAAAAAGCAATCATCCCTGTCATTCTCATGTTCATGCTCTTGCTTAGCGCTTGTGGGTCTCAACAAGCTCAACCAGCACAGCCAGAGACACCGGCGGCAGGCAACGAAACGAAAGAGGGAACGGTGATTTACCAATCGGAAAAAGGACCTGTTGAGGTTCCGGCACAACCGAAACGAATCGTCGGACTTACCAATGCCCCGAATCTTGTATCGATGGAAGGCACACTTGTCGGAGTAGATCAATACACGAAGCAAAATCCGCTTTTTACAGAAAAATTAAAAGATGTGGAAGTCGTATCGGATGCAGATTTGGAGAAAATCCTTGCCCTGAAACCCGATCTGATTGTGGCGGGTTCAGAAATGAAAAATCTTGATCAGATCAGCAAAATTGCGCCGACTGTCGTGTTTACGTGGGGTAAACTGGATTACTTGTCTCAGCAGTTGGAGATCGGCAAGCTGTTGAATAAGGAAAAGGAAGCCCAAACGTGGATTGATGATTTCAAGAGCCGTGCAAAAGCAGCCGGTGAACAAATTAAAGCGAAAATCGGTGAAAATGCAACGGTATCTGTCATCGAGTATGACACGAAAGATTTTTATGTTTTCGGAAATAACTGGGCGCGTGGTACGGAAATCCTCTATCAAGCGATGGGCTTAAACATGCCGGACAAAGTAAAAAAGGACGTTCTCGGTCCTGGTTACTATAAGCTATCGCTGGAAGCGATTCCTGATTATTCTGGTGATTATCTCGTCCTTAGCAGAAGAAACGGTAGTACCAATGATTTCTTGGAATCTGCGACATGGAAAAACGTTCCGGCTGTCAAACAAAATCGCATCATTGAGGTTGACACAGAAGCTTCCACTTATAGTGATCCGATCACACTCGAATATTTGCTGAAAATCTTTATGGAACAGTTTCTTGCCAAATCATAAATGCTTGGGAATCCAAGCATTTTTCTTTTGTTTTTTGTTCATTTCCACTGTATATGGAAATTGAAGTAAAATAGATGAGTAATCCTATGATTTGCACAAACCAACAGAAAAAGAGGTGTGACGATGGTAGAAGAGTTGTCGAATTACCTAAAAGAATGTGACATAGAAGTGGTTGCTGCGGAGGATTTCACGGTACCTGCTACAAAGGAAGATAAGCACAGTATTTTGGTCCTGCCTAGCTATAATATACTAGAGATGATAGAAGAAGCAGTGGACGAGGAGGGGTCACTCTCTGATTATGTACATAACCAGCTAGAGGAAGTTCACCGTTTATCCGTTGAGGATGTCTTTCGGCGAATTGTGGAATCTCGCCTGTTGTATACAGACATTGCATCTGAGTTGAAAAGCTTGGAAGGAAAGAACTTTGAAAGCATCTATAAGGCATATTCCCTTATATGGGAAGGGGATGAACTGCTCAATGAACAACTCAGTGAAACAGAGACGGAGTCTTTTCTCATAAGTGAAAAATGGGTGCAGGATCGGTTAGAAGATGATGCCCTGATTGTCATGGAATTGCCGATAGCATCTGGTTATGAAGCGCCGTTGTGGGTCCCAATGGGCGGCTATAATGAATGCCCACTGCCCCTTTACCAGTCCGTTATCGTAAAGCACTGGCAGGAGGCGTATGGGATCAAGATTCTCGCTGTGACAGAGGATACCTGGATTTTTCAAGCGGGTTCAAGACCGCAGACCTACCAGGAGGCCCTTAAGCTGGCGCAAGAGCATTTTATCTTTTGTCAGTACGTCTTGGATGAGTTGCCTTCATTAGGGCATTACGCTGATTATCTAATGAAACAGGATGTTTGGTATTTTTGGTGGGATTAACCTGCCATATTCCTGAAATATCTCCCGTGTTCCGACAATAAACATAACAAGATACCAAAGAACGCTGGGGGAAGGAATGAGCAAATCATGCCTCAAGGAATACATGATGTGGAGCTGAACCAGCCTATCGGGGCGGTATGGCAGTTTGTGAGTATAGTGGAGAATTGGGTTCCACTGGTACCTGGCTACATCAGCCACGAGGTAAACAACGAACGTCGTGTCGCTTGGACGTTTACAGGCGATATCGGCATCATGAAAAAGACGATCAGCCTGCAAGTGGATATCACCGAATGGACGCCTCCGACCGAGGTGAAGTTTACCTTGACGGGGATCAGCGGGAATTTTACTGGACATGGCTACTTCAAAGCAAAAGCATTGGGGGAGGCAC
This sequence comes from Brevibacillus sp. NRRL NRS-603, assembly GCF_003013445.1. Lineage (NCBI taxonomy): Bacteria > Bacillati > Bacillota > Bacilli > Caryophanales > Paenibacillaceae > Brevibacillus > Brevibacillus sp. NRRL NRS-603. The sequence goes on along the minus strand of NZ_PXZN01000031.1, from coordinate 56,606 downwards.
GTACAAAAATGACGGGGTGTCTCGACATCACTGCCCATGGTGTGAAGGGCCCCATGATTAACTCCATTCTGAAATCCAATCTTCCCAAGACAACGAGAGAGCTCGTGGAGGCTATTGGAAAACGTATAACGAAATAGCATCCTTGCCACCAAAACGAAACACGCCAGCGCGGCGTGTTTTTTTGTGTCATGCATAAAGGAGGCGGCGCCAATACCGAATAAATCAAAAAGTCGGCGGAGTTGACGCTCAGAGACAGCGATCCTTATAATTTCTTTATGACGATTCCAATTGTAACCACCAAGCTGTATATGCCCCCGCCACGGTTGAAGACCGTTACCCGTCCTCGTCTGATTGAGCAGTTAAACGAGGGACTAAACCGTAAGCTGACGGTCATTTCAGCACCAGCAGGCTCCGGGAAAACAACACTTGTCAGTGAATGGCTCGACAGCGGTGAACGACCCTTCGCTTGGATTTCCATGGATGAAGGGGATAATGACCCTGCGCGTTTTTTTACATATCTCTTCACAGCGCTGCAAAATATTGGCCCGAATATTGGATTGGGCATATTGCCTTCGCTCCATTCTCCTCAACCTCTACCAATCGAATGGATGATCACGACTCTGCTTCATGAAATAATCGCAATACCAAACCCTTTTGTTCTTGTCTTGGATGATTACCACGTATTGAAAACGGGGCCGCTTGATGATGCCATCTCATTCCTGCTTGAACGCATGCCCCCGCAGATGCATCTGGTAATTGCGACCCGTGAGGAACCACGACTGCCTATTGCCCGGCTACGAGTACGGAACCAATTGAATGAAGTACGCGCATCCGATTTGCGCTTTACCTATTCGGAAGCAGCTGAATTTCTGGAGAAGGTGATGAAGGTAGAGTTGTTACCGGAAAACATCGCTCTGCTCGAATCCCGCACAGAAGGCTGGATTGCCGGTCTACAGTTAGCCGCTCTTTCCATGAAAGAACAAATAGATGTCGAAACCTTCCTTCCAACTTTTTCGGGCAGTCACCCTTTTATCCTCGACTATCTGGTGGAAGAAGTGCTTACCCAGCAATCTGCAAGCATTCAAGCATTCTTGCTGCATACATCCATCCTCGACCGATTGTCCGGTCCTCTTTGTGACGCCGTTTTGGGACAAAGTGATATCTGCTCAAGTTCTGGCCAGGAAACGTTAGAGTTCCTCGAACGCGCCAACTTGTTTATCGTCCCGCTGGACAGTGAGCGGCGTTGGTACCGCTATCATCATCTTTTTGCTGATTTGCTGCGGCAGAGGCTCCGTCAACGTTTTTCATCGACAATAAGCGAAGGCGAGCGAATCGTCAAAGAATTGCATATCCGTGCAAGCATCTGGTATGAAGACAATGGTTTTGAAATGGAAGCCTTTCATCATGCAGTGGCAGCCAATGATACATCGCAAGCAACAAGACTCGTAGAGGGGGAGGGGATGCCGCTGCTCTTTCGTGGAGGGGTAATCCCTGTACTGAACTGGCTGGAGTCGTTACCACACGAGGAGTTGGATGCAAGGCCAGCGCTGTGGGTGATGTACGCTTCTGCTTTGCTGATGACTGGTCAAATAACTGGCGTTGAACCGAAGCTGCTAGCCGCTGAAAAAGCAATGCAAGGGTTAGCGCAAGATGCAGGGTCCAGAGATACTCTTGGGCATATTGCTGCCATACGCGCCACATTGGCTGTGAGCAAGCATCAATCAGAGATCATTATGGCGGAGGCCAAGCGAGCCTTAGAGTACCTGCACCCTGACAATTTGCCTGTCCGTACAGCCACTACTTGGGCGCTGGGGTATGCCTATCACCTTCAAGGGAATCGTACCGCAGCCAGCATGGCTTACCATGAGGCATTATCGAACAGTGAGAGGCTTGGCCATGTCGTGATCACCATGATGGCTACGCTTGGACTAGGGAAGCTACAGGAGGCAGATAATCAGCTCCATATGGCGGCAAAGACTTACCAGCATGTACAAAAATTGGCTGGTTCTCCTCCCATACCAGCTGCTTGTGAAGCGCATCTGGGCTTGGCCCGAATTTTTTATGAATGGAACGACCTGCGTACAGCGGAGCATTATGGTCAACAGTCCATTCAATTGGCACGTCAGCTGGAACAAACGGACAGAGTCGTGGCAACACAGGTGTTTCTCGCAAGACTGAAGCTAGCACAGGGAGACGTTAGTGCAGCGGCTGCTATGATTGCAAATGCTGAGTACGTGGCTCGTAAGCATGGCTTTTTCATGCAGATGCCTCCTATTGCCGAAGCACAAGTCCTTATCTTGCTTAAGCAGGACAATCTGACAACGGCAGCCCGATTAGCACAGAAGCACGACCTTCCCATACTCCAAGCCCGTGTACTTCTGGCACAGGGAGATACGTCCACAGCACTTACGGTGCTCGAACCATTGCTCGAGCAGGCAGAGGCAAAACAGTTAGAGGATGAACGACTCAAGATCATGCTTTTGCTAGCGATTGTTCTGCATGTGCATGGTGATCAAGCAAAAGCTGCGCAAATGGTGAAAGATGCTTTGGTACTAGCGGAGCCAGGTGGATTCACTCGCATTCTTGTCGACGAAGGTATCCCGATGAAAAGGTTATTGTGTGATGCGGTAGCTTATGGAAAGATGCCACGTTATATAGAAAAGCTGCTTGCGGAATTAAAGCCCCACCATGCTGATTCTCTCATTGAGCCGCTTAGTGAGCGAGAACTTGAAATTTTACAGCTCATCGAAAAAGGATTATCGAATCGTGACATTGCCCAGCAGCTGTTCCTCGCACTCAGTACGGTGAAAGGGCATAACCGGAATATCTTTGACAAGCTGCAAGTACAGCGGCGGACGGAAGCAGTCGCACGCGCTCGCCAGTTGGGCTTGCTGTAAATTCCAAAACAATACTTAAGTATCTGTATATCAATACCGTGCTCCCGCTATACTCATGGCAAAGCAGAATAGGGGGATGTCAATGAGAGCCGTGGTATGCACGAAATACGGATCGCCCGATGTTTTGGAGCTAAGAGAAGTAGAGAAGCCTATCCCTAAGGAGAATGAAATCCTGATAAAAGTGCATGCAACAACGGTTACATCAGGAGACTGTAGAATACGCGCCTTCAAAAGTCCGTTCTTGCTCTGGATTCCCATGCGCCTGGTGCTCGGTCTCACAAAACCGAGAAATCCGATTCTCGGTGTGGAGCTATCTGGGGAAGTCGAAGCGATCGGAAAACATGTAAAACGATTTAAAACAGGCGACCAAGTCTATGCATTAAGCGGGATGCGATGCGGTGCACATGCAGAGTACATCTGTCTGCATGAAAACGCCATCGTAGGGTTAAAACCGACAAATGTTACACACGAAGAAGCCGCCGCGATTCCTTTTGGGGGAACGACCGCCTTGCACTTTTTTCGAAAAGGAAAGCTGCAAAAGGGACAGAAAGTGCTGATCTACGGGGCTTCCGGATCGGTAGGTACCTCCGCAGTGCAGCTTGCCAAGTATTTTGGCGCTGAGGTGACAGCGGTATGCAGCTTTGCCAATTTCGATTTGGTGAAATCGTTGGGGGCCGATACCGTCATCGATTACAGGAAAGAAGATTTTACGAAAAAAGAAGAGCGGTATGACGTTATATTTGATGCCGTTGGGAAAGCAACGAAGTCCCATTGCGTAAAAGCACTGGCACCCAACGGGATATTCCTGACAGTGGATGGGCAAGGGATTGCAAAGGTGCGGACGGAGGATTTGGTTTTCCTCAAAGAGTTGATGGAGGCAGGGCAGGTAAGAGCGGTTATTGATAGACGTTATTCGCTGGAGCAAGTACCGGAGGCACATCGATATGTGGAGACAGGGCGGAAGAAGGGGAATGTCGTGATTAAGGTGGAAGAGGTTAAAAAGGAAAATTGAAAAAGAGGAAATAACTGTATTATGATAGCTTTAGGGAAGGCGTTCCTCGGCCTTCTTTTTTTATTGTCTACTACTTGCGAAGGATTAGGAGAATGATATGGGGGCAATAGGTAAAGAAATCACACGGTATTTCAGGAGCGTAGTCGCGGCGAATACTCATACTGGAATTGACTTTAAGGTGGACCCATTTTATATTTTGAATCCAGTTGAGCTTATCAACGGACAGTTGGAAGCCGACGTCTGTAATAAAATCTTCTTGGGAGGAAACAAGGGTTTCGCAAATGAAGAAAACAAGTCTCAGAAGGACACTATCAATGTCCTGATTTGTGCCAAAACAGTGAAAACTGTCTTTGAGGCTTATGTCAAGATTCAAGAAGAAATAGAAGAATTGACTGGCCTATTTTTTATTCCAGCGATTCTTCATAGAGATGGAAAGCTTAGGTATGATAGCAGCGATAAGAAACTGCCATGGTTTCCAAGAGAGTACCTTCAGCCCATGGTGGAGCCAAAGCTGTCTGTTGGCTATGCGGATGAGGTTGACCAATTTATTAGTAACCATGTAGATCGAATAGAACAACTCAAGACTTGGTCCGATTACGTTGAATTTTTCAAAGCGTTTTATGAGTCTATTACCGGAGCTAAATTCGAACAAAACGAAATTCCAAATCGAGGCGATGATTTACCGATCGAGTTGGAGAGTAATGTGTATCTCTTTGTTGATAACACTGTAAATTCTACCTATCATGTCATGAATTTGTACAACCATTTGCTGGAAAATGATCTGCCTAAGGGTCTATATGAACGTTTCATTTCAACCAAGCCTGCTAAACTTGATTCGCTAATCGAGAATAGTCTGTCGAATATGAAGCTGCACGCTGGTCAAATGGGAGGAGAATTTCCTTTATCCCCTTCGCAAAGAGAGGCAGTCAATCATTTTAACCACATGAGAGACGGCGATATTCTGGCAGTCAATGGGCCACCGGGTACGGGGAAAACGACTCTCTTGCAATCTATTGTTGCCGATATGTATGTCAAAAGGGCAATAAAGAAAGAAAAAGCACCGCTTATTGTAGCGACATCGACGAACAATCAAGCAGTTACGAATATAATCGCTTCATTTGGAAAAATAAATAAGGTTGGGCTTTCTAATCTAGAGGAACGTTGGATTGAAGGGGTAACTAGTTTTGCTACATATTTTCCATCGGGACAAAAAGAAAAGGAAGCACGAAATAATGGTTATCAATTCACGAATTCTAGAGGAGAGCATTTTGTTGCCAGTGTTGAAGCGAGAGAAAATCTCGAAAAATCAAAGAGCAAACTGCTACAAAATTGCAATAAATATTTTGATACTGAGTATGTACAAATAGCTGACTGCCAAACAAAGCTACACGAAGAATTATTGTATTTTGAAGAGAGAAAACAAGCACTATTGGTTTTGTGTGACACGTTAAATCAATTTGAATGCAATGGGGAGAGAATAGATAGCTACCTCAATTTGTTGGAGGAAGGGATCGAGCAGGTTCAAAGGTCGATTCGAGACATTTCCAAGAGAGTTAAGGAGTGGGAAGGGTGTTACAAAAGAATTCCATTTTTCTTTAGATGGTTCTCGAAGCGTGTACAAACAGAGTTCACGCTATTCATGAACGAAGAAGAGTGGACTTTCTTGCAAGGCACTATGAAGCTAATCGAAATCAAAGAAATTTACAGCGTGCGTCTTGCTGAATGTAATCGAAAGCTTGCTGATCTTCAAAAGAAACGAGATGCTGTAAAGAAATGGATTGAGCAGTATGATAACGAATTAATTCTATTAAATCAACATGGAATCGAATTGCATGATGATGAAGCAAGCAAATATGATGTTTCAATTGACAAGATGAACGATCTGATAGATAAAAAGATTCGATACGTAGAGTTTTGGCTAGCTGTTCATTATTTTGAATGTCGGTGGGCAAGCGGGGAAGATGCATTAACCGAGAAGCAAGTTGGGAAATCTTTTAAAAATGTTTTGGAGAAGTTCTATAACCGGCTTGCGATGATTACTCCTTGTCTGGTGATGACTTTTTTCATGCTTCCGAAACAATTCTTAGCATATGGCGACCAAACTAATTTTTTTCTTTATAACTACATCGATTTGCTAATTGTGGATGAGGCGGGGCAAGTATCTCCAGAAATCGGTGCAGGTGCATTTGCACTGGCAAAAAAAGCGATCGTTGTTGGGGACGTCTATCAAATTGAGCCAGTGTGGAGCATAAACCGGGCATTGGATAAAGCACTTGCCCTTTCCAGTGGAGCGATTAAAGAATTGGGCAGTTATGAACAACTAGAATTATGCGGATTAAATGGATATGGCTCAAGTGTGATGAGAGTGGCCGCAAAAAGCTGCCGTTATCAAAAATATGAAGAGAGGGGATTGTTTCTATCTGAGCATCGTCGCTGTTATAACGAAATCATTGATTATTGTAACAAGCTCGTTTACAAAGGGAATTTGGAGCCGAAACGAGGAAAAGGGACGGAACATGCAGGGCGAGCCTTAAAACAGTGGCCTCAAATGGGATTTCGACAGATTAACTCTGAAAACTCTAGCAAGCAAGGAACGAGTCGATACAATCGACAGGAGGCAGCCAAGATAGCTGAATGGTTGAACGAGCATTTTGCACTCATTCAGGCTGCATATTCAAAGGAAGCAGAGCACAATTTGATTGGAATCATTACTCCGTTTAAGGCACAGGTTCGATGCATCCAAACAGAAATTGGAAAGCAAGCTCCTCATTTGCGTTCGAAGATAAGTGTCGGTACCGTTCATACTTTCCAAGGTGCCGAACGAAATGTCATTCTCATGTCCACCGTATATGGAAGGAACGAAGGTTGCTTTTTTATTGATGCAAACAAGAGTTTGATGAATGTTGCAGTGTCTAGGGCTAAAGATCACTTTTTTGTATTTGGCGATAATCAGTGTTTGAAAGACGAGCCTAGTAGTGCAAGTGGGTTGCTTATGGCAAGTCTAGTGGGGAATTCCATATAGAAGTTCAAGAAAAAGTCGCTTAGGTACTATCTTTCAATACCTGAGCGACTTTTTACGTTCAAGCCCTACTCATTTCTCCACGCAAGTGCCAACGTCCCCATCCCAGCATGCGCCCCAATCGTGGAGCTGATCGGCCCAACCAACACCTCGACATCGGAGTATTTGCTCTGAATTTTCTCTTTCAGTTCCAGCGCTTTTTCCAAGACGTTGCCATGCAAAATCTGCACGTGCTTCACGGAATAATTCTGTTTGGCGTTCTCCAGCTGTTCCAGCATGCGCTTGACCGCTTTCCCTTCGGTACGAACCTTTTCATATACTTCAAACAGCCCGTCTTTAATTTGGAAAATTGGCTTGATCTGAAGCAGATTGCCGATGAAATATTGCAAACCGGTCATTCGGCCGCCCTTGTAAAACTGGTCGAGACTGCCGACCAGGATGTAGTTCTCGAAATTTTTGTACTCTTCTCGCAAGGAAGCCGCGATCGCTTGATAGTCTTTTCCTTCTTTGGCTTGCTCGATTCCGTTTAAAATAATCGAGGTAATCGGGTACGACATCAGCTTGGAATCTACCGACTCGACAGGGAAGTCTACCATCTTGGCTGCTGTTGCACTTGTATTGTAGGTCCCACTCAGATTAGAGGAGAGGTGGACAGCAATCGCGCATTCATACTCTTCCTTTAATCGTTCGTAGAGCGTCACAAATTTTCCTAAGCAAGGCTGCGACGTTTTGGGAGCATAATTGGCCTTCACAATTTTTTGATAAAGCTGTTCAGGCTCTAAATCAATGCCGTCTTCATAAGTGCCATCTTCGAAGATAATCTCCAGTGGAACGACGTAGATGTCATGCTCTTCCATGAGGTGATCAGGTATGAGTGCGGTACTGTCTGTAACCCAGGCAATTTTTTTCTTCAAGGAAACATGTCCTCCCCCAATTTAGTAGAAACCTTGCTATCTCTTTACTAGCGAAAGCTTTGGGTCATAGTGGTCCGAGCCTGACCGTGTATAAGCAAACTCGCATATACTATCATAATACGGAAACTGTCGTTTTTTGTCGTAAATAGAAGAAGTTTTATTGAACAAATGAAAAATCCCATGTTTCTTCGAGAGGAAGACATGGGATTTGTATGCGGTCTACTCAACCAATGGCTTGATTTTGGGAAACACCTTCAATGCTGTCTTGTAAAACACATCCTCGTGATACTCCACGGGGATCAGGTCCTGGACAAACTGGATATACGGCTTCACTGGAGCCAACGGCCAGTCTGTTCCGAACAAAAACTTGTCGTAATGATCACAATAGGTGATCGCGTGGCGCAGATGGGAGAAGAAGAGAGGGGATTCGGCAAGTCGCTTGCAATTGGCTGCGTCACCTACCATTAAGCCGGAGAGATCTGCAAACATATTGCGGTTTTTATAAACAACTTCTGCCCCATCGAGTACCCACGGGTCGCCAAAATGGGCCATCATGAAATTGACGTCTCGATGCTTCACCGCCACCTCGTCCATTGTGAGAGGGTGGGAGTATTTTAAGAGTCCGCGCTCCGAGTACGTATCTCCGGTGTGGAAGACGACAGGCATCTGGTATTTGGCTGCGAGCGCATAGACGGGATCGTAGACGCTATCATAGGCGTAGAAGGGATAATAGCCCAGATAGATTTTCAACCCGACCACGTTGGGCTTTTGCAGGTCAGCTTCCAAGCGTGCCACTGCTGCTTCATCCAGTTTAAACGGGTTGATTCCCAGACAATAGACGAACTGCGGCGGCAGCTCGTCTGTCAGGTCTAGTCCCATAGGAGTGACAGCTTCCACATCGGGAAAGCCGTCTGGCTGAGTCTCTGTCAAGCCCATGCCGATCCCAAGGACTACGCCATTTTCGGCATATTCTTGCAAGAGACCAGCGACGGAGTAATCGACAAACGACTTTTCTGCCGCCGTCCGCTTGAATTCCTCGATATGGGATAAATGCATGTGCGCATCAATGATTTTCATTGTGAAGCCCTCCCTTATTTGGCAAAGCGAATCGCACGTAAGTCAGATAAGGCGTTGGATGGAAGCGTGTTGTCGGCAAACAGGAAAAAGACAGGCGGAGTAAAGGTCGTGCTGTTGTTTGGCAGATTCAGTTCGCGTATGACAGAAGCTACGGCCACTTCCTTGTTTGCGTATACCTGGAGGTCCGCAGTATCGAGGTCAGTAACGATATGCATCTGATCCTTGCTGTTAGCTCGCCTGAGTACATAATCGGAAACTTCAAGGACATCCAATTCACCTTGCGCCAGCTTGTAGCTGAGCTCCTCGCCATTCGTACCGACGGTTTTCAGCCATACCGCTTCGTCCTCGGTTCCAGGCTGCAAAAAGATGTCCGTGGACAATTCCTTGCCAGCAAAGTACGTTCCGGTATTCTGCTCGATCTCAACGGTGTGACAGAGGACAGGTGCTCCTGGCAGCAGCAAGTAATACTGGTGGCAAGTCAACCCGCGATACTTCTCCTGCTTTTTCACATGGTAGCTGACCTTGATTCCCTGCCACGCATTTTGCTTGTTGTCGACTAGCTCGACAAAGGAAGCCGTCCGCTCTTCCTTAACCAATGAAAACGCGCTTAACTCCTCCATATAGTTGCCAATTCCACCTGTCCACGGATTCCACCAAGATTTCGGCTTCCGCTCAGGGAATGCGCTGTCCAGCCACTCCTGCCCATTGCTTGTGAGCGAGTAGAGTGTCGAAGCAAAATCTGGAGCGGCTTTGATCCGCAATCGTCCATTGTCCGCGATATAGACCTGCTGTCCCTCTTCCACTGTTTGCTCCTGGATGATCTTGCCTTGACCAATTGGAAAAATCGCGCTCTGCAATTGCGACACATGCGTGGCAAAACGTCCTTCTACTTGCACGAGGTCATATGGTTTTTCCGGTGTCTTGAAGGTGAAGCCAGATTCCGTCTCTTCCTCAGCTTCTGTAAAGCTCTGCGTTTGTCCAGAAGCTGACTCGCTCAAAAGAGATGCCATCAGTTCTCCGTCCAAATATTGCTGCTTGTATTCTTTTACTTGTACATCCAGTTCCTTGCTTGTGACAAACGGATTTTGCCCATTCGCACTCAACTCCAGATGAGAGGTCAAGCTCAGGTCTGCTGGCAGTGGTTCTTTACGGGCAAAGGCGCGGAATTCTTTCCAGTCGGTATAGCTACCATGCGAGAAGTGAATCGGGCCAAACGATTTTTTTTCCTGCGGAGCAAGCATGCCGAGAGTGGTTTCAAGTGTGACGTACCAGCCTTGAATGTCAAAGCGGTATTCAGGAGGCCAGCACATTCCCCATGGGGCCGTTTCATCCTGTGTAAACAGCCAGTTTTCACTGACTAACTCAGCATCCCAATAGTCCATATCGCTGCCGTAGGAGGACGGTGTTTCCACATAACGGCCTTGGTACGGCACAATGGGGCGATGAAAACTGTGATGAAAGCCTTGGTTTAGCCACAGCTCAGCAGCCAGCTTGTCAGCAGAGTGGTTTTCTATCTCCAATCCGTGTTCTACGGTGCCATCTCCGAACAGGAGCGTTTTGCTAATCAACGCAATTTGCGGGTATGCACCGGAGCGGTACGTTGCCCGGATTCCGATGGCTCCTTTTTCTGCGATAAACGCAACTTTCTCGGCACGTTTCTTCGAGAACTCGCTGGAAAACGGTTTGCCGAGCTTGGGATAGAAGAGATTGGTTGGCTCCCCGCCTGTCCCGCCGACAACGGTCATCTCATTATCTTCTTTGTTCAAGTAGAGCGAATGGCGGCCATGGTGAACTTGCCAAGCCTGTTCCGTTTCTCCCGACACCATCGCACCGAGTCCCGTAAAGGCAGCCCCGATTTTTTTGGCAAAAGAAACCGATCTGCCATCTGCGAGCTTTGCCTCCACCTGTACGTTCGCTTCGTAAAAGCCGTGTTCAAACAGATCAGCTTTAAGCGGAAGCGACATGCGCTCTTTGCCAGACAGTTTCAAAGTGTGGCGTTGCTCTTGTAAGCCGAAAAATGAACATGCGGGCAGCTCGAATGAAAATTCGGCTTCTTCCGCAAAGTTGTTTTCCACGTCCAAATAAAACAGTTTTGTCTGTCCCGGATAAGAGAGGCCAGGTACATGTAAGGAAAGAGTAGCAGGGAACTTGGGAAGGATTCCTACCTCAAACAGCGCTGCCTTGCCGTTGATCAGCAGGTTGGTGCAGACACGCGGATGCGTACGCCAGATGCTTTGCTCTTCTGAGATTGGATCGACAAAAAAGTTTGCTGACAGTATGGTTTCCCCTGTTACAGCTAGCTCGTGCTGATAATCAAAGCGGATCGTGTCGCTCGGCTGCCCGTTTAACGAAATCTGTAACGGCTTGCCTGATTTGTTGACGATTCGGTAGTGAATCCGATACTCCCGTCCAAAGACCAGCTCCAGCTTTTCCACTTCGGCAGACACGAGATAATCTTCCGTCTCGATCGAGCGCATGCCTCGACCGCGCCGCTCAAACTCTACGCGCAAGCTCTTTTCTCCTTTTGCCCAGGAGTAGGTGAAGTAATCAAAGCCATTTTCCTTGCGTCCGTCTGGCTCTACGACGATCTCCCGTGTGGAGTCCTGATACCAGTCAAGCTCCTCAAAATAGTGGGCGATCGCCTCGGTACGGAGCACAGAAGGAATCATGTTCATTAGGTGAGTGGCGTCGTCCCGGTCTTCCCAGAAAAAGCCGAACTTCTTATACAACGGAACAGCCTTCGTGTTTCCTGCCCATGTATACAAATCAAGTCGCGGCCAGCCGAGCTCAATCGTTTTCTCCAGTGCGCATGAAAGCAGCATGCGGCCGACCTTTTTTCCGTGAAAGTCGGGACGTACATTGAGCAATGGGATGTAGAGGGCACCAGTATCTTCCCGATATTCGGCCAGGCTGCAATAACCAACGACCGTTTCGCCTTCCATTGCGAGATAGACGGTGATAGCGTCAGAGGCTGCTTCTTCTTGTCTGATTTGTTCGGCTGTCGTAATCGAATTTCCGCCTCCCCAGCTATCTCGGCTGGCATTCCACATATCTGCGACCGCTGCGGCCAGCTCAGGGCGGTAGGTGACAATTGAGATTGATGCTTCCATGCTTGTTAACACCTCGATTACATTGTTAAATGATGGATCTTCTAAGAGTAGTACGTTTGAACCATAGAATTGTTGCTAGTTTTCGGAAAAAGAATCTGAATATGAGATAATAAGAGTAAGCAGGAAGGAGGTAGCTATGAAACGGAAACTTATTATTGGTGATATCCATGGATATTTTCATGTACTTAAGCAGCTACTGGAAAAAGTAAATTATAGGCCTGTACAGGACCAGGTTATTTTTATTGGAGATTATATAAGTAGAGGACCTGAATCTTTAAAAGTTGTTTCGGAGATAAAGAGAATGGTGGAGGAGGAAGACGCAATTGCTTTAATGGGGAATCATGAATATTCTTTGATTGAATTTTTGGACTCTCGGAACCCTTCCTTTGATTTATTTTTTCTACATAAAATGGGTGGTATGAACGCAATAGACAGTTTTCTTCAAGGTGTTGAGGATTCAGTTTTTAACGACATAGAGCTTGTGAAAAGAACACTCAAAGTAGAGCGCAAAGAAGAGATTGATTTTATAAACCAGTTACCTTATTACTTTGAAGATGAAGGACATATTTTTGTACACGCAGGAGTTCGTCCAAGGAATTGGCGAGAAACAACACCTTCTGATTTTGTCTGGATAGGTGAGGATTTTATTGAAAGTCCAACAGACATTGACAAAGTTGTGGTATTTGGACATACTCCAACTTCTAGAATAAAATCGAATCCAGAACCCAATCATATTTGGTATTCGACAGAAGGTGATAAAATAGGAATAGATGGCGGGTGCGGCTATTTTGGTGGACAACTAAATGCGTTGGAAATCAATACGGAAGGATACAGGAACCACTTTGTCAAATGCTAAAATACACAGCCCCTACCCTAGTTAAAAGGTGGGGGCTTTTTGATGCTTCTTGCCAACTTACCGGTCATTTTCCTACTTTACAAGCCCCTTCAGGTAGTCCAGGAGCATCGGATAGAAATGCGGTTTGAAGTGAACGCCGTTGTCCGCGTATTGGATTTTGTTGGTGGCGAAGAGGGGTGACAAGTCCACGTAATCGACTTTGACTTCATCGGCCAACTGTTCAATCGCTTGGTTGAAGTCCGTAATGTTCGCATACTGCGGCACTTACTTCAGGGTTTCCTCGGAGACTGGCGGGATCGACAGGATGTGAAGGTTGGCCTTCGGCAGCTTGCTCCGGATGCTGTCGATCAGCTGGCGATATTGCTCGACGAATTCCTGCTTGTCCGACAATTTAATGTCATTGCTGCCCAGCAGAATGAATACATGCTCCGGTGCCCGGCTGGCGAGTTTCTCGACATTCATGAGGGCGAGAGAGAGCGTCGCGCCGCTCGGGGCGATAACGTTCGTCGTATCCACTTTGTTCAGATAGGACAACGCCCCCAGGATGGAATCCCCCAGGAAAACACTGTGCTTGAACGCTGCTTTGTAGGCTTCGTTCGTATCGGTGACCGCTGGACCGCGCGGCTGATTGGCCATATTCGTCCGCTCCTTCAAATAGCCCAGCAGGATTGGGTAGAATGCGTTCTTGAAATGAGAGCCGTCTTCATCGTATTGAATCTTGTGCTGCTGGAAAATGGGGGCAAGGTCAATGTAGTCGATTTCCTTCTCCTTCGCCATCTTTTGCAGGGCTGCGTTGAATGTTTCAATTTGCGGGTTCATGGACGCACCGAGCGGAGATGCGGCATCTACCGGCGTAATCGACAGTATGTAGACGCGGGCTTCCGGCAGGAGCTCCCTTATACGATTGACCAGCCGAGTGTATTTCTGTATGAATGTCTCCGTCGCTTCCTCCAGCGGTTCCCCGAGATCGTTCTGTCCCATTGATAGGAACACATGCGAAGGCCTGCGGCTCATGATCTCTTCGACGTTGTCCAGCGTAGATTGGACCGTTGCGCCCAATCCCCCCATGACATTCGCTTCAAGCAGCAGGTCATCGTTCGTCAGTCCTCCGATAATGGAGTCGCCTACGAACAAGCTGCTGTCGAACAATTCTTGGACGCTGCCTGCAGGTGCCTGTGTCGTAGCGAGCTGAGTCTGCCCCTTGTCGTCGGCCGCACCACAGGCGACGAGGGTCGATAGCATCGCCGCTGACAGAAAAATACTTACCCATCGTTGTACCATCTTCATACGCAATAACTCCTTCTTACAAGATAGTCATACCATAGAATAGAGAAATCAATATCGGGTGCAGATGAGAACAATATCGGTTGATCATGTAACAAGCATGCATTTGGTTGGCTGTAGTAGCTTTTAGGGGAAAATTGGTATACTTGCAGAGGGGAGGAATGACTATGAATTACATCATCTTTGACCTGGAAGCTACGTGCTGGGAAAACGACAGGACGAAGCAAAATGAAATCATAGAAATTGGAGCGGTAAAGCTGGATGAAAACCTTGCCGTGATCGGTGAGTTTCAAACTTTTATCAAGCCGAAGCTAAACCCCATTCTCTCAGACTTTTGCAAAAAATTAACATCCATTTCTCAAGAAAAGGTGGATCAAGTACCAACACGGAAAAATGATTGGAGCCGAGCGCGGTGTCGGGATGGGGAAGGCATTGCAGATGTTGAATATCCCACTCGAAGGAACACATCATCGTGGAATGGATGATGCCAGAAACATCGCCAAGATATTCGTCGCGATATTTGATCGGTTGAAGTTTTCCTGATCGTCCACCATACGCAAGCCACGATAAATGTGAAATTAAGGTAACGATAAGGTGCGATTTAGAAGCCATTAAGCTTAGCTCGTTACAATCAGGCTTGAGGTGATAGTCATGGAGCTAAAGCAGAACCGCGTTCGCATCATCGATGGCTTGCGGGGATTTAGTTTACTAGGGATTTTGATGGCGAATATGCTGATTTTCCAGTATGGGATTTGGGGAAGCCAAGAAATGGATTTATACGCCCTCCCCGATTATGAAATGACTGCTTACAAGCTAGTGAAAATAATTGTGGAAGGCAGCTTTATGCCGATTTTTACCTTCATGTTTGGTTTTGGCATGATCAAGATGCAGCAAAGCTTGGCTGCCAAAGGCTTGAGGCAAAAGCGCTACCTTACCCGCAGGTTTTTGATGCTGATCGGACTTGGTTTCCTTCATTCGTACTTCCTATGGGAAGGGGATATCTTGGCTTTTTATGGCATGATGGGCTTCTTTCTATTGCTGTTCATGAACCGTAAACCGAAAACTCTGCTCATTTGGGGGATTGTCTTACTCTGTCTCATCAGTTTAATGGGGCTAGCTCCAGATGATCCGAATGATCCTGCGAGTATTACCGATCCTGCCCGTATGGAAGCTTATGTGGTCAAAACTATGACCGTCTATGGCACGGGAACATACGAGGAGATTGTGCATCACAGAAGCAGTGAAGATCCGCTTGGTTTGCCGGAATACATGATGTTTGTTTTACTGTTGATCGCGCCGCTTATGAGCGCACCCATGTTTCTTTTTGGGATGTATGCTGCGAAGCGCAGGTGGTTCGAGAAGCCAGAGGAAGAACGAATCTCGTATCTCCGAAACACGCTGATCTTCTTGCCAGCGGGACTTTTGTTAAAAGCGCTACATGTGTATCTGCCGGGACGTTGGTGGAGTGGCGTCGGTGAGATATCGGGGGGAACCATTCTTGCCATCGGTTACATTTTCGCCTTTGTTTGGTTCTTTTCCAGAGGCAAGGAATCAGCTTGGCTGCCAAGGTTTGAAGCCGTGGGGAAACTTTCCTTAACCAATTACCTTATGCAAACCGTCATTTGTACGACGATCTTTTATGGATATGGACTCGGATGGTTCGGAAAGATCGGGGTATTGGCTGGCTGTGGATTAGCGATCGTGATTTATGTGGCACAGCTTTTATTAAGCCCGCTGTATCTAAAACGATTCCGTTATGGTCCAGTGGAACGACTATTGCGTATGTGGACGAATCTTTCGTTCTCCGGCAAGGCAAAGCAACGCCTGGAAAAACCTATTTCTGCTTAGTGCCAGAAAATAAAAACCAAGCAGCTGCTCTATTGGCTACTTGGTTTTTTGTTTTTGGCCTCTAAAAATATGAATCCTCTTATTGGTTTCCATCATATGATGTAAATGATTGGAAAAAAGATGATCGAATGGGTCATCGTAAAGAACGGAGGATGGGAATTGGGACGTTTTCAAAGAGCCGTAACGAGTCTTGTTTTCTTTAGCCTCTTTTGCTTGATCTTCCAAGCATCCATATTCGTGCCTGTAAGCCAAGCAGCAAGTGCTGAGGAAACGCCAGCCGCGGTAGAATCCACTGTAGATCTTCGTCACTTACAAGGAAAAGTCAATGAAATTAACGGCGAGAATTTGGTTCAGGAAAAATATACGCCCGACAGCTGGAGCAAGCTTGTGTATGCGCTGGATGCTGCAAAAGCCGTACTGACGAAGTCTAACGTCACCCAAGCAGAAATCGATGGTGCCTTGTCCGTGTTAGTCACAGCAAGAGAAGGGCTGAAGAAGCAGGATGGCACAGTCGACAAGAGTAAACTGCAAACGAAAGTAGAGGAAATTGCAGTGGAAAAGCTGCAAGAAAAAGATTACACGAGGACCAGCTGGAAAGAACTGCAGAATAGGCTGGAGCAGGCTTACTTTGTCCTGGATGATCCGAATGCGAGCCAGATTGTCGTAGATGTTGCCCTTGAGAAACTGATCAAAGCGAGACAAGATTTGAAGAGGCAAGATGACGCGGTCTATAAAAGAGAATTGAGAGCCAAAGTGGAAGAGATCGAGGACAAAGACTTGGATGAAGACGACTACACCAGATCAAGCTGGCGTGATTTGGAAGATGCACTTAAACATGCATGGGATGTCATCGACGATCCACATGCCACGCAGTCGGAGGTAGACGACGCTCTGTACGATTTGAAGAAAGCATGGAGAAATCTAAAGGATGACGATGATCGGGACAGAGACCGGGATCGGGACAGAGACCGCAAAAAAGATTCCTATACCACGCCGACAAACAGCTTTTTCACTGGAGGCAGCTCTACAGATAAGAAAGAGGAACGCCCTGCAGCCAATAAGAAAAGCAAGAGCCAACGTGGCTATATCAATGGCTATCCAGACGGAACGTTTCAACCGGATCGCACAGTAACACGTGCGGAGATGGCTGCCATTTTACTGAACGCTGAAATGGTGGGCCAGTCTTCTGTGAATAAGGGACGGTTCTTCGATGTAGCCGACAACTACTGGGCAGTAAATCCGATTCATCAAGCTAGTGCAGCCGGTATGATGAGCGGCTACCCAGATGGCACATTCCGTCCATCGGCCAACATTACTCGAGCGGAAATAGCTGCGGTCATCTATAAATACAAGGCCTTGCAAGGTGTGGGAGGGGGAACAGCCTTCTTTGATGTGAGGGGAGATCACTGGTCATCTCCAATCATTGCAGCGGTTGTTTCAAAAGGCTACATGGCAGGTTATCCTGATGGCACCTTCCAGCCTGAAAAAGCACTGACGCGTGCCGAAGCCGTAACGATTCTCAATCGCGTGCTGAATCGCGTGCCAGAGAACCAAGCTGGCCCGCAGAGATGGCCGGATGTCGTACCTGGTCATTGGGCGTATAAAGAAATTGAAGAAGCATCCATGAAGTAACGATTTCGAAAAAGGACTCACCCTCCTGTAAAATAAGAGGGTGAGTTTTTTAATGGGTGATGAACATGAGGAGTGTAAACAGATAAGGCTGGATTCGATATCATCAAAAACGCGCAGGCTGTGCGCAACAGGGAAAGCGTCGACGATCAATGTCGATGCTTTTTATGTATAGTGAAAAAGGTCGTATTTTCTATTCTTTTCTATCATTCGGTTATCTCTTCCAGAATGTTGTGGTATAATCTACCACTAAGATAGAATGGCACAAAATCATTCAGCTTAGAATCGAGAGGAGAAAGTTTCATGAAATTAAACAAACGCTGGAACAAACTGACTCGCTGGGCGGGTACAGGTGCACTCAGCTTGGCGCTTTTGCTAGGGTATGTGCTTCCAGTCCACGGGCAGACTCCCGTAGCTCCCATAATCAGTCCTTGGTCGGTGACCACGTTGAACGAAGGGGAGAAATACGGAATTTTTCCACTGGCGTGGTATGAAGAAGGGTCTTTTCAGCAATCGATTCCTGCTGACAAGTTTACTACCTTGATGGAAGGAACGGCGAAAAAGCTGGATCATCTGGGACTGAAGAAAAAGAACGCTTCTTTGTCTTTTTCGACTGATAAGGTCATTACGAGAGAAGCAGTCATTACTTCTTTGTACAAACTCCTGGCAAACTACGAACTGCCAGCAGCATTCGAAATGACCGGGGATAACCCGATTGACTACATGAAGAAAAAAGGCTTGGTCAAAGGGACTAGCGCAGGTCTCGAGCTGAATCAGCCAAGCACGGTTGAACAAGCGACAGTGATGGCGAGCAGACTGGTCGAGTTTGCATACGATACGGTGGGCGGCGGTGCCGAAGGTCTCATGTGGAAAGTGACCAACGGCAAAAACACCATGTACTTGCTTGGCTCGATTCACATGGGGATCGCAGATATGTACCCGATGCAAAAAGACATCCGGGAAGCGTATGATGAGTCGGATGAACTGTGGGTCGAAGCCGATATTATCAACGGTGACAATGACTATTTAACACAAAAGATGGTATACACGGATGGCACCACATTGAAGGACCACGTATCCGCGGAGACGTACCAAAAGGTGCAAAAATTGCTTGCCAAGCTGCAACTGCCAACCAATTCCTTTGACACCTACAGACCATTTGCTATTTCGTTGTCTGTGCCAACGCTTGGCTATGTTGACAGTGAAACGGATGTTCAGTTCGCGATGCTAACGGGTATCGACAGGTACTTCCTGACGAAGGCGATGCTGGATGAGAAGCCGATCAACGAGCTGGAAGGCATTAAGCTGCAAGCGGATTTGCTGTCAGGTGTACCGGCGGAGCAGCAGGAAAAAGAATTGAACATTATTTTAGATAGCGCTATGTCCGAAAAAGGGCTGGAGGACGGAACAAAGCTCTTAAAAGACATGCAGACGGAATGGGTAGAAGGCGATCTGAATGGCTTTATCCAGATCATGACGACGCATGGCGATTTCGGTGAGGGCGAAGTAAACCAGCGTTTGCTCGGTGAGCGAGACAAAAACATGGCTATGAAACTGGCAGAAGTGTTGGAGAAAGAAGGGGAAACGACTTCTTTTGTCGTGGTCGGTGCTGCCCACTTCTCGATGGAAGGTATGGTTATCGATCATTTGAAAGCCAAGGGCTATCATGTGCAACAATTGCAATAAGAGCTGGAATAGGAAGTGTCGGCGTACATGCTGGCACTTCTTTTTTGTTTACTGAAAAATTGCTTACCCGGACAACTGTTGCTAACATTCTCCAGTTGGTAGTAAAATTATACTATCTTGGCATACATAGGAGGTATTTTGCGTGGGCTTGTTTGATATGTTTAAGACAGACAAAGGGGAAGAAATGACCCCTCATTTTGGATTCGCATGTTCCTTGCTCTACATGATGAAATCAGATGGAGAAATGGACCATGAGGAAATCGGTCAATTGCTCGCTGTATTGGGCGGTGAAGAAAACAACGGCGTGATTGGTGTAGGTGCGAATAACAGACAGTTGCTCGAAAACGCAATGAAATATACACGCAATAACTCCATCGAGAAATTCTTGAGCGAAGTAACTCCATTGCTCACAGATGCTCAAAAAATGTGCATTCTGGTTAACCTGATCGATTCTTCTCTGGCAGATGGCCAACCTGAGCGTGAAGAGCAAGAGCTGTTTGGCAAGTTCTTGACTGCATTTAATATTTCGGAAGATCGTTTCCGTCCATTCTTTGAAGTAATCGTGTTGAAAAATGACCGTGGTGTGTTCGTAAATCAAAACCATCCAAAGAACCAACCAGGTTACAGAGTTACCCTTCCCGTTTAATCCATGATACGAATTCAAAACCTTCTCATTTGAGAAGGTTTTTTTCGTTTTTCGAAAAGGGCAGCTCCCCAAAAGAGCAATACAGAAGAAATGCTACCGCTGTGATTGTGCTACGATTTGTTTAGGAAAAAAATGAAAGGTGGGACCCCCATGCGGAGTCAAATTTCCAAAACACGTCTGTGGATTGCACGGATTATGAGCGGACTTGTCATTCTTTTTATGCTTTTTGACGGCGTATTCAAACTGATCCAACCTGCTCCTGTCGTAGAGGGAACCCTCGTACTCGGCTATGCGGAGCATCATATTGGCGTGATTGGAATTCTCGCCCTTGTATCAACAGTGTTGTATGCTATACCACGGACAGCAGTTTTGGGTGCGCTTCTGTTGACTGGATTTTTCGGTGGTGTCATTGCGACGCAGATCCGTGTCGATGCGCCACTCTTTTCCCATACGCTGTTTGCTGTCTACCTCGCGATTTTGATGTGGGGCGGATTGTGGCTGCGGGATGAGCGGGTGCGAAAGCTGCTTTTCGCTGCCAAAGAAGAAAAATGATAAACACAAAAGAGCTGTAGCCACATCATCGGCTACAGCTTTTTCCATTACCCTATTTGGTTGTAACTGTGAATCTCCGGTATTCGTTGGGCAACAGCCCGGTTCTTTTGCGAAATAGCTGGGAGAAGCGACTGGAGTTATGGTAGCCCACGATATACGCAATTTGATTGATATGTAAATCGGTGCTCGAGAGGAGCTGCTCGGCGTGAATCATTCGCTTGTTTTGGATATATTCGGTAATGGTGCATTGGTTCGCTTGCTTAAAGGTGTATTTCAGCTTGGTGAGTCCCATGCAGGCGATCCGGGTAAGGTGCTCCAAGTGTATTTCAGAGGCAAAGTGATCGTCAATATAGGCGGTCACAGCTGTCAGCCCGTCCAAATCCTGCCGGGATATGCTTTTCGTTGGATGCGTTTTTTTGTGTGCTTTGGCCTTTTCCACGATCAGTGATACTGCTTCTGCGACTTTCCCCTCGTAGTACAGCTTTGCGGCAATTCCCGTTCCCCGAAAATTCCGTATCTGTCTGAGCAAGAAAACAAGCTCCGCGAAATTCGTCATCCCATCTACCGTAATAAAGGACGAGCGCAGGTCCTTATACTCTACTGGATATTTGCTTTTCAAATAATCCTCGTAATATTCCGGCATGATTTCAATAGCTGTCGAGCGGATGGGGATGTTTTTGCGATAGCTGGCCCGATACACATTGTTATAGCCGATATGGACGCGGATGCAGCCGCTTGACAATCGTTTATACGGATTGAATTCTTCTCCAGAGACGGAATCGTAATAATTGAAGCTCAGGTACTTGGGTTGCTGGAATTCCAGAAACAAATCCTCGTAAAAGACGAAATCTTGGATCGAAATCGAGAACAGGTTGTCGCGCGTATAAGTCCAGTAGCGCCCCTGCCCTTTCTCTGGCAAAACAGAAAAGCAAACGCCTTCGGGATTGTATGGACCGTGGTCGTCGTCAGGATAAAAGCCGCATTGCATTAAACACGGTGTATGTAGTTCCGTCAGTATATCTTTCATTAAAGTCACCACCCATGCCGTGATCGGACGAAAACATACCATGAAAAGACGTATGTCTACCTGTCGTATTGCTAGAGATTATGATCATCATTATCATTACGATTTGTAAGGGGGAATGCTGCGTGCTTCTTCTCCCCTTAATAAGGTTGTGTGTGATCTCGGTTGTAGGGGTGTCTGTCGAATGAAGGAAGAAGCATATGAAAAAGAAACAACTCGTACGAGACGGCTCGGTCCCAGAACGCATCTGTTGGTGCTGGTCATAGCGAGTATCTTGGCCATGATCGTTCGTGATGATATGCAGGTGCATCTACTGGTGGCACTAAGTGTAGTGTACTTGGTATGGAATCACCTGTCCAGAAAGGCGTTTCAACTGGTCGTGTTCTATTGCGTATGCATGGCTTTTGTGTTTTTCATGCCGAATGCGTTGGCGTTAGGAACAATGAAGCTCATTGTCTACACGATGGTGAGAATGATGCCAGTCATCATGATTGGCACGGTTCTGATCTATACGCCACCCGGCAGTATCATGAGTGCGTTTGAGAAGATGCATGTCCCCAAGCCGATTTTGGTAATGATTTGCATTTTGATCCGTTTTTTCCCCGTGGTCATTTTGGAAATGAAAGCGATTCGTGACGGAATCCGCGCCAGAGGGATTTTTCCGCATTGGTACAGCGTACTGAAGCATCCGGCCATGGCCTACGAATGTTTTTTTATGCCATTGGTCGTCCGTTGCCTGAAGCTGTCGTCAGAACTGGCGTCGTCTGCTGAACTCCGCGGTATCGAGTGCACAAATGCGCGGACCTCTATCTACCCGGTTGGCTTCAAGATCACAGATGGCATCGTCGTAGGAGTTTATGCGCTGATAGGCTCGGCAATTTACTGGATGGGAGGGATGATTTCGTGATTGAGCTGAACGACGTCACGTTTCATTATGGACAGGAAGATGGAGGACATGACACTGAGACCGGCGTGAAAAATATCAGCTTATCTATAAAAGCCGGACAGTGTGTCGTCCTATGTGGGCGATCGGGCTGCGGCAAGAGTACGATTATGAGGCTGGTCAATGGTCTCGCGCCGAATTTTTATGTCGGACGTCTCACGGGTGAAGTAGGCATAGGCGGCAAAAGTCCTGCGAGCATGCTGCCCGAGGAGCGGACACGGCTAATGGGCGTTGTATTTCAAGACCCCCGCAGCCAATTTTTTATGGAAACCGTCCGGGATGAGCTGGCGTTTTCCGCAGAAAACATTGGCATGGCACCAGACGAGATTCGAAGCCGGATGGAAAAACAGGCGAGCCAGCTCGGGATTTCCCACCTGCTCGATACCTCTTTACATAAGCTGTCCAGCGGGCAAAAGCAACGGGTGGCTATAGCGGCCGCATCCGTTTTGACACCACCACTTCTTTTGCTGGATGAGCCTACTGCGAATCTGGACGCTTCCTCTACGCAAAACCTGATTGAAATCTTGGGCAAGCTCAAGCAAAACGGTACCACCCTGCTAATCAGCGAGCATCGGCTAGTTCCTTTTCTACCCGTTGTCGATTTGTTTGTCTGCATGGAAAATGGCCAAATCGCACGGACGTGGACCAAGGACGAGTTCTGCCAGCTGTCTCATGATGACGTTCGTATGTACGGTTTGCGTCATCCTGACATGACGCTTCCCGAGACAACAAAGAAACGGGAGCAGCCAGAGATGTCCACGTTCATGGTGGAAGGAAGAGGGCTTAGCTATTTTTATAAAAAGAAAAACGACGGCATCACCGATATCAACATCTCGCTTCCGCAGGGGAGCGTAACAGCGTTGACGGGAGAGAACGGTACGGGCAAGACGACACTATGCAAAATTTTATGTGGTCTTCTTCGTGAGCGAAAAGGGACGATTGTCCACCAAGGTCGTAAAATTTCCGTCAGCAAAAGACGGGCTGTGAGCTATTTGGTGATGCAGGATGCGGACTACCAGCTCTACGCAGACAGCGTCGGGAACGAAATCGTGTTGGGGAAAATCTTGAATGAAGAGCTCCGCGAAAAGGCGTATGAAGCGATGGATGCTTTCGGTTTGCGTGAGCTTCGCGATCGGCATCCTGCCTCACTATCCGGTGGAGAGAAGCAGCGGGTCACGATGGCAGCCGCCTATTGCTCCGAGGCAGAACTGATCGTGCTGGATGAACCGACAAGCGGACTTGACGGCGATGGAGTGCTGAAGGTGGCCGCATGGGTGAAAAAGCTGGCCGAAGCAGGCAAAACGGTTGTCATTATCACGCATGACCAGATTCTTTCCAAGCTGGCATGTGATCAAGTGGTTGAGCTGCGGCTTACCCGGGATGTTGAGACGATTTTTGCGGAGCCAGGGCTTCGAACAACGATTGAAACTGCCAATCGTTGACAGATGAAAAAGCATGTGGTAGGATGGTCACAACTTATCAGGGACGGAGGGTTACGTGTGGCAAATTAATTTTTCGATACTTTATTCGCACAACACAATCGATGAAATAGTGAGAAAAGGCTATGTTGTGTGCATACGAATCGGAAAATGGATTGCCGCTACGGTAACCCAATTGAATCATGGGCAAATAGGAGTGAGGAAGGCAAGCAAGCGTGATGCCCCCCTCTATTTGCATGATCTGCGAAGAGAATGGAACCAATCTAGTACAATCAGATGCTGGTATCTGATGTTCATGGTTTTCGTTTCTTCTTCCTTTTTCGATGACGTAAGCACAGGCAGCCTAGCCTGTGTTTTTTTATTTTAGTTCGTTGAGGAGGAAAACTTGCAATGGCAGAACAAATCTTAAAAGTAAATGGTGTGGAAATATGCGCGGAAAGCTTTGGGAAGCCCACAGATCCGGCGATTTTGCTGATTATGGGAGCCCAGATGTCCATGCTTTGGTGGGAGGAAGAATTTTGTCAGCGAATAGCCGACGCCGGACGCTTTGTTATTCGTTTTGATAATCGGGATGTCGGACGCTCCACGACCTACGAGGTTGGCCAACCGGGTTATACGTTTGAAGATATGGCGGATGACGCTGTTCACGTCCTAGATGTATTCGGCGTACAGCAGGCGCACTTCGTTGGTATGTCAATGGGCGGAATGTTGACACAAATGATTGCATTGCGACATCCTGAAAGAGTTCGTACCATCACATTGCACGCAACGTCCAATTTTGCTCCTGGCCTACCACCAATCGATGAGAAGCTGATGGAGTTTTTCAGCAAGATGGGGGAGATCAACTGGGAGGATGAGCAGGAGGCGTTAGAGGCGGCGGTTGCGGGTTGGAAAGTTCTCAGTGGTTCCAAACATCCTTTTGACGAGCAGCGCGTTCGTGAATTGGCCCAAATCGATATCGCCAGAAGCAACCATTATGCGAGTAGAAATAACCACGCCTTTGTGACAGCCACTGAACCGTACCTGTTGCGGACAGCGGAAATCGCTGTACCAGCTCTCGTGATTCACGGTACAGAAGATTTGCTCATCCCTTTCGCGCATGCCTTACATCTTGCGAATACCATTCCTGGAGCAGTCTTGCTCACATTGGAAGGGACAGGGCATGAGCTTCCACGGGGGGATTGGGATGTCGTCATCGAAGCGATTTTGAAGCATACGCAAGAAAAGGAAGCGTAATGACACTTCCTCCTCTTCGCAGAGCGCAAGGTTAAAAACCGAAGAGGGTAACGAAAAAAAACGGAGCGGAAAACAGGAATGAACCCTGCTTTCTCTCCGTTTTTTGTAGCGGAATGGCGTATGTCCTTCTGTGGAAGGAAATAGCACGATATTTATGGAATCGTTTTCGGTTATGCTCTCGGGCTAACGAGAATTTTCACCTGGTTTTTCTCTTTCAGCAGAGCTTCAAAACCGTTCTCCATGATGTCGTCGAGCTTGATGCGCTGGGTGACCAGCTTGTCCGCCGGGAAGAAGCCCTTTTCCATCAGGCTGATGACGGCAGGAAATACGTCGCGGTAGCCAATGATGCCTGTCATGCTGCGTTCTTTCATGACGATGTGATTCGGCTTGATTGGCGCTTCTCTTTCGAAGATGCTGACGATCATGATTTGTCCAGCGATTTTGGTAGATTCGATGGCTTGCGTAAGGACAGGAGGCACGCCTGTGACTTCAAAGGCGATATCTGCGCCGCCGTTTGTCCGGTTGTGAATTTCCTGGACGACGTCGTATTCTTTCGGATCGATGACGATAGCTCCCAGCTCAACTGCCTTGCTTTTACGTTCAGGGGACAGCTCTACTGCATAAATCTCAGCTGCACCTGCTGCTTTCAGTGCTTCGATAACAAGCAAGCCGATAGGACCAGCGCCGAATACGACAGCTTTGTCACCAGCTTTCAACTGACTCGAACGAACTGCATAAAGGGCCACGGCAGATGGCTCAACAAGAGCGCCTTGCTCATAGGAGAGACTGTCTGGAATTTTGTGGACCATGTGCTCATCGCAAGCCACATATTCCGAAAAGCCGCCACCACCACCGGCCAAACCGAGGAAGCCCATTTTTTCACAAAGATTGTATTTGCCTTGTCCGCAGGCAGCGCATGTTCCGCATGCGAAAACTGGCTCGACAACGACGCGATCGCCAACCTTGATGGTGTTCACGCCTTCGCCGATTTCCACTACTTGTCCGGAAAATTCATGCCCCATTACGATCGGGGCTTTTTCGCCTGTAAGTGGATGTTCAGCTCCCTGTGGGATGAAGATCGGGCCAGCCACGTATTCGTGCAAGTCGCTTCCGCAAATCCCGCACCACTCGACTCTGATTTTCACTTTACCTTTGGTTGCAACCGGTTCTGAAATGGTTTCCAAACGGAGGTCTTTCAGACCGTGCCAACGTAATGCTTTCATATCTGCCATCTCCTCGTTCGATTTGGATTCTATATGAAGTTCAGCAAGTAAAATAGGAAACGTTTCCGAAAAATAATATGTCATAAGTTTGGCATCTTGTCAATTTGATTCGGTAGGCGGGGTGTGCAATTGGCAGAGGTGAGGATGTTGATTCTAGCTAGGTTGAGAGGATATATAGGTGTTGTGCAACAGGTGCGGAGTTGCCTGCCATGTTTTGCTCACGCCTCGTTACCATAGGTTTTGTGTATGCTATAATAGCGGTAAGAAAAAATATTTTAGCTCGGAAACATAGAAAACGATTCCAATATGGAAAGGAAAGCAAGGCGTTGGACAAAAAAAATAAAGTGACAATAGAAGACGTAGCCAAGAAGGCAGGCGTAGGAATCGCAACGGTATCGAGGGCCATCAATGACAGCGGGGGAATCAGTCCGAAGACGAAAGCGTTGATTCTGGACGTGATTGACGAGCTGGGCTTTATTCCAAACACTTCCGCGCAAAGTCTAAAGGTGCGCCAAACCTATCAAATCGCACTGGCTGTCCCTGACATTCGCAATGCGATCATTCCGGATATCGCCTGGTCGGTCGAGCAAGCGGCCAAGCAGCATGGCTATCGCGTCGTACAAATTAATACAGCGGGAAATGCCCGAATGGAGCTTGAGACTGTACGTGAGGTCAAAAAGCTGCACGTAGACGGGCTGATTATCATGCCGCTCGCCTATCCGAAAACGTTGGTCCAGATGATTAACAAAGCGAGTGTTCCGGTTTCGATTATTAACTACGGAAAAAAGCTCGAAGACAATGTGAGAGCAGATGTGGTCAGCATGGCCCGTCAAGAAGGTCGGCTCGTCATGGAGCATTTGATCAAAATTGGCCGTACGCGAATTGCTTACGCAGGTGCGCCGAAGGACAAAATCGAGGAGCGGTATTTTGCCTATGAGGCGTCACTTCAGCACATCGATCCTTCGCTGGTGTACTTTGGTGAGGACTTCTCGTTTGAGACGGGCCTTCGTGCTGCTGATTACTTTTTTAGCCTGAAAAACATGCCGGACGCTATCTATGCGGTCAATGACATGGTGGCAATCGGGATCGTGAATCGGTTCAAAGAGCTCGGAGTCCGCGTACCAGAAGATGTCGCGGTCGTGGGCATTGACAACAATGTGTGGACGACGATTACGACCCCGCAAATCAGCTCTGTTTCGATTATGGGGGAAGAGGTGGCACGGCTGGCGACTGAGCTTTTACTGAAACGGATTCGTGAGCAGGGGGCAGGAGCGTACGAACGCGTGCAGTTCGAGCCGCGGCTGATTGTCAGGGAGTCCAGTGTAGCGGTTATCCGTAAATCCTCATTGGATACGTAGAGCATTTTCAGATGAAAAGCCGAGTGAAAGACAGGTGATCGGTGATGATACCTGACGTTTACTCGGCTTTGGCTTTAAGGCAATATGGCAAACGAACGAACAGGAAACCCGGAGGCTTTTTCAGGCTTTGGTGTAATGTTTACGATGACAGCACCTTTTGCCGGGAGCTTATCGAGATTTTTGAGCAGCTCTACTTGATAGGTGTCTTGATCGAGGACGAAATATTCACCCAAAAGTGCTCCGTTTTTCCGGTAATCGATCGTCGCATCCGTATCGAAGGTTTCGTGACCGACTGCTTTGATTTGTCTTTCCTCGAACAAAAATTTCAAAGCCTCCAAGGACCAGCCAGGAGCGTGATTGTTGCCATCTGCATCCTTATTGTTGAAGGCCTCCACATCTGGCCAGCGCTTGCTCCAATCTGTACGCAAGGCGACGAAGGAGCCGCTCTCAATTTGACCATGCTCGGTTTCAAAATGCAAAATGTCTTCCACGGATAGCGAATAGTCGTTGTTGGCTTCAGCTTCTTTTGATTTGTCGATGACGACGAGCGGCAATACGAGTTCCTTCAGCTCGATCTCGTCCAAGTAACGCTTGTTGCGCACAAAGTGAATCGGTGCATCCAAGTGGGTACCGTACTGTCCAGGAAAAGAGAAGCGCTGGGCAAAGAAGCCGTCGTCATGTGTGAACAGCGTTTGGAATTCGGCGGCGTCAAATGCGTGGAAGTGCGGGGACTCCGGACCGAATGTGTGCGTGAGATCTACCCATTCTTTTTGTTTTAACAGGGTAATTGCTTGAATTAAATCGTTTGCCATGTGCCCACCTCGTTACTATTTTTAGAATTTTCGCGCTTGTGCAACCAAGTTTATCCAATACTTTATCGCTTCTAATTCCGAGTGTCAATATCGCAATAATATGAATGAATGGTTTAAAAAAATAGCAATCGGGAAGAAGCGTTCGAGCATGATTCTGCTATTCTTAAAAGGAGAAGAATGAGTATCATCCAAACAAAACGCGAAGGAGAAATTCCCATGACAAAAGAGCTTTGGATCAATTTGCCTGTCAAGGATCTCGAAAAGTCCAAATCGTTTTTTGCCGCACTCGGATTCTCTTTTCATCCCCGCCATGAGAATAGCAAAGATGTAGCGGGCCTATTGATTGGTGAAAAAAACCTCTTGGTGATGCTTTTCCCAGAAGCTGCCTTTCAATCGTTTACACAAAATGAGCTGGCAGATACGAAGCGCGGAACGGAAGTGTTGTTTTCGATCGATGCCGAGAGCAGGGAAGCAGTGGATGAATTGGTGAATCGGGTGAAAGAGGCTGGGGGCATTGTTTTCAGTGAGCCGCGGGAGCATGGTCCGGGGATGTACGGGGCGGGATTCGCTGATTTGGATGGTCATCGGTGGAATGTACTGTATATGGATAGGAGACAGATATCGACAGAATAGAGAATCGTGCCCCTGAGAAATCAGGGGTTTTTGCATGAACAAGCAAAAAATTCATGTTCTATTAAGGTTGTATAGAAATGCGATTAAGATTGGTCGTTTACTCTTATATAGAAGGAAATAAGGGTAAAGGAGAGGAGCAATCTTATGAAAATGTTTTCGAAGTTACAGACATTAATGGCGACTGCACTTGTATTTACTATGAGCGTCAGCCTTGGAAGCGGAGTTGTTTCTCCACCAAAAGTGTTCGCATCTTCTGTATCTGGGCCGGATGATCCGAGAGAGGTAGAGCAATTTGCTGATGAATTTTTTAACCGATCCGAAATTAAGAACAACATGGCAGGAGCTGCGTTTGTAGTTGTAAAAGGAGACAAGGTCCTTTTTAAAAAAGGGTATGGATATGCGGATGTAGAGAAGAAGATTCCGGTCGATCCTGATCGCACCGTATTCCGTGTAGCGTCAGTAACCAAGGTTATTACAGCTACAGCCGTTATGCAATTGGCGGAGCAAGGAAAAATAGATTTGAACAAAGATGTATCCGCATATATGGGGGGTGCCCGGATTCCGAATAAGACAGGCACTCCTCTTACAATGAAACATCTGTTAACGAACTCCACTGGATTTGACTTTGGAGACACTTCTGACGGTTCAACAACCGACTTGAAACGGGAGGTTTCTTTAAAGAAATTCGTTATGGACAATCTCCCAAATGTCATTCGCAAGCCAGGAGAGTTTTACAGATATGACAACCTCGGCTTCACCATTCAAGGTTATGTTGTAGAACAAGTAGCAGGAAAACCATTTGGTGAATACGTGCAGGAACGCATCTTTAAGCCACTTGGCATGGAAAATAGTGATTTTCGACTTACACCCTCAATAGTCAAAGAGTTGGCTGTACCTTATAATCTTATCGGACAGCCGATCCCGACTTATGCAATGGTACCAACTGAGCTTCCTGATGGTGGAATGCTCTCAACTGGTTCTGATATGGCTAAATTCATGATTGCTCATCTCAATAAAGGAAAGCTTGGGAATGCGACGATTATGGAAGAAGAAACGGCAGCAGAAATGCACAGACCTCATCTTTCCGTGCATCCAAAGCTGAATAACATGGCCCTTGGTTTCGAATATGCCAACCAGCAAAATTACAATGGACAATATGTTATTGAAAAAGGAGGAGATTTACAAGGATACCATACCGGGATGTGGTTGATCCCGGAAGAAAAAGTGGGAGTATTTGTTACAGTCAATAAGGACTTCGAAATTCGTCTGCCTTTGATTAAAGCGTTTATGGATCATTACTACCCGAAAAATGAGCAGAAAAAAGGGATTGAGTTAGCGAAACAAGAACTCACGAAGTTTGAAGGGACATACAGCGATTTGCGAAACCGGATGTGGACGACTCGTATACGTGCTGAAGGCGGCAAACTCATTGTAAAAGACTCGCTGGGAGAACATGTCCTATATGAGGTGGAGCCACTCTTATTCCAGGATGAACAAGGTAGTAAAGCTGCTTTTAAGCTGAACGATCACGGAGATGTGCGGGCTTTCTATTACGAGTTAAAATCAGATAGTTGGGCAGAAAAAATGCCTGAGCCGCAACGTTATCAGGATGTGGAAAATGACCATCCATATGCGTCCTATATTTATCACCTGAGGCAGATCGGTGTCTTTGCTGATATGGAAGGAGACAATCGCTTTTCGCCCGAACAACAGATAACAAAAGGAGAGTTTGTTGGCTGGTTCATCAAGTGGAGTGGTATTGCCCCATCAAAGCATAAACCGATTTACACGGATCTTTCAGGTAACAAGTATGCGCGGGAAATTCAAGCAGCTTACGAGTTAGGTTTACTAAAAGCATCTGCGGATGGCAAATTTTATCCGAACGAGCCATTGACGCGTCAAGAAGCAGCAACCATCGTATGGCGCATGGCATTTGGCTATCTTCATGGAGAGCCGAAAAAAGCCAAGCTGAGTGGTAGGACAGATGCTTGGGCTTTAGAGGGAGTCCATTTCGTAGTGGCAAAAGGATTATACGGACCAGAAGTGGTGAAAGGCAGAGATGGTAGTGTCGATTATAAATCAGAGCAGCTGATGGTAAGGAAAGAAGCGGCTGCGTTACTATCTCGGTTCGCAGACCAATTATTTTAGTGTACAACAAGCCGTGACTTCTTGTTTGTGCTTCGTTGCGACATGAGGCGATGGAGGGAAATACAATCAAAACGATACTGATCATCGACGATGAAGCACAAATTCGTGAACTACTCAGTATTTATTTGAAAAATTACGGGTTTGCTACTTATGAAGCAGGTAATGGGGTTGATGCGCTGGCTGTATTCTCAAGCGTGCAAATCGATCTGGTTATTGCTGATATTATGATGCCGAAAATGGATGGATATGAGTTATTAAAAAAGATGCGACATATTTCCGAAGTTCCGTTTTTGTTCCTGTCCGCGAAATCGGACGATATGGATAAAATTATTGGACTTCAGCTTGGCGCTGACGACTATGTGGGGAAGCCCTTTAACCCCATAGAAGTCGTCAGCAGAGTTCAAGCGTTATTCAGAAGAATGGATGTATTTTCCAAAGGTGAAAAGCAGAACCATGAGATCATACAAGTTGGCGATGTCATGCTCGATTTGATGAGCTGTAAGCTGTACAAAAATGGACAGCAGAAAGAAGTGACATCGTACGAGTTCAAGATTTTGTCTTTACTGATGAAGCATGCAGGGAGAGTTTTTACAAAAGCGTCCATTTACGAGCATGTTTGGGGACAGGAGTACATTGGGGATGAAAACCTAATCATGGTCTATATCAGCAAACTCAGGGAGAAGATTGAAGATAACCCGAGAAAGCCGACTTATCTTATTACGATCAGGGGGTTAGGCTACCGTTTTGAAAAAAAATGAGAGCATCCCCGACAAGCGGCCGTTAAAACAACTGTTTTTTCGACACTATGTTGTGATAAGCGGTTTGTTCCTATTTGTGATTATGATTGCTCTTTTGGGGACAGACCTGTTGATGGACAACTATTTTGATAAATCGCCTGATTTGACCCGAGTGGACGGCAGTAAAATATACCAGTACCCTTTTGAAAAGATGGATGGTCGGTTGTTAGACGAGTACGGCGGCTGGTTCGAGATCGTGGATGAATCGGGGACAGTCATCTATGTAAAAGGCAACAAGGAAGACAATATCATGACATATAGCGATGGGATGCTGTACGCTAAAGTGGACATACTGCGAAATGATGATTCAATTTTCTACCATGCCTATCGAGTGCAAGGGCCAGAGGGTGAAAACTATGTTCTGTTATGGAAAATTCCTCAGCGGTTGGAAAATATATCATTGGCGCTTGGAATCTTAATAGCGTTGTTTGTCATTCTGTTGTTCATCGCCCTTTATTTCTACACTCGGTACTCCGTCTTGCAGATGAAGAAGCCTCTCCGGCAAATTGTAGAGGGCATTAAAGAAATGGAAGGCTTCAATTATCAGAAGAGGCTTACATTTTCGGCTGAAATGGAATTTGCAGAAATCCGGGAAGCGTTTAACGGAATGGCAGAACGACTACAGCAGACCTCGGCAGAGAAAGAAGCGGTAGCGAACAACAAAAGAAACATGCTGCTGCATTTGTCTCATGATCTGAAAACGCCGATTACCTCCGTATTCGGTTATTCTCAGTTGTTGCTGGATAGGCCGGAGCTAGAAGAAGAGCAAAGGCGTCAGTATGTTCAATATATTAACGACAAATCGTCTTATATGGCCCATTTGATTCAAAATTTGTTCGAGCTGGCAAAGCTGGAAGACCAGCAGGTAAGACTGGATCAAGAAAAGGTGAATATTAGTAAGTGGTTTATGCAGCTTGTTGCAGAATTTTATCCGGAGATAGAAGATAGGGGATTTCAGCTGGATGTGAAAATTCCAGAGGAGCCGCTGTTTGTCATGTTCGACAAAATGCATATGAACCGCGTTATTACGAATTTGATCGGTAACTCACTAAAACATAATCCTCCGGGAACGCAGCTATTCGTTTCATGCGAGAAAATAGAGGCCGGCGTTGTTCTGTGGTTAGGTGATAACGGTACAGGTGTTCAAGAGGATGTGAGGGAACACATTTTTGAAGAGTTCATAAAAGGGAGTAATCCTGTGAAAGATAGCACCGGACTCGGTCTAGCCATTTGTAAAAAAATTATAACGTTACATCAGGGGACCATTCATTTGGAAAGAGATCAACGGTATACGACTCTATTTAAAATAACTTTGCCTCTTGAATGAACGGTACTGTCCGGGAATGTATGGGGCAGGCTTCGCTGATTTGGATGGTCATCGCTGGAATGATGTCAGAAAGAGATGCAAATGGTATGCTGGAGGGGCAGGATTGGAGAAGGGGATGGTGTTATGAAAAGGACACGCAAAATCACCTCCTAAAATCATGATGTTTTCGATTTTAGGAGGGATATCCAATGAAATTTCAGCGAATCGATCTAGATAATTGGAGCAGAAGGTCTTATTTCGAGCATTATCTGAACCGAGTGAATTGCACCTTTAGTATGACGGCCAACATTGATATATCGGAATTGCTTCCTGCCCTACGGCAAAAGGGGATGAAGCTGTACCCGGCTTTTCTGTATATGGTGACGAACGTTGTCAATGCGCATCGCGAATTTCGAACTTCCTTCCATACGGATGGCGAGTTGGGCTATTGGGAGAGCATGATACCCAGCTATACTTTTTTTCACCAGGACGATCAAACTTTTTCTACGATGTGGACGGAATTCGCTGACGAGTTCCCTGTGTTTTATCAAAATTACGTAGCGGATATGAAAAGGTACGGGGACAACAAAGGTCTTGTAGCGAAAGAACCGGAACCGCCCTATACTTTCCCGGTCTCGTGTATTCCCTGGGTTAGCTTCAGTGGATTTAATCTGAATATTTCGGGAGATGGGCGGTATTTGCTGCCAATCATTACAAGTGGAAGGTATTTCGAGCAAGGGGGCAAAATGTTGCTGCCAGTTTCTTTGCAAGTCCATCACGCGGTTTGTGATGGATATCACGCCAGTTTGTTCATCAATGATTTGCAAAAATGGGCAACAAATTACAAGGAATGGTTAGGTGTTGAGTGAATTGGCTCGTTTGGTATGCTTCTCCTTCCAAATCTCTTCCAATCATTTATAATAACGGTAGGAAAACTGGGAGGAGAAGGAATGAACAAAGAAATGGTAGGGAAAATCTTCGGCTGTATTGTTTTGGGTGCGATCATCACGGTGATCGGAGTCGTGGCGATGGTGATGACTGCTCTGAACGCCCAGGGAAGAGTTTATTGCCTTCTCGTCGCTGTCACGACGTTTGTTTTTATCATCTACATAATCGGCCAAATGTTCGCCCCGCAAAAGAGTCGGTTATGGAACCGAGCCCTTTTTGTCTATTTTCTCTTTTGTACGCTGCCAGTTGCAGGATATGAGATCAGCAGCTATTACCATAACAGCATTCCTGTGGTCAGTGAGGCGGAGGTCGATCTGAAACAGTATAAACCATTTAGTACAGACTCCAAAATTCAAAAGCTTGATCGACCAGCGACACTGTCGTTACAATCTGATTTGCCCAAAATAGATGGGGCGACCGCCTTGTATCCTCTTTACGCCTCTTTTGTGCAGGCTGTTTATCCCGAGAAGGATTACGACCTTTACGACAGCGAAGTCATGGTAAGCAAGACGCCAAAAGCGTACGAAAACTTACTGGATGGCAAAGTCGATGTCATCTTTGCGGCAGCTCCTTCCGAGGAACAGCTTCTGGCAGCAAAAGAAAAAGGCCTAGAGCTGAAGCTGACGCCAATCGGAAGGGAAGCCTTTGTCTTTTTTGTCCATGCAGAGAATCCTGTTCAGGGACTCACTACCAAGCAGATTCAGGACATTTATGCGGGAGACATCATTTCCTGGGATGAAGTCGGTGGCAGCTATGAGATCATTCGTGCCTTTCAGCGTCCACAAAATAGCGGGAGTCAGACGATGCTGCAGAAGATCATGGGAGATAAAGAGCTCATGACCGCGCCACAAGAAGATGTGGTAACAGGAATGGGTGGAATCATCGAGCAAGCAGCCAACTACAAAAATTATTCGAATGCCATCGGTTACTCGTTCTTGTTTTATGCCACGGAGATGGTGCGAAACGGAAACATTCGTCTGCTCGCGATTGATGGGGTAACGCCTAATAAGGAAACGATAAAAAACAGAGCGTATCCGTTTGCAGCGGAGTTTTACGCAGTAACAGCCGGGACGGACAATCCGAATGTAGAGAAGCTGATCGAATGGATTTTATCTCCGCAAGGACAAGAATTAGTAGAAAAAACGGGCTATATTCCGGTGAAATAATAATTAGCATGCAAAGAAGACCCTTGGGCAATTGACCCGAGGGTTTCTTCTTCGCTCTCTCTTTGTCGCTGGTTCATATTGACAGAAAAATCTAAGACTGTTATAAAAATAGTGAATAGCACTCGCGAGGTGAGAGTGCTAACATAAAAAAAGGAATACATAAGAAGTCCGGAAAGGTGGGTATTTCATGGAAAAAAAGCAGTTTCAAGCAGAATCTACACGCCTCTTGGAAATGATGATCCATTCTATTTACACACAAAAGGAAATCTTTTTGCGCGAGTTGATCTCCAATTCGAGTGACGCGATTGACAAAATTTACTACAAGTCGCTCGTCGATGATCAATTGGTGTTCGATAAAGAGAACTATTACATCAAAGTAACGGTTAACAAAGACACCAGAACTTTGACTCTGACAGATACGGGAATCGGCATGACGCAGGATGAGCTGGAAAATAATCTGGGTGTCATTGCGAAGAGCGGGTCTTTGGCGTTCAAAAAAGAAAACGACGCGAAGGATGGCTACAACATCATCGGTCAATTCGGCGTAGGTTTCTACTCCGCTTTCATGGTTGCCGACAAGGTTACGGTCATCAGTAAAGCACTGGGCAGCGACACTGGGTACAAATGGGAGTCCAGTGGTGCAGATGGCTACACGATCGAGCCTTATCACAAAGATTCTGTCGGGACTGAAATCATTCTCGAAATCAAGGAAAATACAGAAGAAGAGAACTACGACGAGTTTTTGGAGGAGTACCGTTTAAAAGCGATTATCAAAAAGTACTCGGACTTCATTCGTTACCCGATCAAAATGGACGTTACGCAGCATAAGCCAAAAGAGGGCAGCGAAAACGAGTACGAACAAGTGACGGAAGAACAAACCGTGAACAGCATGGTTCCGATTTGGCGTAAAAATAAAAGCGAGCTGACAACTGAGGATTACGAGCAGTTTTATGCGAGCAAGCATTACGGCTTCGACAAGCCTCTGGCGCACATCCATATCAATGCTGATGGAGCCGTTGTTTATCAGGCGATTTTGTATATCCCGGAGAGCATGCCGTTTGATTACTACTCGAAGGAATACGAAAAAGGTCTGGAGCTGTATGCGAACGGTGTACTGATCATGAACAAATGCGCGGACCTGCTTCCAGACTACTTCAGCTTTGTCAAAGGGATGGTTGACTCCGAGAGCCTGTCTCTCAACATTTCCCGTGAGATGCTCCAGCATGACCGCCAATTGAAGCTGATTGCAAAAAACATCACGAGCAAAATCAAAAGCCAGCTGCAAAGCATGCTGAAAACAGAGCGGGAGAAATACGAGCTGTTCTACAAGTCATTTGGCAGACAGCTGAAATACGGCATGTACAGCGACTACGGAAGGCATAAAGAAACGCTGCAAGACCTGTTGATGTTCTACTCTTCCAAAGAGAAAAAGCTGGTGACGCTAGAAGAGTACGTAGAGAGAATGCCAGAAGACCAAAAGTACATCTACTACGCATCTGGCGAGTCGATCGATCGAATCGAAAAGCTGCCGCAAACAGAGCTCGTATCCGAGAAAGGCTACGAAATCCTGTACTTCACAGATGACGTCGATGAGTTCGCGATCAAAATGATGATGAACTACAAGGAAAAAGAATTCAAATCGGTATCAAGCGGCGATTTGGGGATCGAACCGGGCGAAGAGGAAAAAGCAGCAGAAGCCGAAAACGAAAACAACAAAGAGCTGTTCGACTATATGGCATCGCTGCTCGAAGGAAAAGTCAAAGCCGTAAAAGCCTCCAAACGCTTGAAGTCACACCCTGTCTGCCTGTCGACAGAGGGTGAAGTAACGATCGAAATGGAAAAAATCCTGAATGCGATGCCGAACAATCCGAATGTGAAGGCAGACAAGGTGCTGGAGATCAATGTGAACCATGCGGTGTTCCAGTCGTTGAAGGGTGCATTTGACACAGACAAGGAAAAGGTCAATTTGTATACGGCCCTCCTGTACAATCAGGCTCTCTTGATCGAAGGCTTGCCGATTCAAGACCCGGTAGAGTTTACGAACGACATTTGCAAAGTGATGGTGTAAGGCAAAACAAGGGGATGCGATTTACGCATCCTCTTTTTCTCGTATTGATTTTCCCGTTGCAAGGGACTTATGATGGAAGGCAAGGATATACATAGAGAGAGGAGAGTTGAACCTATGTGGAATCCGTTGGAAGTAAAAAATCTCATCACCAGCGCAGAAGAACTAAAAAGCCTGGTAGGAGAACCGCATGAGGCGGTTGTGAAAAAAAGCATCGCGCAGGTTGAGTCACATGTAATTCATTACGTGTCCTTGTCGCCGTTGTTTTTCTTGTCTACAGCAGATGCTTCAGGCAGATGTGACGTTTCCCCGCGGGGCGACGAGCCAGGCTTCGTTAAAGTGCTGGATGATCACCATATTATTTTTCCAGAGCGAATGGGAAACAGACGGGTCGACTCTTTGTTGAATATCATCACCAATCCGCATGTAGGTATGATTTTCCTGATTCCTGGTCTGGAAGAAGTGTTGAGAATCAACGGATCAGCTCGCATTACGAAAGATGCAGAGCTGCTCGCCGCACAAGGATGGAAGGGCAAAACAAGCGGCATGGGCGTGATTGTGAAGGTAGAGGAATGCTTCCTCCATTGCCCGCGCGCATTTAAACAAGCAGGCTTGTGGAAAACGGATTCATGGCCAGAAAAAGAGGCAATGCCTTCGATGCTGGAAATGTTTCGCGCCCATTTGAAAATAAATGGCGTTACGTGGAATGAAAAAGAATAAGAAAGAAAAAACCTTGAATGAGCTTTACAACTCATAAAAAAAGATAGTAAGGATTGAATATCCCTACTATCTTTTTTTATCTAGGGAATCGAACATTGGACAAAATCAAAAAGCTCGCTGGTAATGCGGGACTTTTATGCTTACATCTATCTATTAATCAAATTTAATTTTAAATACATCACCCGCATTCCCACCAAAAACGATCATCCCACTTTCAGGCAGTACTACCGAATGATTGTTACTTGCCTTTGAAAAGTTCACAGTCATTCCATTCTTGTCATAAACGGCGAATCCACCGCTTACCGGAGTCTCAACGTTCATAACTCGGTTGGCTGATTTTGCATCGATTTTATACCAGCTAGCCTTACCATCCGATGGTATGACGCATAATGAATCTTTCCCATCATTAAAGGTTGGAATAGCATCTTCACTGATATAGGATAATCCATTGATCTTTACATACTCTTTTTGGTTCTTGTGATAGAAATTCAAATCAAAAGCGTCTCTTCCGTTTGCAACAGGGATTTGAATTACATTTACTGCTTTATTGTTGTCAACAATTTTAGTGCCTGAAGCGAATCCATGGCTGATATCAACTGATATATCTTTGGTCACAAGCGCATTGTTTAGATACAACACTGAAGTGATCTTTTCATCTAAAGCGTAGTATTTTTTTCCATTTCTATGTTCCCATACCGTTTTCACTGACTGTTTTAGTGGATTGGAAGCTAACTTTTGAAATTCATAGGTTACCGAAAACGATTGACCTAATCCTGGAGTATTTATATATGCGTTAAGTTTTAAATAGGTTTTTCCATTCTTCGCTCGGTCAAAGCTTATCGTTGCATTCCCATCGTTGTTTTTGAACTGTCCATTGCCGGTATATACATATTTTTGCGGCGGGACCCCTCCAAATGCTAGATCAGGTAAATGAATCTCTCCGTTCTTTATCTCCAGTTTTACCGTTTTACCTACACTACCGTATAACCCAGAGTATGCAAGCATACCGGATGGCATGTCCACTTTCACTGGAGGTTCAAATGTTTTTTCAGGTAGAATTTCTTTTATGATGCCTTTGGCTCTTAGATATTCCAATAAAATATTCGATGCAAATGAACTATTATAGGTACCACTGCCTCCCGATGAAAGCACAGCAATCGTAATATCATGTTCGGGTAAGGTAACCAAAGCAGCGTGATACATAATCGTATCTCCACCTTTAAATAATGCTGTTATTCCGTAATCACTAAACGGTGCTAAACGGACAGCATCCCAGCCAAGACCATAGTTAATCGAGTTCGTCTCTTCCGGAACCCACACACCTTTTCTATACTCATGACTTTGCATAGCCTTTGCAGACTTCTCAGATAAAATATCCGTTCGATTCCCGATTAATACTTCACCGAATTCAGTTACTTCTTCAGCCGTGGAGTAAAGACCACCTGTCCCTATGATATTGATATTCTCAACGGGTAAAGCTTGATCCAACCCAGGAAAATAAGTTTTTATGAGCCTGTCTCTATCAAAAGAATCAAGTGGTGTTTTGGTAGAGGTCAATTGAAGAGGATCAGAAATATAGGTTTCAAGAAATTCGCTATAACTTAAACCGCTCACTCGTTCAATCAATATTTCAAGCAGCTGAAAACCATCATTGCAATATACCGAAAACTCGCCGGGGGTAGACTTTAAGCTTTCGGATTGTAATCTTACCAATAATTCATCATGATTTTTCGTATCATTATCATCAAATAAAAAACTATTCCCATATTGACTACCGTAAATTCCTGAAGAATGATTCATCAACATACGTGGCGTAATCTGTTTATATCGTTTATCTGCCATTTTAAAGTCCTTGATATACGTGGTTAGCGGCTTATCAATATCAATTTTTTTAGAATCAGCCAGCACCATCGTTGCAGCAGTCACGTACATTTTACTTACCGAGCCGATTCCAAACATCGTGTCTTCGGTGATCGGACTTTTGGTCGCTTTATCGTATACACCAGCACTGCCTGATAAGACAATGGATCCATGATCCCTAATTGCATATTGCAATCCACTTGCACCATATTCGGATACGATCTTTGAAGCCTGCTCCTGTGCCTTTTCTTCTACAGTATCAGGATTCGTTAGAGCAAAAGCAGGGGTGACCGGTATTGCCATAAGAATAGCGCTCATGAATACAGAAACCACCTTCTTCATTATTCATTCCTCCTCGTAATTCTTGCTGTATTGTACTTGCTGAAATGATCATACGAGGAAAAGGTCTGCTAGAATAAAAATGACCCTGAAACGAAAAAAACAATCCCTAAACAACATGTTGTCTAAGGATTGTTGCTTTAATATGGAAGCAGGACCATATTGTTAAATTCTTTATGTTTCGTTTCTATGGTCATATGACCACCATACTTGTCACAGATTCTAGCTATGTTTGTTAATCCAATACCATGAAATTCCGCGTTTGGTTTTTGGCTGCGCAAATAGGCAAATTCATTCTCCATATGATTCAAGATGTGAATGAGAAGGGTAGACTCGGTAGAATATATTTTGATTAGAATGTACCTATCTTCTGCAATTTTTACTCGTTTAGATGCTTCAATTGCGTTATCTAGCATATTTCCTAGGGCTACACATAAGTCATAACGGTCAATATTTACTTCCTGGGAATATAGGTTAATCTTCGTATCTATTCTGATACCATTGGCTTGTCCGATATTAAGTGTATTTGTGACAAGGGCATCTATAGCCAGATTCCCCGTATTAACACGATGATAGGCTCCTTCGACTTTATTTAAAGTAGTCTTGATATGTTCCATTGCCGCTTCTAACTCATTTCGCTTAATACATTCTTCGATATACAAAAGCTGTTGGTTCGTATCATGAATGATTCGTTTAATCGATTTGAAGCTGTGAACTGTTTTTTCGTAATTCGCATCTTGATAGTCCATTTGATGTTGCAACTGCGAATTCTCATGCATAAATTGAAATTTATCAACGATATTATCAAAAATATAGAAAATGATAACATTTAAGAGAAGAAATCCAATGACGGAAATGAAAGAATAAACGTCCTTATAAGTTAGAATACTCAGCTGGTATATACTTACAACAGGAATAACCAAGAATAATACGTAGTAACGATTATCCAAAGAGAAGCTTCTACGTTTTGCAAGTAGTCGTATGATCTGAATGATCGCAAACATGATCATGGAACCGAGTAAAATAGCTTTCGTATTGGCTATTTGATCTTGTTCATTTATAGGGTTAAAGCTAAAGTCAACTGAATCTAGGGAATAAAATAAATAGAGCGATATAAAATAAGAGAGAGATACTAAAACACAGTAAAGCATAGAAAAAGTAAACTTCGTTTTAAATTCTACTGTATAAGATTGCGCAAAACTAAATATCACAAGAAAAGATAGCATCGAAGATAAAATGAGAGAAGCTGGTATAACTAGATATAGGTAATCGAGCACCCCAAAGATAATAAAGTAAATGAATCGGTTTTGTTTTTTAGCTGAATTATCTAATACCGAATTGAAGAAAAAATTAACTTGCAAACCCATCAGAAGTATAATGCAAAAGACAATCGGAAAATTATTTTGAATCATATCAATCGACCTTCATAATCATAAATTTGGTGTAAGTATCTTTTACCTCTTTCATTTTAGAACGGCCTATAGGCAATTCCTTCCCATTGGACATGAGAACCACTCCGCTAGCAAATTTCTTCACATGTAGCAGATTAATAATAATGGAACGATGGATTTGTATGAAGTTACAATCCTTTAAGGCCAGAGCATAGTCAGAAATGATGCCTTTGCTTTCATAGGTTTGATTCGTGGTCGTAAAATGAAGCTTGCTTTTTATGGTTAAGCTTTTGGCAGCTTCAATACTAATAATTTCATCATATTTTAATACGACTTCTTCATAGCCTGACTTGATGACCATATACTTTTTATCAAGTGCTTGAAAGTATTGGTGTAGCTTGATGATTTTCTCCTCCAAGATCGAAGGTGCAATAGGTTTTATCAAGTACTGGAATGTCATGACGTCAAAACTTTCCATCATATATTTTGGGTAACTTGTCAGAAAAATAATTTGTTCATCCAGGTTATTTAACCCTCTTATTGTTCGAGCTGTTTGAATTCCGTTCATTCCACTCATTTCAATGTCCAAAATTAAAATATGAAATGGAATTTCATGGCGCTCATAATAAGATACCAACTGCTCTCCCGAGTCGAATGATTCAATTACAAATTCAATATTTGTCTTTATCGACAATGTAATTAGAATGCTTTTAACAAACTCTCTATGTTTCTCCTCATCATCGCAAATAGCCACTCTATACATAAATGATGTACCCTCGTTCCATTCCCTTTATTTTAAAGTTCTATCATAAACATGATACAACCTATAGACTTTATATAGATAGC
Organism: Brevibacillus sp. NRRL NRS-603; assembly: GCF_003013445.1. Classification (NCBI taxonomy): domain Bacteria; kingdom Bacillati; phylum Bacillota; class Bacilli; order Caryophanales; family Paenibacillaceae; genus Brevibacillus; species Brevibacillus sp. NRRL NRS-603. The sequence continues at coordinate 13,822 of NZ_PXZN01000031.1, read as the reverse complement.
TTTTGGATGAAATGCAAATTTGAATCCCTTAAATCACTTCTCACGTGATAAAGGCCTAGAAAAGAGCCTGTATCTACAATTACTTGGCAAACGTAGATACAGGCTTTTAATTTTATTGTCTAATCCTGCTTATGTATATTGAATGTGAAATCAAGGTTTTTTTCGTCCAAACGAGCTTGGCAGGAAGCCGAACCGAGCCAGGTATGTGGATTGCCAGCCCAGCACCAGCCTAGCTTCGGTTTATTTTCGCTGATCCACATGGCCGTTACGCGTCGGTCGCCACAACGAGAGCCGAGCAGAGAAAAGCCGTTGTTTTTCTTTACCCGATCCGGGAAGTGAGTGATGAGGGCAATTCCTTCCTCTAGCGTGAGTGGGGAACGCTGTTGCTCCATGAGGATGGGCATCGCGTCATTCGGAGTGACGTTCAGCGTCTCTTGTCCCGTATCAATTCCGGTCATCAGGTAAGCCATTCCTGTAGGAATCTCTATGCCCTCGATAGGTGTAAACCGCCGGATTTCTTCTGCATCCATGACACTGAAGCCAGCTTTCTTTTGCCGCTCGATGGCTTGCATCGCTTTTTCTCCGTCGAACCAATCACCTTTCACCACGAGAACAAAGGGGACGAGGCCCTCTTGGTGGTCGTCTTCTTGAATGGGGAGAGCTTCTGCCAGTGGTTGCAGCGGGGCCAGATTTTCCCTAAACTCATCTGCTGTCATGCCCGCCATTTTAGGATAGCCCTTTTGAATGAGCGTTGTCAGTTGCCTTTCGAATTCAGCTTTGTGCATGGGTCATGCGCCTCCTTCCACTTGTCACATTCATCTTACAACATTGGTGCGAATTCTAAGGTTTCTCCAAAATAAAAGGAATAAAGTAGATTGGAATTGAAATAACCTTACAACTAAACTTTAATCTTTGTGGAAGAAAATCGGTTAGGAGGCTGTTTGCCATACGCCCTATTGATATTGCACGCAAGCTGAAGCTGAGCACGAGCGCATTGCGCAATTATGAAGCGCATGGGTTGGTTCCGCCTGTAGAGCGGTCAGCGAGCGGCTACCGGAAGTATACGGAGGAGCACGTTGCTTATTTTACCTGTATTCAAGCCATGTCTCCTGGTTTTGGGATGGATGTGACCGCGCAGGTGATGCGGCTGATCCAGGATAGACAGTTGCAAGGTGCTCTGTGGCTTGTGAATGAGGTACAGGCTAATTTGCATCGGGACAAGCAGTTAGCCGAACGAAACGTGGCGATGCTTGAAGACGGCCCAGCAGGAAAGGGTGAGGAAGCTGAAAACAACGAATGGATGACGATTGGGGAGGTAGCAGCCATGTCTTCACTGCCCAGCTCAACCATCCGCCACTGGGAAAAGGTTGGACTCATTAAGACTTCCCGCGATGAGAAAAATGGCTACCGTCTCTTCAATCGCTCGCAAATCCGCAAAATCATGCTGCTTCGTACGCTGCGACCTGCTGTCTATTCTTTATCGGTTGTGGAGTTAAAGGAAGCCATCGCGAACATGAATGAAGAGGATGTAAAAGAGGCGCGAAATATTGCTTTGGAAACGCTGCGCTATCTGGATCAGATGAATCTCGTACAAATGCGTGGAGTTTTCTATTTCTATCAATTATGCAAAGTGGTTCAGTTGGTCGAAGAATGAGATGGCCAAAAGAGAAAACCCTCTTCTGCTCATTCGCAAAAGAGGGGATGTCATCGTTATTCAACAAAGAGTGATACTCGCTCAAATCCTGCATCTGAGATGCGAATCAAGCCCGTATCCGATATGTGCAACGTCGGTATGACGACCAGAGCAAGCAAAGACAATGTCATAAAGGCGTAGTTCATCGTGCAGCCCGCCTTCACCAACGCTCGGCTAATCTCCATGGATTGCTGCACAACTGTTTCATAAGACTCGGTCGACATCAGTCCAGCTAAACGCAACGGAAGCTCGACAATTTCGCCGTCTCCAGTCACGACAGCGATACCGCCTTGCATGCGGATCACAGCATTGGCTGCTTGTGCCATCCGCTCATCATCGTTTCCAATGACAAGCACGTTATGGCAGTCGTGGGCGACAGTCATGGCAATCGCTGCTGGCTGGTTAAATCCGACATTGCCGACAATCCCGATGCCAGAGCCGCCTGTTTTCCCATGGCGTTCGAAAACAGCCATTTTGCACAACGAGCTCTCGGGCGTAATCTGTAGCTCACCATTTGCGACAGCTACATCGACAAACACTTCGTCCGTCTCTACGTGATTTTCGCGGACAACTGCCACGCGCGTCTGGATCGTCCCGGACGGAACAGGGGTCTTGATGATGAAGTCAGATGGTGTGAGCTCAGCCTTGATTTTCACCGAGTTGACGGCAAACTCAGGGTAAGGGAACGGAGGGAGTTCGAGCGTCATTTCACCGTTTTCCGCCACTACTTCACCGCGTGCGATCGTCATCACGACATTTACATCAGCCAGATTTCCGTCGAGCAAAATGATATCGGCGATGATACCCGGTGCAATCGAGCCTACATCCCTTGCGACACCGAATCGCTCTGCTGTATTGATGGTCGCCATTTGGAAGGCAGTAACGGGCTTCACCCCTTGCGAGATCGCATGTCTGACAATGAAGTTCATATGACCTTCTTCTTTCAACGAGTCACAGATGCGGTCATCGGACACGAGCATCATCCGGCGGGAGTCAATGCCCTGTTCGGTGTGTGCTTTGATCGTTGCTGCAACATCGTGCCAGGCTGAGCCGCGGCGCATTTTGGCATACATGCCGAGGCGTACGCGCTGTGCGACATCTTCGCTGGTCACACACTCATGGTCGCCGGTTACACCCGCAGCTGCATAAGCAGCCAGACGCGGATCACTTGACGGCCATGTATAGTGACCGTCCACTACTTTTCCTGCCCGCAGTGTTGCTTGAATCTCTCCAATCATTTTCGGGTCTCCGTACACGACACCAGGGAAATTCATGACTTCTCCGAGCGCGATCATATCTGGTCCCCAGCTCAATGCTTCCGCGACCTCCGCTGGTCCAAATTCTGCCCCGGCCGTTTCAAAAGAAGCATCCGTTGAAGGGACGCAGGAAGCGACCTGCATGTAAGCAGCCATTGGTGTTTGTCTCGCCTCATCCAGCATGATCCGCAAACCAGGAAGACCGAGAACATTCGAGATCTCATGCGCATCGAAAAAACCGCCTGTCGTTCCGAGCGGCAGCACCGCATTGGCGAACTGCGTCACGGACAGCATGCTGCTTTCGATATGACAGTGCCCGTCCAACAGTCCCGGTGCCATATACTTTCCTTTTGCATCAATGATCTTGGTGGATTCATCAGTCATCCCTTCCACAAAAGGACCGACATAGGCGATACGGGTGCCGACGACAGCGATGGACATATTCGGCAAGATTTCACCGGAGAGAACATTGACGAGAGTGCCGTTATGGATGAAGAGGGTCGCTTTTTTCTCCCCTCTGGAAAAGGCAACGAGATCAGGAATGCAATCTGCGAGTGGAGGTCTTGCAAAGGACGAATGCTGCTGTGTCATGTTTACTATCACCTCATGCTGGATTTGGTTTTTTACATATCGTACACATCGAAGGAGAAGGAAGCTAGTTTTCTTTTAGAAAAAATTTTGATGAAGAGGGTGCAGTGTATGACGAGAGTAAAAGTCAGGTATATAAAAATATCGTCCTACCTAAAGCTGTGCGTGGGAGCTGGGGTTTCGATCGGGGTATTGGATGGGACCATCCGTTTTCTATTATTGCTCGTAATGGGACAGTTTAGCGCTTCGGAAGCTTTGATTTTCAGTATGCAGGTGAAGGGATGGACAGCGGGAATCTTGCACGTGCTTTCCGTACCGCTGCTGTATGGCTTGGGTGCATTACTGTTTGGTTTTGTCTCCTATTTTCCATTTATGTACTATCTCAAGTGCAAGAAGGGTCTTGTGATCGAAGGAGTATTTGAAGGGGAGCATCGCGAGGACATTCCAAAATAAAGCACCTCCCATTTTCACCGTTGTTGAAAGTGAAAACAGGAGGCGCTGCCTAGTGCTCTGTTACCTCTATTTCATTTGTCTTGGTTTTCCGCAGTTTGTAAATCGTAACGAGTAAAATAAACCACACAGGCGTGATGAACAAGGCGACGCGTGTATCATCCGCAAGTGCCAGCACGACCAGAATGAAGGCAAGGAATGCCAGGATCAGATAATTGGCAAAAGGATAGAGCGGCATTTTAAATGAATTCGCTTTTGCTAAATCTGGTCTCGTTTTACGATATTTCAAATGACAGATGACGGTGATTCCCCAAATAAAGATAAAACAGACGGTCGAAACACTTGTGATCAGTGTAAATACGCCCTCTGGCATGACGTAATTCAATACAACGGCGATAAGGATAACAACTGTCGAAAAGAATAGTGCATTTGCCGGGACCTTGTTGGCAGTCAGTTTGGTAAGGGGCACAGGTGCATTCTTTTCTTTGGCAAGGGAGTAAACCATCCGGCTTGTACTAAAAATGGCGCTGTTACATGCGGAAGCGGCGGATGTCAGTACGACGAAGTTGACGATACCGGCAGCGGCTGCAATACCAATCGCTGCGAAGACCTGCACGAATGGACTCTCCAACGGGTTGATCGCGTTCCAAGGATAAATGCTCATGATGACGATGAGTGCGCCAACGTAGAAAATCAAAATCCGAATCGGGATTTGGTTAATCGCTTTTGGAATGACTCGTTTTGGGTCTGCTGTTTCACCGGCTGTCAGACCGACGAGCTCGATTCCAACAAATGCGAACACGACCATCTGGAAGGAGAGAAGGAACCCATTAAAGCCGTTAGGGAACATACCGCCATGACTCCAGAGATTCGTGAAGGTGGACGCACCTGCATTCGTAGAAAAGCCCTTGATGATCATGAAAATACCGACAAAAATCAGGGCGAGAATCGCTATAACCTTAACGAGAGCAAACCAAAATTCCATTTCTCCAAAAAGCTTCACTGTCGCCAGGTTCATGATTAACAAAATCACGAGGGCGATTAAGCCTGGCATCCACTGCGGTATTTCCGGAAACCAAAATTGCGTATACAGGCCAACAGCTGTCAGGTCGGCCATGGCGATGGAAATCCAGCAAAACCAGTAAGTCCAGCCCGTGACAAATGCGGCCATATTCCCCAAATAGTCTTTGACGAAGTCCACAAAAGAATGGTAGTTCAAATTGCTCAAGAGGAGCTCCCCGAGTGAGCGCATGATTAAAAAGCAGATGATGCCCGTAATCAAGTAAGCAAATAAGATGGATGGGCCGGCCAAATGAATCGATTTTCCTGCGCCCAAAAATAATCCTGTTCCGATTGCTCCGCCGATCGCGATGAGTTGTACGTGTCTGTTTTTTAGACCTCTCTCCAATTTTTGATCCTGCATACGATCCACCTCTCTATATATTTAGTTAGTTTTTAATTTTTAGATTTTTACTAAGCAGATAATGTTCATATTAACATAACTATTGTTGTTTCACATATGTTTATTTATTTTTATAGAAAAAAAGCATTTAATTATGAACGAAATAGGAACATCTTGGAAGTGTTGGCTCTTTTAAACAAAAGGCTGCACTTTTTTTGTATTTCAGAAAAAAGAAGATATTGACATGAGAATGGAAATCATTTAATTTTGCATTAGGGCAACTTTTTTATACGTGGGCATATTAGTTTGATTCGGGGAATATTATTGGTACAAGACTACATTGTTGTGTTCAGGCATAAGTTCCGTGTAGGAATTACCCGTTTGGTTTTTGGGCGGGATTATATAACGGGATATTATTTGGAGGGAAAAATCATGGATTCTGCTATTGCAGTAAGGGACCTGCATGTCTCTTATTTTGGGAACGAAGTTGTTCGGGATGTCTCGTTTGATGTTGAGCTAGGGAGCATGGTTGGAATCATCGGTCCTAACGGGGCAGGGAAGTCAACCCTGATCAAAGCGCTGTTGGATCTCATTCCGAGAGATAAGGGGAATGTGCGGATTTTTGGGAAAGAGACAAATGAATTCCGGAAAAAAATCGCTTATGTACCACAGCGGAGCATGATTGATTGGACATTTCCCATCACGGTCATGGACACTGTACTGATCGGAACATATCCAAGTGTTGGGCTGTTCAAATTTCCGAAGAAAAAGGAAAAAGCATGGGCGCTGGAATGCCTGAGAAAGGTAGGGCTGGAGGATTTCCGCGACAGGCAGATTGGGGAGCTCTCAGGCGGGCAGCAACAGCGTGTCTTCCTGGCAAGGGCACTTGCGCAAAAACCGGAGCTGCTGCTTCTGGACGAGCCGTTTGTGGGGATTGATGTGGCGAGCGAGGACACCATCATTCGTATTTTGAAAGAGCTGCAATTTCAGGATAAAACCATCGTGGTCGTCCATCATGACTTGTCCAAAGCATATGCGTATTTTGATCAGCTCCTTTTAATGAACAAGGAATTGATCAAGTTTGGTACGGTCGATGAAGTGCTGAATCGAGAAGTCATGTCGAGAGCATATTCCTATCAGCTACCATTTCTCGAAAAGACCGAGGTGCTTGCATAATGGATTTCTTGATGGCAATTGGACAGTATGAGTTTTTGCAAAAAGCATTGTTTACATCTGTAGTGGTTGGGTTAATTTGCGGAGTCATCGGTAGCTTTATCATCTTGCGTGGAATGTCGTTGATGGGGGATGCCATCTCACACGCTGTTTTGCCCGGGGTGGCCCTCTCCTATGCTTTTGGAATTAATTTCTTCGTGGGTGCTGTTTTAACAGGTGTGCTCACCGCTGTTGGAATTGGCTACGTGAGCCAAAATAGCCGCATCAAGAACGACACGGCAATTGGAATTTTGTTCACGTCCGCCTTCGCAATCGGAATCATCATGGTTACGATGCTGAAAAGCAGTACGGATCTCTATCACATTTTGTTCGGGAATGTATTGGCTGTGCGTTCGTCAGACATGTGGGTGACAGTTGGCATCGGGGTTATCGTCATCGTGACAGTCTACGCTTTTTTCAAAGAACTGTTACTGACTTCGTTCGATCCGACCATTGCGGCTGCCTACGGCTTGCGTAACAACCTCATTCATTACTTGCTGATGACCTTGTTGACGATGGTAACAGTCGCTTCCTTGCAAACCGTAGGAATCGTGCTCGTCGTCGCCATGCTGATTACACCGGCTGCTACTGCCTATCTTTTGACAGACCGTTTGTCGATCATGATCTTCTTGGCTGGCGGTTTCGGGATGCTGTCTTCGGTTATCGGCCTTTATTTTAGCTTTACCTATAATTTGGCCTCTGGTGCTACGATTGTCGTCGTTGCAACTGTGTTATTCTTCCTGGCCTTTCTCTTCTCCCGAAAACACGGGGTAGTGTGGAAATCAATCCGAGCCCGGCAAAAACGAGTCGAGCTCTTAAAGTAAAGGAGAATTATCGTCATGAAAAAGTGGAATCTGTTTTTCGTTTTTCTTATATCAACTGTGTTGATGGCAGCGTGTGGTGCTCCGCAAAGTGCGAACGAGCCCACGAAATCAGATAGTGATAAGCTTCAGGTCGTAACCACGTATTCCATCCTGTATGACATCGTGAAAAACGTTGGGGGGGATCGGGTAGAGATCCATAGTCTCGCTCCAATTGGCTCCAATCCGCATGAATATGATCCACTGCCTGCTGACGTGCAAAAAACGACGGATGCAGACGCGGTTTTCTACAACGGACTGAATTTGGAAGCAGGTAACTCCTGGTTCGATAAACTGATGACCACAGCAGGCAAAACAGGTCCAGACGCACCCGTTTTCCGACTCAGTGAGGGCGTAGCAGCCAAGCACTTGACGACCAAAGGCAAAGAGAGCGAAGAAGACCCGCACGCTTGGCTAGATGTACGCAATGGCATCAAGTATGCGGAGAATGCAAAAAATGCCTTGATCAAGGTGGACCCAGCGCACAAGGAAACGTACGAGCAAAACGCCAAGAAGTACATCGAACAGCTGACTGCTCTGCACGAGGAAGCGGTGAAGCAATACAACCAGATTCCAAAAGAACAGCGTTTGCTTGTGACGAGCGAGGGAGCGTTCAAATATTTCAGCGAAGCGTACGATTTTGAAGCGGCATACATTTGGGAAATCAACTCGGAGAACCAAGGAACACCAGAGCAGGTCACACAGGTGGTTGATACGATCCGTGCGAAAAAAATCCCGGCTCTGTTCGTAGAGACAAGTATCGATCCACGCAGCATGGAGATGGTATCGAATGAAACGGGTGTACCGATTGTCGGGAAAGTATTTACGGACTCTCTCGGAAAGCCGGGAGAAGATGGCGATACGTACATCAAAATGATGGAATGGAATATCAAGACGATTTACGAAGGATTGACCAAGAAATAAGCCTGGCAAAAGCAAAGCACAGCTCTCCTAATCAGGGGCTGTGCTTTTAAATTCTTCCACTGCTTAACATATTTCATATGATTGAGGTATAATAGGCTAGTGTGTAAAAGGAATCCGGAGTATTCATATTTAATCTGTCATATTGAAAGAGAGTGGGATTATGGGTCGTAAATGGAACAATATCAAAGAGAAGAAAGCTTCTAAAGATGCGAGCACCAGTCGTATTTACGCGAAGTTCGGGAAGGAAATTTACGTAGCGGCAAAGCAAGGCGAGCCGGACCCAGAGTCCAACCGTGCTCTGAAGGTCGTCCTGGAGCGTGCCAAAACGTACAGCGTACCGAAAGCGATTATCGACCGCGCGATTGATAAAGCAAAAGGCGGCTCTGATGAAACCTTTAGCGAGCTGCGCTATGAAGGCTTTGGGCCAAACGGCTCCATGATCATCGTGGATGCACTGACCAACAACGTAAACCGCACAGCTCCTGAGGTTCGTGCCGCTTTCAACAAAAACGGCGGTAACATGGGCGTATCCGGTTCTGTTGCTTATATGTTTGACCCAACAGCGGTATTTGGCTTGGAAGGCAAATCCTCTGATGAAGTGCTGGAAATCTTGATGGAAGCGGACGTAGACGTGCGTGACATTTTGGAAGAAGACGGTGCTGTCATTGTTTACGCAGATGCCGAGCAATTCCACGCTGTACAAGAAGCACTCAAAAACGGCGGCGTCACAGAGTTTACCGTAGCTGAACTGACCATGCTGCCGCAAAACGAAGTAACGCTGACAGAAGATGTACAAGCTCAATTCGAAAAGCTGATTGATGCTTTGGAAGACTTGGACGATGTGCAGCAGGTTTACCATAACGTTGATTTAGGTGAATAATGATTTCGATGGGGAAGACCTTTGTTTTAGGACAGAGGTCTTTTTTATGTGGCTTCGGATTGGCTGCGGTGAGGAGAAGAATATTTCCAGTCTAGGCTCCAGGCTCCGTCCCGCTGAGGGATGAGACTGTCCGCTCCGAAGGGATTTGCGGGGAAACGCAAAAGTGGTAGCCGCTTCGTCGCGTGGGCACGGTTGCGTTTCTGTTGCCCGCAAATCCCTTCTCCGCTGGGTAGGACTCCACAAGTCGCTACGTCTGGAAATATTCTTCTCTGTCGTAAGTGATGAGGTTCTTCAATCTTTCAGGGCATTTATAACCCGTTTAACATTAGTAGCTCGTAGAGGACATGAGAAAATAACGAGTATGACAGGGAGTACTCCGACTACATTTAGTTCAGGATACGAATTAACTAATCAGTTCAAGCAAGGTAGAATTTGGTTTGCCCCAATTGTATTGAGTCGGATAGAAAGATAATACCAAGACCAGTACTAAGCTCATATTTCAAAAGTACTGATAGTTGCGAAGAGAAAAATTAAACAAGGTGTCATGAAAAAATGTTTGTAATAGCAAACGAAGAAGTAGTACCTCTCCAAGAACTTTCTCAGAATTTTGTGGGGTTTCTACTTCTGTTTCGTTCACTGAAAACGAAAGCCGAACTCTGAGTTAGATACCTCCGATGCTTCATTTCACACAAAGTAGCTGCATCAATGATTGTCAAACCTCTTGCTTATCAAGTATTTAATAATCTTGCCTAAAGAAAATATTTGCAAAAAAGGTGGAAACGATCGTTTGTATACAGATCACAATATGTCAACATTTTGACGAGCGTTAACAGAGGCTTTAGCGGCAGTTAATGTATCTAGGAGTTCGTTTAATGATTCTCGTATCGGGAATTTTGTTTGTAGGTTCATCTTAGTTAGGGTCAGTGTTTTTAGCGGTGGTTTGGATTGATTCATGTCTTTCAAGTCATTGAATAACTCTATATGTGTACTTATAGATAAATACCAAAATGTGGTACAATGAGAAGCGATATATGGCTAATTCGTAATACTAGAGGTGAAATTTATGGATTTGAAAGTTAATATTCAGCAAGACTTGTGGGAAGCAATAGAGAAAAACTATGAAAATGAGAGTTACTCAAGTGCCATCTTAGATACAATCCATTTATTAACAGAAACTATTAGAAATAAAACAGGCTTAGAGGGAGATGGCGCAAGTTTAATAGGACAAGCATTTAGTGGCGATAATCCTAAGATACAAATTAATAAATTGCAGACTGAGTCTGAAAAGAATGTACAAAGAGGAATGCAAGAATTAATAAGGGGCTTGTATACAGCCATAAGAAATCCAAGAAGTCATGATAAGCATAGCGATACTAAAGCTGAAGCTGATGCCATAATATATTTTATTGATTATTTATTGAAAATTATAAATAAGTCGAAGGCGAGTTTTGAAGAAACTACATTCTTAAATAGGGTATTTGAGAAATATTACGTAAAAACAGAAGAATACTCAAAATTATTAGTTGATGAGATTCCGAAACGCCAGAGAACAAATATTGCTATAGAAGTTATTTTGCAACGAAAGAAAGGAGATGTGTACAATCTTGAGAGTTTTTTAGCAGCCCTTTTTGATGAGTTAGATGAGAACGATATTTCCCAAGTATATAAAGTAATTAGTGAAGAATTAAAGTACACAAGTTCAGACGAAGATATACGAACAATTTTACATATAGCTCCAGGAAAGCTTTGGAGCAGAGTAGATAAAGTGGTAAAAATCAGGATAGAAAACATGTTACTAGAAACTGTTATATCGGGTAAATATGATACTTTAAATAAGAGGTGTAGATTTGGTTCACTGGGGACTTGGATTAAAACAGAGCATTTAACGAATTTTGAAGATATTAGTCAGTGGACTCGAGTGGTAGTCAATAAAGTAATAGAGGGCGATGACGAGGAAAGAGCCTATATCCAAAATTACTTTTGGCACAAAATCTGTGCGGCGAATAGGAAAAATTTACATAACGCACTTGAATATTACTTCAGAAAAGGGCTACAGAATAAAGATGATGCGATAGTGAAACAATTAAAATTTCAAATACAATTCGATGAAAATCATCCGTGGTGGAAGGTTTTTGAAGAAGAATTAATAGAATATCCTGAGATAAAATATATAGATTTTCCATTTTGAAGAATTGTAATAAATTGATTAGGTATGTGGATTATGCTATTGGTGATAGTGAATGTCGGTAAACAAAAATTTAGTTTTAGATACAGGACGAGAAGACAATACGTTCGCCAAGCTCCATTAACATTGATACTAAGAATGTTGTAAAGTACCGCATGATGGACAGTTGAAAGCGTAAAGTCTTAAGTACCTAGCATTTGAGGCATCAATATGATGCTTCTTTTTTATGACAAGAATCGGGGAGCAAACTAGTTGCTTTGTAAAAACGACTCGAGATACAAATTTATTTCTGGAACTAACTCGAACAATGTAATGAGTTAAGAGGATTTATCTGGAAATATGTAGAATTGTATCGTTTAGGAAAATAGAACTAGGGGGGAATAAATTGAGTAACCTTGATATCTTTAATATTGTTGCAGGTGGTATTTCTATTATTTCATTCTTGGTATCTTTGTATGCAGCCAAAACTGTATACACAATTAAAAAGCAGATTAACAAGACAAATAGCGACAATACTGTTCAGACAACAAATGGAGTAAATTCACCTATTTATTCTTCTAAGGGTGATATGAATATTAACAGGTAGGTGAAAAAAGTGAGCTTTGAAACTTATGGTGAAAATTCTCCAATATACACATCCCAAACTATGGTTATTAATCAAAATGCGACGCCAATTGTAATTGATCCAAATGAGATGGGAGAGCTAATAAATATCTTCTTCTCTAAAATAAAGGAGTTGCGAGAGTTATCGACTGCAACGTTCAATGAAAAACTTAAAAGAACAGATATAAAAAAGAAGAACAGTATTAATGGTATGTCACCTGGATACTATGGAGCAGCTATAAAAAATTACATCCCTTATTTTAATGAGATTGATATTTATTTAAGTGAACCTGCGAATGAATTAGAGAATAAACGCTATAGGTTTATTGCTCGTGACGTAAACAGAAAAATTGCAGCATTTAAAAAAAGATTTGGAGCTTTTGATGAAACTTTTGAATATGTTATAACTAAGTTTACTGCAGAAGCAGGGCAGAAATTTGAATTGGATTTTCGGAAAAAAGAACTAATACCGATACTGTTGGCTTATATGTATTACTTCTGTGATATAGGTGAGAATGATGAAGCTGACACCTAATAAGCATTTTAACGTGCAAAAATCCCTTCTTGTTAAGACTACATTTCTAATAAACATTTTGGTGTCAGAACCATATGTGAAATTTGATGAGTTGTATCGAAGATATATTGCCAAAGATTCGGGAAATGATTTTAAATCATTTATATTAGCATTAGATTTATTGTTTGTCTTAGGAAAAATACGTTATTTTAAAGATAATGATACAATAGGACTGATAATTAATGAAACTAAATAAATTATATTGTTCTGAAAAGGACGCTTTTGAAGATATTTACTTTAATGAAAAATTAAATATTGTTCTTGCTGAAATCAGAAGGCCAGAAAACAAGCGTAAATCAAGCCATTGTCTTGGGAAGTCAATGTTAGCTTCATTAATAGATTATTGCCTATTAAAAATAATAGGTAAAGAATACTTTTTAAAGAAGCGTTACGAATTGTTTGGGGGCTTTATTTTTTTCTTAGAAGTTAAAATAAGTGAAAACGACTATATAACAATTAGACGAGCAGTAGAAGCGAAATCAAAAATTGCTGTAAAGAGACATTCTCTTGGACAACAAGATTATAGGTTGTTGCAAGATTCACAGTGGGATTTTGTAGGCGGCTTAAAAAAAGCAAAAAACCTAATAGAAGATGCTCTGAGTTTTGAAATTTTACCTAATCGAAACTACAGAGAGTCTCTAGGATATTTTTTAAGAAGCCCTGAAAGCTTTAGTAATGTTTTTAGATTACCAAAGTACATGCAATCAAACGATATTGAGTGGAAACCGATTGTGGCAGAACTACTTGGTTATAAATCAGAAAACATCATTTCTAAATATAAGAAGGATAAACAGCTTGAGGATATTAATAACGAGTTAACAACTTCAGTACAGAATGAATATGAAACTAACATTCAAGAGGAAAGATTAAAAGTAGTGCTCTCTTTAAAATCTGAAGAACTAGAAAAGAAAGAACAGCAGTATGATAGTTTTGATTTTGCAGAAGCTGATATTGAAAAACCAGAAAGTTTAGTCACAGAAATTGATGAGCAAATTTCAGTTTTAATTAAGAATAACTACTATTTAAAAAATAAAATTGAACATGCTAAGAAATCAATATTATATTTTGACTTTGACTTAGAAGAAATAAAGGAGTTTTATAATGAAATTGGCATATACTTCGAAAAGCAACTAGAAAAAGACTACTCTGATTTAGTTCTATTCAACAAAGAAATATTAAGTGAAAGAAATGAAAT
>NZ_PXZN01000030.1:0-152668 GCF_003013445.1 Brevibacillus sp. NRRL NRS-603 | reverse complement strand
AGCGCGAGCTGGGCAGAACTAAAACAGGCGTTGGAAAAAGCGAATGCAGTGTTGGCTGATCCAAATGCAACCCAGCAAGAAGTAGACGAAGCGCTCTCGGTATTGAAAAAGGCCAGAGAAGGTTTGAAAAAACCAAGCGTGCCTACACCTACACCAACACCTACCGTCGACAAAACGAAGCTGCAAGCAAAAGCGGACGAAATCGAATCCGAGAATCTTGCGGGTGAAGACTACACAAGCGAGAGCTGGGATGAACTGCAAAAAGCATTAGAAAAAGCGGATACGGTTCTGGCTGATCGAAATGCAACCCAAGAAGAAGTAGACAAAGCGCTCTCGGCATTGACAAAGGCCAGAGAAGGTTTGCAAAAACCAGACGAGCCAACGCCAACGCCTACCGTCGACAAATCAAAGCTGCAAGCAAGAGTAGATGAGATCGACGATGAAGATTTGGATGAAGATGACTATACATCTTCAAGTTGGAGAAAGCTCGAAAAAGCATTAAAGCGAGCAAAAGACGTACTCGAAGATCCTGATGCAACCCAGGACGAGGTAGACGAAGCACTGGCTGAGCTTAAAAAAGCAAGAAGAGATTTAGAATCTGTCGACGAACGAGACAGAGACCGGGATAAAGAACGGAAAAAAGACCGGGAAAGCACGAATCAAGTTCAAAACCCATTCTTTACTGGAGGCAGCTCCGGTAATGTAGAACCGAAGCCAAGTGAGCCAGCAAAAGAAGAAAACGATCAAACAGGCTACATGAACGGCTATCCAACCGGAAACTTCGATCCAAATCGCCAAGTGACCCGTGCAGAAATGGCTATGATCCTGGTAAACACAGGAATGGTCAAGACTACATCCGCAAGTGGAATGTTTATGGACGTAGCGGACCAACATTGGGCGGCAGATGAGATTAGAAGAGCGAATGAAGCAGGTCTGATGAACGGTTATGCGAATGGCACGTTTAATCCGGGAGGCGGAATCACGCGCGCGGAAATGGCGACCATTGTATACAAGTATTTGGGGTTAAATGGAGACGGCATGCCGAACAACTTCTACGATGTACCAGCAGATCACTGGGCAACTCAGATTATCGCGGCAGTAAGTAAAGAAGGCTACTTGGCCGGCTATCCAGATGGTACATTCCATCCCCAAAATACATTGACTCGAGCAGAAACGGTCACCATCATCAATCGTTTGCTGAATCATTCGCAGTTAAGTCCGGTAATGGGACAAAGCTGGCCGGATGTACCTCCAACCCATTGGGCGTACAAAGATATTGAAGCAGCAACCAAAAAGTAAAGGGAACTCTCTTCCCTAATCCAAAAGAAGACCGGAGTGCATATTTTATATGCTTCTCCGGTCTTTTTCGACTACTCAAATATACTGCAATTCGGGAAATTCCCTTGCAGGTAGGAATCCCATAGGTTATTGATAAATTCAATATTGATCTTGTTTTCAAACGCCTTGGAAATGAGGCCAAAGTCGTCCGACGCATACCCTGCCAGCTCTGAATTCTGGGTTATCCGAAAAGTTTGCTTGAACACAAATTCCCTAATTTCTCTGATCACAGTATTTTCAGAGGGGTCAATTTCATCCACTTTTTTGTAGCTAGAACTCCATGCCGTATCAAATTCATCAGCGTCCCTAGCGTCTAGTTCAGCGTCCCAATCAACATCTTTATGGAAGACATTCTCAAAAAAACTGTCATGACTGATTATCGAAAGTATCTCATTCGCTGTTTTCATCCGAACCCTACCCCCTTCCATAATATACTAATGGGAATCACTTTGAAGGACAATGGGATCTCGTTCTTCGTCATCAAATTGGCCAAGTGTCTGCATTAAAATGATCCTGAATGAGAGAAAGGTTGTGCTTGACATCATGAAGAAAAGATAGAATAAACTATGGATATCTATCAGATCAATTCAGCGCGTAAAGCGGGAAATAGGTGATCACCAAATGAGAGCAAACCGGATGGAAGCGTTCAGCGATGGCGTGCTGGCAATTATCATTACGATTATGGTATTAGAATTCAAAGTACCAGAAGGCCATGACTGGCATTCGTTAATCGAACTAAGTCCAAAAGTTCTTAGCTACATATTCAGTTTCATTTATATCGGCATCTACTGGAACAACCATCATCACCTGCTGCACATGGTTCGCACAATGAACGGGCGACTCATGTGGCTGAATTTGATATTGCTCTTCTGGCTATCCCTTATTCCGTTCACGACCGCGTGGATGGGGGAAAGCCAGTTTGCGCCCACTCCGATGGCATTGTACGGGATCATTCTTCTGCTTGCAGCGATTTCTTACAGGCTGCTTCAGCTCGCAATCATTAGCCAGCATTCTGGAGATTCTGCATTCGTAAAGTCAATGGGTAGAGACTGGAAGGTGAAAATATCTCCTGTTCTTTATTTGCTCGCGATATTGACCGCGTATGTGGGTCCATGGGTATCCGGCTTCTTCTACGTACTCGTTGCCGCGATCTGGGTCGTGCCGGAAAAGCGAATCGAGCACATTTTGAGAAGCGAATAATTGGACCTGAGAAAAGTATAGGAAACGAAAAGAGTCTCCAAACCGGAGGCTACTTTTTTCAAGAGCTTGTCGTTACAGACAACGTGGTGAGCCATATCTTAAGTGAGGGACAGGATGATTGTTCTTTCACATTCCTAAGCAAAGTAAGCCAAAGATGAAAGAATGGGGGTAAAGGAAGTGGAACAAGAGCTCGTTGCCTTAGCGTGTGGGGCATGCAAAGGCGTATCAGAGCGCATAAGGATGGAAAGTGAGCTGTTTGATATTGCTGGCTTCGAAAATGATAGTATGGAATGGTCAGATTATGAAAACGAAGTTCCCTCGTTGGATGAGCCCCATTGGCTGCGTTCTAATCGCCCGCCTGTGCGAGGTCAGCTTAGAACGGTGAAGGTCTCCCATCCTTTCCATATGAGGATTGGAGAACCCTTTTGGATCATGTACACGCCGGCACTCTCCAGTTTTAATGGATGGGATTCGCATCCCGAAGAGATTGAACAATCTTCTTTTGTACGGTGTTCCATCGAACGTGTCATTGAGCGGAACGAGTTTAAAGCTTGGTTGTGCGTAAAGATTTTAGATGTATGCATGATTCAGGATTACAACAAGAGATTTCCAGAAAGAGATGGGAGAGAAGGTTATTTAGAGGGTTTTGAGATGTTTGGAGATCCTTACATATTCAACTACCAGAACTGGCTATTTATCAGTGCTGGTTTACAGGGGAATATCGGCGTATGGGGACTCGTAAAACGAATAGATAGTCAGTACCATATGTTCGTATATGGGGATTGGGACTTTCATACGAATAATGCTTATGGAGGAAACATCCTGCTACCTAAGGAGCGGATCGATGGATGGCTCAAGCAGGCGATGGAGAATAATCGTTTTGAAACGATAGAGTAGTATGGTGAGAGAGTGAAAGGAGCTGGCCCCCGCAGCTCCTTTCTTATTTTTTACAAATAGCTCAGGTATTTCCTGTAATTTTCCATGGTCGTGCTATGATAAGCATTAGGCAGGAGTTTGAATATAGAGCTATGACGTAGGCCGAACGATTTTAGTACTACTTAAAAATGAAAAACCATATGAATTGATGGAGCGATATGGATGAGAGCGTATATACAGGCAAACAAAAGTGGAGAATTCTACAATGTAAATGCATTTATTGCTTTTGAAGGTTTCACTTCATTAGGATGGGAGATCATTAAGTTTCATGATGTTAATGAAATGAAAGAAAATAATCCAGAAGACATAGTAGTTGGCGGTATTGGCAACGTGAGAAGACGTCTTGAAAAATTAGGGATAGAAAGAAGCCAAAGAGAGATAGATTATCCAGATTCTTTGTCTAGTTATTTTGGCAGGAAAATATGGACTACAACTCTTCAACAGCTTTTTGAGAATAAACAGGATTGGAATGTTTTTGTAAAGCCGAAAGACATAACAAAAAAATTTCCCGGCAAAGTGGTGAAAGAATATAAAGATTTTATAGGATTGATTGAACAACATGAGGATACGAATATTTGGTGTTCGGAAATCGTTGATTTTGTGACGGAATGGCGTTGCTTTATACGATATGGAGAAATACTTGATGTCAGGCAGTATAAAGGTGCCTGGGATTCAAAATTAGATCTACGTGTTATAAAAAGTGCTGTTAAGGATTTTATTGATGCGCCAGCTGCATATGTTTTGGATTTTGGAATTGATCGAGATGGGAATATGAAGCTGGTAGAGGTTAATGATGGTCATTCCATAGGGACTTATGGAATCGCCCCTATAAACTATGCGAAGCTTCTTTCAGCCAGATGGTCAGAATTAACAGGGACTAGAGACTTTTTAAAAAGCTTATAGTTTATGGGCGAACTATGCCGGAGAAGGCAAAATAATTCGTTGCCGGAGCTGGCCGGCATGTTCCGAGAAGCTTTTCTCCCTGATCTGACGATTGAGAACGAATATGTTTGCAAACTGTTTTATCGGCAGATAAGCGGCTATGTAAGGTTCAATTATGCCAACAGGCAAGAAGTGGCCCTCATGTACGAAGAGGATGCCGAGCAGTCTTTTGCTGTTATGAAACAAGGGCTTCTATCAAAAGGGTGCGAAGTGTAATCGAGAAACAAAGAGCAACACGCAGTGGCAATCACTCATGTTGCTCTTTGTTGTATTTTTCCTTAAGAGAATCTATCATGTACCCCCATCCAATCAGCCCACATAAAACAAACCCAAACGCATGCAGCGATCCGTAAATCGGAATGAAATCGTGAATGGTTAAAGAAAACATGTTTTTTAATAACGGATAGCAAATGGAAACGATGACAATTGTATAGAAGGCCATGCAGGAAAGGACTAAAAAGAAGCTCGACTTATTCTGTACGGAGCCGTTTCTCAAGTAACCAAGCAGATAAGTAGTGTAAATCGCAATATTACAGGCGAACAAGGTGACGCCAATGTACTCAATCGGCTTCGAGAAAATAATTCCGACCGCGATCAAAATGGGTCCAATGATATCGACAGCTACGACCCAGGGATACCAGCTTTTCTTTGTCATGACTCGTCCCAGTAAACCGATAAAAATCGGAACGATTGCAGATGAGAAATGAAAGTGGACCGAACTCAGGGCGTGCGTTGTGGGCTTAGCCTGGAAGAGGTCAAATTGATACTGATAGAGTGTGAACCAAATGCCCCCGATAAAAAAGTAAACGAGCCCCGCCCCAATCGCTATTTCCTCTGTCCTTCCCTTGCGATTCACAATAACGGTCAGGCCATAGATGCCGAGCAGGAATGTGAAAAGGAGCCACCCGAGCGCTAGGGTCCCTGGTATTGCCGTGCTTCCCAACCCCCAGGTCTTGCTTCCCATTACAGAGGTTAAGGCGAGAAGCGCTGCGGGAAATTGAAGCAGCTTTATAGCAGCATAAATAACCCGTTGCTGTTTATTCTTTTCGTCATAGCGCAAAAGTAAAATCACTAGAGGTACAATGACGAAAGCCGCAAGCATAAGAAATTTTTCGACAAGATTAAATGGGAAGTAATTTAGATAAAAGATAAGGATGGTTATGATTCCACCGGGAATCGTCGTCACTATCAATGGTTTCATCACATGCCCCCAGGAAGCCACTCGAGATGTTCATATAATTGGTTGCTTATAGTAGTGTAACATATTTTGTGAGGGCTATTCTGTTCACGAATCCAAGCTAATTCAGAAAAAGAAGTGGCAAGCTGTTCTGAAGTGATGGCAAGTTTTTGGAGGATGATCGGAGCATATTAAAATGAAACGATTGCACTAGCGGATTTCGAGCATTTATTGTGGCTAGTGGCTACGTTGCGCCAAGTAGTTGAGTGAAGCTCACCCCGGTTCCTTATCTTAGGACCGGGCTTCTTTATGCTGCTTTCCAACGATTAGTAAAACTTATGATGACAATAATGAATTCCAATTGCTCGGGTTCTACTCACTGTGGTAGCTTAAAGTAAATAATCATATAAGATTACTCGGAATTGACTTTTTCTCGTGTGAGGTGCATATCGTTGGTACTTAAGGTGACAGACAGTCCTTTCAGTCAGGAACAAGTAGAGCTCCTAAATCGGTTACTGCCTACGCTTTCGGAGGTGCAAAAGGTTTGGCTGAGCGGGTATCTTGCAGCTCTTCACAAAGTGGAAGCACCGATGGCCGCTGGGTTTCAAGCCACTTTAGCTGCGAATGGGCCAGTCATTTCCAAAGAGGTGACAGTGCTTTTCGGTTCTCAGTCCGGGAACAGCCAAAAGCTGGCCAAGGTGCTGACCGGAAAGCTTCAGGAGCACGGATTCCACGTAACTCTTTCCTCTATGAGCGACTTCAAGACGAATGCGTTGAAAAAAGTTGAAAACCTGCTTGTTGTGGTAAGCACGCACGGGGATGGTGAACCACCGGACAACGCCCTCTCTTTCCATGAATTCCTGCACAGCAAGAGAGCCCCGCAATTGGAGGGCCTGCGTTTTTCTGTGCTGGCATTGGGCGACACCTCTTATGAATTGTTCTGCCAAACTGGCAAGGAGTTCGACAAGCGGTTGGAAGAGCTAGGCGGCAAGCGTCTTACTCCCCGGGTCGATTGCGATGTCGATTACGACGAGCAAGCCTCTGAATGGATGAATCAGGTCCTGGCTTCTCTCAGTGAAACTACGGTGACCCAAGTTGCTGCTGCAAGCGCAATCGTAGGGGGGGCAGTGATCGGGTCAGGGTCACAGACCGAATATTCACGATCCAATCCGTTTCAGGCTGTGGTCTTGGAGAACTTGAATCTGAACGGACGGGGATCGGATAAGGAAACCCGTCACTTGGAAATCTCCCTTGAGGGTTCCAATCTCGAGTATGAACCGGGTGACTGTTTGGGAATCTATCCTAAAAATCATCCTGGCCTTGTCCGTGAGCTGATTGACGCAATGGGCTGGAAGCCGGAAGAGCTTGTCCCGATTAACAAGAACGGGGAAGAGCGCACGTTGGAAGAGGCCTTGTCCAGTCATTTTGAAATCACGGTTCTCACCAAGCCTCTCTTAGAACAAGCAGTAAAGCTATCATCTGGAAACGGGTTGCAGGAACTGCTTGCGGAAGGGAGAGAGCAAGAGCTTCGCGATTATGTTCGAAATCGCGATTTGCTAGATCTGGTGGAGGACTACGATTTGAAGGGCGTGCCTGCCAAAGATTTTGTCTCCGTACTTAGAAAGCTGCCGCCGCGTCTCTATTCGATCTCGAGCAGTTTGAAGTCCTACCCAGACGAGGTTCATCTGACAATTCGCAATGTTCACTATCAGGCTCATGGTCGAGATCGGTATGGCGTTTGTTCCAGCTATATCGCGGATCGTTTGGAGACGGGTGATACACTGCCAGTATTTGTACAGCATAACCCCAACTTTAAGCTTCCGGCTAACCCCGACATCCCATTGATCATGATCGGGCCTGGCACGGGTGTTGCTCCATTCCGTGCCTTTTTGGGGGAACGGGAGGAGCTTGGGGCGACGGGCAAGACATGGCTTTTCTTTGGCGATCAGCATTTCTCCACAGATTTTCTCTATCAGCTCGAATGGCAGCGTTGGCTCAAACAGGGCGTACTAACCCACATGGATGTCGCGTTCTCTCGGGATACAAGCGAAAAAGTGTATGTTCAGCACCGGATGCTTGAAAAGAGCAAGGAGCTGTACCAATGGCTGCAGGCTGGGGCGCATGTATACGTATGCGGAGACGAGAAGAAGATGGCGCACGACGTTCACGCAGCCCTAGTCACCGTTCTTCAAAAAGAGGGCGGACTTGATTCAGAGGAAGCCGTGGCGTATTTGAAACGGATGCAGCAGGAAAAACGCTATCAGCGAGATGTCTATTGAGTTTTGAGAAAGAATGAGAGGGGAGATTGAAACCATGTCAGAAAATCATTTGTTTTCGCCAAACAGTGCTCCTCACAGCGATGTAGAGGACATTAAACGCCGAAGCGATTACTTGCGGGGAAGTCTGGCGGAAACGCTGGAAGACAGAATTTCTGGGTCCATCCCTGAGGATGATAACCGCCTGATGAAATTTCATGGCAGCTACATGCAGGATGACCGGGATCTTCGGAACGAACGGAGCAAACAGAAGCTGGAGCCAGCCTATCAATTCATGGTGCGTGTGCGTGCCGCTGGTGGCGTTGTCACACCCGAGCAATGGCTTATGATGGACGATATCGCCCAGAAGTTTGCGAATGGAACGATTCGCCTGACGACTCGTCAGTCTTTTCAACTGCATGGCGTGATTAAGTGGAATATGAAGCAGGTGATTCAAGAAGTAAACGAGGCCTTGTTAAGTACACTGGCTGCGTGTGGGGACGTCAACCGCAACGTCATGTGCAACCCGAATCCGTACGAGTCGGAAGTTCATCAAGAGGTTTACGAATGGGCCAAAAAAATAAGCAATCATTTGGACCCCCGGACCCGCGCCTATCATGAAATCTGGCTGGATGAAGAAAAGGTCGTCGACAGTCGGGATGGGGTAGAGCAAGAACCGATTTACGGGCCTGTCTATTTGCCGCGCAAGTTTAAGATCGGCATCGCCGTTCCGCCTGCCAATGATGTTGACGTTTTTTCGCAGGATTTGGGCTTTATCGCCATTCATGAGGAAGGTCGACTGCTGGGCTTCAATGTTGCGGTCGGAGGCGGAATGGGAATGACCCACGGCGATCCCAAAACGTATCCGCAGGTGGCGCGGGTAATCGGCTTCGTCACACCGGAACAAGTATTGGATGTCGCCGAGAAAACGGTCATGATCCAGAGGGACTACGGAGATCGCGCGGTGCGGAAGCATGCTCGGTTTAAATATACAATCGACGACCGCGGTATCGAATGGTTTATCCATGAACTGGAGCAGCGACTGGGCTGGGAGCTGGAGCAGGCACGCCCCTATCACTTCGAGCATAATGGCGATCGCTACGGCTGGGTAAAAGGGAGCGACGATAACTGGCATTTTACCCTTTTCATTCAGAATGGCCGTGTAAAAGACGAGGACAACTACCTCCTGAAGTCCGGCCTGCGGGAGATTGCCAAGGTGCATACAGGGGATTTCCGCCTGACGCCGAATCAAAATCTCCTTATTGGAAATGTCACCAGTGAAAAGAAACCGGAAATTGAACAGATCATTCAAGCATACGGGCTCACCGATGGAGCTGCTTATTCTGCACTGCGGAGAAACTCCATGGCTTGTGTTTCGTTGCCGACTTGCGGACTCGCGATGGCTGAGGCAGAGCGTTATTTGCCTACACTGCTGGATGAGATCGAGCTGATCTTGGATGAGGCGGGTTTGCGCGATGAGGAGATCGTCATTCGCATGACAGGGTGTCCAAATGGATGCGCAAGACCTGCACTCGCAGAAATCTCTTTTATTGGGAAGGCTGTCGGTAAATACAACATGTATTTGGGCGGCGGTTTCTCCGGCAATCGATTGAACAAGCTGTATCGTGAAAACATCGGAGAAGCAGAAATACTGAATGAACTGCGGCCGATCTTAAATCGGTATGCGAAGGAACGTGAGGAAGGGGAGCATTTCGGAGATTTCGTGATTCGGGCAGGGTATGTGAAAGAAGTCAAATCGGGCCTCGATTTTCATGAGTAGAACGCATAGCAATCAGGGATACACCCGCAATCAATGGAAATAAAAGAAGAGCCCGCGACAATGTGGGCTCTTTGTTGCTTGCATGCTTTTTAGGCTTCTCGCAGCTGTTGAATCACTTCCGCAGCGAACTGATCTGTAAACCGGATGTGTCCATTTTCCTGTACGATCCGGCCTTCCTCCTTGCGACGATCCAGCCATTCGCTAATCCATCCCGGCGCATAGCCGCCTTGCCCGAATTCTCCGCCAAAGGCAATCATTTTCTCATAGACAGCCAGATACTGTTCGCGACTGGTATCGGGGTATGACTTTGTGTAAAGCCAAAACTGCACATCATACATCAAATACGAGAGTTCATCCGCATGAAAAGAAAAATAGCCTTTCTCCTCTACAATCCGTGTACAAATGCCGCGTATTTTCTGATCAATTTGTTCCACTTCCGACACGGGTGTGCACAGCTCCTCCAGCAAGGAAGAGAATTTCCCGTGGGCCACTTTGTAAAGAGCCGCTTCCTTGTCCTCCTCGGAGGTATCGTATTCTTCTTCGCTCACCAAGCCTCTGATAAACGCCTCGAAATTTTCAGCCAGGAAAGTAATTTCATAATCGTTTTCCTGATCGACGTGAATGACTTCGGGTTCACCATCCCTACCGCATGCCCGGTAATCCAGCATCACTACGTCATGACCTGCTGAAGGACAATCGCAGATGACGACTCCAATGTCGGGATATCCCCATTCCTCAATCATAAACCGACTGCCAAGATCCCCACAGAGCGAATAGCTTTTCTCTCGGCCAATGCCTAGAATGCCTGTAATGGCAATGTGATCCTCAGCCCAGGAGGTAGGGTCCTCTGTTGGGAAGCATGTGTTTTTCGGAATGCCGCCATTCTGCTGCTTCATTAGTGCAAGATAGGAGGCAGGGAGCTTGTATCCCAGCTCTTCCTCGATCGATGCGATCAGTTCATCCGTGGGTGGCGCGGATTGATATGCCTTTTTCGCGTACTCGCTGTCGTCCCAAAAGTCTTCAAGTGACATGTTCAAAAAAGGAACTTCCTCCGATGCTGAACCCTCAACGGCCGCTGCTCTTTTGGCAGCCATCCGAAGCTCCTGTCTTTGCTGCTTTTCCGCTTTTTGCAAGCTCCACCGTAACCATGATTCGGTGTTCAGATTACCGGTTTCTAACTTGTCTGAGGTACGGAATGACTGTGCCGCTTCTTCATATCTTTTCAAATGATAGAGGGCATAACCTACTCGAAAGTGCCAGACTGGGTCTTGTTGACCTGCTTCCGTAATTTTCTTCAATTGGTTGAGCGCTTCTTCATATAGACCCAAGTTGTTATAAGCTCTGCCCAGTCGGCTGACCGCCTCATACTCTCGCTTCTCCTCAGGAACGTCTATCAGCAAGTCCACAATTTTCTGGTGTTCGTCTTCTTCATGCCAGCAATTTAATTGCTCGATAAGTACCTGATCCATTGCAAACCTCCTAAACGATTCTTTTTTTAGATGCCAGCCACGCAGAGCTACCACCATCTACCAAAAGATTATGTATTCATATAAGATTAATTTATTTCGTGTTGTTTGTGCACATCTGTTCTTGAAGGGATTAACATTTAGGGGGCGTACAAGTTGAGCAAGGTGGATATTCATGACGTATGGTTCGATTTTGCCGCAGCCTTTGTGCAGAAAAAGAATGCTTTGGGCTGGAACACACTGACCTCGCAGGAACAAGAGATTGCCGCCTTATGGTTGTTGGAGGCTGATGTATATAACGGCGGGTTTTTGCAGTTTTTTTGCAACTGGGGAGAAGAGGCATATATCTACGCGGTACGGGCCTTACAAGCCATCGGGGCAGTCCATGCACTCGAAATCGTCCAGTCGGGATATGCCTGCATTGAGCATCTATCGGAAGACGACCGCCTCACCCAACTCTGGGATATTCCACGGTTCCTTACCGAGGAAGAGGAAGAACGGCTGGATAAGCTTGATCAGAGCTTCTGGGAAGATCAGGATCGCATTGCAGAAGTTGCCCATCGATATTACGTTCAGCAGCTAGAAGTACCTGCCCCATCATAAGGTGGCGGGGGTGGGTGCTATCAAAGAAACTCGAATACCTATTCGACAGTACTAACATCCTTTGACTGAAGCATAAGCAGCAGCTCTTGAATAGCGGGAGCGAGCGTTTCATTCCCTTTCATAATCGCAGTGAAAACGGGAATGGCGTCTTTTAGCAGCAAGTAGCTGAAGGAATAATAGCTGAAAAATGCTTCCTGCTCATAACCCCGCGGCTCCTCTTCTTCCCACCATAATTCATCGTCTTCCTCGTCCTCTGGCCATAAATACTTTTCGTCCAATAGCTCGTTCATGGTCTCAACAGCACTTTGTGAATCCATTTCGTCCACGTTTATAGCAGAAGCTACAGCCAAGTACAACTGAATTTCCTGCGAAGAAACCTGCTCTGGTTTCTGTTTGGCAAGCTCTTGTAGGAGTATCAGCAGCACCCACGGCGTCGTCTGCCACAAGGTGCTTTGGTGCTCGATCAGATTGGCCAACTCCTCATATTGCGCTGTCTCTATCAGCCGCGGAATGTCCGTCCCTCTGCCGTAGGCTGTCGTCAAACGTTGCCATGGAATGTCGTTTGTCATTTTGGTCAAAGAGTTCATCTCCATCTCTCCTTAGATATGAGATTAAGGTTTTATTTGGTTACCAGGTTTTACCATTGGTAGCGAAAAATTTATATGGTAAGCTCCTCACTGGTAACAACAAACCAAATCCTAAACCCATGCAAGAAACTGAGGCAGGGCAATGGTTTTTACGTGTTCAACAGGCACTGTTTGCGGAATCCTCCCTTTTTTACCAACATTAAATAGTTATTAATCCTCTAATTATAATAGATAATTGAATCAATAAATAATTTCTATGATATAGTTATAGTTGTGAAAGGTAAGATGTTTTCGTAGCGTCTTGCAACGGGGCAAGGAGCTACTACTTCTTTTTTACAAAAACAGTAGATAAGGAAGGGTATTATGAGCTCCATACAGCAAAAAACAGACGTTATTTTGATTGGTGCAGGTGTCATGAGCGCAACTCTGGGAGCATTACTGAAAGAATTGGCACCGGAGTTGGAAATCAAAGTTTTTGAGAAACTCGCAAAAGCAGGGGAAGAAAGCTCGAACGAATGGAATAATGCGGGTACTGGCCACGCGGCACTCTGTGAGCTGAACTATACATCCGAGAAAGCTGACGGGTCTATAGATATTAGCAAAGCCATTAAAATCAATGAACATTTTCAGCTGTCCAGACAATTCTGGGCTTACCTTGTAAAAAACAATCTCATCCAAAATCCGCAAGACTTTATCATGCCAATACCTCATATGAGTATGGTGCAAGGCGAAAAGAATGTAAGCTTTTTGAAAAAGCGTTTTGAAGCGCTGGCAAACAATCCTCTCTTTCAAGGGATGGAATACTCCGATGACCCTGAAAAACTGAAGGAATGGATTCCGCTCATCATGGAAGGCCGCGCATCGAATGAACCAATAGCTGCAACCAAAATCGACTCTGGTACGGATGTCAATTTTGGTGCTTTGACACGTATGTTGTTTGAATACTTGAAGACGAAAGACGTCTCGATTAACTACAACCATGCTGTTGAGGATATCAAACGTACGAGCGACGGCATGTGGAAATTGAAAGTGTACAATATGGGAACTGGTAACATCGAAGAGCATATTGCCAAATTCGTCTTTATCGGCGGTGGCGGCGGAAGCTTGCACCTGCTCCAAAAAACCGGTATTCCAGAGTCCAAGCATATCGGCGGTTTCCCGGTAAGCGGATTGTTCATGGTTTGTAAAAACCAGGAAGTGGTAGAGCAGCACCATGCAAAAGTGTACGGGAAAGCAAAGGTCGGCGCTCCTCCAATGTCGGTACCGCATCTGGATACCAGATACATCGACAACAAAAAATCCTTGCTGTTTGGACCTTTTGCGGGATTCTCGCCAAAGTTCTTAAAAACAGGGTCCAATATGGATTTGATCACTTCTGTAAAACCGAACAACGTCATCACGATGTTGGCGGCAGGCGTAAAAGAAATGGCATTGACCAAATACCTGATCGAGCAAGTTATGCTATCGCATGAAAAGCGTATGGAAGAACTACGAGAGTTCATTCCGAACGCGAAAAGCGAGGATTGGGATATCGTAGTAGCGGGCCAACGCGTCCAAGTTATCAAGGATACGCCAGCAGGAAAAGGTACCCTTCAATTCGGTACAGAAGTGGTGAGTGCCGCTGATGGCTCTGTAGCTGCATTGCTCGGCGCATCTCCGGGTGCTTCTACAGCTGTTCAGGTTATGCTTGAGGTATTAGAAAAATGCTTCCCACAACGTATGGCAGAGTGGGAACCGAAAATCAAAGAAATGATTCCTTCTTATGGCGTGTCACTCATGCAAAACCAAGAGCTTCTCCACGAGATTCAACGTTCAACTGACGAGGCGCTGGGTCTGAGCGAGAAGGAACTGGCTTATAGTTAATTAGTTAATAGCAATCTTACAGTGAACCTTCGATCCGTTTTTGGATTGGAGGTTCTTTTTTTCATACGAGGCTAAAGGACAAAATGCAAAAGGAAAGCAGAGTGAAGAGTGAAAAGCTTGAAAAAATAAAAGAAAATAAATATACTATACTGTGCTACGATATGCTGAAAATGATTATCATTAGCAAAAAAGAGGATAGGAATGGGAGACACTTATTTATGAAAAAGAATAGCACTTATTTGTTCGCAGCACTTTCTTTCATTCTAGCAAGCTGCTTGTTCCTCACTGGCTGCGGTGCTGGCCAGGAACAAATGCCTAATGCCGGTGACAATCAATCATCCGCACAGCGGGTCATTGAACACTATTCCGGTAAAACGACCATAAAAGGGGAGCCGAAGAAAATTGCAGTGCTTGATTATCGGCTGGCTGACTCTCTTTACGCTCTTGGCATCAAGCCCTATGCCATGACATCCTACCAGGGAGAAACGAACCTGGAATACATGGAGGGGAACCCGTTTGAAGGCGTGAAAAGTCTGGGAGATGACCCGAATCTGGAAGCGATTCTGGAAGCAGAACCCGATTTGATCATAGGCAGGGAAGTCCATGCTAAAATTTATGACGACGCATCGAAAATAGCTCCCACGATCATTTTACCAGACCAGGATGATTGGAGACTTGCTTTCCGTGAATTAGCGAGCATGCTTGGTAAGGAAAAGGAAGCCGACACATGGTTGGCACGCTATGATCAAAAAGCCGAGGACGCCAAGAAAAAGCTGGCGAAAAAGGTTGGCAAAGACGAAACTGTGCTCTACATGCGGGTCATGGCAAAAGAATATCGAGTTCACGGCCCGAATCAACTGTTTGGCGCGACGCTTACCCGCGATTTGGGATTGAAGCCGCTCCCGCAAGTTGAATCTATCAAAAAATTTGAAGCTATTTCCATGGAAAAATTGCCGGAGCTAAATCCAGATCATATTTTCATTCAGATCGGAAATCCAGCCAAGGGTCCAGACAAAGAATCGGAAAAGAGATACGAAGAGTTGATCAACAGCGCTTTATGGCAGCAGTTAAAAGCAGTCAAAAACAATCAGGTATATGTCGTTCCTCACTGGATCATCAGTGATTTCCCCCACATCAAGGAGAAATCGATAGAGCTTGTCCTTGAAAAAATGAAAGCAGAGTAAGTCAGGGCCGCGTTCAATCGGCAAGCTAAGTTCATGCGTAGATTCATATGGAAGCCACTCCGATGATTTGGGGTGGCTTTGTCTGTTTTCCGAAGGAGTGAACGATCTCTGACCGATTATGACTATTAATGATTGTTTTTGATTGAATTTGGATGTATAATCATAATCAATCCTGGTGCAACTAGGAGAAGGGAGGATACAATGCTAACCCCTGAACGTCATCAACTGATAGTAGCTTTAGTGAAAGAAAAAGATATTGTGCGCATTCATGAGCTTGTGGAAGCGACTGGGGCATCGGAATCGACGATCCGGCGAGATTTAAGCGAATTGGAAGAACAGCGCTTGCTTAAACGCGTGCATGGCGGGGCGTCTGTGCTACAGAGCAAAATCGAAGAGCCGACGGTTCTGGAAAAATCGGTCAAACATGAGCGGGAGAAATTGGCGATCGCCAAATATGCCGCCAGCTTGATAAAACCACACGACTCGATTTTCATCGATGCGGGAACCACGACGTATCAGATGCTGCCCTATTTACCTTACGACAACATCATGGTCGTTACCAACGGGGTGGACATTGCCCTTCAGCTTATCAAGCGAAACATCAGGACGATCCTGCTGGGCGGAGAATTGAAAGCGGCTACACTGTCGATGGTGGGGCGTGATGCGATCACTGCGCTCAGCCAATACCGATTCGACAAATGCTTTCTCGGGACCAACGGCATTGACCAGCATCACGGTCTGACCACACCTGACCCGGATGAGGCATACGTCAAGCAGCTGGCCTTGCAGTTTTCTGACGAGCGATTTGTCTTGGCCGACTCTGACAAGTTTTCCAGGGTCACCTTTGCCAAAGTGGGAGACCTGCAAGGCATCACGGTAATCACGGATGACGGTTTGAGCGAAGAGGAACAACAAGTTTACGGCAGACTATCAACTCTTAAAGTGGTGAAAGCATGATTTACACAGTAACCCTGAACCCATCGATTGACTACCACTTGTGGATCACTGCTCTGTCGCAAGGAACCATTCATCAGGCGCAAAAAGAGTGGAAGGTCGCAGGTGGAAAAGGCATAAATGTATCAAAGGTTCTCCGCATACTCGGGGAAAACAGCACGGCGCTGGGGTTTGTCGGTGGGTTTACGGGAGCGTTTATTCAACAGCAAATCGAGCAAGCCGGCATCTCTCATGACTTGATCCAAATCGGACAGGATTCCAGAATCAATTTAAAAATAAAGGCGCAGACCGAAACGGATATCAGCGGAGTCTCACCGGACATCCCGGAAGAAGCGCTCCAAAGGCTGATGCAACAGATCGACAGCTTGCAGGGCGGCGATTATCTGGTACTCGCGGGAAGCGTGCCGAAAAGCTTGCCGTCTGATATGTATCAGACGATCATGAAGCGGCTGCGTGGCAAGGGCGTCCGTATCTTCCTCGATGCAAAAGGGAAAGCGCTTGAAACCGGTTTGTCGGAAGAGCCGTTTCTCATCAAGCCCAATCATCATGAGTTGGGGGAACTGTTTGGGGTGACGATTGCCACACCAGCAGAGGCGATCGATTTGGCGCGTAAGTCTTTGCAAATAGGCGCACAGAACGTCATCGTGTCGATGGCTGGTCAGGGTGCCGTATTTGTCAATCGGCATGCGGCCTATGTCGCCCAGATTCCACAGCGCAAACCAGTCAATTCGATCGGTGCCGGAGACTCGATGGTTGCCGGTTTCCTTTATGGCTATAGGCAGGGAATGGATACGGAAGCCGCGTTTCGTTTTGCTGTAGCAGCGGGGAGTATGACTGCTCTCTCAGAAGGCTTCTGCACACATGAGAAGATACAAGCATTTCTTCCGGAAATCACAATAACCGCCATTTGATAAAGGGGGTTCAACGATGAATAACGAGATTCGCATTGCCGATTTGTTAAAAGCTGACACGATTCTATTCCCTCTGTCTGCTTCCACCAAGGAAGCAGTATTGGATGAGTTGATTGAAAAATTGGACGAGGCTGGACGGCTCAACAGCAGGGAAGAGATGAAGCAGGCCATTCTCGCGCGGGAGGCACAAGGCTCCACCGGAATTGGAGAAGGAATCGCCATCCCACATGCCAAGACAGCAGCAGTCAAAACTCCCAGCATTGCATACGGCTTTTCTAAAGAGGGCGTTGATTTTGACTCGTTGGATAACCAAAAAGCACATCTTTTCTTCATGATTGCGGCTACTGAGAACGCCAACCAGGCCCATCTCGAAACACTGGCGTTGCTTTCTCAGATGCTCATGGACGAAGCCTTTCGTCAGGAGCTGACGAGGGCCGAGACGAAGGAACAGGTGCTGGAGATAATCACGCGCAAAGAAAAAGAAATCCAGGGCGAAAATGAAAGCGTTGTAGAGAACAAGGAACAAGAAGAGCAACAGAATAGACAAGAGACCTCAGAGAAACAGGTGACAAAAGTAGTCGCAGTAACCGCTTGCCCGACCGGGATCGCCCATACGTACATGGCGGCCGATGCACTGAAGAAAAAAGCTGCAGAGCTGGGGATTGCCATCAAGGTAGAGACAAACGGTTCCGGCGGTGTGAAAAACAAGCTTTCTTCGCAGGATATTGAGGAAGCGACAGCGGTGATTGTGGCTGCTGACAAGCAGGTGGAGATGGAACGCTTTGCTGGCAAGATCGTCATTGAAGTGCCGGTTGCGGAAGGGATACGCAATACCGAAGAGCTGCTTCAGCGCGCAGTAGAGCAAAAGGGAAGCATCTACCGCGGAGGCGGGGCTAGCTTTCAGGACCATGTCCAAGAAGCAAAGGCGGAGAAAAAAGCGAAGCAGCCCGCTTTTTACAAGCACCTGATGAACGGCGTGTCCAACATGCTTCCGTTTGTCGTAGGCGGCGGGATTATCATTGCGCTGAGCTTTATGTTTGGGATCAAGGCAGTTGATCCAAACGATCCGTCCTTCCATCCGCTGGCCAAAGTCCTGATGGACATCGGCGGAGGGACTGCGTTCAAGCTGATGATCCCGGTATTGGCCGGGTTTATCGCCAAGAGCATCGCTGATCGCCCTGGTTTTGCTCCCGGTATGGTGGGAGGCTTGCTGGCGGCTACTTCCGGCTCGGGCTTCCTCGGAGGAATCATCGCAGGGTTCCTGGCCGGATATATTGTGGTCGGATTGAAAAAAGTGTTGGCTGGATTGCCCGAATCGTTAGAAGGCATCAAGCCGATGCTGTTGTATCCGCTGCTTGGGATTTTGCTTACAGGCTTTGTCATGGTGTATGTCGTATCTGAACCGGTTGCCGCGGCCAATGCGGCGCTGGGTGACTGGCTGAAAAACATGGGCACTGGTAACGCGGTTATCCTAGGTGTGATCTTGGGTGCAATGATGGCCTTTGATATGGGTGGCCCTGTCAACAAAGCAGCCTTTACGTTTGGGATTGCAATGATTGCCGAGGGCAACTTCACCCCTCACGCAGCGATTATGGCAGCCGGGATGACTCCGCCGCTCGGAATCGCTTTGGCGACTACGCTGTTCAAGAAGAAATTTACCATGGAAGAGCGGCAGGCGGGCAAAACGGCTTATGTCCTGGGGGCAACCTTCATTACTGAGGGGGCGATCCCGTTTGCCGCGGCTGATCCGACACGCGTCATTCCTTCGCTCGTAGTTGGCTCTGCCGTAGCTGGCGGGTTGTCGATGCTGTTTGGATGCACATTGCCTGCCCCTCATGGCGGAATATTCGTTTTGCCGGTAATCGGCAACTGGCCGCTTTACCTTGTTTCCATTCTTGCCGGAACAATCGTTACGGCACTCATGCTAAAAGTTCTGAAAAAAGATGCGGTAGAGTAAAAGGAGCTGGAACCAGATGTTGACCAATACTTTCACCATTCAAAATCCGACTGGACTGCACGCCCGTCCGGCAACGTTATTCGTACAAAAGGCTACTTCGTTTCCTTGTGAGGTAAACGTGATCAAGGGCACGAAAAAGATCAATGGCAAAAGCATCATGGGCTTGATGACACTGGGTGCGAAGATGGGGGAGCAAATCACCCTTGAAATCACTGGAGAACAGGCAGAGCAAGCAATGGAGGAGCTTGGCAAATTGCTCATGTCCGTTCACGGGTAACATGACAGGAAGCCCCCTCTGGACAACAGGGGGTGCGGCTTCGATAAGGAGCGATTGTAATGCTGCAAAAAGGGATCGCTGCAGCTCCCGGAATCGTGATTGGACGAGCTGTTGTACAAAAGGAAGAGATGGTTCAATATGAACGACGCATTCTTGACCAAGATGAGGTGGCCGCAGAGCTTGCGCGATTTCAGGAAAGTGTGAGAGCGGCAGATATAGAGCTCGAGCAGGTCAAGAAGAAGGTCCGCCACGAGATGGGCGAAGAAGAAGCGAGAATCTTTGAAGCCCACCAGCTTTTTTTGCAGGACCCGGAGTTTATTGGTGCCATTGAGGAGAAGTTGGGAAGCGAAAGAGTGAATGCGGAAGCAGCTCTGGAGGAGGTTCGTGACAGCTTTGTCGCCATTTTTGAAAGCATGGACGACGAGTACATGCGGGAGCGGGCGGCGGATTTGCGCGATGTCAGCCAGCGCCTGCTAAAGAATCTGCTCGGCATAAACGATCAGTTGCAAGCCGATTACGCAGAGCCTGTGGTGCTGATTGTACACGATCTGACGCCATCCGATACGGCACAGTTGGACAGGGAAAAGGTAAAAGGATTTGCAACGAATATAGGCGGCCGCACGTCTCACTCCGCCATCATGGCACGCACCATGGAAATCCCGGCGGTGGTAGGCATGTCAGACATTACAGAGCAGCTGCAAACCGGGGATCTGGTCATCGTCGACGGACTTGAGGGCGAGGTACACATTCGACCGGACGAAGCTGTCGTCGCAGTCTATGAAGCCAAACAGCAGGCTTACTGGAAACAAAAAGAGGATTGGGCTCGTCTGGTTCATGAAGAAAGTGTTACCGCAGATGGGCACCGCGTGGAATTGGCAGCCAACATCGGGAATCCGCAGGACGCCGTGCAGGCCGTTGAAAACGGCGCCGAGGGGATCGGACTGTTTCGTACCGAATTTCTTTATATGGGGCGGGAGCAGTTCCCCACGGAAGAAGAGCAGTTTGCGGCTTACAAAGCAGTTGCAGAGAACATGGGCAAGGATCGACCAGTTGTCATTCGAACATTGGACATCGGCGGGGACAAGGAGCTTTCCTACCTCGATCTGCCGAAAGAATTGAATCCGTTTCTAGGCTATCGAGCCATCCGGCTTTGCCTGGATCGCGTGGAACTGTTTAAGACGCAGTTACGCGCTTTGCTTCGGGCAAGTATATACGGCAATATCAAGATCATGTATCCAATGATCGCCACTATAGCCGAGCTGCGCCGAGCGAACCAGATCCTGGACGAAGTGAGGGCAGAGCTGCGCAACCAAAGCATTTTGTTTAACGATCATTTGGAAGTAGGAATCATGATCGAGGTGCCAGCAGCTGCGATGATCGCAGACCAGCTCGCCAAGGAAGCCGATTTCTTCAGCATCGGAACCAATGATTTGATTCAGTATGTGATGGCAGCGGACAGAATGAACGAGCAGGTCGCCTACTTGTACGATCCGTACCATCCCGCCATTTTACGGCTGGTGAATCAGGTAATCAAGGCGGCCCATCAGGAAGGCAAATGGGTAGGCATGTGCGGAGAAATGGCCGGGGAGGAATTGGCGATCCCGATTCTGCTCGGGTTGGGACTGGATGAATTCAGCATGAGTGCAACTTCCGTTCTTCGGGCCCGCCATTTGCTGAGAAAGCTGGATTACAAGTCGCTACAGGACACAGCACAACACGTCCTCACTCTGGAGAGTGGCGAAGAGATCAGAGCTTTTATCAAAGAGGAAATTTTGAACAAGCTGTAATGGCCGGTATAGTTGGCAAAATGATAAGGCTCCGCCATGATGTGTGGCGGAGCCTTCATTCATCTAAAAAATCTCATACCAAACTACTCGACTACCGCCTCTAACGTCACATCCACCTTCACTGTTCGTGTAACCGACTCATCTTCCTTAGAAGTAATCGTCACATACAGCGTAACGGTCTCTTCCCCTTCGGCAGGCAGCTCCTTCAAAATCCCCTCATCGTCGATAAACGCCTCATCAGAGCTCTTTGTCACCTGATAAGTCACTTCATCGCTCTCCTCCGGCAGGGAAAGCACTGGCTGTTCCAGCTCTGTAGTGTTAGCAACCTCAAACTCGAATTGCTCCTCGGCTTCTTCCACTACCTTGGACAAGACTGCGTTTTTATCAGATGCCTTAATCATGAAGGATTTCCAAGCCTCGTATTCTTTTACAATCTGTTCACCCTTCGGTTTGCTTTGGTCAACGCTTCGACCGACGAGCTTCAGCTTGTATTTGCCTGGATCGAGCTTCTTCGCTACTTGGCTACCATCGTAGTAAGTACCATCGAGATTAGAGAAGCTGATAGGGCCTGGCGCAATCAGCGCGTAATTGTTGAACACAGATGCGAGCGTACCGACGTATTTATCGTCCATGTCCCATGCCTCAACAGAGATCTGGTTCACGTCTGTGGCTTGCAGCTCGGCTTCGAGTGTGAACGAATCCTCATTGCCATCACCATCAGGGGTGATTGTCGTATCGGACAGCTTCAGGTTGTCGAAACCGAAGTTGGTATCCTCACGCTTTTCTCCCACGTGTACAGCAAACGGCAGGCGCAGGTCAGGGTTGCCTTTCTCGCCTTTCAGCAGGACTTCGCCTTCATACACGCCGTCTTTTGCATCGGAGTCAACAGTCAGGCTGAGCTCAAATGTGGTCTCATCGCCTTTTTTAGCGGAGATGGAATCATCAGAGATTTCCACATTGATATCATCTACATCTGGCGTTTTGGAGTCCGGCTTGTACGGATCTGTTGTGACGGACGGATGCATGATCACTTTTGCATCGTACGAAACATCCTTCTTGGACAGGTTTTTCAGCTGGAGAGTTTTCGTGACGGTATTGCTGCCAGCCTTCAGCAAGCCAAAGGAAACGTTATCTGCATAATACGGAATGGTCTTCGGCTCAAAATCTTCGCCCAAAATAGTGAGCTGCTCTACCGTTGTCAGAACAGCAGGTGTTTTCGATGCGGCGTAGCCGTTTACGCGGCCTGCACCTTGGGAGTACACATCGTAAAGTGTGCCGTCTGGGCTATAGAGCGGCTTTGAGGTGTTCGCGAGCGCTGCCTTGATATCGGCAGGTGTCCAATCCGGATGTGCCTGTTTCAACAGCAGGGCAAGACCGGAAACGTGGGGAGCCGCCATGCTTGTACCGTTTAGACGGGCGTATGCCTTGTCGTACTTGGCGTTAGGGATCAGCTTGCTCCAAGATGGATAGCTGGACAGAACGGCTACACCTGGCGCAGCCAGATTCGGCTTGATGCTGTAATCGTCGCCCATGATTGGACCGCGCGAGCTAAAGCTGGCAATGCGGTCACCCGGATCATTTGTGCTTGGGTAGTTTCCTGAGAACGTAAACGTCAGTGTTTTCGCTTTTTCAGGGTCAGCCAGCAGCTCTTTTGCCAGCGTACGGCCTTCCAGACCCTTCATGTCAAAGGTAGGGATCGCTTCGATCTGGTCACCCAGGATCGTGTTGACATAGCCCTCGCGATCACGGATATCCAGATCAGCTACGCCATCGCCATCGGCGTCGTTACCGTTAAAGACCACGATAGCGACAGCACCAGCTTTTCGGGCGTTTTCGATTTTTTCCGTGAAGCCGAGAGTACCGCGGGAAACAAGAGCGACTTTGCCTTTTACATTTGCCTTTTCAAAATCGCTGCGCGAGCCGAGGTTGGCGTAGACGACTGGCAGCGGTTTGGTTCCGATGATGGAGGCGAAGTTATCCTTTCTCACCTGCCATGCCATCACAGGGAATTCGTAATTGGCTCCGAAGGACGAGGTTGCTGAGCTGTCATATTGCACGGTAGGAGAGTCTACGGCTGCAACTGTGATCGGCAGCCTCGCACCAGAAGGTGATCCCGCGGTGTAATAATGTCTGCCGCGTTCATCGTCGGCGGAGTTCCCACCGGATACAACCGTGATCACACCAGACAGTACCGCATTATTTACAGCGATGGCATCTGGGGAGTCAGAGTTCTTCTCCATAGCGGCGCCAAGCGACAGGTTAATAACATCCATGCCGTCCTTTACCGCTTTTTCGATACCGTCGATGACCTGAGCGGAGCTTCCGCCTCCTCGGCCCAATACACGGTAGACGTAAAGGTCTGCACCGTAGGCAACCCCTTTTACCTGCACATCTGAGGTCCTGTTTTTGGCGCGTCCTACGATGGTGCCGGATACGTGAGTTCCATGGCTGGAGCCTTCATATCCTTTTCCATCGCGGTCATCCTCCACAGGGATTGGTGCTTCTTCATAAGGGTCCTTGTCATTGTCGAAGGAGTCATATCCGCCTTTATAAGCATCCTTGAGATCAGGGTGCTTGTAATCGACACCGGTATCGATGACGCCGACCTTCAACCCTTTCCCAGTCAGACCTTCCTTCCACATGTCGAGAACGCCAATTTGTTGGAGAGGGGCTTGATCCCATTTGGTGGACGATGCTTTCTCGCTGACAGCATCAATTTCGGGAAGCTCATAATACGTATTTTGATAAATGCGCTTTACCTGTGGCAGTTCAGCCAGCTCTTCCAACTCGTCGGCTGACACCGTTGCTTCCATCCCATTGAATACATGTTCAAACTTGCGCTTTACCTTCAGTTTGACCTTGTTGTCTTTTGCTTCATCGAGGAAGGATTCTTGCTCCTCCTCTACTTTTGCTCGCAATGATCTAACGGAAGATTCTGAACCTTCATTATGTTTAGCTGTGATCGAAGGTTCACTTTGCAGCTCAATAATGACACTGACGTTTTTGCTGGAACTGGTGTTCAGCAGGGGGGAGATTTTCGAGATTTCGGAGCCAATCTCTACTTCCGCGTTGGTAAACTCGTTTACTTTTTCCCAATCCTGTTCGCTAAACTCCGCCGCTGCCAGTGCATTGTAAGGAAGGCCACTCAGCATGAGTGATGCTGCAAGCGTAAGAGAAGCGAGAGTACGCATCTTCTTCATCAGTCCACTCTCCTTAAAAATTATGTATAAGACGATTTGCATAAGTATTTCTCTTCTCGTAAAATTACTCCTTTTATTGGCAAAAAACTATTTATCGAGCAAATTCGTCAAAAATAGACAAAATTAACTGTATTTTCAATCGAATGAAGAAGAATAAGGTAATTATTTGTTGTTTTTTGCCAAATCATTTTCTATATTTTTCATAAGACATAAGTCAGGAGAGGGTAATCGATGATCAAGTTGAAAGATATCGGGAGTTTCGAAGAGCTGCCAGAAATCGCGATGCATATTTATCAAGGAAATATCCCGGCTTTACAAGATGCGATTGCGGCCGGATGGGATATAGAAAAGGGCATCGTGCTTAGCAAATATACGACCCTAAGCCCGTTGGAGCTGGCGATTTTATCAGAGAAGCTAGAAGTTGTTAAGCTGCTGGTAGAGCATGGCGTTAATTTGAATGTCAAAAATAATCCAGCTTTTTTGATGGCCGTACGCTATTGCACGGAAGAGCTCGTTCGTTATGTTGTAGCGCAAGGCGCCA
Source organism: Brevibacillus sp. NRRL NRS-603 (assembly GCF_003013445.1). NCBI lineage: Bacteria > Bacillati > Bacillota > Bacilli > Caryophanales > Paenibacillaceae > Brevibacillus > Brevibacillus sp. NRRL NRS-603. The sequence goes on along the minus strand of NZ_PXZN01000030.1, from coordinate 127,710 downwards.
AGCTGGACATGGTCAATCAGGTGCGCTCAGGCGCTTATTCGGAGGCTTACTATGGCAACAAAAAGAACATCCCGCTTATTCAAGAGCTGGGACTGGATATAAGACTGCATGGCGGCGATGTATTGCGTGAAGCCGTGTCGGATCATGACCTTACGACCACGGCCTACTTGCTTGATCATGGGGTAGACATCAATTATAACAAACCGAATATGGTGTATCCGTATCAAGCGACCCCATTAACAGTTGCCACGCGCATGGGGAATGCCGCTATGGTCAAGTATTTGGTTGAACGCGGTGCGGACATTATGGTTGCGGAAAAGGGTGGAGAGCGCCCTTATACCATCGCGGTCAGCAATAAAGATACGGAGTTGGCTGCTTATTTGAAATCGCTGGAACCTGCCGAGCTGCATGATGTGGAGAACAAAAAGTACGAGCTGCAAAAATATAAACTGACCGAAGAACTGATTGGTTTTCTTACCGGAGAAGAGCTGCGTCTTGAGCTGGCGGACAATGAGTATGACATCGCGTATATCGACTTTTTCACATTGACCGATACGATTGAGATGAAAATCGGACGGCAAAAGCTGCTGCGTTTGTCTGCCGAAATCGACAACTACTCCCATCTGCATCTTGTGTGGAATCCAAAGAAAAAAGGGAGCATCGGCTGCTACGATGAGGAGCATAAGGAGTATGCGGACTTGTGCAGCTTTACGGAATTTTTTGCGCAGCCGGAGGTGTACCTGATCAAGTTTATGGAAGGCGAGTTTGACTCGATGTAAAAGGGAAAGATCACTCGGGCCCTCGATAATTCGGGGGCTTGACAGTAAATTTTATCCAATGATAAGATCATGAGCAAGAAACGAAAGGAGGAGGATTCCAACATGTTCGCATACGTAACCAAGCATGAAACAAAACCATGTAGCGATAAAATCCAACTCCATAGGTATGCCTTTTACGCGATTGCGTTGTGTAAGAGTGAGCCATCTCCGTTTCCCATAGGCTACTGATAACGCCCTTGTGATAACACAATAGCTCCCAAGCGTAAAAGCTGCGATTCTATGCTGCGTATTTTCATCCAGGAAGGACGAAATCAGCATGAAAGCGGCTTTTTCTATTGACAAACAAAGAACGTACGTTCCTATAAAACGAATAAAGGTGGTCTTCTATTGAGCAACACACCCATTAAATATTTCATCAATCCGGAAGTAAAAGTAGAAAACAATGCGGTGGAGGAGCTTCATCGACTTTTAGAGGTGAATGAAACAATTGCAACGCTGCAAAAGCATTCACCCGATTATTTTGACGATCCCAATACAGGGGTTTTGGAAGTAGCCATTACGCCCGATTTTCATAAAGGAAGCGGCATCCCTGTAGGCACGACGCTGTTTACACGTGGGTTTGTACTGCCGCAAGCGATTGGCAACGACATTAACTGCGGGATGCGTCTGTATGTCACGGATTTGCACGAGGAACAGATTCGCACAAATCTGGATGCCATTGAACGGAATGTGCGCCATGTTTTTTTCGAAGGGGGCCGCAATATTCCGATGACGCGGCAGATGCGCGAGAAAATGTTCAAGGAAGGCCTGATCGGCATACTGGACAGCCACAAGGAAGCGAATGGCGAGGGAATTTGGCGTTATTACAACGAGAAGCAGCAGGAGCTGGATTTAAACCATGTCAATAAAATGGGGTCCTTTATCGCAGAATCGACGATTGGCCTCGATGACTTTCTCGGTCCTGCCGAGCTTTCCCGGGATGCACAAATCGGTTCACTTGGCGGAGGGAATCATTTTTTTGAGATTCAGGTGGTCAAAAAAGTGCATCAGGGCTCTATCGCCAGTCAATGGGGGCTGAAAGAAGGGCAAGTCGTTCTCATGATTCATACCGGCTCTGTTTCCATTGGTTATCACAGCGGTGCATGGATTAAGGAGATGCTGAAAAAGATGTACCCGACTTCCTTGAAGCATCCGGATAACGGCATGTATCCACTGCCTCTTTCGGAGCGTTTCGAACCGCAGTGGAAAATGTTCTGGAGTCTCCTGCACAATGCGGCGAACTTTGCATTTGCCAATCGCTTGATGCTGGGGCTGATGATGTACAAATCGATTTCCGATGTATTGGGTGATTTTGAACACAGGCTGTTGTACGATGCGCCTCATAATTATTTGTGGGAAGAGCAGCTGGAGCAGGTGGGTGGATTTTTGCATCGAAAAGGGTCGTGTACGGCGAAATCGGCTGAGCAAATGATGGGCACGCCGTTTCAGTATACGGGCGAACCTGTGTTTATCCCTGGTTCCATGGGCTCGCACAGCTTTATTTTGGCAGGGCTCGGCAATCGGGATAGCTTGTTTAGTGCAAGCCATGGCGCAGGTCGTGCACTTTCTCGCGGCGATGCTGTGAAAGTGGACGATGACCGGTTTCGCGAGTTTCTTGCTAACTTCCGCGTGATCAACCCGATTGACCCGAAGCGGGCGGATTTGCGCGGACGGAGCGATATTTTGAAGAAATGGGAAGAAGAGCTGAAAAAAGAGGCGCCGTATGCCTATAAAGATATTACTCCGGTAATTCAGTCGCATGTGGATCATGGGATGGCTGAGATTGTGGCCGAAGTGGCGCCGATTGCTACGGTGAAAGGGTAAAGAAATAGTGACTGATGAAATAAGTGCTACTGGTTTCATGTAAGATCCTATCATGAGTATATTGAGAAATAGCATTTGCTTTGTTATTGAAGTGTAATGGAATGAACAGTGGAAATTGTACAAAGAAAGTAAGTTTGTTTCATTATGGTTTTTATTTACATTTATTTGAAACTTTTTCCGTTTTGTTCCGTCATAACAACTAGGTGGTTGCCTAATTGGTTACAAAAAACTTACGTTCCTACAACATGTCTTTATCAGGAGGGAAAATGATGAAAGGACTATTAATATTCTGTGTTAACGGCATCATTGCTATCTGGTTCGGTATACTTTGGCTCTATAAGATGCTACTTTCAAGTGATATGCCAATGTCTATTTCTTCAGATGAAATGCAATATATGATTCTAACATTGTTTATCTCCACAATTGTCGCGCTGATCTATGTTAAATTTACTTCTAACACTAGACTGGTTTATTTTCTTGTTATCCCTTCTTTTCTTTGGGGCTTTTCCATGGTTCAATCTTTAATTAAAAGCTACCATGAATACAATACAATAATTACTATTGCTGGATTTGTTGGCAGTATGTTAATTGTTATAACTTCATCTTTAAATGCCAGACGATTATCAAAATCACCTTAAAAGTTCGCTAAACTCAAAGAACGTTCACTCCAAATTGGAGTGAACGTTCTTGAGTTTGCTTACAATCCCGGAAATGGAACCGTCACCACAGAACTTAATGTATCAAAAAGTTTGGCAAGAAAATCCCAAAATGCTCGATTATCGTCTTCGCTTCCCTTATTATCCTCTCCGCAATCAATTACCTCTGTTCGACGAACCACTTTATCGATTTGCTTCGTAATCCAGTTAGGAAGATCGAATTCCTTCTTGATAAACTTGGCAAATTCACCTGGATATACGTGACCTAAAATTTCAATAGCAAGGGATTTCGTAGAAATATCAAGATTTTCACCATATACATCATAGTAAATATCTTTAATCTCTCTTGCGATTTCTTTTGCCGTCATAACCTCATTATTTAGCACAGTTCGAAGATAAGAGTCATTGTCAATATGAACGCTTCCTGGCTTCATTGTGAAGGTGATGTTTGTTCCTGGTACATAGTGAGTTACTCGTTTTGCCATTATCATACATTCCCCTTTTAAGTGATTTTGATAAGCAACAGTATTTGACCGGTCATTGTTGCTTTCATCTATCTAGGAAAAAATCAGAGGTAAAACGGAACGGTTCACAAAAAATATTTAAAGATTTTTCATCCCCTGAGTTTCTCAATAAACTGCATCGTAATCTCCTGAATCCCCTCTTCCTTTGAAAGTTTAAGAAAGCTTGCTAAGTTGTTAATTTCAGGTTCCATTTCTTCCAAGACCTTGAGTAACGCTTCGTTATTTCCACTTCTTGCCTGCTCAACCATTAAACTAAATGTGTGGTTAGATATTTGTGCAGCTTCTTTAGGCCCCGACTTTTGCATTGATTTACGCCTCTTTCTCCCATGTTTAATTCTTTTCCGACTTCTTTTGCTGTGAGACCTTCCAAGATAACCTTCCGGATGACATATCTTTCCTTTACACTAGGCAATTGTCCTAACAACTCTTCAACATAAAGACTGTCGCTGTGTTCGACCTTCCATTGTTGCTTACCAAAATCAACTAATATCGGGCATTCATTACGTAACCTCTTTCTTTCTCTATAGTTCAGGTTCCAAGCAATACGTCGTAGAATTTTTCTACATTCCTCTTTTGTCAAATGCTCACCGACCTTCTAATTGACTTAATGTTTGAAAAAAACAAGATCATACGTTCTGTTTTATTAACAAAAAAATAAACGCACCAGATTTAAACTGGCACGTCTCAATTACTAAAATGATGACTCTTCCTGCACACTAAATTGTGAGAGGATCTGTTATTATTTTTAACACTGAGAAATTTCGTAATTCATAGGTTTTCCTCCTTTTATAGATGTGTGTTTAACCAGCGAGAGACTCATGAAAATCTGCTGTACGTAGCATGATTTACTTCGAAGGACTGCAAGACCCCTGCTGTCTGCTGGCGTAATCACTCTGCTGTTGTCCGAGTGGAATAGTTCATGTTGTCTATTACCATTTTACCAAATCATTTAACTTTATTAACTTAAATTCCTTTAATGTAAAGTTATGTAAATATATGTAATCAGGGGGAGTCAATAAACTTCAAAATGAAACAGTCTCTCCTTGTACTTCACTCACGAAGGCATGCGTATTCCATTCTGTGTCTTTAAAGAAGGTCATCCACGTTTCCGTTTGCCCCATTTTGGCTACGAGATGTGGCTCGTCGATAAACGTTACGTTCCTACTTTTTAATTCTTTAAAAGCGGTTTGAATATCATCCACGTGAAAGTAAATGACGGAGCTGGCGTGTGCAAATTGCTTTTTTTCTGGCAGGCTCAGTATGAGGCGAAGTCCGTTACATTCAAAGAATGCCATATTGCCTGTCTGAAACAAAAGAGGGAGCCCTAGCTGCTCTTTGTAAAAATGTACGGCTATTTCCAGATTTTTTACAGGGATGCCGATTTGCTCTACTTTTTGAATCAGGTTCGTGTTCATGATTAAATCCCCCATTTGTTCACGTATCCTCCTCAGCATAGACGAATCCATTGATTATTTCTTATCCAGAATCACTTTTTTTCTGAATGACAGAGGGGAAATCCCGACATGTTGCTTAAACATTTTGCTAAAGGAAACGGGGTTACTGAATCCCAGCTCAAAGGCGATGTCTGTCATACTGAAGTCCAGCTTGGCTAACAGTTGCTTGGCTCGTTGTATTCGGTATTCCGAGATATGCTGGTGGGGTGTTTTTCCATACACTTGGGCGTACGCTCGCAACAAATGGTTGGGGGATAGAGAAGCAATCTTTGCAATCTCATCGAGCCTGATAGGTTGATCATAAAAAGCTCGTATATAATCGTGGGCGGTACTGGTTCTTCGATACAGTTCTTCGCGGGTCGATTGTCGAAGGGCGTGCAAAGCATCCATTTCTTTTCTTACATCAAAGTGTCCAAGCAATATGGTCCGCATAATCTGGTGAAATTGTTCTTCATAACCGATGGAGTCCCGATCAAGGAAGGTGAGACGTTCTTTCAAAATCGCTAACTGAGAAGCAAGCGTATGGCTCGTATGATAGGTTTTTTCAAAAAAACCGATCGAAGCCATTTCCTTATATGGATCACTGAGAAGTCTGTCGGTTGAATCTACAAACGTGCTTAAAATCTCCTCGCCAAAACCATGCCTGAAGAAAATACAAAACGATTCCACATCCTCATCTTCCTCGATGGAAATGGTATACTCCCCTTCGTTCAGCAAGAGATACCTGCCCTCTTCTACAGCAAAAAAGCCTTTGCTCGTCTTGTAATGTGCCCTTCCATTACGAAATGTTTTAATGGAAAGCTGCCCATCCCCTGCCCAGTAAAATTGCTTGCTTTTTGCATGGAGAACATAGTTCCTGGAAGGCTTGTCGGTCATTTCACGATATCCTGTAGCGTCTTATCAATATGGGCAAAACGAAACTGGTACCCTTCACGCTCAAGCCTTTCTGGAATGACCCAGCGGCTTTTTAACACCAGCTCTGTTTCCGTTCCGATCATCATGGCCCCCATTTCCAGCATCCATTTGGGAGAAGGCAGTCCGAAGCTCCGATTCATCACGCTGCGAAAATGCTGCATGAATTCACGGTTTGTGACGGGATGGGGAGAAGAACAATTGAATACGCCGCTTAGGTCCGTTCGCTCTTTCAAAAAGAGAATGATCTGAAAGATATCTTCGACATGAATCCAGCTAAAACGCTGGTTCCCAGACCCTTGTACACCCCCGAGTCCAAAGCGAACGAGATTTTTGTATGGATCGATAACCCCGCCGTTTTCCCCCAGCACGATCGCCATACGTAAGGCTACTTGTCTCGTATTCGGCAAATCAAAGGAAAAGAAGGCAGCTTCCCATTGCTTGGCGACGTCAACAGAAAAGCCTGTTCCAATCTCCCCTCCTGCTTCCGTCATGGGACGATCCTCCGCATGCCTATAGATGGTGGCTGTGCTGGAATTGAGCCAGAGCGAAGGCGGGTTTTTGCAAGCCAAAACAGCATTGCCGAGTATGTGAGTGGTCTCTGTCCGAGATTTCAGAATTTCTTCTTTGTTTTTATCATGATAACGACAGTTGACGGATTTGCCTGCCAGGTTGATAAGCAGCTCGGAATCTTCCAAAGCTTCCACGATTTTCGCGTGATTGTCCCACGTTATATGAGGGGAAGTTCTTGCGATAATCGTTACTTCGTAGCCAAGTTGATTGAATTTGTCTGCCAGATACTTGCCGATAAAGCCAGTGCCACCGGCCAGGACGACTTTCTTTTTCATAAGCTCAACTCGCTTCCTACGGTTTCGAATTTCTTACAATAATTGTAACATAATACGAAGTAGCAGCAGTGAAAAAGCTCTTCACCCAAAATGGGGAGAGCTTTATTTATTAGCTAAGATTTGAAAAGTCGGTATGCCAGTTAGATTTCGATAGCATGCAGTGTTTGGAAACAAAGGAACGTGAAAAATTCCAATCATTTTGGCGCAGGTGATCCAGCGATGTTTGCGCAGTCATAAACTGATAGCCGGCGATATACCCTGTGATAAACTCGCTCCAGCTGTTATAAGCTTGCTGCGCTTGTCTCACAGCCTCTAACTTAAACTGCCGAGCTTCCTCTTTGCTGATATAGCCGCCTTCCCATCTCGTACCACTCAAGTAGGAGACCCAGGCATAATCATAGGCGGCAATACCTTCATCTGGGAGTCTTCGCAGATAGTAATGAACGATCTTTGCCTTGCCGACGCGATCCCGATCTGGTTCCAGAGAGTTGATATATTCCACGCGTCCTGACTCTGATAACGCTGATAAGAAATGGTGAAGCCGGGCAAATTCTTTCCGCTCGCCTTCTTTTAGCATCCATGATAGTCTCTCTTTCTGACTCGCTGCGTCTCTTATTCCCCGTTTTCTATAGTTATCTTTTATTTCGATGTAGGCCGTATCTGCCCCAATCCCAATAGCTGAATGCATAATGCAGGTAAAGAAGTGAAATTGTTTTTCCTTTTTACGCTTGAATGTGAACATGTATGAAAAAGTTCACTCCTTGTTAATAGACTCGAGTGATGATATACAGATTGTACAGTGACCCAAAGAAGAAACGACACAAGACCAAAAGAATCAGCCCATAGAAATAGATCTCCAACGGCGGGCTCGGACTCGGGATCGTTGGGATCGTCAAATACTTTACCTCAATCATTTGATTCTGATTAAGCTTGTTGAAATCGAACAAAGGAGTCAGTTCCAAATCCTGTAACATTTTCTTTGTGTCCGTCAGTACCTTAGGCGGTATATCCATTACCTGGCCCATTTCAAATTCTAAGATTCCGGTTTTTTCAATTTCGATCGTACTATGCTTCGTAATGACGAGGATGGGTGTATCGCCCAAGTAGCCGATTTCTACGAAGCCTGAAGGAGTAATTTTTCCTATGTCTCCGGTTTCGTTAAACGTCAAATAATTTTCGTATGTCGTGTAGCTATTTCCGTCTTTATCTGTTTTCGTATATTGATAGATGTTCAGACTACGGAGATTCGTTAGCTTGGCTTGAACGAATTGGTTGGGTCCAATCTGTTTCAAAGCCTCTGGCGATGATAATTTAACCAGCTCATTCTGATGAGCCTCTACATTAGGAATGGCAGTGGATTTCGTATGATCTACATATGCGTTGTATAGAAGAGATTGAAAAAGCATGATGAGAGCAAGGGTCACCGTGGCTACAGCTACTTGAAAATGAATGGCTGGCTTTATTTGTTTATTCAAGCCTTTCCGTTCTCCCAGCTCCACAGTCAATTGCTGCAAGGCATGCTTTCTTTCTTTGGCTGGCAGCTTCTTGACTTGTTTCAGCATGTTTCCACGAATCTGGGTGAGCAAAATGAGCGCCTCGTAATCGTGTGGACTGGCTGCGAGCAGTTGTTCAAATGTGACTTTTGCCTGAGCTTCATTACCCAGCTTCAGCTGACACTTTCCGAGCAGGCTAAGTGCTTCCTGATGGTTTGGGAGTTTAGACAAGATGTACTCGCATTCCTTCTGAGCCTCGGTGACATGTTGTTCGTGGTACCATATGTAGGCTCGAGCCAGGTAGCTGTCGATATCGTCTGGCTGAATGCTGATGATTCGGGAATAAGCGTCGAGTGCACCATCCGTGTCACCGATTCGCAGGCAATACTCTCCCTGAAGGCGAAGCAATTCGGGGTCATCGGCAAATAAGGTAATAGCCGCGTTAAGTGAGTTGCTTGCTTGCTCCAGTTGATTTTCTTTCAAGGCTTGATAAGCCGCATCGCGGTAAGACAAAAATATATCACGATCGAGATGGGGCGCCGCAAGCAAAGTATCAAAACGCAATCCTGGCTCGTCTAGCTGCTTCAGATAGTATTGGCAAAAATTTTTCGAGTGCTTGTCCATATTAAAAGCCTCTTGAATAAGCTCCCGCCATTGAAAGCCATCCTCTAGTATTAACCAGACGCTTTTAGGCAAATGGTGGTGCTCGTGCAGAAAGTGAAACAGGCGATCACTGGCGATTCTTCTCAGATGTATGTTCCACACTAAGTCAGAACGGAGCAGCTTTGTCCAATTTTCAGGATTGATTCTGGAAGGGAAATCGTCGTACAAAGCTTTTACTTGCTCCATGAAAGTGTCTATCAGTCCAATTGGATCATTGCGATCTGGTGCGGTGTCAATATGTTGAAAGGACAGCCGACGTTGAACAGTAAGAATAGGAGTATCTTCTTCCATGAAAGTATCTATTTGTTCAACTCGATCATTGTGATCTGGTGCGGCGTCAATATGTTGAAAGGACAGCCGACGCTGAACAGTGAGAATGGGAGTATCCTCTTCCATGAAAGTATCTACCTGTTCAACCGGATTATTGCGATCTGGCGCGGCGTCAATATGTTGAAAGGACAGCCGACGTTGAACAGTGAGAATGGGAGTATCCTCTTCTGTGAAGGTGTCTATCTGTTCAACTGAATCATTTCGATCTGGTACGGCGTCAATATGTTGAAAGGACAGCCGACGCTGAACAGTGAGGATGGGGGTATCCTCTTCCGTTTGTACAGGGGGTTCTGCATCGGCTATGGATGTCACTTCTGCCTTTGGTTTTCTCTGCCCCTGCTTCGCCATTTTAATGGCCAGATCGTATGCTTCTCGCAGTTGTTGGTAGCCCTCAGGATCATCTTCCGGGTGATGCAGCTTTAGCTTTTTCGCATAGGCTTTTTTAATCGTCGAAATATCTTCGGTAGGATCAATGTCCAGTATCCTCCAAATATTCACAAGTCGTCACGCCACCTTTTACGTGTGATTCATCTGTTGTTTCATGATTATAATCTACTTAGGATAATTTTAACTATCATGGAAAAATAAAAAAGACACAGACCTTCTTTCCCTGTGAGAAGAAGATCCGCGTCTTGGAGGCCTTTGGTCTGAGGGCCGTATTAACAACAGAGCTGCATTGCATCGGGTATCTCTAATTTGAGATAACTGGCACTGAAGACGACGCTTTTCATAGGCTTTTTGTTACGATTTGGTTGTATGCTTTTTCACTTCAGGCAAGATTTTCGTTGCGATCAGTTCAATGTTTTTCGCAATTTTATCAAAAGGTACGCCGCCAAAGTCGATTTGCGCCATGAAGCGTTGTTGTCCGTACATTTCGTATTGGTAAAGCATTTTTTCGATGATGACGTCAGGGCTGCCTACCATTAACGCATCACGATAATCGACAGACTGTGCAAACTGTTGCTTCGGGTAACCACCGCCACGCAATGCGATAAACCCACCATTTAGATGCGGATAGAACTCGCGAAGCGCATCCGAAGTTTTGTCGGCTGTATAAAACAAACTCGTTGTCGCTACCGGCAGAGTCGCTGGGTCAAAACCATTTTGCTTCGCAGCCTCCCGGTAAGCATCGACGGAACCTTTGAAGTTGATGGCTGGACCTCCGAGTGTGGTCAGCATCATAGGCACGCCAGCTTGACCAGCTTTAATCGCGCTTGCGGGTGGTCCCCCTACTGCACGCCAGATGGGAAGACGTCCTTGTAAAGGCTGCGGCAGGATCGTAGCGTTTTGTAGCGGTGCACGGAACTGCCCTTCCCAGGTCACGCGATCCTCGTTATTTAGCTTGAGAAGAAGGTCCATTTTCTCTTCAAACAATTCCTCATAGTCGCGCACATCGTAGCCGAGGAGGCTATATGCTCCTACTCGGGAACCGCGTCCGGCAACAATTTCTGCCCGGCCATTGGAGATCAGATCCAAGGTAGCGAAATCCTCGTACACGCGGACCGGATCAGAGGTGCTTAATACAGTGGCGGAGCTAGCGATTTTAATGTTTTTCGTAGCTTGTGCGATCGCTCCCAGAATGACGGTATGTGCTTGTGTCGTAAAATACGTCTGGTGGCTTTCGCCGACAGCGAATACATCAAGCCCTGCTTCATCTGCCAGCTTACTTGCTTCAATTAATTCCTTGATGCGCTGTTCAGAAGAAATCTTGGACCCGGTGTGTGGATTCGGGACATGGTCGCCAATGGAATACAAACCGAATTCAAGCCCCTTTTTGGTATCGATACGATATTGCTCCATGTTGATTCACTCCTTTTAGTCTATAGGTGTCAATTTCGCTTCAATTTCTGCACGGCGTTCTTCGAGGAATGGAGGTAAGTCCAAAGCTTTTCCGAGCTCCTCGACGGTGGAATCTACTGTGAAGCCAGGACCGTCTGTTGCGATTTCGAACAAAATGCCGTTTGACTCACGGAAATACAAGCTTTTGAAATAAAATCGATCCACGATCCCTGTTGAGCGGAAACCGCGTTTTCGAACGGCGTCATCCCAGTATTGCAGCTCTTCATCGTTTTTCACGCGAATTGCCAAGTGATGAACACTTCCTCGACCCGGTTTTTCAGGGGCCCCCTCTTCTTGCTTGATGACAATTTCACCGAAGGATTTCCCTGGGACGGATTGATAAATGGCTTCATGTTCCGAGCGCGATACTTCGGTATAACCGAATGTGTCTGTCAACAGACTGGCTAATTTGTCCAAGGAGCGGACGGTAATCTCAACCGTGCCGATTCCCAAAATGCGATGCTTTTCTTCGACCACGGATTCGTCCCATGGAGCCCAATTCGATGGAACTCCTTCGCCGTTGTTATTAATCAGGATCAGTCGCAGGCCTTCCGGGTCTTCAAAATGCAAAGCATCGCGGCCTGTGTACTTGGTAATGTCGCCATGGTGAACATTCAGTTGCTCAAAGCGCTTCTTCCAAAAGGTCAAGCTCTCCAGTGACGGAACGAGCAAGCCGATTCGAGTAATGGCGTTCGTGCCGCGTACGGTTTTTCCTACCATCGGCATTTCAAAAAATGACAACTCGGTTCCGGCGCTGCCTGTCAAATCTCCGTAGAACAGGTGATACATCGACGGATCGTCCTGGTTGACGGTTTTCTTCACTCTGCGCAGTCCCAATAAGTTTTGGTAAAAGTGATTATTCGATGGAGCATGTTTAGTTAACATAGATACATGGTGATGGCCTGGAATGGTGTACATGGTAGTTCCTCCTTGTTTAACTTGACTAATCAAGTGATTGTTCAAAAAAAATTACACAGGCGGTAATTCTTTTTTTTGGCTATTCTTATGAACGCGTGTCATTAGGGAGTAAAGCGTTTTTTGTTCTTCTTCACTTAGTACCTCATCGAAGAAAGATGACTGAAACGCTAGCTGTTCAGGAAAGGCTTGTTCCAGTACGGCTTCCCCTTTTTCGGTTAAGCTGATCGTTTTCGTTTTCCAATCCTGCTTGCGTACAATGTAGCCCTCTTTTTCAAGTCTTACGAGCATCCGAGATATACCACCTTGTGTAACGGTTACCTTCTCAGCTAACTCCGACTGGGTGAGAGGCTGGTAGATGCTAATTTGCATCAGGACATCGAATTGCGCTGTTGTTAAATCGAAGCGTTTGAGAAACTCATTTGACAGATGGTTGCTTTGGGTGGTAAACCGCATCAAGCGTAACCAGATTAATGAACCTATGGTGTTATTACGCATGTTAGTTTGCCTCCCTTCGCTGAGCTTATTATCACTTTACTACTCAATTGATAAAGAAGCAAGCGTTTTTCTTCCACACCCATTTATATATCCAAGTTATGATGTTGTGTCGATCATTTGGTATTTATTTACAATTTAAAGTGTGATATTTTGTAATTGTATACAAATTATTTAATTAACTCGAATGAAAGGGTGATCTATTTTCTTGTAATTCTTGCATATTCAAATGTTAGCTAAAACTTATCTACGGAGGGATAGTATGAAAGCGCTGCTGCTTAAACTTAGACATACCACAGCAATAGTGTTAGCTTTTGCTTTATTATTTAACACAGTATTACTATCAACAGCATCTGCAAATACACAAATTAATAAAATCGCCAAAATAGATAGCGAAGTTTTAAAACAAATGATTAATAGTAAATACTTAGAAGATGCAGACGTTGAACTTAATTTAAGTGAAGACGAGTTGCGCTACTCAACTGAATTTGTATTTACTCATTTGGAATACATCTTATTTGCTTTACAGGAGGATCAAGAATATAGAGAGTTGTTTATGAATCAATCAACCATAAACGATGATCTAAAGGAAGAGTTAGAATCTGTATTAGAAATAAAGAATGAAGAAAAGAAAAGTGAAAAATTATACTCACTGGTTGATCAGATTAGAGAAGATATTGAAGAAGAGATTAATGCTAACGAGCTTTCTCCTACAATTTTGCCGAGTATCACCTCAGTTGTATTAAAATATGGGAGTGAAAACATAAATGAACCAAGAAGCGAAACCATTCAATATAGTTCGGGAGATAAGGTAGAAGCCCTCGCTCTTCCGTTACTTTGGCCAGTTGTGGCGCTCGCATTAAAGGGATTTGTAAAATCTAAATTTGGAAAAAAAATCATGCGTGAGATTTGGGATGAATTTGAAGATAGAGTTTGGGATGAAATTAGCAATGCTGCAGAGGCTGTATATGATGAGCGTAATGGAAAAATTGACTATTCTGGTCCCGAAAATTCTAATGGGAGAATAAAACAAGGAGAAGAAGTATTTACTCTTTATGATGATAGAGGAAGAGATATTTTTAGGTTTGATATTAGAAAAAGAGAACTACGGGGGAAAACGCATCTAGACTTCCACTACCATAAAAAGACGGATTCTGATCCTGATATGGAAGAACACTATGAGATATATACAATTACTCGGAATGGAACTTTGCCTAAGTGGGGTACGGATTAAAAAAGTAATGCACACTATTTATGAAATAGGGGATCATTTATGGAGAAAAAATCAGGAGTATACTTTGGCAAAGAAATTGCCTTAAACAACTTGAGAGATATCCTATTTCACTATCATACTGAAGAAAATGCAGATTATGAGCTTACCATTGATTGTAAAGAGTTCGATCCAAGAATTGAATTAGATGCTGAAATAATTGGGTCTTATGTAAGAAAAGAAGACATAGAAGAATTGAATTTGAAATTAAAAGGGCTACCAGGGAACTTCCGTTGGTGCACATACAAACACTGGCATACAACTGCAGTAATCAATGAAATAAAATATGAAGCATATGGAAAGGAAACGTTAGATGGTGAACGGTTGCTTATATTAGAAGATTATACGGGAGAGTTGAATGATCTCAGATTAAAAATATGCAATCTCCCTCAGCATTTACAGTGGGTGACATTGAGGAAAAATATTGATGGAACATATCCAAATATGCAAGAAAATTTTAGATCCTGGATAAACGAGATGTTAAAACTTTAAACTGTTTGCAAGAATGTGCCGCTCCATTATTAGAAGCGGCATTATCTTTATCTATTGTTGTTTTCAACCGTCTTCTTCATCGTTTCAATTAATGCTTTCAAGAGGGGCAAATTCCGGTTCTTCATATGATATGCCAAGTACAAATCATTAAAAACAGTAAAGGACGGGTACATAATCTTTACTTTGTTTCTGGACAAATGATCATCCAGCATGAATGTGGGCAACAGGCTGATGCCAGCGCCATGCTCGATCGCCTTCAGCACACTGTGCAAATCCGGTACAACGTGTGTCGGATGCGTTTGTGGACGCTTTTGGAAATGCTCGCGCCAAAAACGGCGGATGATCGGCAAATCCAAATCATAGCTGATCCATGGCTGGGAGCATAACCACGATTCAAAAGACTCCTTGTCGTCAAACGTTGGTTCCCTGTAATCGGGAGGTGCCACCAAAGCAAATTCCTCTTGCATGTACGGAATATATTCGACGCCTGGGGCGGAAAGCTTTTGCGACATGACGATGAGGTCTACTTTTTCCTCCAGCAGGAATTCGAGTGTCTTGGAAGCGACACCGAGATAGGCGATGACGCGCATTTGGAAGCTTCCGATGTGCGGAGCTAGCTTCTCACGGAAAAACTCATGCGCCGACCCGATTCGAATGACGGGCAGAGCTGTGGCCGCGTTCGTCTTGAGGGTCTGCGTGGTTTCTTCCAAAGCTTCGATGAGCGGAACCACCTGTGTATAGAGTGCTTTGCCTCTCTCGGTAGGAATCATTTTGCGGGGAGCTCGAGTAAATAATGGCTCACCCACCTCTGCTTCCAGGGAGGCCAGATGCTGGCTCATGGCTGGCTGGGTCATCATTCTCGTTCTGGCAGCCTCCGATACGGAGCTATGCTTATAGATGCTGATAAAGCTTCGGTACCATTCAAAGTCCACCATGTTGGCTATCCTTTCTTACCTGTGACGTTTCTGGTGCTGCGCTCCCCATATCGTAAACAAAATTCCGATGACCGTCACGAGCGAAGCGACCCAAGGAACGGCAGAGAGACCACCTGCAAAGTTAAGATCGATAACAACGCCCCCAATGTAGGCACCAAGCGCATTTCCTAGATTGAAGGCGGCGATGTTCAGTGTCGAGGCGAGCGTAGGTGCTTCCTTGGCCGTGTTCAGCATGTGGAGCTGCAAGCCAGGGACTGTACCAAATGCGGCAATCCCCAAAAGGAATACGGTTATCAAGGTGAGGAGCTTATTTTGATCCGTAAAGCTGAACACAGCGAGAACGAGCGCCAGTACGACAAGTATCCCGAGCAAGGAAGGAAACAGCTTGCGGTCTGCCAATTTTCCTCCGTAAATATTCCCGATCGTAATCCCTACGCCGAACAAGACAAGGATGTACGAAACAGAGCTGGGGGAGAAGCCCGTGATATCCACCAGGATTGGCGAAATGTACGTAAACGCAGTAAATACGCCACCAAATCCGAATACGGTCATCAAAAGCGCGATATGAACCGCTGGGCGTTTGAGCACCCCGAGCTCTTGCCGCAGACTGGATGTTAAGTTGGCGACCTTCGGAACGAGCATAACGATTCCGATCAACGCAATGATCCCAATTATCGTGATCGCCCAGAAGGTAGAGCGCCACCCATACGCTTGCCCCAAAAACGTTCCGATCGGTACACCCAAAATATTGGCTAGCGTCAGTCCGGTAAACATGATCGCGATGGCACCTGCGCGTTTTTCCTTGGGAACCAGCTCAGCGGCAATGACCGAACCTACACCGAAGAACGACCCGTGTGTAAGAGCAGCCAGGATGCGAGCCAGCATCAAAACCGTATAGTTCGGAGAGAGAGCGGCTAGTGCATTTCCCGCGATAAATAAAATCATAAGAAACAGCAAAAGTGCCTTGCGCGGCATTCTATGGGTAGCCATCGTAATGATGGGAGCGCCAATAGCGACACCCAATGCATATCCGGTAATCAGGAATCCAGCCAACGGGATAGAAACGTTCAGACTGGTGGCTACCTCGGAAAGCAGCCCCATAATGATGAACTCTGTCATCCCGATCGCAAATGCTCCGAGTGTCAGAGCGTACAAGGCGAGAGTCGAACCTTTGCGAGTGGCCTGTGCCTGTTCATAGTGACGGGTCATATTCTCTGTTGCCATGGTAGTGAGTAGCCCTCCTTTCTGGTAAGGAAAAGGCTGATAGGTGTTTGGTCTATCAGCCTTAACTGTATTATTCACCTAATTTGCTTATTATTGCTTCTGTGACAGCGAGTGTAGACTGGGGATTTTGCCCAGTAATGAGGTTGCCGTCGACTTCTACATGGGTGCTCCAGTTTGGTGCTGCCACAAAAATGGCACCGAGATCACGAATTTTGCTCTCCAGCAGGAAAGGCAGGTAGGACCCCAAGCCTGTCGCTGCTTCTTCCCTGTCTGTGAAAGCATTCACGCGCTTGCCTGCGACCAGCGGCTGACCATTTGACAAGGTCGCACCCACGAGACCAGCAGGACCGTGGCAAACAGCCGCTACGATCTTTCCTGCTTCGTAAAAATCTCGCAGTAATTGCTGGAGCTTTTGGTTATCTGGCAGGTCAAACATCGTGCCATGACCACCTGGGAGGAAAATAGCCTCGAAGCCGTCTGCTGTTACGTCATCCAGCTTTTTGGTGTTTTCCAGATGCTTGGCGGCGTCCAAGATTTCTTGCGGTGTTTGGTCGTCCACGCTGCCAGGGTCAATCGGACCTACTCCGCCCAATGGGCTTGCTACGGTGATCTCATAGCCTTTGTTTTCGAAGGCCAGATATGCCTCCGCAAACTCGGACAGCCAGATTCCTGTCTTTTTGCCTTCCTGCATGTCTGTATGATTGGTGACTACCATCAAGATTTGTTTTGCCATCTATATTGCCTCCTGTATTTTTTGATGGGGGGTACAGTTGCTATTCTAAGGTCGATTTATCGATAAAACAAATTATGTTTTAATAGCACATCCATAAATAAATTTATAGAAAATAATTGAAAAGGAAAAAGGCTTATTGCTCTTGGAGTTCCCAAGGCAAAAGCCTTCTATCATTTTTCCTTTTTAACTTAACGGTTAAATTCCTTTTCGAACATGGCTTGATTAGCGACGACAGGTTCTGGACCTACCGCATTGATGTTTGTCACCAAAATATCCTTCCCGCCTAAGGTACCACCCGCTAACGTTTCAAACCCATGAATGCCGCCTCCATGAGCCCAATAGGTCTTTCCGTTCGGCAGTGTCACCTCATAAATTCCCAGTCCATATTTGCCAAAAGGCGATTCCACACCTGTTGTCATCTGCTTCATCATCTCGTCATTTAATAATTTCCCACTCAAAAGTGCACTAAAAAAGGTGGTCAAATCTTTCCCTGTCGAAATCATTTCTCCCGCAGCATTCGCGAATGAAGGATTATACTCTGTGAAATCAAACAGTTTCCCTTCCCGATTCAGGCTATAGCCTGTGGCATGCTGGCCCGGGATTTTTGGATTACTACCACTAAAGGATGTATTTGTCATCTGAAGCGGGTCGAGGATCCGTTTCTTCATCTGCACATCGTACGTTTCTCCTGTCACCTTTTGAATAACAAGACCAGCTAGCACGGTATTTGTATTCGAATAGTCAAAGCCTGCCCCTGGTTGAAATACTGGCGGCTTAGCCAGTCCCATACGTACAAGGTCACTAACGGTATATTGAGGGAATGAGGTAGCGTATCGCATGTCTGTATTCGTATAGCTTGCAATCCCGCTCGTTTGGTTCAATAACATACGAATCGTGATTTTGTTGCCGTCATATCCATTGCCCTTTACCACACCTGGGAGCCATTTTTCTACCGAGTCATCCAGATTCAGCTTTTTCTCCTGAGCCAACTGTAAGACAAGGGTAGCAACAAACGCCTTTGTGACACTGCCAATACGGAAAGTAAAGTCTGGCTCCATCGGATTTTTATGATCGAGGTTGGCTACACCCGCTGCATAAGACCAGTATTCTCCGTCTCTTAACCCAGCAGCAATGATTCCAGGGACTCCCTCGACTTTTGCTTTCTGATCAATGAAGTCCTTCATTTCTTCCCCATGTTTTTGAGCTGCTTGATCCGGGGTGGATGGTTGCTTGGCTTGTCCCGAGAATTCAGTCATCTGGATGTTCTCCATATGAGAAACAGTATCTCCTAATGCATTGATACTCATCGCGATCACGTGCTCGCCGTCTTTTGTTCCACCGGCGAAGTTGGTGAATCCAGGAATGCCGCCTTGATGACCCCATATGGTAGTGCCATTCGGCAATGTTACTTCCTGAATACCGAGTCCGAATTTCCCGTGTGGATTAGAAACAGTGGTTAACATTTCTTTCTGCATCTCAGGTGTTAACAATTTTCCGCTCAATAAAGCGCTAAAGAACGTTGTTAAATCTTTCGTAGTCGAGATCATAGCCCCTGCTGCGTCTGCAAACGAAGGGTTAAGGTCAGTTATATCCATTAATGTACCGGCATTGTTAAAGTATCCATTCGGACTGTTTTTCGGAATGGATTGTGAGTGATCCGGGAAAAACGTTTCTTTTAGTTGAAGCGGCTCAATAATTCGTTTCCTGATTTGTTCGGCAACCGTTTCTCCTGTGACCTTTTGGATAACGAGTTTCATCAGCACTGTATTCGTATTCGAATAGCCACCCGTGGTCGGTGTATGCTTTAATGCGCGAGAAATGAGTTGTTCTGCTGTAAACGTTTGAGTGGAGTTCTGGATTAAACTTTCCTTGAGTTCATCATCTAAGTAGTCTGCCACTCCACTCGAATGATTTAATAACTGACGAATCGTAATTTTGTTACCGTCATATCCGTTTCCTTGGACGACACCTGGCAGCCATTTTTCCAACGAGTCATCGAGGCTTAGCTTCTTTTCCTCAGCTAGTTGCAGGGTCACTACACCGACGAACGATTTCGTTATACTCCCGATTCGAAATGAAAAGTCAGCTTCCATCGGTTTCTTACTTTCTATATTCGCTTCGCCGGAAGCATACGACCAGAAATCGGTTCCTTTCTTTACTGCAAAGATGACACCTGGAATGTTTTCGCTGGCAGCAGCTTTATCAATCGCTTCTTTTGTTTTGGCATGATCGGTTTCCTTTTGTTGCGTGATTGCCTGGTCCAAACCTGCTTCCGCACAACCGTAAGTAGGAAGTATCAGCGTTCCTATCAATAAGGCAGATAACGTAAGGGACGCTCCTTTTTGCATAGGGAATGGTTTCATTTCTCATCGCTCCTGTAAGTTGATATGTGTTGTCTTTACACATCCACCTTATTCTCAGGGCTGTAAAATCACATAGTGACAAAACCGTGCTATCTATGGATGACATCATGCCAACCCATCATATTTGCGGCATGATAGAATGTCATAAAGGCTATATGACACGGCGCATTTTGCTTGACGGATCAGGAATTGGTGAGGCATGATGAGTCAGAAACATTCGGGAAATTCCTTACCATTCAAACGAGCAGGAGTACATGACAAATGTTATCTATGATAAAAAAATGGTTCTGGTACAATTGGGTGATTTTTGCCTTGCGAACGATTTGGCTAGGCATCATCGTCATGGCTGATGTTATGTATCCGGCAATGATCGTCGTTCCGTTCGGAGTCATCATCCTTATTGCCCTTTTGGTTTATGCCATTCCATTGATCGTTCAATATAGAAAAGAAAATTGGTATCTGGCAGTCGAAGTCGTAATGACAGGCTTTTTTTATCTATTTGTGGCCTATGTAGCGCCTGGATTGATTTGGTCTTTCGTTTTATTGGTGATCATTATTGGTGTGGCCAGTAGTCGCAGAACGTATATGTGGACAGGAATCTCTAGTGGGATTATTTTTCCGGCTTTGAACGGGTTGATTACCAATCATCCCCCGTATGAGTTCATGTTTAGTTGCAGCTTTGGTTTTGCGATCGGTATGGCCTTTAGCATATTAATTGAGTCTCATAAGCAAGGCCGCATCATTCAAGAACAGAAGCAATTATTGGAGCAGCATATTAAGCAAATCGAGGAGCTGACACTGATCGAGGAACGTAATCGGCTGTCACATGAGTTGCATGACACGATTGGACATTCGTTAACCTCGCTAATTGTTGGCGTTGAGTCGCTCCGATCCTCGGTTCCTGATTCACAGATCGAACGAGTCGATAAACTTGTCTCCATAGCACAAGGCAGCCTGGATGATATCAGAAAGCATTTGCATCAGCTCTCTCATGCTCATGCTCGATTCAACCAGTCGGTAAGTGAGGCGCTATTGGAACTTACGGAAGAGTTTATGAGGTCAACCGGTGTAACGGTCAACTTCCGTGTGATCGGCATTGAGACGCTCGTTATGCAAAAAATGAGCCTTTGTCTATATCGTTGCCTGCAAGAATCGCTCACAAATGCGGTTCGTCACGGACAAGCAAGTGTGATAGCTGTTGATCTGTATTTCGAAAGTCAGCAGCTCCGTTTACAAATCGAAGATAATGGCAACGGAATAGAATCTATCGAATTCGGCTTAGGACTAAAGGTAATGAGGGAACGGCTTGAGCAACAGCAGGGTACGCTGTCCGTTCATTCACAATCGGGGCAAGGAACCGTTGTCATTTGTAATATTCCCATACAGGTAGAAGCTGGACAGGGAAGTATCCGACTGCTTATTGTTGATGATCAGGTGATGGTTGCCGACAGCTTACAGCAAATCTTAAGCCAGCAGGACAACTTTATCGTTGTTGGTACAGCTAGTGATGGGCAAAAAGCATTAGAACAGTGTGAGCGACACCAGCCGGATATCGTGTTAATGGACGTGCACATGCAAGGGATGAACGGACTGGAGACCTTCCTTCAAATGAAACAACGCTGGCCGAACATGAAGGTTGTGGTCATGACAACGTTTGAGGATTCGGTACAGGCAGCAACAGCATTGGAGCATGGGGCGGAAGGATATATGCTGAAGTCTACTCGTCCAAAAGAGATGATGGAAGCGATGAAGCTCATCTATAGCGGGGGAACGTGGCTTGATCAGTCGATCGCTACGCGCGTATTCGAAGAGATGAAGCGCCAACGTGAGCAGTTAGAGAAGTTCAGCCCGAATGATCCATATGGATTGACGAAACGGGAAAGGGAGATTTTACAGCTTTTATCGGATGGGCTTCGCTACAAATCGATTGCCACCAAACTGTATTTATCGGAGGGAACGGTACGGAATTACTGTTCCACCCTTTACTCAAAGCTCGGAGTCAGCAACCGGGAAGAAGCAATTGAACTGGCGAGAAACGAGAGTATCCTATAGATGACAAAAAGACGGGAGAAAATCCCGTCTTTACTCTTCCGGCGTTCGATCTAGGAACAGCCGCGTTACCTGTGTGTAATCCCCTTTTTCCACTTCTTCTTGTGTCGCCTTTTCTTCCAAAGGATCATGACCGTTCATGCTTGGTGCTACTGTGGGCTCGTGCTCGGCAGATCCTTGCTTTTTCTCCATGATTCACCACTCCTTTTGCCAGTAGGGTGTGATGGATGGCTTATTCTTATCCCCGATTGCAGCATATGACATTGGAAATGCTATTTCAAAAGTACCGATCTTCAAGATCCGGTGCTTTTTTTGATGACAAATTGTCATATGGGGCAGGGGGAAACCGTTGGTAACAGGGCGTCTCAAACTTATGACAAAACGCTACTTGTTGTACAGGCAGTGCCCATGCGATACTTTGCGCCAACGAAGCTTTTAGGAGGAAAGAGAAATGAACTTTTACAGAAGTAGCATCGTCGCGGTATCGATTTGTGGTCTACTACTCATAACAGGATGCACGAATACAGCTCCATTAACCGAGATGGACAGCGAACAACAAGGGAAGAAGGCAGAAAATCTAAGTCCAAAAGAATGGTTAGAGCTGAACTCTTTTCAATTGAATAGCGCTGAGCCTGGGACTGATCTTAAAGATATTGAACCGCTGCGCCAAATGATCGGTTCTGCTTCAATCGTAGGTTTAGGTGAGGCAAATCATGGAAGTCGTGAAATTTATACGATGAAACACCGGTTTGTTGAATTTCTCGTCATGGAAATGGGCTTTACCACCCTTGTATTAGAAGAAAACTGGGGCAACGCATTGAAACTTGATCATTACGTTCTCACAGGAGAAGGGAATCCGAGTAAATTCCTAATGCCTATATTTCAAACAAAAGAAATCGTAGACATGCTGGAATGGATGCGTGAGTACAATGCCGATCCCGAGAACGAAACGAAACTGCGGGTGGTCGGAATGGATGTACAAAATGTCAGCGAAAATGTATACGATGAGATCAGACAGTATATAAAAAAATACAAGCCTGACCTGCTGCCCCGTGTGAATAATAAAATGAAGGAACTTGCCGAAGTTACGAAGGACCTGGAAACCTATTCAGCTTTGCCACAGGCCATTCAGAAAAAACATCAGGAGCAAGCGAAAGAAATCACGGAAATATTGGAACAAAACAAAAGCAGTCTGAACGGCCAATCCAAGGAGTTCGCAAGGATTAAGCAACACGCCAAGGTCATTGAGCAATTTACTGGCATGTATTTCAACGTCTCGGAGAATCCATCTGATTTATTTTTGAAGCATGATATAGCGATGTTTGAGAATGCGAAGTGGGCTCATGAACAGCTGGGAAAAACAATCGTATGGGGTCACAATGGGCACATCGCAAAGAACAATATGTTGAAAGAGGTATACCCGAAGCTCGCCGGTCAGTATTTACTGGAGCATTATGGAAAGGAATATGTAACGATTGGAACTTCATTCGGGAAAGGCGATTATAACGCGTTTAACATTGAAAATAAAATTGTTCCAGCTACCATTGAATCGAATGATCCAAAAACATTCAATCATACTCTGGATCAAGTCTCAAAGGATCAATACTTTGTTGATTTACGGAATGCTACAGGTCTCACCCAAAAATGGTTAGAGGAAGAACGGCCGTTTTTGATTGGATTCGGTTCTGCTGATCCAAGCAAACCAAACTCTATAACAACTTCGCTTGGGCAAGCATTTGATATTCTCATTCATTTAGACACAGTGAGCGCTGGCGAGCTTGTTCGTTAAATAGCAGAAAGAAACCGGCATTTTACCCAAGAGCACTGGGCAAAATGCCGGTTTTATTATACAAGAAACCCCATCAAGCGCTTCACATTGTCGGTGTTTTCGCGGGATGTCAGCGACTCTAGCAAGGTGAATGCCACATCAAAAGCGGTCGAAGGGTTGTACGAGGTGATAATATTGTTGTCGATGACGATGGATTGGTCGGGGATGACATGGGCACCCATCGCTGCCAGCTGCTTTTGTCTCAGTTGGTTATTCAGGTTGTAGGTCGTTGCGTTTCGTCCTTGCAAAATCCCGCTTTTCCCGAGGGGCAGAGCACCTACGCAGATGGAGGCAATCATTTTGCCTTGCTTTTCAAATTCACGTATGAAAGCGAGAACGTCCTCGCGATAAGCATCTTCATAAAACCCCGCATGCTCAAAACCGCCAGGCAATGCCAGTGCATCGAAGTCATTTACATCCGCATCGTCGATCACCATTTCAGGGATCACGGTAAAATTCCACGTGCATTTCAACTCTTTGCGCGTTCCCACCGTCACCAGCTCCGTTGTCCCGTCGCCCTCTTCCTTGTTCCAGCCGATTACATCTGTAAATACGCTAGCCTCTACTGCCTCAAAGCCATTCGGTAATAACAAGCACACTTTTTTCATCGAAAATCAGCTCCTCTGTTCGAATCGTTCAAGCCGTACCGGTACTTACCAAGAATCATATGCTATCATTAGTTATTAGTAAAAATGAAAGTTCTGAAGATGATCTTCAGAATTTCTAATAATAAAGCATGTGGGCAAGGGGGAGTGGGAATGGAGATTCGCCAGTTTCAAACCTTTAAGGCAGTCGTCGATTTCAACAGCTTTACGAAGGCGGCACAAGCACTACAATATTCACAGGCGACGATTACATCCCATATTCAGCAGCTGGAAGAAGGAATGGGTGTCCCTCTGTTTGATCGACTGGGAAAGAAAATTCAGTTAACCGCCTATGGCCGCGAGCTGTACACGTATGTCGAGGAGCTGCTGGTTTCTTATGCCAAGATCAAGGATATATCGGCGAATGAGCAATCGCTGCAAGGCGAGTTACGCATCGGGGCCTCGGAGACGATTACGATCTATCGGCTGGGTGACATTTTGTCCAAGTACAGAGCGAGCTACCCGGGTGTGAATATTTCATTTGTAATGGACGACTGCAGTCGACTGCGGGAAAAGCTGCATGATGGTCTATTGGATATCGTGATCACGCTGGAGCCAAAGCTCGATGATCCGAATCTGGTCGTGGAGCAGTTCTCTACCGAGCGGCTGGTTTTTATCGGGGGACGCGATCATTCGTTTGAAAAAATAGAGGACGCTGGCGAGGAATGTATGATTTTCAGTGGAGAGCATTGTGCTCTGCGGCGGTTTTTCCAACGCTTCTTGGAAAAAAGGGAGATCAGGCCGAAGCACCACCTGGAATTCTCCAGTATGGAAGCGATCAAGCAGAGCGTGGCAAACGGGCTAGGCGTGAGCTTGATGCCCTATATTAGCGTCGAAGCCTTGTTGAATGAGCAAAAAGTGAAAATGATAGCGTGCGAAGAAGAGCTGTTGTTCTATGCGCAAATTGCCTACCATAAAAACAAGTGGCTTTCACGGGCGCATAAGAAGTTTATTGATTTCATGCTGGAAAGTCGGTACGAAAGCTGAGTATCCTCCAATAACTATCCTGTTTGTCCAGCCCTTCAAAAAATGAAGCCTCAAAAGTGTTGACTCTTACCTTAAGGGGAGGGATTATGCTGGATCTAACAAAAGGATAGGAGGAATACAGAATGCAACCAGAACTGAATAGAGGGTCTATCAGTAGTAAGAACAAGGGAATGAGGTGGTGGGCAGTTGCTTTGTCCAGTTGGGGAATTTTCGTATTTGCTTTGTTCGCAGCTACCGCGGTTGGACAGACCGTATCTCGCATGGGAGGCTCCCAACTGTTTGTACACGGCTTGCAAGCGATCCTGCTCACATCCATTGTCGTGCCGATGCTCTATTGGCTGTTGAAGAAGTCAGGGCGCAAATCGTTTCATGCGATTGGACTGTCGTCGGCAAGGCGAGCTGTCCCCCAGTTTATGACTGGAGCGGGGCTGGTTATTATCCTTTCTGGTTCAGGCTTCGCTATTGCCGAATGGTTAGTTTGGATACACATAAAGGAATTTCATTTCTCGATGCAATTGCTGTCAACAGCAATGTTGAATGTAGTGATCGCCTTTTTCTATGAAGCGTTGCCGGAGGAGCTTTCCTTTCGCGGCGCGGTGTATAGTGCGTTGGGGGAGCGGTTTAACCATATCGCCACTTTATTTCTCCAACCTGTCCTATTCACGCTCGCACCGGTAGCTGTAACCGGACTGCACCATCTCACAGGATTTGAGCCTGCCGCCATTTCAGTCGACTATATCATCTTATTGCTAACCTTTGGATTCATTCTTCAACTGCTGCGCCTTGTGACGGACAGCTTGTGGACCTCTATTGGGTTTCATCTGGCTTATCTGTTCACCACCCGATTCATCGTCCTTCAGCGGGAGGCGCGCTTCCTCACCTACGAAGAAATGGTGCCGGGTACGGGAGAACTATTTATCATCTTTGTGATGACGCTTCTTGTTGGGATTCTTATACTGCTCACACTAGGTATCGTACGGAGAAGGAGCATCGGCTGGCGGAAAACAGGAGGCTACAACTATGTATAGCGTAGGGCAATTAGCCAAACGGACCGGAGTAACGATAAAAACTTTGCATTACTATGAGCAGTTGGGATTGCTGTGCCCTTCGAGGGACCCCAAGTCCGGATATCGCATGTACTGTGAAGAAGACATCATGAAGCTGCAGGAAATTTCGGTGTTGAAAGAGATGGGATTTCGACTGTCGGAGATCCAGGCTATTATGGAAAAATCGTCGCCGCCTCAACCAGTTGAAACGGCGACCACCGTCAAGGGACAAGCATGGAAAACGGTCATTGCCAGACAGCTTGAAGCAGTACATGCCAAACAAGAGCATCTCCAATATATTGAAACGCTGCTTACAACAGTTCAATACGCGTTAGAAGTAACTGACCATGTCAATATCGAAGAAATCATGCGTTTTATTAAAGAACTGAATGCACCGGAAAAGCTAAGCAGAGAGCAATATCGCAGCGGGTATTTTACGCAGGATGAATTACGTAAGCTTCCTGACTTGAAGAATGACGATCCGTTGGCGTTGGAATGGGCCAAGCTGCTGAATGACATAGGCTCTCATATAAATGAGCCTGCCGATTCTCCGGCTTCCCGTCGGCTTGCAGCCCAAGTGATGGAGATTAGCGACAAGCTGTTTTCAGATGATGAAGAACTGTCTCTAAAATATTGGGAATTTATTCGTCCTCGTGATGGAGAGGCTCCCTCCCTTTATGGGATGAGTCGTGAGGTGATGGATTATATCGAGCGTATTCTCGACCATTACATTGATTCCGAATGATAGAGAGGTTCGACTCTTGTCATAGATAAACATGAAGCAACCAGTGTGTTTCGGTATTCAACCGGGACAAGACTGGTTTTTTATTTTTTAGAAAATTCAACGAACATATTTGACGTTCATTTTTCTTTCATGCTAAGATCAAAGTGAAAGTAAACGAAAGGTAATTAGAAATAAAACGAAACTATATAATTTATGATCGTAAGGAAGTGAAGCCATATGCTGGCAGCGGAACGGCACAGCAAGATCCTCGAACAATTGAAAGCAGAACAGAGCGTAACCGTCAGCCAATTGAGTCTGGCGCTGGATGTGTCTGAAGTAACGATCCGAAAAGATTTGATTAAGCTCGAAAACGACGGATTGTTGACGCGCATTCACGGAGGCGCGACGATTACGAATTTCTTGCCATTGGAGCGCAGTTTCACGGAAAAGCTAGAAGAGAGAAGCGAAGAGAAGCAAGCGATTGCCCATCAAGCGCTGACGCACATCCAGCCGGGCGATACGGTTATTCTCGGGGCAGGGACAACGATGATGGAGCTCGCCAAGCTGCTGCGCGGCTTGAATGATCTGACGGTCGTGACGAATGCGGTCAACATCGCGATGGAGCTGAACAGTCAAGGCAAGCATCACGTCATCTTGATCGGCGGAGAGATGCGCCACAAATCCTTTGCGCTCGTTGGTTCTGTCGCAGCGGACAATTTGCGAGGACTTTCGGTCTTCAAATGCTTTATCGGGGCAGATGGGGTTCATCCGGAAAATGGGCTGACGACGCTCAATCTGGCAGAAGCGCAAATCAACCAAGTCATGATGGAACGCGCCAGAAAAGTCTACGTTTTGGCCGACCACAGCAAGTTCGGAGAGACGCATTTGGCGAAGTTCGCCGGGTTGTCCGATGTCGATCGGATTATTACGGATGCGGCGGCACAGCATCTTGTCAGTAAGTATGCGGAGCTGGGCATCAACCTGGAGCTGGCGAGCTTGCAGGGTGTGACCAGATAAACTACCAGATCAGAAAGGAAAAGGAGGGATCGATATGGCGTTGGTATCATCGACACAGATGCTGCGCACAGCAAGGGAGCAGGGATATTGTGTAGGGGCATTCAACGTACACACGATGGAAATGCTCCAAGCAGTAGTGGAGGCGGCCTGCGAAGCAAACGCACCACTCATTTTACAGACCACAGTCGGAACGGTCCGGCATCTTGGACCGGAGTATGTAGCAGCAATCGCCCGGGTAGCCTCTGATGAGGCCCGGGTGCCGATTGCCCTGCATTTGGATCACTGTCATGAAGAGGAGCTGATTATGCGATGTATCGAAGCGGGTTATACATCGGTCATGATCGATGCGTCGATGCATCCTTTTGCGGAAAATGCAGAGATGACGCGGCGTGTAGTGGAGCTGGCTAGGGAGCGCGGCGTCAATGTGGAGGCAGAGCTCGGTAAGGTCGGGGGCGTGGAGGACGATCTCGTCGTCGACGATGCAGAGGCTGCGCTTGCTGACCCGATCGAGTGCGAGAGATTTGTCGAGTTGACTGGCGTGGATACGCTGGCTCCGGCCATTGGTACGGCTCACGGGATATACAAGGGGGAGCCGCGCATTGATTTTGCTCGCATCGAAGAGATTGCCCGTCGTGTTTCTGTACCCCTTGTGTTGCACGGCGGCTCGGGAATTCCCGAGGAGCAGGTGAAGCGGGCGGTTCAGCTCGGCATGGCAAAAATGAACGTAGCGACAGAGCTGCGTATCGCGTTTTCGCAAGCGATCAAGGGCGTTTTTGACAACAACCCGCAGGAAAACGACCCGCGCACCTATATGAAGCAGGCCAAGCAGGCGGTCAAAGAAGTCGCACTCGCCAAGATGGAGATGTGCGGTTGTGTTGGAAAAGCGAATGTACGTTAATCCAAAAAGATAGGAAGGGACGATTTTACATGCGTATAAACCTCAATGATGCCAAAGCGTTGCGCGAACTGGACACGATTTCTGCCCTGCAAGATACGGAAAGCTACGATGAACAGTTTAAAACAGGCCTAAAATTATCTGATAGTTTAGATGTATCTAATATTTCTGTTAAAATTGAAAACATTGTCGTGCTTGGCACTGGTGGCGGTTCGGCTGCGAGCGTCAATTTGATCAAGTCGTATTTGTTTGATGAGCTGCAAGTGCCGCTCCAGTTAAATCAAGGCTACACCATCCCGGCTTTTGTAGATGCGAAGACGCTCGTCATCGTCGTCAGCCACTCGGGAAATACAGAAGAGGTCGTCAGCGGCTACGAAGCAGCCGTCGCCAAAGGAGCACAGATCGCCGTCATTACGGCGGGCGGAAAAGTATTGGAGATAGCTCGTGAACACAATCATGCGTGCTTGCTCGTGCCGGGCGGAATGATGCCGCGGATCGTGCTTGGCTACATTTTCTTGCCGATTCTAGCCATTCTGAGGAAGCTCGGGCTGATTTCCGACAAGCGTGCGGAGGTCGAGGAGACGATTGCCCTGTTCGAGGAGTGGAAGCACATCTACGGAACGGACTCTCCGGTCGAGAAAAATGAAGCTAAACAAATCGCCATCGAGATGGATGGATTGATACCTGTGGTGTATGGAACGCTACCGTTTTTCGATGCTCCTGCATGGCGGTGGAAAAACCAGCTAGGGGAAAACAGCAAGCTGATGGCGTTTTGGAACGCCATTCCGAGTCTTCACCACGACGAGGCTGTGGGGTGGGATTCGCCGTCTGCGCTGCTGAAGGGCGTTCATTTTACATTCATTCGCGATCAGGAGGACAGCGAGAAGACGACCCAACGTGTAGAGATCAGTGCTGACATTTTGCGTGAGCGCGCTGGTGGGGTAAGGGTGGTTCATTCCCACGGCGTATCTCGAATGGCTCGTTTGTTTTCTATCGTGTACTTGGCTGACTTCGTGTCGTTGTATGCTGCTCTGATTCGCGGCGTCGATCCCACCCCTGTAGAAGTGATCAATTTGTTCAAACAAAAAATGGGGCAGCCGCTCGTTACTGTGCAGGTGAGATAGCATGCTCGTAACGGTAACACTGAACGCGGCCATCGATAAGACGTATCAACTCTCGCATTTTCGTTCGGGAGAGCTGCATCGTACGGCTGATGTACTGAGCTTGCCCGGCGGAAAAGGGATAAATGTAGCGCGTGTAGCGAAAGCATTGGGGCAGGATGTAGTCGCAAGCGGTTTTGTCGCCGGTCACAACGGGAGGTTCATCGTGGAAGGCTGCGAACGCGAGGGGATTACCTCCTCGTTTATCGAAACGAGCGGAGAATCCCGGCTGTGTCTCGCTTTTCTCGACGAACAGGAAAAAACGGTGACAGAAGTGCTTGAGCAAGGTCCCGCGCCCAGTGAAGAAGAGATCAGTCGATTGCAGACGTGTTTAATCGAGCTGGCGGGTCAGGCACAGTACATGGTTTTTTCCGGAAGCCTGCCAGGTGGCGTTCCAGCCGAAACATACGCTGCACTCATTCGAGGTGTCACAGGGAAAGGAACCGCATGCGTACTCGATACGAGTGGTCAGGCACTGTTAGAAGGAATAAAGGCAACGCCCACGCTCATCAAGCCCAATCGACCGGAAGCGGAAGCAATTCTCGGATTTTCGCTGGATAGCGAAGAGGCACGTTGCAGAGCGATACGCGAGCTGCGTGAGCGCGGTGCCCAGCGAGTCCTTCTCTCGTTAGGGGAGGAGGGAGCGTGGTTTGGCGATGGCAAGGAGACGTGGCGTATTTCCGCGATCCCGTTAGCGGATACCGAAGTGAAAAATACAGTGGGCTGCGGGGATTCCATGCTTGCGGGTGTCCTTGTCGGAAGGCTGCGAGGCTTGGCTTGGCCAGATGCGATTTGGCTGGGGATGGCATGCGGCGCGGCGAATACACGGTCGTTTGGAGCGGGCATGATCGCGCCCGACGATGTGCAGAGGTTGAGAAGTCAGCCGATGCATGTGGAGCGAGTCGAGTAAAATAACTGGTTCAGAAGGGAGGAGTAGCATGCGCCATGTAATTGGCCTCGATGTCGGTGGCACGACAATGAAAGGGGCGGTCATGGACGAGAATGGGCGAATTCTCCTCCGGGCTGCCAAGGAGACAAAGGTTCATAACAACTTGCCCATCTTGATTAAGCGAATGGCTGCCTTGATTAAAGAGCTGCGGGTTCAATCACCCGTTCACATAGAGGCAGTAGGGATCGGATTTCCCGGTCCTTTTGATGCGGAAAATGGGATATCGGTTCACTCGCCCAACTTTCAATTGCACCAGGCAGACTTGCGGACACCACTCGCGAAGCTGGTGGAGCTGCCGCTTTTTTTTGAAAACGATTTACGGACAGCTGCTCTCGGAGAAGCCATATTCGGTGCGGGTCGCAAGGTAAGTCACCTCGTTTTCGTGCCGCTTGGTACGGGGGTGGGAGCAGGGATTGTCAACGAAGGCAAGCTCGTTCGGGGCAGCCACGGATTCGCGGGAGAGATTGGTCATGTGCGTTATCCGGGGCTTACTGCTCCATGCAATTGCGGCAAGCTCGGTTGTGTAGAGACGGTCGCATCTGCCACAGGTATTGCCAGATTGGCCCGTGAACGCTTGGACGAGGAGCTCAATGCAAATCCGCAGCAAGCAAAAGCCTCTCCTCTGTTTACTCTGTGCGATGGACAGATTGAGCGGATTACGGCTGAGCAGGTGGCTACGGCAGTGGAACAAGGTGATGCAGTGGCGACCTGCGCATGGAACGAAGTGTGTGAAGTAACTGGCTGGGCATTATCTGTGCTGGTGAACGTGTGCAACCCGCAGCTCGTGGTGATTGGCGGTGGCGTTTGCCGGGCTGGGGAGCTATTGCTGGCCCCCGTACAAGCGAGTGTACAACGGTACGCCATGGAAGTCGTTCATCAACAGACAAAAATTGTTTTGGCCGAGCTCGGTGCAGATGCAGGAATGCTCGGTGCTGGTGCCTTGGCCCTGCAAGCAACGAGAAAGGAACAAGGAACCGTGAAATCGTGAATTTGTAAAAAGAGGAGTGTACATCGATGCATCAACGGCATGACTGGGCAAATCATCAGCTGCTAGAGCGAAATCGCTTGGCGGCGCGGGCTTACTTTTTGTCTTACCCGGAAGAATCGGGAGCACTGACATATGAAAGAGGCGCGACACCGTGGTTTCAATTGTTGAATGGGCATTGGCAGTTTGCATACGCAGAATCACCACTGCGTGTGCCGGAAAACTTTTTTGCCGCCGATTATGATGCGACGGAGTGGGCCCGAATTCAGGTGCCGGGGCATTGGCAGCTGCAAGGGTACGGGAAACCGCATTACACGGACTTGTACTATCCGTTTCCGGTCGATCCGCCGCATGTCCCGTCAGATAACCCGACAGGCTGCTATTTACGGGAGTTTACCGTAGCGTCTGACTGGAAAAATCAGCAGGTAATCCTGCGGTTTGAAGGGGTCGACAGCGCTTTTCATGTGTGGCTGAACGGAAAGGAAGTCGGCTATAGCCAAGGAAGCCGCTTGCCATCTGAGTTTGATGTGACGGAGCTGTTGCAGGAAGGCAGGAACCGCTTGGCTGTGCAAGTGTACCAATGGTCGGACGGTACGTACGTTGAGGATCAGGATATGTGGTACTTGAGCGGGATTTTCCGGGATGTTTCTCTGATTGCCAGACCGAAGCTGCATGTGAGAGATCTGGCAGTCGTGACTGATCTGGATGATGAATACCGCCATGGTGTGCTGCGCGTACGTGTCCATGTAGAAAACAGTTCCGCTACTGTCTATGACGGGGTGAGTGTGACCGCAAAGCTGCTGGATCAATCCTACACGCCTATCGCTTCGCTGACCGACACCGGAGCAGGCGAGCTGGCAGCCGGGCAGGAAAAGGTCGTGACTTTGGAGCTTCCGGTGCAGGAGCCGAAAAAATGGTCGGCGGAGGAGCCGAACCTGTATCACCTGCTGATTGCGGTTGAGCAAGAGTCGGGCGAAAAGACAGAGGTCATCCCGATCCGCGTGGGCTTCCGACGGATCGAAGTAAAAGGAAACAACTTCTTCGTGAATGGTGTAGCGATTCGCCTAAACGGTGTGAACCGCCATGATCATCATCCTGATCTCGGGCGTGCAGTCCCGTATGAAACGATGCGTGAAGATGTGCTCATGATGAAGCGGCACAACATCAACGCCGTTCGTACCGCGCATTACCCGAACGACCCGCGTTTTTACGATTTGTGCGACCAGTACGGATTGTATGTCATGGACGAAACCGATTTGGAGACACATGGCTTCCAGTTAACCGGGAACATTAGTCAGTTAAGCGATGATCCAGAGTGGGAGCGGACATACGTGGAGCGCATGGAACGCATGGTAGAGCGCGACAAAAACCATCCGTCCATCATCATGTGGTCACTCGGCAACGAATCCGGCTTCGGCTGCAATTTCCGGGCAATGGCCGTTTGGTGCCGACAAGCCGACCCGACTCGTCTCATCCACTACGAGGAGGATCGCGAAGCAGAAGTGTGCGACGTATTTTCCACCATGTACTCCTCGGTTGAAAAAATGATCCAGCATGGTGAAAATGAACATCTGCAAAAGCCGCATATCATGTGCGAGTATGCTCATGCCATGGGGAATGGACCCGGCGGCTTACGCGACTACGCCAATGTATTTGACAAATATCAACGCTTGCAGGGCGGCTTTGTATGGGAATGGATTGATCACGGCTTACGCCAATATACGCCGGATGGGCGAGAGTATTATGCCTACGGAGGCGACTTCGGGGACTACCCGACGAATGGCAACTTTGTGATCGACGGCCTGATTCGTCCGGATCGTACCCCATCCCCTGGATTACTCGAATACAAAAAAGTGATAGAGCCGATCGTCGTAGAAGCGACTGATTTGGAAAGCGGGCTCGTCACCATTACGAATCGCTATGATTTCCGCACGCTTTCGCATGTGAGAATGGTTTGGAGTGTGACGGCAGACGGACAAGTGGTGCAGAGCGGAACGCTGTCGCTTCCACATACAGGAGCAGGAAGCCGCAACATCGTAGCTGTTCCGTATACCTTGCCTGCGCAGGTGCAGGATCGAACCGACTACTGGCTGACGCTCTCCTTTGTGCTGAACCAAGATGAGAGCTGGGGACAGGCTGGACATGAGCTGGCTTGGGCACAATTTGCCTTGCCAGTGACCGCTGCCCAACAGGTTACGATCGCTCCCTATCAGCCTGTGTTTGGCAGAGTAGATACGAAAGAAACGAAAACGGACATCACCCTTACAGGAGCAGATTTTCAGTTCGTTTTTGACAAAGGGAGCGGTGTGCCGACGAGCTGGGTATTTGCGGGCAAGGAGCTGTTGGTGGCAGGGCCTCGACTCACGTTTTGGCGTGCTCCGATAGACAATGACATGTACGTAGTGGAAGAGTGGCGCAAGGTGTACCTCGATCGTTTGCAAAACCGGGTGGAGCATGTAAGCATCCAGCAGGATCGAGAAGATCGGGTGGTCATTACCTGCGATGTACGGATTGCTCCGCCTGTATACGACTGGGGATTTTCGTGCCGCTACACGTATACCGTGTTCGGAAATGGTGAGGTGCAGGTAAATGTTCAAGGCACACCAAAAGGCACCCCGCCAGCGATGCTGCCACGAATCGGCTTGAAGCTATTGGTCGCCAAAGATATGGAGCGTGTCTCGTGGTATGGACGTGGCCCGGGTGAGGCGTACATCGACAGCAAGGAAGCCAATCGCACCGGGGTGTATCATGCGAGCGTGGATGAGCTGTACACGCCGTACGTGTTCCCGCAGGAAAATGGCAATCGCACGGACGTCCAATGGATGTCGATCACGGATCAGCGAGGTATTGGACTTTTCGCGAAGGGTCAACCGACCTTGGAATTTAGCGCGCTTCGCTATGATACGGACGATCTGGAGCAAGCCAAGCACACGACAGATCTCGTAAAACGAGAGTATGTCACACTGCATCTCGATTATCGGCAAAACGGGCTGGGTAGCAATAGCTGCGGACCTAAGCAATCGGAGCAGCATGCACTGCGTCCAGAGGAGTTCCAGTTCCAGATGAGGCTAACGCCTTTTTCGAAGGATACGATCTCTCCGATTCAGCTGTATAAGCGGAACTTGTGACGAACCGCTGATTGTTCTCGAAGGCATCGCCGAAACGTTGTACAATCTAGCTGAAGATAGAATAGTGCAACTAATCAAAATACGGTGGTGGTTTGTCACATGAAGTCATGGCCGCTCTTTCCCCGCAGAAGCATTCATGCCAAGCTGCTCGCTTTTATGCTGATTGCAGCCATTATTCCGCTGATTACTCTAGGGAGTATGGCGTATTGGAAATCGTCGATGGTCGTTCGCGAGCAATTTAGCAAGTCAGGTGAGTATATCGCGACACAGCTGCAAATCCAGATCGACAACTACCTGAGTCAAATGAGATACATGGCCTATGACATCAATACGTACGTGTCAGACCCGACATTGGTCGTCATGCGGGAGGAACAACCGAAGACGTACACAGGCTTCCTGGAACAAAAAAACTTCGAGCGATACCTGGGGGCGCACCGCAACCTTGATACAAAAGGCATTTTTATCGTGACGCCCTCCGGTTATTTTTTCGGAGAAAATGTCATCAATGGACAGGATCTGATGCGGGAATGGTGGTGGAAGGGACTGCCCGCCAAGCTGGATGAGGAGCGATGGATCGGCTTTTACACACCACGGCATTACGTCGGGTTTCAGGATGAGGCCGAGCTGCGTAATCAGGAGAAGGTGCTCGGTCTGGTCGTTCCCGTTCTCAGCGGTTATGGTGTGTTGAAGGACAGCCGGATTTTGATTGAGATGAAAGCAGGCAAGCTGTTTCAATTGTTTTCCCAGCTGGAAGAGGACATGAGTGCGCATGTGACGATTACAGCCCAAAATGGCGAGCTGATTTACCAAACTGCGGGTACGTTCGTCCAGCAAGAGAGCGATATCGTCTGGAACAAGCCGCTGGAGTCCAACAACTGGATGATTCAGGTGCGTTTGCCTTACGAGCAAATGAACCGCTCTGCGGAAGTGATTCAATCCTTCTTTATCGCGGCGCTGATTCTTTCGGCAGTGCTGGCACTTCTTTTGGCGTATTTATTTTCCAGACGAATTACAGGCAAAATCAAAAGACTGCAAGAAACGATGCGGCTGGTCGGAACAGGCGAGCTGCAGACGCGCGCAGAGGTAGACACGGAAGACGAGCTGGGGCGGTTAGGGGTGAGCTTCAACCAGATGGTGAGGCGGATTCAGACGCTAATCGCCGAGGTGAGTCGAACCGAGCAGTTGAAAAAGGAAGCAGAGCTGCGGGCCGTTCACTACCAGATCAATCCGCATCTGTTGTTCAATACACTCAATTCCATCCAGTGGAAAGCAAGATTATCTGGTTCCAATGAAATCGGCAATATGCTCTATCACCTTATTAAAGTGCTGGAGGGCAATCTCGACATCACGCAGG
Organism: Brevibacillus sp. NRRL NRS-603; assembly: GCF_003013445.1. Classification (NCBI taxonomy): domain Bacteria; kingdom Bacillati; phylum Bacillota; class Bacilli; order Caryophanales; family Paenibacillaceae; genus Brevibacillus; species Brevibacillus sp. NRRL NRS-603. The sequence goes on along the minus strand of NZ_PXZN01000030.1, from coordinate 91,156 downwards.
AGCTCGTCCCGTTGGAAAAGGAGCTGCAAACCGTCGAGCATTTTTTGCAAATCCAAGAGCTGCGGTACGGCCCTGTTTTTCAATTTGAACAGACCGGAGTAGAGGCTTGCCGTCGTTATTTGATCCCGCGAATGACTCTTCAGCCGCTTTTGGAAAATATCTTTTTCCACGCATTCGAAGACGGGCACGGAACGATCCGGATCAGTGTCAGTGAAAAAGAAGGGCTTGTGACGCTGCTGTTGCAAGATGACGGTGCAGGAATTGCGCCGGAGCGATTGGCCAGACTTCTCGATCCTGATCTGGAGCGTTCCAGCAAACGGGGACTCGGCGTGTATAACGTCGATCAAAAGTTCAAGCTTCATTTCCGTATGGAGCACGGCATGAAGATTTCATCTGTCAGAGGAGAAGGAACCACAATTCAAATCACATGGCCGAAAAGGGAGGAAATTCCTGATGAGCATCAAGGTAATGATTGTGGATGACGAAGTGCTGGTGCGAAGAGGATTGAAGGCAATGGTGCCGTGGAGTCGCTACGGGATGGAAGTCGTAGCGGATGCACCGAATGGTCGGAAAGGCTGGGAGGCTTTCCTGCAAATACAGCCCGAGCTGGTGATTACGGACATCGTTATGCCGGAAATGGATGGGCTGGAGCTGTGCAGGCGAGTGAAGGAGCACGCACCTCAAACAAAGGTGCTTCTGCTCAGCTGTCACCGCGATTTTTCTTTTGCCCAGCAGGGAATCTCTCTCGGGGTGTCCGGATATTTGTTGAAGACCGAGTTTCAGGATGAGGAATGGGGTACGTTGTTGGAAAAGCTGCGGACTGAGCTGGCAGGCGAGAGTGCGCGACTCGAAAAAATTCGTGAACGCTCTGATGAATGGAAGCGGGAATTCGGTGCGTGGTTGACTGGCCTGAGCCGGGATTTCGAGCAAAGCTTGTCCTCCCTCCTGCAATCACACTGGTCGTGGATGAACGATTCCATGCGTGTATGGCTTTTGGAAGGGATGGGCAGCACGAACCGGGAGGAGCAGGAGCGCGCATGGGTAGCAAGCGAGCTGGAAGGCGAATGGGAATGGATTGCATGTGGCGATATCCGTTTTTTGCTGACCCCCGCAAGTACTGGCAGGCAGGTAGAATCCCTGCTCGTGGAATGGAAGCTGGCTGGAAAGGTGACGAGCTGGGAGACAACAAGCCCGTTTGCTGGACTCGAACCTTGGATTCAGACGGTACGGATGCTCTACCAGCGCACGGAGCGGGCTCGCAAGTACGGCGTCATTCAAGACCCGTGGCAGGAACCAATCAAGCAGGCTGTTCATTACGCGCTCGATCGTCTGGATACGCCATTGACCGTTAGCGAGGTAGCTTCACAGGTGGGACTTAGCCGCAGTCATTTTAGCGTGATGTTTAAAAAGGGAGTGGGCGAGAGCTTTGGGGAGTTCCTCGACAAACGCCGGGTAAAAATGGCCCGAGCGATGCTGGATGAAACAGCTCTGTCCATTCAGGAGGTAGCTGAGCGAGTTGGTCTTCCTGACGCGAAATACTTCAGCAAATGGTTTAAAAAATATACAGGGATGACCCCGAGTCACTACCGTTTCAAACAAAAGGAGGAGTCCAGTCGAACAATCGTCCACTCCACCGCGCAAACCTGATCAAAGCGAAAAAAAGGAAACAAATTCACACACTATTGCGAACAGTTAGCGGTTTCACCGTTTTTTCCCCTTCATTAAAATAAAGAAAATGATGGGCAAATCTAGGGGGGGATCACAGATGAAAAAGGTTGCGTCAAAATGGATGGCAGCTGGCATGGCACTTCTTTTGGCCGTCGTAGCTGGTTGTTCACAAGCCCAGCCATCAGGAACAGACGGCACGTCTAGTAACACAGGTACGACAACGCCAGCGTCGTCTGATAAAAAGGAAACGGTTACATTGCGTTTCGCGACATGGGACACAGACCAAATGCTGAAGATCCAACAAGATATCGCGAAACAATTCGAACAGAAAAATCCGGGTGTGAAGGTACAGGTCGAGGCATATGCAGATGGTTTTGATCAGAAGCTGGTAGCGGCATTCGGAGCGAAAAACCCGCCGGATGTCATGTACATGTGGGATTTCCCAACGTACAACGCCTCGCTCGAGCCATTGGATGAGTACGTAAAGAAGGACCCATCCGTGGCAATCGACGACTTTTACCAGGGCCTCTTAAACTATAATCGCTTCGATGGAAAATTGTTCGGTCTCCCAGCGGGCTTCTCGACGCGGGTCGTCTTCTACAACAAAAAGCTGTTTAACGAAGCAAATGTACCACTTCCAACAGACGACTGGACGTGGGAGGATTTCAAATCAGCAGCCAAACAGCTGACCGTTCGCGATAAGAAGCAGTACGGATTCGCCGTTCGTTCGGAGCCGGATACGTACGATTTGCAGCAGTTCGTGTGGAGCAACGGCAGCAGCTTCATCAGCCCAGACGGGAAAACCATCGAAGGTTACATGAATAGCAAGGAAACAGCAGAAGCCCTGCAAATTTTCAGTGATTTGACGAAAGACAAGAGCGCTTTGCTCGTCGGTGGCAAAAACCAGCAGAGCGGAAACGACTTGTTCAAAGCGGGCAAGCTCGCGATGTATGACAATGGTGTATGGTCGCTCGAGTCGTACAAGAAGGCGAATGTCGACTTTGGTACGGTCGTAATGCCACAATTCCCTGGCAAGCCTGGTAAGGGTGTCATTGCAACCTCATCAGTATCGATCGCCAAGGATTCCAAAAACAAAGAGCTGGCTTGGGAGTTTTTGAAGTTCTTCGTTTCCAGTGATGCGATCAAGATGCGTACATCTGATTTACCTGTGCGTATTAGTGTCGTACAAGAGAAGAAGCTCGATCAGGACCCGCTCTACGCGCCGTTCTACAAGACGTTGGAGCAATCGACTGACACGCCAGCCTTCCTGTTGAATCCACACTGGAACGAGATCAACCGGAACCTTTCCGCAGCGGTCAATGCGATCATGATGGGACAAAATGCCGAGGAATTACTGAACAAGGCAGTCAATGACTCCCAGAAGTTCCTCCAAAAATAACGGGAAGGGGTCAGGGAATTGAATACAGAGAGTGTCGTGACACATAAACAGCCTGCCATGACCGTTCAACCGAAAAAACTCAGGGGAAGGGCGTTTCTTACGCCCTATCTTTTTATCTTGCCTTGGATTCTCGGCTTTCTCGCTTTTACGCTGGGACCGATGTTGTTTTCGCTCGTCATGAGCTTTTTTGATTGGCCTGTCGTTGGTGAGGTTACGTTCGTCGGCTTGGACAATTACATCAATATGTTTACGGATGATCCATTGTTTTGGCAATCGCTCTGGGTCACGATTAAATTCGCGCTTTTGTTTGTCCCGCTGAATTTGTTCATCGCGTTGTTTTTGGCCATGATGCTGAATCAGAAGGTAAAAGGCAGCGGGTTTTTCCGCACGGTATTTTACTTGCCGAGCGTGATTTCCGGTGTGGCGTTGGCGATGATTTGGGCGTGGGTATATGACGGGGAATACGGCATTTTCAACTATTTGCTCAGTCTGGTTGGGATTACAGGTCCAGATTGGCTAAACGATACATCGTGGGCACTCGTTGCCATGGTAATCGCCAGTTTGTGGGGGCAGGGCTCCATGGTATTGATTTTCCTGGCAGGGCTCAAAAGCATCCCGGAGAGCTTGTATGAAGCGGCTTCGATTGATGGGGCGGGGGCGGTGCAAAAGTTTTTCCGCATTACACTGCCGATGGTGAGCCCAACGATTTTGTTCAACCTGATTATGACGATCATTAGTGCGTTCCAGCAGCTGAGTCTAGCACTCTTGCTCACAGGAGGCGGACCGTTGCAGTCTACGTATTTCTATGCCATGTACGCGTATGACAACGCCTTCAAATACTTCAAGATGGGATATGCTTCGGCGAACTCCTGGTTTATGTTCGTGATCATTTTGGTATTGACCTTCCTCGTTTTTAAAACGTCCGGCAAATGGGTGTACTACGAGGGCGACAACCGCAGGGGAGGGGAAGAAGCTTGATACGCAAGACGATCGCTTATGCGAGCCTGATCCTTTTCTCTTTCCTGTTTCTTGCACCGTTTTATTGGATGATCTCTACTGCGCTCAAGTCGGACGATGAGATTTTGCAGTATCCACCCAAATGGATTCCGGATGTGCTGCATTGGGAGAACTTCGGGAATGCGTGGATGTCGCAGCCGTTTCATCTGTATTTGGAAAACTCGTTGACGGTGACGGTCCTGACCACGATTGGCCAGTTGATATCGTCTTCGCTAGTCGCGTACGGCTTTGCCCGGTTTACGTTTAAAGGGAGAGATTTTCTGTTCATGGTCGTTCTGGCGACGATGATGATTCCGTGGGAAGTGACGATGATCCCGCTGTACATGGAGTTCAATTATCTGGGGTGGATCAACACGCTCAAGCCGTTGATTGTGCCTTCGTTCTTCGGGTCAGCGTTTTATATTTTCCTCATGCGACAGTTTATTTTGACCATTCCGCGTGAGCTGGATGAAGCGGCGCGTATTGATGGTGCCGGTTCGTTTCAGATTTACGCACGGATTATTATGCCGTTGATGATGCCTGCTCTGATTTTGGTAAGTGTATTCAACATCTTGGGTACATGGAACGACTATTTGGGTCCACTCATTTTCTTGAATGACCAAAGTCAGTACACGCTGACGCTGGGACTGGCGCAATTTAAAGGGATGTATGAGGTAGAGGCTACCGGACTGATGGCGGTAACGTTCCTAATCTCGCTTCCGCCGTTACTCCTCTTTTTCCTCGCACAACGATATATCGTAGACAATTCAGCGGGCGTTGCTATTAAGTAGGAGTCCATCAAGTAAGGAGGGAGCCACAGTGGGGAACCGGGCGAAGTGGGAAGGCTGGGCATGGTCATTTCATCAATTTGGTGAGCAATTGCTGCGGATGGCGGCAGCGCATCTCATGTGGGTGGTATGCACGCTCATGGGAGGCATCGTCTTTGGGATTTTCCCAGCGACAGCTGCTCTGTACGACGTACTTAGCGGCAAGTGGAATGACCGTGGGCTTTTGTCCGCCTTCTGCCATGCTTTTCGCCACTACTTCTGGAGGAGCCAATGGCTTGGCGCAGGGACGGTGCTAACGGGGGCAATCCTGTGGGTCGATGTGGTGTTTTTCCTTCGCATGGGGACCCTGTGGGGGCTCTCGATCGCAGCCGTTTTTGCGGGGATCGGATTCTTGCATGCGGCTACCTCTTGCCACGCTTTTTCCCTTCTCGTTCGGGAGGATGCAGACGTGAAGCGGACGCTCAAGCAGTCGTTTTGGCTAGTCGCGGCCTTTCCGTTGCATTCGTTCGTCACGATGGGAGGCTTGCTCCTTCTCTTGATTCTCTTGCTGGCGATTCCCGTTTTGCCGATCTTGTTGGGAGCGAGCCTGCCTGTCTGGTGGATGAATGCCAGAATGAGCCGTCTGTTGGAAAAGCGCGATCGTAAACGATCGACCAAGCAACCTCGAGGTGAGACATATGCAGTTTGATTTAGGAATGGTTCCTTTTAGCCGATACGGGTCGTATCTCGTACTCTCCCGACTGGGTAACGCCAAGCGAGCAGAAGGGTTGTATTTGCGCAATATTCGTGGAGGAGACAACCACGATGGCGCGATTTTTCGAATTGAAATGGTGGTAGCCGATGGTGTGGCGGTTCCATTTGAGACGGAGGCGACGCCAAACTTGCTGCGTCTTTACGGGGATAAAGGCGAAGTGAAGCTGTGCATGAGCGAGCCGGAGTTGGTGCAGGTACGTGGTGAAGGCGTTGGTTTGCGTCTGGTGCTCGAATCGACGGCAGCAGATTATGCGATTCATGCAGGAGCCGGATGCTGGGAAATCAATCACTTTTCTACAGAAATTCGCTTGCGAGTGACCCCGCTTGCTGGAGCGCTGGTGGTCAACCCTACGAAGGCATCGCGGGAACAGCAAGTGAGCGCAACCTTTCTTCCCGACGAAGAAACGGGTGTACTGGAAGGCGTATTAGAGGAGTTTCACACGATATGGAAGGAACGCAGCTACCCTGCCTTTGCAGATGGATGGGCACAGGTAAAAAACGAGTACGACGAGTGGCTGGAACGGACACTCTCTGTATCTGAGGAGCATCGCGAAGGCTTGAATGAGGCACGAGAACTCGCGGCGTACATCACCTGGTCTTGTGTGGTGAGACCTGAAGGCTATCTGCCACGGTCCGCCATGTACATGTCCAAAAACTGGATGACAAATATCTGGAGCTGGGATCATTGCTTCAATGCGATGGCACTGACACGAGCAAACTTGCCGCTGGCGTGGGATCAGCTCATGATTTTTATCGACAGGCAGGATGAGAGTGGCGTTTTCCCCGATTTTATCAATGATCGGTATGCGCTGTGGAATTGCTGCAAGCCTCCGATTCACGGCTGGACGCTGCGCTGGATGCTGGATCGGAACGATACGATCACAAACGAGATGCTGGAAGAGGTGTACGAGCCGCTTTGTCGCTGGACTGATTGGTGGTTCCGTTACCGCGATGATGATCAGGACGGGATTCCGCAGTACAATCACGGCTATGACTGCGGCTGGGACAACAGCACGATTTTCCTCGATGGGGCGCCGATTGAAAGCCCGGATTTGCCTGCGTATTTGATTCTGCAAATGGATGTGCTGGCGGATTTGGCGAAGAGGCTGGGCCGTCCCGAAGAGGCAGCGAGGTGGCAGGAAAAGGCCGAAATGACACTGCAACGACTGCTGGAGAAGCATTGGAATGGCGAAAACTTCTACGCGACCCACTCTGGAAGTGATCAGCCTACCCAAGGGGACAGCTTGATTCGCTATATGCCTCTCGTGCTAGGCGAAAAGCTGCCAAAAGACATCCGAGCCAAGCTAATTGCTGACTTGCAGGAGCGGTTTTTGACCGAGAATGGACTGGCTACGGAGAGTCCAACCAGCTCCTTCTACCGCGCTGATGGCTACTGGTTAGGCCCGATCTGGGCGCCAGTGACGATGCTCTTGGTCGATGGACTGCGGCGAGCAGGCGAAGTAGCGTTTTCTCAGGAGATCGCCAGACGTTTTTGCCGAATGGCAGCGCGCAGTGGCATGGCGGAAAACTTCGATGCACTGACAGGTGATGGACTGAGGGATCGGGCTTTTACGTGGACGTCCAGCGTGTTTTTGATGCTGGCGCATGAGTATGTGTAAAGCAGTTTCATAGAAAAAACAAGCGGGCATGATGGATGAAAAATCGCATCATGCCCGTTGCTTGTCTACAGCACTTTACTGAGAAATGCTTTGGTTCTCTCATGCTGGGGATTGTCAAAAATCTCGGCAGGAGTGCCTTCTTCTACGATGTATCCTCCGTCCATGAAAATCACGCGATCGGCTACTTCACGAGCGAAGCCCATCTCATGCGTAACCACGACCATCGTCATTCCTTCTTTGGCCAAATCCTTCATCACCTGAAGAACCTCTCCGACCATTTCCGGGTCGAGTGCAGAGGTAGGTTCATCGAACAACATAATATGAGGGTCCATCGCGAGCGCACGGGTAATGGCAACGCGCTGCTGTTGACCGCCTGACAACCGATCTGGATACACGTCTCGCTTGTCCGACAAATCTACTTTTTTGAGGAGTTGCAGCGCCTTTTGTTCATTTTGCTGGCGCTCTGAATGTTTGACGTGCTTGGGCGCGAGCATGATGTTTTCCAAAACAGTGAGATGCGGGAAGAGATTGAATCGCTGAAACACCATTCCGACACGCTCTCGCAGCTTGTTAATGTCCACTTTGGGGGAGGTAACCTCCATGCCCTCAATGGTGATTTTGCCAGATGTCACCTCTTCCAACTGGTTCAAACAGCGCAGAAACGTACTTTTTCCCGAGCCGGAGGGACCAATGACACAGACAACTTCGCGCTCTTCAATGGTAGTCGAGATGTCTTTTAAAACTTCCAACAAGCCAAAGCTCTTTTTCAAATTCTCTACATGAATCATTTCGCGAACCTCCTCTCAAGGGAACGGGATAGCAGACTGAGGATGTAAATCATCAGGAAGTAGAAGACCGCTACTACAGCCCAGATTTCGAATGAGCGAAAGTTGCTAGAAATGATAATCTCACCACTGTTCATCAGTTCTCGGATACCAATGACCGTTAAGAGTGAGGTGTCTTTTAGCGTCACGATGAATTGGTTGACGAAAGCAGGGATCATGCGGCGAACAGCCTGTGGCAAGATAACCAAGCGCATGGCTTTTCCGTGCGTGAGTCCCAGGGAACGAGCAGCTTCCATCTGCCCTTTATCGATGGAGAGAATCCCTCCGCGAAAAATTTCAGCCAAATACGCTCCGGCATTGAGGCTGAGCGCAAGAATACCTGCGGTTGTCTCCGGAATTTTGATATCAAGGACAGGCGGCAATCCAAAATAAATAAAGAAGATTTGAACCAACAGCGGTGTGCCGCGGAGAAAGTCAACGTAAGCGGTTGCAATGCCGCGGAGTATTTTGGAGCGGCTGGTGCTCATTAAGCCAAAAAGCAATCCGATTAAGAGAGCGAAAAACAGGGAAATAACCGTTATTTTTAACGTGACCACAGAGCCTTGGGCCAAGACCGGAAGTGCGTCGACAATGACATCCCAACTACTGCTCATTTGGACAACTCCATTCTTTCTAAGGTGAAAAAAAGGCGCGTCTTGCGCCTTTTACTTTTTCGTGCTCAAGTATGTGTTGATAATTTCGTCGTATTTCCCGTTCTCTTTCAGCTTTTTCAGACCGGAGTTGAGTTTGTCCTGCAGCTCTTTGTTCCCTTTTAAAACCGCGATGCCGTAGTGGTCGCCATTGAGACGATCGCCTACAATTTTTAGCTTGGATGCTGGGTCTACCGCAATTTTATACGAGATAACCGGATAGTCCTCGATAGTCACATCAGCGTTGCCGTTTTGAACCTCTTGGAACATGGAAGGGCTATCGTCGAAATATTTGACAGTGGCTCCGTACTTTTTCCCGAGCTCATCAGCAAAGGTCGCGCCAGTCGTGCCTTTTTTGATCGCAATCGTTTTGCCAGCCAAATCTGCCTCTCCATTGATCGTTGTGTTGTCCTCACGTACGACTAGGGAAAGACCTGCTTGATAGTATGGTTCAGAGAAATCTAAAATTTCTTTGCGCTTATCCGTGATGCTGATCCCTGCAATGGCACCGTCTAATTGCTTCGCTTGAACGGCAGGAATGATTCCTTTGAAGTCCATCGGCTTAATTTCTACCTCAAAGCCTTCTTCTTTGGCGATCGCATTAATCAGGTCGATGTCAATTCCCACATATTTTCCGTCTTTTTCAAATTCAAAGGGTGGGTATGTTGCATCTGTACCAAAAATGTACTTTTTCGCACCGGATTGCCCAGAAGTCGAGGCAGCCTGATCTGTGCCAGTGCCACATGCACTTACTGTGAGTGCCAACAAACTAGAAACAACAGCAAACATTAGTTTTTTCATAAATTACCCCCAAGTATATTTATGATAGATATGATATGGACATGAATATAGTAATATAGAAAAGTCTGCAAAGTCAAAACAAACTGAAAGTAATTATTATCCATAATTGTATGATCAAGCTCTACGTACGATAACAGAAAAGTGATTTCATACCTGCTATAATGGTAGGAAATGTATACAAGGGATGGGAAAAACGATGAAGCATGTCACCATATTGATCGCCGACGATGAAGCGGAGATTGCTGAGCTCGTTGCCTTGCATGTGAAAAAAGAAGGTTACCATACAATTATCGCAGCGGATGGAAAGGAAGCACTTCAAGCTGTGCAGACCCATTCGATTGATTTGGCGATCCTCGATATTATGATGCCTGGGCTGGATGGCTATGAGGTCACCCGGCTCATTCGCGAACAGCACAATATGCCGATTATCTTTTTGAGTGCCAAGACGTCTGATCTGGATAAAATCTCGGGATTGGTGATGGGCGCAGATGATTATATGACCAAGCCATTCAATCCAATGGAATTGGTTGCCCGTGTGAATGCCCAGCTGCGGCGCTTTAAGCAGCTGAATCAGCCAGCAGTAGAAGTAGCGAGTAACAGGGTCTTAGAGTCAGGTGGACTTGTCATTTATCCAGAGCAGCGAGCGGTGAGCCTGTACGGAGAAACGATTGAGTTAACGCCGAAAGAGTTTGATATTCTCTACCTGCTAGCCCGCTATCCAAAGAAGGTGTTTAGTGCGGACAATATTTTCCAGCAGGTATGGGGCGAAGCGTACTATGAAGGCAGCAATACAGTCATGGTGCACATTCGCACCTTGCGAAAGAAGCTGGGAGAAGAAAAAACCAAGAACAAGTGGATCAAAACGGTCTGGGGCGTCGGGTATTCATTCCATGGATAACATGATACGAAGCTTTCGGTTCCAAATGGTCAAGCTACTGGGTCTAAGTCTGCTTCTATCCGGTGCGGTTACCTATGTGATCTTTAAAGCGCTACAGCTTTACTACCGAACACAGGTAAAGTTTGAAAGCTTGTTAACACCGATTCGCTATTTTATGCGAGAAATAGGGGACATTTACTTCTTTTTGATTTTTTTTGTTCCCCTGGCTATCTTGTTTTTCTTCTTGTTAACCAAACGGTATGCCGTCTACTTTCAGGAGATTTCCAGAGGAATTCATCATCTTGCAAACGGCGACTTTACCCATCATGTTCAAATACCGTCGAACGATGAGTTCGGAGATATTGCTAAGGATATCAATCTGGCGGGTGAAAAATTGCAGGAAGCCGTACAAAGAGGAGATTTTGCCGAAAGCAGCAAGGATCAGTTGGTTTTAAACCTGGCGCATGATCTGCGGACGCCGCTGACTTCTGTATTAGGGTATTTGGACATCATTTTGTGGGACGAGCAATTAACGGTGGAACAAGCCCGACATTACACGAATATTGCTTTTACCAAATCGCAGCGTTTGGAAAAGCTGATCGATGAGCTCTTCGAAATTACGAGAATGAACTACGGCATGCTCACCATTCAACAGAACTTGATTGACCTGAGTGAGTTACTCATGCAGTTAAACGAGGAGCTATATCCTTCCCTGGAAAAAAATCAGTTGGAAACCAGAATGAATGTGGCATCACGATTGACGGTTTACGGAGATGGCGAGCTCTTGGCACGCGTTTTTGAGAATATCATGACCAATGCCATCCGTTACGGGCAAGATGGTCAGTTTGTTGATATTAACGGTTTTCTTGCGGGTGACGAGGTCGTTGTGCAGATTATCAATTATGGTCACGAGATTCCACCAGAGGATCTACCGCATATTTTCGAGGTGTTTTACACGGGAGACAAGGCCAGAAGCCATCAAAACGGAAGCACAGGTCTTGGGCTATTTATCGCCAAAAATATCGTCGAGCGCCACGAAGGGACGATTTCTGCCGAGAGCAATTTGATCCGCACCGTTTTTGAAATACGCTTACCTTACGAACAGACTACCTCACTTTAAAAAAATTTAAGAATTACCCCACTTTTTCTTTTAACAGTTTTTCTTATCCTGATCGGGTGACGAGCCAGGGTGGAACCTGTAATAGAAAAAGTGGGGTTTTTTGATTGGCTAAGAGTGATCGGGGTTTAAAGCTTTTGGGGAGGTCAGGAATATGAAAAAACGTTTGTGGATCTGGCTGGGTGTGGGCGTGCTTGTGGCCGGGTTCGGTGGCTATGCAGCTTCTTCGGGAGAAAAGAAGAATGGCATTCCTGTCACGTTATCAACGGTGGTAACGGCCGATTTGGAAAGTACCATTTTGACGTCAGGCATGGTCAAAGTACGAAATGAACATACATTGTTCGCCAACTATGCGGGCGATCTGCGGAATTTCTCCATCAAGGAGGGAGACAAAGTGACGAAAGGGCAGGTGATCGGCAATATCGACATGTCCGATGTCAGCAATGAAATCATGGATATCGAGGCGCAAATCACGATTCAGGAAGCGAATATCGCAAGGCTCTCCAAAGGTGTGGAGCCTGAGGAAGTCACGAAAATGCAGGAGCAGCTTGCCCAGTATGAACGCGAATACCAAACGACATTAAAAGATTACCAGCGAACGCAATCGCTGTTTACCGCAGGAGTGTCTACCCAACAGGCTGTAGAGGAGGCGAAGCAAAAGCTACAGACTGCGGAATCAAGAGTAAGGGTCGCGAAGCAAGATTTGCTTTTGAAGCAAAAAGGGCCTGACAAGGCAGAGATTCGCTCCTACGAGGCGCAAATTCAAAAGCTGAATTTGGAAAAAGCAAAATATGAAAAGCAACGTGTGCAAAGCAGCATCGTGTCTCCGATTGACGGGACGGTGCTCTCCATGAAGGTAAAACAAGGGAAGTACCTAAGTAAAGGCGAGGAAATTCTCACGGTTGGAGATACCAATGATGTTATGGTCGAAGCAGGAGTCGAAGAATCTGATTTGCGTAAAATCAAAATCGGACAGGATGCGGTGGTCTCAGGCATTTCCTTAGGCGGAGAACAGTTGCAAGGCAAGGTGTCGCGCATATCTCCTATAGCTGTAATCAGCAAAGAGCGGGATGGAGAGAATACGAGAGTTCCGGTGGCAGTCGATCTGAATGAGACGAGGGAGTATTTGAAGCCAGGTTTTCATGTGGAGGTGGACATTGTCCTGCAAAAAGCAACAAACGTCATGCAAGTCCCCATTGAGGCAGTTGTGACGGATCAAGATGGATCCTCCTTTGTCTGGGTAGCGGAAAATGGCAGGGCCAAGAAGAAAAAAGTAACGACTGGAATTGAAAGTGAATTGTTTATCCAAATTGAAAACGGATTGGATGGCAGTGAAGAATTGGTAGCGAATCCACCGGAAACCTTGCAAGAAAATGAAGTGGTCTTCCAAGCATCCCCGGAAGAGTTTGCGGGGTAAAGGAGGATACATCGTGCTGCATATTGAGGGGTTAACCAAACAGTACAAGACGCATGAGCTGGAGCTGTTCGCTTTGCAAAATATCAATATCCACGTCGCTCAGGGTGAATTCGTGGCGATCGTGGGACCTTCTGGTTCCGGAAAATCGACGTTTATGAACATGCTGGGTTGTCTGGATCGGCCAACCTCCGGATCGTATGTCTTGGATGGAATTGATGTTACGCAGTTGAAGGATAGTGGGCTGGCGCAGGTACGCAATCAAAAAATCGGCTTTGTCTTTCAATCGTTTCATCTGTTGCCACGTGCTACTTCGCTGCGAAACGTAGAGGTGCCGATGATGTATGCGGGCGTCGGCATGACAGAACGCAAAAAAAGAGCGAAAGCGGCGTTGCAGCGTGTCGGACTCGGCCAGCGGATGGAGCATAAACCGACGCAGCTGTCCGGCGGTCAAAGACAGCGGGTCGCCATTGCCAGAGCGTTGGTTAACCAGCCAGCCATTATACTTGCTGACGAGCCGACAGGGAATCTGGACAGTCGTTCCAGCATCGAGATCATGGCGATTTTTCAGGAGCTGCATGCGCAAGGGGTAACGATTCTGCTCGTCACGCACGAGGCGGATATCGCCCAGCATGCCGAACGGGTCATTACGTTTCGAGATGGCCATATCATCCGGGATGAGCGAGTGGAGAAGCGCTTGTTTGCTACTCCGTCCGAGGAGGTGATCCTCACGTGAATTTACTTGAAAGCTTCCGTACGGCTCTGGAAGGGATCGGGACAAATAAGCTACGTGCTATCTTGACGATGTCTGGGATCATCATCGGAATCATGTCTGTTATTGCTGTAATTACACTAGGAAACGGCAGTCAACAGGCCTATACCGATCAGTTGGAGAAGCTGGGTGCTACTAATTTCAGCGTTTATTTTGGGTGGGACCCTGGGCAAGGAAGCAAACTTACTGATTTGACAGTGGAGGATGCTTATGCACTTCCCCAACAATCCCCCTACATTGAAGAGGCCGTGCCGTTCGCCTCTTATTTTGGAACGATTCGTGGCCCGAAAAAGGGGAAGGACGTAAGTATACAAGGAACAAATGAGGATTTGTTAAAGGTTCAACCAAACTTGAAAATAGTTGCAGGCAGATATTTTACTACGAAGGAAGTAAGAGAGGGGAAGCCTGTTATTGTTTTGACCGAAAAGTTAGCGGCAGGGCTTTTCGGACGTGAAGACCCGATTGGCAAGCGTTTGACTTACAATGCAGCATCGGCCGTCGTTATTGGCGTGGTAAGGGAAGACAAGCTGATGATTGACAATGGTCGATCTGAGGGTGCCTATTTGCCGATTACCTATCTGCACAATTTGGACGGGTTGAAGATGGTTCATACGATAACCGTAAAAGCCAAGTCGAAGGAAACGATGGAAGCAGCCAAGAGGCATACAGAGAAGTACTTAAACCGCAGGCACGATCGCGAAAATTACTACCAAATCGATAGTATCGAGAACGCACTGGGGGAGATGGATTCCTTTTCCGGTACGCTCACCACGATTTTTAGCGTCGCAGCCGGGATTGCGCTGTTTGTCGGTGGGATAGGCGTCATGAACATCATGCTCGTATCCGTCACGGAGCGGACGCGGGAAATCGGCATTCGCAAAGCGTTAGGGGCGCGTTACGGAGATATTATGCTACAGTTTTTGATCGAGTCGATGATCGTCTGCCTGATTGGTGGAACGATTGGCGTGCTGCTCGGCATCGGGACAGCCATGTTTGCCTCGCAGTATGTCGAAGTGCCGCCGCTACTCTCGTGGGAAAGCATCGTCATTGCTTTCGGGTTTTCCAGTGCCATCGGTATTTTCTTTGGGCTCTATCCGGCTCATAAGGCGGCGAGGCTCCATCCGATTGATGCGTTGAGATATGAGTGAGGAACGAAAAAGAAATGACTAGCAGATATCGCTGCTAGTCATTTTTCTATTAGTCCCGAACCGATTTTAATGCTGTTGACCAACTGATCACTTGATTTAACATGTCGTTTACATGCGGGATGTGCAATTCGGATGGTTTAAAGACGGTGTAATTTTCAAAATCCGTAAATAGATTGAAGGCAGGTTGTGTACGGACGTCGGCAACCTGCAATTCACCCAGGATTCCACGTAAGTGCTCTGCTGCACGAGTCCCGCCTGATGAACCATAGCTGACAATACCAGCCGCTTTGTTGTACCATTCCTTGCGGGCGAGGTCGAGTGCGTTTTTTAATACCCCTGTGATGCTGTGGTTGTATTCGGCGGTAATGAATACGAATCCATCCAGGCTGGATAGCTTTGCCGCCCATGCGGCTACTTGTTGCTCACCACTCGGATCGCCAAAGAACGGTAAGTGAAAGTCCGCAATATCAACGATTTCATACGTTGCATCTCCTCGTTGATCGGCAACTCCTTTGACCCACACACCTACTTGGGGACTGACTCGGCCTGGGCGAGAGCTGCCCAGAATAATTCCGATTTTTAAGCTAGAAGTACTCATGGTTCGTTCCTCCTTAAGCGGCTTAGTTTAATCGTAGTTCCTTGGAGCAAACATTATGCTTAAAAAAATGCCGCAACTGTAATGCTCAGCTGCGGCCTCGGAGTCTTATGAGTAATGAAACGATAGAAAGTTCCAGTAAAATAAATAGCCAGTATACAGGATGGAGAGTACCGCTGCTGCGCCATTCGCTGCCTTCCAGCGATCGCGCTCCTTAGCTGTTCCGATTCGAAATAACAAATAAACGGCGACGGCCAACGAAACAATCGGCAGGGATGCGACAACGACTTGGTAGAAGGCCGGGTAGCCATAGACAAGCTCTGCGTTTGCATAGGTGAATTGGATGATAAAAAACAAGCTATGAAGCAGAGCCATAATCGGAACGATCTTCGAAATAGCGTGCGATTGTTTGCGCCATTTGCGTAGTCCGAAACGAGCGATCCAGACGAGCGAAAGAAGGATGAACACGATTCCGGGAATCACATACAGAGCCAGGAGAACAGACGGGCTTTCGATGAAGGAGATACGAGGGAGCGAAAAGTTCATCGGTCCTGTCATATAAAAGTTCCCTTGTTCCTCGTGAAAATATAGCTGTTCCTCACCGTCGATCTCTTGAAAGAAATGATCGTCCACCTGTACAAACTTTTTCTCAAGGGATTGCTGTCCTTCATTCTGGAACATACCAGTCACGGATATCGTCTGCCCATCCAATGCCTTCACGGTGTAAGGATAGCTGCTGAGCAGTCGAAGCCCTTTGCCCCAGCCATTCTCAGGCGTCAAGGTAAGCAAATATTGACCTTCCAGCTTTTTCATTTCGTCTATTGTGCCATCAACAGGAGTTAGGGGCTTGTGGACTTGCTCTGTCAGTAGCTTGTCAGTAAACGCATTCACGACCTTGCTGTGCAGCTCCAAGCCCGGATGTGTAGCGTTCACCGCAACAAAGATGCCGATTGATTCTGAAGGAATCAGCACCATTTTCGAGATAAAGCCATCAATCCCACCGTTTGCCCATAGGGTAGGAATACCGTTTTTCGTCTCTCCTTTAAAAAAGCCGTAGCCGATCCCATGCATGCGTTTATGGACCGCGAATTGCTGGGCATGCATGAGCTGGACAGTTTCTGGTTTGAGCAGAGATGTGCCGTTATAGCTGCCGCCAGAAAGATGGGCGATCATATAGGGGGCGAAGTCGACTGGTGTCATATTAGCGGCACCACTCCCTGGGAAAATAATGCCTGAGTACGGAATCGTTTGATAGCCGTTTCCGTCGTAATAATAGCTTTTAGCCAGATTGCTCCTGTCCTGTGGAAGATACAACTCGGCGGAATCCATACCCAGCGGACGGAAGATATTCTCCCGCATATAGTCATGCAAAGATTGACCGGAAGCTTGTTCGATTACACTTCCTAACAATCCGGTGCCCGCATTACTATATTGAAATTTGCTGCCTGGCGTGAAAATTGTCTCTTGCATCTGAAGCGTTTCATTTACGGTCTCGGTCGAGAATTCCGGTATCACACTCTGGCGGTTGTCTCTTTTATAAATTTTTTCATCTATGCCAGCTGTATGTGTGAGCAGGTGGTGGAGTGTGATCGGGCCGTAACGATTATTGGTAATTTTGTAGTCTTTTAGGACGGTATTCAAATCTTCGCGTAAGGAAAGCTTGCCTTTTTCCACGAGCTGCATCGCTGCAGTAGCAGTAAGCGACTTGGTCACGGAACCGATTCGAAACACCGTACGCTCAGGATCAACGGGGATTTGCTGTTCGACGTCGGCAAAACCATAGCCTTTTTTAAAAAGGATGCGATCTCCCTGGGTAATGACAATGGCTGCGCCAGGGATATGCAAGTTGTTCATTTCATTTTTCATGACGGGATCAACTACTTGTTCGATGGAAGGAGCAGTAAGCGGCGAGCGAGCATTGACCACAGATAGGGGCTGTATCAGCATAAGGCAGGATAAGAGCGGAACGGCAAACCATTTTCGTAGAGCAAATAATGTCATGTTTCATCACCTTTCGCGTTTTGCGTCAGTCAATTGTTGTAAGGCCAGCGACAGGGATGAGTATAGGGCGATAAGTGTCACGGTGAGAAGTAACGGAATGTCATTGTTTATCGTGATAGTAGCTTTTCGTCATTTGATAATATAATGGAGAGAAATTTTGGGTGTAGATGAGGTGTGCCAATTGCTTGCGTTTGTTAAACGATGGTTATGGGTCGACTGGATGATCTTCACCATCCACTTTATGTGGGGATTGACGATTATTCTCGGCCTTGTTCGCTATCAAGATCAATTGTCTTATCCGCCCGTGATGACATTGATTGTTTCGTTCTTGGTGCTTGTCGTCCCCGGCTGTTTGCGTCGATACTCTCGCAACCTATATTTGTTCGCTGAAATTATTTTGAGTGGGGGCTTGTGCATTGCCTTGAACTTCTTTTTTGAAGGAGTAAGATGGCAGTTTATCCCCATCGCTTTTCTCATCGGATATCACAGTGTGGAACGATCTTATCGCTGGACGGGACCATTGGCGATATTGGCGATCCCGTTTCTTGTGGGGGAGGCAATTGGGTTTGATTTCGAGCCTATAGTCGTAAGCGATCTCATTGTGTACCATTTCGCGGCATATGCGCTTGGTTTTGCCTTTCAGTTGCTTAGCCGTATGCACAAGCAGAGCCTGGTTATTCAAAACCAGAACCACATATTGGAGCAATACGCTTCACAGGTGGAGAAAATCACGCTGCTGGAAGAACGGAACAAAATGTCCAGAGAGCTGCATGACACGATCGGGCACACGATGACATCGCTCATTATGGGTATGGAGATGCTTCGGTCTAAAATACCAGATGCGGAGGTTAGTCGGCTGGACATGCTTTTGCAGATGGCTCGACAAGGTTTGGACGAGTCCAGAGGGATTTTTCGCAAGTGGGCTCAGAATGGCTATGAATCAGCTACGACGATGGAGTCCGCTTTCATTGAATTGATCGAGCAATTTCAAGTGGCTACAGGGGTGTCCGTCAAGCTGCGCATGTACGGCGCTGAGTATGCGTTGAGCCGTTCCATAAAGCTGACTTTGTATCGGTGCTTGCAAGAAACACTGACCAATGCTGTTCGACACGGAAAAGCATCACAAATTCAAGTGGGGCTTTACTTTGAAGAAGCCCAGATCCGGTTGCAGGTCGAAGATAATGGGGAAGGAAATGGGACGATCGAATTCGGATTTGGTTTGCAATCGATGAAGGAAAGGCTGGAAGCACTTCAGGGACGATTATCGATCCATTGTATGGACGAAGGAGGTGTGACGGTCATTTGTAGTCTGCCAGCTATGCAGGCTGTACCAAATGCAGGCATACGTATCCTGATCGTCGATGATCAGCCTTTTGTGAGGGAAAGCTTGCAACTCGTTTTACAGAATCAGCAAGATTTGCAGGTGGTCGGGGTCGCAGAGAACGGCTTGATGGCACTGGACATTATTCCAAAAGAAAAGCCCGACGTCGTACTTTTGGACGTTCAAATGCCTGTCATGGACGGGGCGAAGACACTACAAGCGATACGTGAGCGGTGGTCGGATATGCGTGTCATTATGTTGACGACCTTCGAAGAAACAGCCCTTGCGGCAGAAACGCTAGGGAGAGGCGCGAATGGCTACTTGTTAAAATCGGTTAGTTCGGTCGAGCTCGTAGAGGCGATACGAGTTGTTCATCAGGGTGAAGCGTTGATTAACCATAAGATTGCGGATGTCCTTTTCAAAGAAATGCGCTTGCAGCAAGAAGAGCTGAATGGACTTCGCCAAAAGCAGGGACGCGAGTGTCCTTATGGGTTGACGGAACGGGAAAGAGGCATACTTGCCTCGTTAGTAGAGGGGCTTCGCATGAAAACAATCGCGGAGAAAATCTTTCTTTCTGAAGGAACGGTGCGCAATTGCACCACAGTGATTTATGCAAAACTGGGAGTAAAGAATCGCGAAGAGGCCGTTAAAAAAGCACGGGATGAAGGGCTTACTGGTTAGGTGGCCAGCTTTTCAGGCTAGTTATGGTAGAATGGACAGTATCGAATGGAGGTTATATAAAGATGAGTCAATTGCCAAATTGCCCAAAATGTCATTCAGAATACACGTACGAAGATGGAAGCTCCTTGGTATGCCCGGAATGCAGCCATGAGTGGACGTTGCAAGCAGATAGCGACAACGGTGAAGATAACAAGGTCATCAAGGATGCGAATGGAAACGTCTTGAATGATGGCGACACCGTAACCGTCATTAAAGACCTCAAGGTTAAAGGGACTTCATTGGTTGTGAAAATTGGAACGAAGGTAAAAAATATCCGTTTGGTTGAGGGAGACCATGATATCGACTGCAAAATCGATGGTTTTGGTCCAATGAAATTGAAATCGGAATTTGTGAAAAAGGTGTAAGCTGGGAATGTAAAAGCTGACTGCATGGTAGATTGCAGTCAGCTTTTTTCGTAAAGGCAAGGTCTTGTCAGGTGAGACGATGAATGGACCAGACAATGCCCTTGCCGCCACCACCTAACTCGAGGGTGGTGGTCAATCCATTGGCAACATAGAACAAACCGATAGTATCACCTGAATTGAGTTGAACGTCACCTGCGAGTGTGATAGTCCCTGCTCCCAGAATGGCTCTTAATGTGAGTAAGAGCTCAATGTTAACGTTGAGAACAGGGAAGTCACCGATAATGAGACTTGTTGCCGTAGGGGTAATTCTCTGTACTTCAAATGCAGGGGTGATTTCTGGGCCTAAATTATCGGCAATGGCTTCGCTTGTTTCGTAGTTAATAGTTGCTTTGATGGCGTAAGTTCCAGTCGCTGGTACTGTATAAGTGCCAGTTAGCGGGTTGAAACTTGGACTCTCATAGTAGGGGCTCGCTGTTGACCAGGTAACTAATTGGGAAGAAGCGCTAAGGGTTACAGCTGATAAGAAGGCTGAGAAGTTTTCAGTGGTGAAAGCAGGTCCAGTCGCGCCCGTGGCCCCGGTAGCGCCAGTTTCTCCGGTGGCACCAGTCGCGCCAGTAATCCCCGTTGGACCTGTGGCCCCTGTCGTGCCCGTCGCTCCGGTTATACCAACGCCCGTGGCCCCTGTCGCGCCCGTAGCTCCAGTAGTACCAACGCCAGTCGCGCCTGTAGCCCCCGTTATGCCACCTGTACTGCTGGATGGAACAGACAGGATGTTGTCCAGTTTCGATTGCAAGAGCATTTCTTTTCTCGCAACGTCTTGTAAGGTTTGGCGAACGCTTGCATTCACCAGAAGGAGATCGCTGATCGAAGCAGGAACAGTCAAGCCTGGTAGCGTACCAATGGCATATTGCAATTTTTCTGCTTCTGCATGAATAATATGCCCGAGGCTGAGCTCTTCGATGGCGATGGAAGTAAGGAGGAGATTGATAGCATCGTCTCTCGTTACAGTGATGGCGGGAGTAATATTGGGAATATTGGCTTGAGACATGGCATTCATCCTTCCTGTTACATTCAAAAACTTATTACTATGCTATGAGGATTTATCTGTGCGCGTGCCTGGCTGTATAGAAACGAAAAAAAAGCCAATCTGATTTTCAGATTGACTTTCGTGTTAACTGGCAAGCACCGTGCTCATCAAAAAATAGACCACCATTGCTTATGGCATTTGTACATTCACCCACAGGGTGGGTAACTTTTTCATGATCACGAGGGGAGTCAGGTCAGAGACTCAAAATACCTTTTGTTGTAGAGAATGCTAGGATGTGTTGGGTTGTATAAGTAGGCAATATCATTGTGGTGACGTGATTTCTCGTTATCCCCCATTTGGGAATAGCACAGGCAGAGTTGCAAATGAGGTAACCACGTCCAGGAAACGTGGTCGATGTGTGCGAGCTTTTCAGCAGGTCGCTCCACTTTTGTTGCGAGATCATACCAAAAAATCGCCAGCGGCCAGTTTTTATCTTCGATGTGAAAGGCTCCGATCTGGCAGCATGCCTCCGCCCGTGGGCGATCGTAATTGAACGTACGATATAGCGACGACAGAACATTTTGTCTCTCATAGAGGTGGGAATAGCAACTCGCCAACTTCAAACAAGCGTTAATGTTGTCCTCTACCCACCCTTGTTGGGTGTTCAGGAACTTCGTATAAAAAGTAATGGCCTCTTCATAATACTGATTATCGCGTAGCTCATTTGCATAATAGTACAAGTCCCGAGGAGAGAAATCTTCCCCTTTGGCATCCCTGCGCCGATAGATTTGCAGATTGCGGTCCGTGTATTCCTTTTGCTTGTTATGCGTGATGGATATCTCACTGTTGATGACGTTTCCGCTTACTTCCAAATACTCATGGACGGGCCCAATCCAGCGAAAACCACGGTCGCGTTTTACGAGGCGATTGCGGCGAATGCTGTACGCCACATTCCCATTGCTGTCCACAGAAAGGTTGTAGTTCATCGTGACACTGTCGATGCTGTAATTCAATGTAAGCTTCAATTCGCGGAAGAGCTGACGGTCTTTCTCCAGAAGGATATCGTCTGCATCCAGCCACAAAATATAGGGACATGTTGCCTTGCTGAATGCATAGTTGCGTGCAGCTGAAAAATCATCAATCCACTCGAAATCATAAATGGTGCAGCCATAGTTGGACGCAATTTCTTTCGTGCGGTCTGTTGACCCCGTGTCGACGATAATGATTTCATCGACGAGATCTGCAACGGTGGAGAGGCAACGCTCCAGAGCGTCTTCTTCATTTTTGACGATCATGCATAAACTGATTGAAATCTGATTCGCTTTCACCACTGTCATGCCATTTTTTTTGCGATACTCGCTCACTCCTGCCAGATCAGACTGACGGTAGATGTGGTACCCAGGAAGATGCGTATCTACATGCAAAGAAAAGCCCATGGCTACAGCCCGGACGCAAAAATGCCGATCTTCTCCCCAGAACGACAAGTTCGCTATTCGTTTAAAGCTGACGCCTGCCTCCAAGACCTTTCGACGGATTAATGTGCATGCACCGAGACCTCCTACCTCATACACACCCGGTTCACGCAGCATCTCTAAAAAGCTTTGGTTCTCCGCTGATTCGGACGCGCCTTCGCGTGTCAACGTGTATTGATCCATCAGCCAAACTTGAGGAAGTTCAACCGAATCAGGCTGCCAGCGTGTCCAGTAAATGTTGGAGACAATATCTTTATTGGCTTGAAGCAATTGTTGCAGGGTGTGAGGGTGTAAAACGAGATCGGAATCGATCAAAAATAAGTAATCGAAACCCTCTTTGAGCGCATAGGAGATAATCGTATCTTTCATCTGCGCTACTTTCCAAATATTTCGCTCCGTCCAATAATGGGTCATTTCATTTCGGACATATGTGTCATCGTCTGTGTTCTTGAGGATGACGGTTCGTTTGTTCGCCTTCTCAAAATCAGCCAAGAGTGTACTGGATAATGGGTCTTTGTTATCGTCAATGAACATGTAATGAACCTGTTCGTTTTTGGTAGTCAGCTCCGTTAGGGATTGAAGGAATTCCTCCAAAATGATCGGGAATTGTTGAATGGGACTACCGATTAAAATTCGTTTTTTACCCATGGTACACCCCCATATATAGCCTTTGTTCAAGTGGCTGCCGCAGGTTTACTGAATAGTAGGAAACCATTGTCCACTTTTGCGACAATGCGGTTCTCTTGTTGAAGTTCTTTTAAATATGAGCGGATAATCGAAGCAGTTAAACCGTAGCGGTGCAAGTCATCTTCAAACTCATACTTTTTCATGACTTTCTGGACTAATTGTTCCAGAGTGCTTGGCTGCTCATGAATCCATGCTTCAAGAAAAGCGGAGGTGTCTTTCATAAGGGTGAGATGCTTGTTAATTAAACCCGTTACTGTCTTATAGGGTCCGCCATGGTACAGCACATAAGCGTTCAATTTCATCATCGAGAGCTTCTTGAAGCTTCTTCTGGCAGCCTTCAGATCATTAAAAAAAAGGAGATCCTGTTTGTTTAATGTTTTGGCACCAAACAAGGCATCGCCGCAGTAAAGGACATGATCAGGGGTAATAATGCCGACCATTCCCGGCGAATGTCCAGGTAAGGAGACGATTTTGAATGGAATGGTATGGACGTGAAAGATACTATCGGTGGATGGAAGAAAATCCGTTACGAGCGCACGTGTATTCTCTTTGTTTTCATCAGGCTTCGTGTCAGGCCCTCCACCTGCGTCGAAAACAAAAGGCTCGAGAAGCGGATTTTCGATAATATAGGATGCCAGATGTGTCGCATAGATGCGAAGGTTGGGGAACCTTTTTTTCAAATAGGGATTGCCACCGTGGTTAACAGCGTGACCATGTGTATGAACAACGGCAAGGATTTGATACCCTCGATCGCTGATTCTCGTGCATACTTTCTCGATGACAGTGGTATTCGGGCCGCTATCAATGCAAACAGCGGTTTTGCTGGACCGATCCAAATAGACACCGATCCCGTATTTACCGGAGACCACATAACTGCTGCCGGCCACTTCGATCAATTCCAAACGATCCATATCCCTTACTCCTTCATTAGATTCAGGTTCATATGTGGATGACCTTGGTGACATTGCCGATACGTACCTTTACGGAGTTCGGTACAAAGGGAGGCTTTTTAGGTGCAGAAACTCGATTAGCAAGCATTTTTTTCTGACTACGCACTTTTACCACGTTTGCAACAGGCTTGGGACGCTTGGATTTGCTTTTGTTTTTATCGGGAGTAGGGACGGACGCAGCCTGTGCTAATAATGGGGGTTTTTGACGTACCGGTTTCCTGTTTTTGGATGTATCGATGCGTGCGTTGTTTGCGAGCAATGGAGGGGTTGGGGTAGGCACAGGTGGAACGTCAAGCTGTACAGGCTCGTCATCTCGAATCTCTTCTTCTAGCTCCAATTGCATCGGCTCGTCGTAGGGAGAAGCCTCTACTGGTTCTACTGAGTAAAAAGCTTGTAATTGCCGCAGCTGATTTTCTATCAAGGTGGCGATTTGTTTATGTGGAAACCTCCATGTCTTTACCAATTCCGATAACTGGGCTATCGCAGCAAGGACATGTGTGTGCATTTCACTAGTGGGATGGAGGGAGTTATGCGATTCAAAAAGGAGGCTGTGAGCAATCTGCTTATTGTGTATGTGGGTGTGCAGTCTGACGAGCAGATTGATCATCGTCGAGATTTGGTAGCCAAACAGCATAAGCTCGTAATCTTTGGCATGATGAAAGCGGGATTCCAATCCTTTGACTAACTGGACGATGGAATAGGTCAGCTTTAGAACCTCGTTAATAGTCGATAGTGATGTCATCGGATTCATCCCCGAAATCGGATTCTTCCATCTCAAAATTTGATTTAAGCGCCACAGGGTACATGTGAATGGCTGCGTCCAGCTTTTTTAACAAAAGCCACTCAGCCATCAGCACCGAATCCAGAATCGAAATGACTGTACGATTAAAGGTGATGATCTCATCATTGGAGGGGTTGTTGGGGAAGTCCAGATTTTTGCCAACGAAAGCGAGGGCTTTGTCAGCTTCAGCATTTAGCAATCTGGACAGGGCTTCTTCCTCTAGGGCAATCGATTGCAGCAAATGACTCAAAGCTTCCTCGCGCGTAGGCACATCATATGAAGGAACTTTATCTTGTAAGTTCATCATCATCCCTCTTCAATAAAATTAGGTTCCCATGAAAAGCAGTGTAAGTAGTAAGGGTTATTCTTTGAAGCAAGGAAGGTCTGGGATGTCAGGGGTGTCAGGTATGTCATCGTGATGATCATGTTCATGTACCTGCTCCATCTTGATAATGTCCTCCAGCCTGAATTGCAAGATCATCTCTGTCTTAATGACATTGCGCAGCATTCGTTCTACGCTGTTGTTTAGGGCAAGCGCATCATTGAGCGAGAGGGATTGCTCCTTCACGATTTTTTGGATCTTTTGCCCCTCTGCATTAATAATGTGAGAAAGTCCGATTTCCTCGAGGGCAATGGAGGTCAGAAGCAGATTTAATACTTCATTGCGTTTCAATATGATTTCCGGTGTTATATTGGGGACCGTGGGCATTGACATCATTATCTACATCCTTTGTTTGTATGACATGGTATACAAAAATAAGACTTGCACGGAGAAGAAGGCGATCTGGTTCCCTTTATTTGCACAGAACGCCTTCAGGCAAGTTTCTTACAAACTTAAAAACGATAGGATCGTCACAGGATCGCGTAATTGATAGTGAATAAATGGAAACTTGCTCGCAGTACATGTTATGTAACCGCGATCTTAATATGACAACTTAATCGTATTCATTCGTTAAGGAAGTAGAGGCGATCGGGATAATGCTAACCACATTTTCCAGCTTGAATTGCAAGAGCATTTCTTTTTTGATGACATCTTGCAGCGTTTTGCGAACACTGTTGTTAACGGCAAGAATGTCAGAGATGGTGGGAACGACCTCAGGTGTAATCCCTAATGTACCTACCACAAATTGGAGTTTTTCTGCCTCTGCATTCATAATATGCACCAAAGCCAATTCTTCCAGAGCAATGGATGTCAGCAGTAAAGATACCGATTGCTCAATCGTAACGGAAATCGTTGGGGTAATGTTAGGGATGGTAGGTGAAGACATGTGATCACCTCTTTGAAGTAATGGGTAACTAGTTTACTCGTTTGGCCTATCGCATACTTCTAAATGTGTGACCGCTAGCAATCCCTCCTTCGTTTTAACTACGGTAAGTGTATGCTTAGGTGTGTGTCCCACTGAACTGTTTATTTGTACACATACGCATAGGAGCGGGGAAAAGGCAAAGCCCGGATCAATTGACCCGGACCAGTGGTATGGTGATAGTTTCCATTCGAATGAGGCCTATTTTTACACGAAGGAATCTATGGAAGAAGATTATCCACGATATTCTCCAATTTGAATTGGAGAAGGATTTCCTTTTTGATGACATCTTGTATCGTTTGACGAACGCTTGCATGGACGAGCAGGATGTCGGAGAGTGTAGCGGGTGGTTCTAGCCCAGGAACAAGGGTGCCTAAAACAAATTGGAGCTTTTCTGCCTCTGCGTTCAGAATGTGAGCCAAAGCCAGTTCTTCTAATGCAATGGAGGCAAGCAATAGCGAAGTGGTTTGGCCAAGTGTAATCGAGATAACAGGCGTAATATTAGGGATCGATGCTTGGGACATGATCATCACCTCATGGATTTATTAATCGGTGATCCCCTATTCATTTTTGGTTCCTTGGAGCCTTACCAATACCCAGCGGCGATTTACGACGATCTCTCGAAAAAGTTCTTCGTAGTGATAGACTTTTCCGAGATGAGCTAAAAAGGGATAGTGATCAAAATCATCTACTGAAAGTGATAGTTGGTCCAAATCGGCGTAAAAGGCATTTTGTATGGAGAAATGATCAAATTGATTCTCGGGAATACGCTGTCCGATAGCAGGCCACAAGCTCCTGCTCTCTTCTGGATTGTCGAAGACCTCGTTCCATTCCGCTTCGGATAGTTGCTTCAAGGAGCTGGTCTCCAAAGCGACATGCGGTACATCCCCTAGGTTCTCCTTGATTTCCTTTGCTCGAATCGGATGATGTTCCACAATGGTTGCTTGGACATGAAGCAGCTCAAGCTCGCCAAGTGATTTCCAAAAAAGAGCGGAGTCACCCCCACCCAACTGAAGCACTTGACACTCCTCATTTTCTTTGTTGATATGACGGCATGCATGCACGAGGGCCTGTTTACTCAACGAAAGTGAGTCGTATCGCCAGTGATTACAATTGGAATGCTGCAAAGCCTTTTCGATATCGCGAACGATCATCTTCATTCCACCCATTCCAACAGATTGGGATGTTGATCCAAGATCGATTCATACTGTTCCTTCCAGCCATATCTGGAATCGGGGTCGAGGAGCTGATAGCGGTTGTATTTGCTTTGCCTGTCTTCTAGCCGGGCCCAACCGAAATGTTTCACGCGTGATGGATGGCACAGGTAAGGGAACTGGTTGATCGAGAGAGGGAATCGGCCGCAATGCTGAGGGGTTTCCCTCCATATATATGGGAAGTCAGGGCGATATTTGATCAGAAAAGGACGATAGTAATGATGGGCTTTCCAATACACATCTTCGCGATAATGTGTCTCGCTCCACATATCGTACAAACGAAAGTAAATCGCCTCGTATATCTGCTGTTCCAAAATCTCGGAGACTTTCGAGTGGAAGGAGTTATCCATGATTTCATCGGCGTCCAGATTCAAAATCCATCCCGGATCAGTCAAGATCGTTTCTTGCCATTGTTGTTTACGCAAGGCGACCTCGTTGGAAAACTGAGAGGTAGCGTTTTGAACCAGGTGAAGTGGAATGCCCTTTAGAACCTCTCTACAGAGATCCACGGTATGATCACGACTGCCATCGTCGATGATGACGGCTGCGTCAATAAAGTCTTTATGTGCTTCCAGCCCTCGTCTCAAATAACGATTGCCTTCATTTTTCACAATCATGGAAAGAGTCAGTTTGGCTCTGGTCATCTACGTGCTGCACCTCCTGCGCTTGTCGTGTTGCAATGCAGAAGATTTCATGGCCTTGGAAGGTCGACTGTAGGTTCACGGCTAGCTTCATGATGTCCTGGATCGGTAAAGGTGTTTGCGTGGTCTTGCGCAGATGGTTTTCCAAGCGGTTCGTTTCTTCTCGAGAAAAGATGGAGAGAACCTCCCAGCCACCTTGATGAAGCAGTGAGATCAGATTGTCACGGGAGTAATGAAAGAGGTGATCCTTCTCGGTATACAGCGGGGAATACACTCCAAACAGTTTATTGGTGAACGAGTTTTTGTTCGGCACGCTAAAAATAATTTTTCCTTCTGGTTTAAGAAACCCCTTCAATTCCTCAAGGTATTGCTTCGGATGCGAAATATGCTCAAAGACGTGACAAAAAACGATGGCATCAAAAGTGCCCATGTGTTCGGGGGCGAGAATGGAGGAGTTCCATAACGATTGAACCAGCTGTAACCCATACCGATCTTGGGCGTATGCGCATGATTGGTGTGACGGCTCTACCCCAACAACCTCCCACCCAGCCTCACGAGCAAGGAATAACAACTCTCCTGTTCCTGGACCAATTTCGAGCAGCTTCCCTTTTTCCGAAAACCACATATCGAGCAGCAATGTATGGAAGATCGCATGTTCCGTAAATGTATTTTTGGCGTATTGATCCCGCATGGAAACCCAACTCGCATCATAAATGTCCGCAACCAGCTGTGTCACGTTGACTTGATCGAGGTGAGGTTGAAAAACGAGATCACAATCTTTGCACGTTAGGAGCGAGAAGGTAGCGTACTGGTGGAAAAGCGCAACCTGAGCGCTGTTGCACAAAGGACATGAATCATGCATGGATACGATCCCTGCTTTCTTTGTGATATCTGCCTACAACTGCCTATGCGCGGCTCCAGCAAATGGTTCGAAACCCAAGGAAATGGCGTCGTTCTGAAAGGAGCAGTCCACTCATAGAGTAAAGGGGGGATAGACTACGATCTCAGTGATGTGTGTTAAAGGAGATGAGCAGCATGTCTGAGGCACCCAAAATTTCCTTATGTATGATTGTAAAAAACGAAGAAGAGTGCCTTCACAAGTGCTTGGAAAGCGTGAAAAATCTTGTGGATGAAATGATTATCGTAGACACGGGGAGTACCGACAAAACGGTAGAGATAGGCAAGTCATTCGGAGCGGTCGTGCACTCGTATGAGTGGCAGGATAACTTCGCAGAAGCGCGAAACTTTGGACTGGAAAAAGCAACAGGCGACTGGATTTTGTGGATGGATGCGGATGAAGAAATGAATCAGGAAGACAGCATGAAATTGAAAGAGCTGCTTCGTGGTAAAGAAGATTCCCTTTTTTATATCCATCTAATAAATTACATTGGAGATGAAATAAATGAAGACGATGCTTTTCATATCGCTCACTCACGTTTATTTCGCAATGGCATCGGTTTTCGCTTCCATTTTCCCATCCATGAAACGCTCAACGTAGAAGAGGTTCTTCCCAATCTGACCGAAGATCTCCACATTCAAATCTTGCCTGTACGGATATACCATTATGGCTACATGAATGAATGTACTGGCAGAAAGAACAAATTCGAGCGCAATATTCAGCTGCTTATGAAGGAATTGGAAAAAGAAGACCACTCTCCATGGATTGAGTACCATCTTGCCAGTGAATTCTCACGCATCCAGGAGCATGAGAAAACGTTCAAGTTCGTGAATCTGTCTATTATCGGGTTTCTCGAAAACCATATGATGCCTCCTTCGCTTCTTTATAAGCTCAAATACTCTACGTTGATCTCGATCGGCAGTGCTGAGGGAGCGTGGCCAGGAATTGAAAAGGCAATCGAGATTTATCCTGACTACGTTGATTTGCATTTATACAAAGGGATCATTCAGTATTTGAAAAAGGACTATAAACGAGCATTAATGACATTTGATCACTGCTTGGAGCTAGGTGAAAGCAACATTCGTCATCTGACCTTGAGGGGATCGGGAAGTTTTCACGCCTGGTATTACAAAGGGCTTTGCTACGAAGGATTGGGTCAAGTGGAAGAGGCTATGGCTGCTTATCGGATGGCGCTGGCTATGGCGGAGAATCATGCGCCTGCCAAGGCAGCATTAGAGAAGCTGAGGTTTAAGACGGAAGTAAGTCATACGCTAAACAGCAAATAGCATCGTGGCGAAAAGCCGTTTACGTCGATGGTTCAGGCGTAACGGCTTTTTTTCGTAATAGCAGAGCATGAATAAAATGACGTTAATCACTTTTATTGCGGTAAAAGGTTTAATAAGCATAATGTTTCATTTGCGGCAGCGGATTGTTACAATAAAAAACGCATTTCATCGGTAATAATAATCATTATCAATTACATCGAGTGAGGGACAAAAGATGAAGCGAACAAACGGAATGAAACGTCTCGGTCATATGCTTTGGACGCTCGCACTGGCAGGTACGGTATTGCTGACTGGGTGCGGCAGCGCAGAGCAAAAACAGCCAGCAACAGGTCAAGATAGCGCGCAAACCGCACAAAAGCGCATTGTGAAACACGAATTGGGCGAAACGGAAATTACCGGAGACCCGAAAAGAGTCGTCGCGTTGGAGTACTCCTTTGTAGACGGGCTATGGGAGCTGGGAGTGACGCCTGTAGGAATCGCGCAGGAAAAGGATAAGGACGTAGAAGGATTGATCGGTCAAAAAATCGAGTATACCCCTGTGGGGACTCGCCAGCAGCCGAGTCTGGAAGTCATCAGCTCGTTGCAGCCAGATTTGATTATCGGAGATTTGAATCGCCACAAGGACATTTACAAGGATTTGCAAAAAATCGCACCGACGATCATTTTGAAAAGCCGCAACTCGACGTATCAAGAAAACTTGAGCTCGTTTGCCACGATTGGGGAAGCGCTGAACAAGCAAAAAGAAGCAGAACAACGTCTGATCAAGCACAAGGAAATCATCGCAGAGTTTAAGAAGAGGGTACCGGCTGGGGATTCCCGCAATGTCATGCTGGGTGTATTCCGCGCAGATTCGCTGTCTGCACATGGGGCGAAATCATTTGATGGCGAATTGCTCGAGATGATTGGAATCAAAAATGCGATTCAAGATGCGGCAGAACCAACGGTAAAAATCAGTCTGGAGCAAATGGTGCAGTGGGACCCAGATGTGATTTTCCTGGCGGAGGCCGACGACGCGCTGTTGAACGAATGGAAGCAAAATCCGCTCTGGAACAATATCACCGCAGTTAAAAATCAGGAAGTACACAAAGTAAATCGTGACCTCTGGACGCGCTATCGTGGACTGAAATCCGCAGAACGCATTGTGGAAGAGGCAGTGAACCTTTTGTACAGTAAGGATAAATAAGACCACATACGATGCAAATTCTGGAAAGACCGGTCGCTGATCTGGTCTTTTCGGTGTTCCTGCACGTGGTAGTTGATCGAGGTGGCTTGTATTGCAGAAAACAACGACACGACAACGAAAAGGTACCTTCGTCCTCATTATGATCGGATTGGCAATCCTCTTGTTCATTGGTTTATTGCTGAGCGTGTTTACCGGAGTAGCTTCGCTGGAGATCCGATCATTAGTGACGCATTGGCTATCGGGTGAATACTCCAAGGAGCTCTTGATTTTCCAAACCATCCGCTTTCCGAGAGCCGTGCTGGGAGCCATCATCGGGGCGAATTTGGCTGTGGCAGGAGCGGTTATGCAAGCCGTTACCCGCAATTCATTGGCATCCCCGCAAGTATTTGGCGTGAATGCAGGGGCTTGTCTGGTGGTCGTACTCGCGATTGTGTTTTTAGCGGATATCGGGAAAGCCAATCTCATCTATTTTGCATTTGCTGGAGCGATTCTCGGAGGACTTGTTGTCTTTGGATTCGCAGCTTCCCGCGGGATGACCAATCTCAAGATCGCTTTGGTAGGAATGGCCATCCACCTCCTGCTTACCTCCATTACGAAGGGAATTATTATTTTTAACGAGCACATTTCGAATGTATTGTACTGGTTGTCTGGCTCCATTAGCGGAGCGGCTTGGACGGATGTGCAATTGATTTTGCCATGGTCGATAGTGGGACTCCTGCTGGCGATTTGGCTGTCCGGCTCTTTGTCTGTTTTTCGACTAGGGGAGGAAGTCGCGATGGGGTTGGGACAAAAGATCGCTCGCGTCCGACTGATATCCTATGCTGTGGTCGTTATTTTGGCAGGCGCCTCTGTTGCTGTCGCCGGAGCTGTCGGATTCGTCGGACTGATGGTTCCGCATATCGCAAGGAGGCTCGTGGGTACGGACTATCGGGTCGTTATCCCTGTGTCTGCGCTCGGTGGGGCTGTCTTGGTCACAATCTCCGATGTACTGGCTCGCTTGATTTCCTATCCGTTTGAGTCTCCTGTAGGAATTGTAACGGCTCTTCTGGGAACCCCGTTCTTTCTGTACTTGGCGAGAAAAAAGGGGAGGGAAATGGTATGACTACGCGAAAAAACACCCTGCTCCTGATGGGCCTATGTGCCTTAGTCTTAGTAGCAGCATTGCTTAGCATGGGGATCGGCCCAATCTTTATCGGTCCTGATCAAATCATCCGGGTGATCATGGGAGAATCTTCGTCGCTTACGTTTATGATCGAAAACTATCGATTGCCGCGGGCATTGCTCGCAATTCTTGCCGGAGCGGGCTTCGCGATCGCTGGTGTGATTCTGCAAGGAATGATCCGTAATCCGTTGGCATCTCCGGATGTTGTAGGGGTAACCAAAGGTGCGGGCTTATTTGCGGTTGTTGTCATCATTTTGTTTCCGACGGCTTCACCGCTTCTTCTCCCGATTGTCGCGTTTTTGGGAGCATTGGTGGTAGCAATTGCCCTCATTTATTTCGCTCGAAAAAGCGGTGCACAGCCAACTACGTTTGCCTTGGTCGGCATGGGAGTAGGGGCAATCTGCCAAGCGTTGACGGAATTCGTCATGGTGAAGTATCCGATGCAAGCCAATGATTCTCTTGTCTGGCTGGCAGGGAGCTTTTGGGGGAAAGGCTGGGATGAAATTTACGCTTTGCTGCCGTGGCTGCTCGTATTCATTCCCATTAGCTTTGCCCTGCATCGAAAGCTGGATATTATCAGTCTGGATGAAGGGAGTTCCACGGGGCTCGGATTGAATGTCGTGCGAACACGCTATATGCTCTTGCTGCTTGCTGTTGCATTGGCAGGCGCATGTGTAGCGGCGATTGGCTCGATCGGCTTTGTGGGATTAATTGCGCCACATATGGCGAGAAAGCTGTTCGGTCATCAGCATCGTTATCTGTTGCCGGGTGCGGCGGTTTTGGGCTCGTTGATTCTCGTCATTGCAGATGCTTTGGGGAGGGGACTGAATCCTCCGATCGAGATTCCTGCGGGTATTGTGACGGCGGTCATCGGTGTTCCGTACTTCTTGTATTTGGTGCGTCAAGAGAAGAGAAAGTAAAAAGAAAAGCCATCGCTTTTGTCCTTCATAAATTGGCGTGCAGCAGATCATGCTACTACTGACAGCTCATTCCCCACTATTTCCTTTCATGGTAAACTGTCATGTAAGTGTCATGCTTCATCCATTCTTTCCTACTAGGTGGTACATACATGCGGTCTATATGGAAGATTTACAAAACGGACTGGATTAACATTTTCAAGGTCCCGACTGGGATTTTTCTGATCATCGCCATCGTTCTCATTCCTTGTTTATACGATTGGATCAACATCAAATCAGTATGGGACCCTTACGCCAATACGCAAGGGGTCAAGGTGGCGGTGACGAGCGAGGATCAGGGAGCCACGGTTGGCGATAAAAAGGTCAACATCGGAGACGAGCTCATAAAGAGCTTGCATAACAACCAGAAACTAGGGTGGACCTTTGTGGACAAAGAAGAGGCCAGGCGGGGCGTGGAGCGGGGCGATTATTATGCCAGCATTCTGATCCCGGCTGACTTCTCCACAAAAATCACGGGAATTGTCCATAGCAACCTGAACAAGCCTGAAGTGATCTATACGGTCAATGAAAAAGTGAACGCTGTCGCTCCCAAAATCACCTCGTCAGGTGTTTCGGCGATTGCCAAGCAGATCAACGAGAGTTTTACGGAAAGCGTCAGTGAAGCCTTGCTGACGAAGCTTACAGAGATCGGCATTAAGATTGAAGAGCAATTGCCGACCATTCGCAAAATCGAGAGTGGAGTTTTCCAACTGGAAAAAAACCTTCCCGAGATTCATGCCGCAGGGCAAAAAGTATTGGAGATTGAGAAGAAACTTCCCGAGATTCACGAGAAAGCCCAAATCATTCTGGAAGTGGAAAAAAGAATCCCCGAAATCAATCAAGCTGGGCAGGCCGTGCTCAAAATCCAGCAAAACTGGCCGAAAATCAATGAGGCGGCGTCTGTCATTATCGCGATGGAAGACAAGCTGCCGGTGATTGAGCAAGCCGTTGGACGAATAGAGGAGCTGGATCAAAATTTTGATAAGGTCGCAAACGCAGTGACTACGGCCACAGAAAAAGCGAGTCAGGCCATTGAGATCGTTTCGGCTGCTCAAGATGCGTTGCCGCGTATCGCTGATCTGACGGATAAGGGCGCGTCTGTTGCCGATCAGCTCAATGACTTTTTTACAAAGCATGACGGTGCCTTTGAAACGATAGCACCGCTGATCAAGCAAAATCTCATCTTAGCCCAGCAAGCCGCGGATGCCCTCACACAGCTCACAGACAGGCTGCTGCAAATCAATCCGGATCGCCTGCCTACTGCCAGTGAGGTAAATGCGGTGAAAGACAGGTTATCCAGAGCTGCGAATGTTTTGGGGCATACCGCATCGATTGTAGAGAAAGTAAACAGTTATATTCCTGGACAGCCGTTGAGTCATTTCGCAGAGAGGCTGCGCACGATTGAGAACAGAATGAACCGGCAAATCGAGATTCTCGGCATGATTGCAAGCGCGCTGGAAAAAGGCAAGCAGCCTGCGAAAGATTTGGTGGAGAGCTTGAATCAGCTCTCGAAAAACTCTAGCGCGGAATTGGGAGACATCCTGTCCCGTTACGATAGCGAAATCGTCCCGAAAATTTCCGAGGGCATTGATAGGCTGAAAGTGATCACAGGAGAATCTGCCGATCTACTGCACAAGGTCCAAGAAAAACTCCCGGATATTGAAGCGATTCTCCAAGAGACAAAGACGGGCTTGGAGCTGGGATTGGCAGAATTGAAGCGAATCCAGCAGGAGATGCCGCAAATACGGGCGAAAGTCCACGAGTTGGCTCAAACGCTCAGAAGCAAGTCAGATGCTTTTGCAAATGCCATTCGCGTTGCAGCTCCATTCCTGAAGAGCAATCTTCCTGCGATCGGGAAAAAGCTCGACGAGGCAGCGGCATTTGTCCAGAACGATTTGCCCAAAGCGGAGGCGGATTTGACCAAGCTGGCTGATTTTGTGCGCTACAAGCTCCCGGAGGTGGAGGCAGGAGTCCACAGAGTTGCTGCATTGGTTCGCGACGATCTGCCTAAGCTGGAGAGTGCCATTGGGCAGGCCGCCGACAAGCTGAGAGAAGTCGAAGCGAACAACAACTTCGCCGACCTTGCCAAGCTATTGCGCGGCGACATTAAAAAAGAGAGCGAATTCCTCGCAAGTCCCGTGCAGATCAAGGAAAACCGCCTATACCCGATTCCGAATTATGGTTCGGCCATGTCGCCGTTTTACGGTGTGCTGTCTCTCTGGGTAGGTGCGACCTTGTTGATTTCTCTGCTGAAGCCGAATGCAGAAAATCCAGGTGGAGTGTACAAGCCGTATCAGTTGTATCTCGGCCGCTTGGGGACGTTTGTGACAATCGGGCTGCTTCAGGCGTTGTTCGTCACACTCGGTGATATTTACATCCTCGGGGCCTATGTAGCGGATAAAGCTCCGTTTGTGTTATTCGGTATGCTGGTCAGCCTGGTGTTCGTCACGATCACGTACACGCTGGTGTCCGTCTTCGGCAACGTGGGCAAAGGCATAGCGATCATCTTCATGGTATTCCAATTCTCCAGCTCGGGCGGTACGTTCCCGATCAGCATGACCGCGCCGTTTTTCCAAGCGCTGAACCCATACATGCCCTTCACGTATGCGATCAGTCTGTTGCGTGAAGGGGTGGGCGGCATCCTCTGGGAAACAGCGATTCGGGATATACTCGTACTATTCGGCTTTATTGGGATTAGCCTGTTTGTGGCGCTCGCGCTGAAGCGTCCGTTGAGCGGAATCATTGAAAAGTCGATGGAGAATGCGAAGAAGACCAAGATTATTGGGTAAAGGTTACACGGAAGTTGATTGGAATTAGCAGGGTGTCCTCACGTAGATATCACTACTGGAGGGCACCCCCTTTTTTTAAGGACAAGTGATTATTCCTTTTGGTAAAATGTGGGTGATCGCTGAATCGTAAAGGGGAGTGAACCATGGGGAGGTGGTTTGGATACATTCTATTGACGATTTTGATAGGCGGTGTGTGCTTTTTTGTCATTACTCCAGAAATCACCTTGATATTGAGTATGTTCGTCATTATCGGAACCCTGTTTTATATTGTACACATTTTGAAAAATGAACTGCCCAGAGTAGTCCAGGATCGGCTGGAGAGACGATTCAACAAGATAGACAAAAGCCTTGAAGAATTAAAAAACCGGTATAAGCAGGAGGCTGAATAGGGTGATTGGTTTACACGAATCGCCCACTTCAAAGCAACGGTCATACAATGTCAGCACGGATGGAGCATCATAACCCTCGCGTTTTCCCCATATGGTGAAAAGAGAGCATTCTAAAATAGGGGAGGATGGGGATGCAATTTTATTATGGTCAGCAAATGCCACTGCGGATTTTGGATGAAGCGGAATTTTGGAAAATGCAAGAGAGCGAGCACACTGTTGTCATTCGAGAGGCTCTAACAAATTTGGAGAACCAATATGTGGAGGCGCTAAAACAATGGGAGCAAGCCCTGACGCGAACTCATCAAGAAGTCGTGAGTTACGTAGAAACGGTGATTCGCAGTCAATATGTCCCTGCCCAGCTTCATCAACAGGTGATCCAGCTGGTAACATACTGCCTAGATGAAAGCATGAAATTTATTGAACTGTGCCGTCAGATTAAAATTGATAGTTCAGCTGCTAAGAATAATCCGATAGCCCAAACGATACTCGATCATATCATTAGGGAATCTGAATACTTTATCGGCATTGCGCGAGTCATTCTATACGGCGATGTTCAGGGTTAAGGACTACTGTCTCAAAAGGTAAGCGGGGAGCTTTTGATTCCGTATGACAGCTACCTCCTTAAGTCAGGCAATTCAATTTCTTACATAATATCCATGAAATCATACGCATACAGGAGATTGATCCTACTAATAACCCCCTGCAGGAAATACGGTTTTCCTGCAGGGGGTGTGGCTATTTTTGCCCAGGTACAATTCGTAACAAGCGATTTTGCTACTTCTGATTATCCCCAGGAAGTAGCGAATATTCTAAACCCATAAAACTAGCTACAGAGAGCTTTTCTTCGTTTATGACCTGAAATCGGTAATTAGCAGGAGACAATAGTATTCAATGTCTTCCTATAAGAAAATCCGCAAGATAAAGTGGATGTAATTCAGTGAGAAATTTATTAATAACCTCGTTGTACTCTTCTTAGTGGTCACCGATCAGCACCGCCCGATCTAAATCGTGTGAGGCTACCCCAAGGTGTCCCTGTTTTTTTGAGCAGGTACGGAACGTGTCTCCAGTCGGGCAGCAGATGCCAGCCCCAGTATGACGATGAACGTCTGAAGGAGCAGGGAAACGGTAATACCAACTGAAAGTGAAAACGCAAAGGCAGTCATCACAGATATGATGGCTCCTCCCACCCCAATGACGATCGCAGGCGTGAATGTATCAGCGATAGATAGTTCAGCAGACACTTTTCCTTCTTCACCAGCTTTTGCAAGAGAAAACGCAATAGCACCGCTTGTCGGGTGAGCCAAACCGATTCCGAAGCCCATAATGATCTGACTAAAAATCGCGACCACGATACCGAAAAGGTCTTGGTGAATCAACGGCAGAGGTACGGTGCAAGCGACTCCGATGAGCATAATAACGAGGCCTATGATAATTCGTTTTTTTCGGCCAACCCCTTGGTCTTTCTTGTCCAGCTTTGCTTGTACATTGGCTGCCAGCGACCAACTGATTGCTGCGGAGGCAACAGCTAAACCAGCTTTGTCGGCGGTTAATCCTAAAATCATAGTGAGTCCAAGGACGAGATATGTTTGCGTGCCGTAATAAGCAGCGACAAAAAGACCCCGAGACGCGATGACGGCAGGTAAGCCTGAGCGTGCGATGAGCGTCCCTTTAGGCATCAGCTTATACAACGGGACACTGAGGGTGAGCAAACCCGCGATGGATAGCAGGAAACCGTAGATGGAGGGAATTTTGCCGAGTCCAAAAAGCAAGGCACCAGTCCCAAGGGCCAAGAAAAAAGGCAGAAGAAGGCTACGATTGTTTGCCGCGCTTGCTGTTGGCGGTTGTAAGCCTCGAAAAGAGGGGGTGGTTAAAAGTGCAGACAGAAAGATAAAGGGAAGGATCAGCCAGAAGACATATCGCCACGACAACTGTTCAGCAATAATCCCGGCGACATACGGTCCGAACAGGCCTGGAAGAATATAAGCGCTGGAGAAGACAGCAAGAATCTGAGGGCGAAGAGAGTCAGGGTAACGCAAAGTAATCATGGTATACACGCAATTGACCAAGGCACCGGCACCGAATCCTTGCATCACTCGCCCAAGCAGTAAAGTATACATATCTGGCGCAATTGCAGCAACTACAATGCCAAGAGCAAAGAGCACGATAGTGACAATGAAAGGCTGGGCAGGCCCTTTTCTATCGACGAATTGACCTGTGACCACGGTTCCAATCAGCTGAGCCAACAAATAAGCACTGAATACCCACCCATAAAGATCCTCACCCTGTAGCTCTCGGGAAAGACCGGGGGCGATTGTCGTGACAGCCAAGCCTTCAAATGCTGTAGCAGTCACTACAAGAATAATACCAATCGTCAATGCCCGGTAATGCGCGCTCCAAATGCCTTCTTTGCTCATCATTTTCACTCCTCTTTTGCATATATTTTGCTTTTAAAGTTGCTATAAAAACTGTTGTTACAGCAACTAATTATATACAAAAAATGACATCCTGCAATGGCTTTTGTTTTTACAAGCTTTTCACGTTCTCATAAATGATATTGAGTGTTCTTCGAAATTGGTTCACTTCTTCTTCGGTCAATCCTGCAATGGTTTTCTCGTACGCTTCAATGGAGGGAGGAAGGACCTCGTCTTTTAAAAGTCGCCCTTTTTCCGTCAGATAGACACGAAGGGAGCGGCGATCCTTTTTATCTGTTTCGCGATGAATAAATCCTCTTTCCTCCATGAGAAAGAGCATCCGCGCGATATTCGTTTTATCCTTATAGGTGCGTTCAGCCAACTCGTTCTGGGTCAAACCTTCTTCTTCCCATAACACGACAAAAATCATCCACTGATCGATGGTGATGTTATACGGGTTGCATACTTTTTGATAATAGTTGTTCAGTTTTAAATCCGTTCGTTTTACGATGACGCCGATATACTCATCCAATTTCATTGCGAAACCTCCTAGGTTAAGCAGTCAGGGCAACTGTTGATAAGACAACTATAAGGATGCTTCCGACAAGTGTCAATTTGCAGCGCTGATGTGTTAGACGCATGAAAAAGCCAAATTTGCTCAAAATAACAGCGGGATTCACTATTTACCAGAAAAGGAGAAGGAATAAATGACTTTACTACTCAAAAAAGTAACGCTGTTATTGATGTGCCTCGCTTTGCTTGGTGTGCCGGGCATGGCAGAAGCCAAGGAATCACAAGGAAATGTACAGCAGGCAGAATGTATAAAGCCGAAAGAAGTAAAGCTGCAAGGGGATATGAGAAAGCTCTGGATCGACCATTTGCAATGGGACCATCAATATATGGTCAGCGCTTTGGCAGGGCTGGAGGACAAAGACGCCGTACTTGCACGACTCTTGAAAAACCAGGTGGACATCGGGAACGCAATGAAGCCGTATTACGGAGAGGAAGCAGGTAAAAAGCTTACCGATTTGCTGACGGAGCATATTATGATAGGTGGCAAAATCATTGACGCAGCCAAAAAGGGCGATCAGGCTACTGTGGCCAAGCTCGATAAGGACTGGCACCGGAATGCGGATGATATCGCCAAGTTCTTAAGCAGCGCTAACCCCAATTGGACCGAGAAGGAATTAAAAGAGATGATGTACACGCATCTGAAACTGCTCAATGATAATCTCCAGGCGAGATTGAGGAAAGACTGGCAAGCGGATATTG
Organism: Brevibacillus sp. NRRL NRS-603; assembly: GCF_003013445.1. Classification (NCBI taxonomy): domain Bacteria; kingdom Bacillati; phylum Bacillota; class Bacilli; order Caryophanales; family Paenibacillaceae; genus Brevibacillus; species Brevibacillus sp. NRRL NRS-603. The sequence continues at coordinate 50,906 of NZ_PXZN01000030.1, read as the reverse complement.
TTGCGTTTGATCAAGGGGAGGATCATATCATCTCGTTCGCTGATGTGCTGACAGCAGGCATCATTAAGCAGTTCCCGAATCAGTTCTAAAAGAAACTTCCCCAACGAAAAGAACGCCAGCACGTTATACAACAAGTGCTGGCGTTTCTTTCTTGCTATCCTTGTGCCGTCTTTTTCAAATAAGCTCTCCATGTGATGCACCATTGATCAGGATCATCGAGTACGGACTCTAGGACGCGGTGACCTGTACTATGGTGCGGGGCTGTTTTGACAATCTCCGGATTCTCATAAGCTTCCTGTGAAATATGGGTCAGTGCCGCGACGTATTCGTCGAGCTCTGCCATGGAGTAGGACTCCGTCGGTTCCAGCGTAAACGGCTCCGGCACGACATATGGGTGATGACTGGTCCAGTAATGGTGGGCAAAGTCGACCATCCGGCGCTGAACATCGTAGGTCGTGACGCCCGTGTCTTCTTTTAGCTGCTGCCAGCTGTAGCGAACCTGCTCCAGGCGTCGGCCTTGTATATAGGGGGCGCTCGCACCGCGGATTTGCAGGATTTTGTGATAGAGATAGTTGTTGTTGAGGCAAGCGATTTCGGCAACTTCCCTCAAGCCGTCAGCACCAAGCGCACGGACCCAAGCGTAGGAGCGCAGGACAGCAGGTGGTACCCCGTAAAAGCTGCGGACTTTTCCGATGCTGTTTTTCAAATCACGCTTATAGAAGTAACGCTCCCCGTCGAAGTCTACGATCGGTCCTGGGAGGAATGGCGCAAGCTCGGCAGTGACCCCGAGGGCGCCTGTTGCAGGTCCACCGCAAGCGTGTGGGACGGAGAAGGTTTTGTGCAGGTTGAAGAAGCACATGTCAAAGCCTGCTTCCAGCGCACGGGTAATGCCGAGCAAGCCGTTGGCGTTTGCTTGGTCGTAGCAGCATAGCCCCCCTGCGGCGTGAACGACGTCTGTGAACTCCTTGATGCGGGAGTTGTAAATGCCTGTATCCTCTGGATTCGCTACAGCAAAGGCAGCGGTTCGCTCCGAGACGAGGCCCTTTAGCGCTTCCAGATCAGGGTAGCCGTTTTCATCGGCAGGTACATAAATGATTTTGAAGCCTTTGACTGCTGCCGTCGCGGCTTGGGACGGATGGGAAAAATGGGTGGTAATAAACTCGTTGCGCTGTTCTCCTTCGCCGCGAGATTCGTGGTATTTGCGCACGATAGAGGCTTGGGTAAACAACGCCTGTGTGCCGCTGCCCGGTTGGAACGAGAATTTGTCCATGCCCGAAATCTCGCGAAGATATAGATCGAGCTGATACGTCATCTCCAGCATTCCTTGGACAGTAGACTCGTCTTGCAGCGGGTGCAGCTCCGCCATTTTCGGCGAGCGCACAAAGCGTTCGTTGATTTTCGGGGAGTATTTCATCGTGCAGGTGCCTTGCCCGATCTCTACGTTGAAATCCGACCCCAGCACTTCCTGCGAAATGCGGGAGTAGTGGCGGATCACGCGGTACTGACTGATCTCGGGAAGATTCGGCCGTTTTTTCCGGCGCAGGCTGTTTGGCAGCTGGGAGATGCCATCGCCTACGGTCTCCACGATTTGTGGCTCGACGGGTGGTACCTCGACGCCACGCTCACCGGGCTGGCTCAGCTCGAAAATGACAGGCTCATCCCACTTTGCTTGGTGGAAGCGGCGTACCTTATGGTCTCTGGGAATCCGTTTCATTTTGTCGATTGTTCCTTCGGATGTTTTCAAGGGCGGTTTCCTCCTTTTTTTATTACGTGTTCAAAAAGTCGTCTTTTCAGCATCGAGAAAGTGGTGAGAACCTGAAGAAGGAGGAGCGGAGTGTAGGGGACCTACATGAGCACCGGACTTCGAAGGTGAACGCCAATTTCGACGTCGAATAAGCTGTCAGAACAACTTCGTGATCAAAAGACGGCTTTTTGAACTTCCTTGACTACAAAATGCTTTTCATGGCAGCAACGAGCGTATCGATATCCTCCTGGGTATGAACCTCCGTGACGCAGTAGAGCGCACATTGACCCAATTCCGGGTAGTGTTCAGTCAAATCCACACCGCCGAAAATTCCTTTGGCGAGCAGCGCAGCGTTGATGTCTTTGACGGTTTTGCCTGTTTGCGAGAAGTCGATCACGAACTCCTTGAAGAAAGGAGCGGCGAATTTGGCCTCGACACCGGGAATGGAAGAGAGCTGCTTGGCAGCGTATTGGGAGCGCTGCATGATGCCTTGCCCGACTTCTTCCATGCCCACAGGTCCCATCGTCGCCAAGTACACGCCTGCGGTAATGCCCCATAGCGCTGTTTGTGTTCCGACGGACTCCTTGCCTTTTTCACGTTTAGCAAAAGAAGTGCGGTCGTATGCGACATCTCCGAAGCCGTATTCGCCTTCGACCTCTGTCGGAGCGATTCCGAACAAGCGGGACGGATATTCCATGACGTAGGTCGGATCGTCATGTGTCGCAATAAAGCCAGATTGCCCGCCGCCGTAATGCATGTGTACGCCAAGCGGCTGCAAATCTCCGCAAACGATGTCCGCGCCGTAATTCGCCGGAGATTCCATCACGCCCAGAGAGATGGGATCGACGCCGACTACGCAAATGGCACCGGCTGCTTGGGCCAGATCCGCGATCATCTGTCCGTTTACTTCCACGGAGCCGAGGAAGGTCGGGTTTTCGAAGTAAACCGCTGCTGTATCTACACTGAGCTTTGCTTTTAGATCATTTAGGTCAAGTCTGCCTGTTTCGTTCTCAAAATCGATCAAGGTGACGGTAAGATCAGGAGACGTATAGTTTTTGATGATCAAGAGCTTGTCGGGATGGATATTTTTCGAGACCAAAAGCTCTGTGCGTTTGGTGATGCGTGCTGCCATGCGCAGAGCAGTAGAAGCAGCCTGTGCCCAGTCAAAGGTCGGAACGTTCACGACATCCATATCGACCAGCTCAGCTACGAGGCTCTGGTACTCGAACAACGCCTGAAAGCGCCCCTTGTCTTCATAAGGCTCACCAGCATACGCCGTCACAAACTCCGCGCGGGAGTTGATTTCATCACAGACAGCCGGAACAAAATGCGGCCAGCAGCCCGCGCCGAGGAAGCTGATATTTTCTTTTGTGGTTTTGTTTTTGTTCATGAGTTGGTTGACGTGGCGCTCCAGCTCGTATTCGGTCAATGCTTTCGGGATGTTCATTTTTTCTTTTAGGCGCAGCTCCCCGGGAATGTCCGCATAGATATCCTCGATGCTGGAAAAGCCGATTTCAGCAAGCATTTTCTCTTTGACTTCAGGTGCAGAATTCGGAATATACGGGTGGGCATAACGCTGTACGCTCATCTCATGGTTCCTCCATCTCTTCGTTGGAATATTCAGTCTGAATGATACATTAAGCCAAACCGCCACCGTCGACGACCAGTACGGAACCCGTCACCCAGGATGACAAATCGCTGGCAAAGAACAGGACAGCATTGGCAATATCTTGGGGAGAACCGAGACGCTCCAGTGGACGTCCTTGGGCGGAGGAGACGAGGAATGCTCCTTCTTCCTTTTCCAGCTGGCGCGCTTCTTCACGCAACAGAGGTGTGTCGGTATCGCCGGGTGACACGCAATTCACACGGATGTTTTGCGGACCGTGGTCAATCGCCATTGCCCGCGTCAGGTTGACGACGCCAGCTTTTGCCGCACAGTAGGCCGCCGCCTTGTCACCGCCCTTGATGCCCCAGCCAGAGCCAGTGTTAATGATGCTGCCTCCGCCTGTTTTCGCCATGACCGGAATGACGAATTTGGAGAGGTTATAAGCACCCTTCAAGGAGACATCGACGACCAGATCCCAATCGTCCTCTTCCAGCTCGACAACCGTCTTTCTTCTGATCACGCCTGCGTTGTTGAACAAAATATCGATGCGACCGTATGCTTCCTCGATCGCTTGCGTTACTTCACGACAATCCTGTTGGGAAACTACATTGCATGTAAAATAACGGGCTGACCCGCCCGCGGCTACGATTTCTTGTGCCGCCTTTTCCCCGAGCTCCTCATTGATATCAAGCAGCATAACGTTTACTCCGAATTGGGCCAGTCGTTTCGCTGTTGCCAGTCCGATACCGGAAGCAGCACCTGTCACCAAGGCTACCTTTCCTTGCAGATTGAATACCTCGTTCGTGTTTATCATGGTTGATCACTCCCCCTAGTTGAAAAGTTTATAATGCAATCGCTGTGCCAAGTGTGGATTGACCCCCGCCGAGTAACATGCTCCTTGCTTGATCGCAAAAAAGCCGATTTTACGAGGTTCCGACTGTGTTTCGTACTGTCACAGCGGTGACAAAAATGGCAATGAGTTGTCATTATTGGCAAGTATCAGTGGCAAAATATTTGTGAACTGTCTAAATATTTCATAAAATAGAGAGTAAGGACAATAAACAGGGAGGATATCCATGGTTTCGTTGGATCTGTGCAAACCAGCCATCGAAAGGGTCATTACAAGCATTTCAGATATATTGAACGTGGATGCTGCGGTGATTGACGAGCGCGGTCTCTTGGTCGTGAGTACGGAACGCTACTTGAAACAAAAAGGCGAAAATGTGCATGTGCCCTCAATTGAATTCGTGTTGGCAAAAGGACAGTATGTGGTAGACAAACCTGGCTCCATGGAAATGTGCAAAGGCTGCCGTTTTCTCGACAGCTGTCCCGCCAAAGTCGAGCTGCTCTCTTCTATTAAGGTAGCTAATCATGCAATTGGGGTCGTTTCTCTCACATCCTTTACGAAGGAAGGTCAAAATCGCCTGTCCAAGCATACAGAGAGATACCAGCAAATCCTGACAGAAGTCAGCGAAATAATTACGGCGATTGTACAGTCTCATGTGACGGGACAGATCGAACCGTCTGATGAATCCATGCGGCTGTTGGAGGGAGCGCTGGATACCGTTGCTGATGCGTATTTCACATTTGACCGAAGTGGCAATGTCATTCACACGAACGCCAGCGCGCGCAGACTGCTGTCCAAGCATCAGCTGCTGCCAGCGGAGATTTCACGGATGCTGTTGCCATCATTATCCGGGATGGCCGCACATTCCTTACCGATCGCCAATTGTCTCGTTGACAAGCTCGATGCTCCGACCGAGGCCACGCCGATCATTTTCAATAATCAGCTCATCGGCGGCGTGCTTCGCGTGCAGAGGGGATCGCTAACCACTCCGGGTTTGATCGATCATCAACGGAGCCGTTCGTCTGGCAAAGCGGATAGCCTTGCTCAAATTGTAGGAAACAGCCCAGCCATCAAACAGCTCAAAGAAATGGCGATGAAAATCGGCAACAGCAGCTCCACAGTACTGATTACCGGCGAAACAGGGACAGGCAAAGGGCATCTGGCAAAAGCGATTCACGAGGCAAGCACGCGCGCTTACTACCCGTTTGTCGCCATCAATTGTGCCAGCATTCCAGAAAATCTGTTCGAAAGCGAATTGTTCGGTTACGAGGACGGTGCGTTTACTGGAGCCAAAAAGGGAGGAAAGCCAGGGCGGTTCGAAATGGCAGAGGGAGGTACGCTGTTTCTGGATGAAATCGGCGATATGCCGCTCTCGTTGCAGGCAAAGCTGCTGCGCGTCTTGCAGGAAAAGGTCGTGGAACGCATCGGCGGTACACGGTCGTTTCCCATCAATGTAAGGATTATCGCGGCAACGAATCAGAACCTGGAGGAGCTCGTGGAGAAAAAAGCGTTTCGTGCCGACTTGTACTATCGGTTGAACGTCATTCCGATACACGTCCCGTCACTCGCAGAGCGCAAGGAAGACATCGAGCTCTTGGCCGTTTCATTTATGGAGAAGTACGGAGAGCAAGCAGGACGCACCTTCTTCGGAATAGCACGAGAGGCGATCAATCTGCTCACGCACTATCACTGGCCGGGCAATGTGCGGGAGCTGGAAAACGCCATCGAGTACGCCATGAACATGGAGCAAGACAGTGTACTGACTGCGGACAGCTTGCCTCCGCGTCTTCGTGCTCGTCCTCCAGTGACCCCTTCGCATTCAGGTCCAGCTATCAAAGCGAGGGTCGCCGATGCACAAGCGGAAGCCATTCGCGCTTCGCTGCAAAAGCACGGCAGTGATTTGAAAGGGAAGCAGCGGGTGGCAGAAGAACTCGGGATCGGGCTCCGTACTTTGTATCGGAAGCTAAAGCTGCTCGGTATTTAAGGAATTCGGGCAGGAGCTTGGTGTAAACTGGTGGGAGAAACGATAGGGGAGGAAGAAGCATGAGTGAGCTGAATGCCTTATTTCGGAAAAGAATCGGTATGCCTGAAAATGAAACGATTACCTTCGATACATTGGATCGCCTCCTAGATCTGACAGCATTGGCGATTCCTTTTGAAAACCTGTGCATTGTGGAAGAGCGAACGAGTCTAATCTCCAGACAGTCCATCATGGAGAAGATATTGGTCAGAAACGAAGGCGGTCTTTGCTACGAGCTCAATCCGATGCTGTATTACTTCTTGTTGGAAATTGGCTTTGACGCCCATCTGATTCGCGGAGTTGTTTACAGGCATGACGTTGGCGAGTATTACACGATTGGCCGAACGCATGCCACGATTTTGCTTACACATGAGGGGCAAACGTATTTGCTCGACACGGGCTTCGGTTCGAACCTGCCGTTGAAGCCTGTTCCGTTAACGGGGGAGACCGTTTCTTCGCGCAATGGTGAATTTCGGATCAGGAAAGAGCAGACGGAGTATGGCGACTATGTACTTGAAATGAAGCTGCGGCACAAGGATTCGGACTGGCGGATTGGCTATACGTTTGATTCGCAGAAGCTGGTGACGGATGAAACGGATTTAAACGAGATTCAGACGATCATCGCTGAACACGAACAGTCTCCCTTTAACAAAAGCGCGTTGCTAACGCAACTTACAGAGAGAGGCAATGTTACGTTGACGAATACGTCCTTTACACAGTGGGTGGATGGAGTCGTTACCAAAGAAGAAATCGACAACGCAAGATTCAAAGAGCTGGCGAAACAGCATTTTCGTTTATAGCACAGCGAGTAACAAGTTAGGCCACAGATGTTTTTTCTGTGGCCTTTCGTCTTTATTTCTTTATTCTTTTGCTTCTATGTCTGCCAACAGCTTCGTCGGGTCAACGGGTATACCATTTTCGAGAACCTGAAAAGCAAGATGCGGTCCCGTGCTGCGTCCCGTACTACCTAACAGGCCAATAAGCTGGCCTTGGGTCACGGTAGCTCCAGCGGTGACCTCCAGCTTTTCCAAATGAGAGTAAACGGTTTGATACCCACCTTCATGCTCCAGAATGACCTGATTGCCCATTTTTATATCGTATTCAGCCTTGAGCACTTTACCTGCCGCGGCTGCTTTAACCGGTGTGTTCAGCTTGTTGATAATCGAGAGGATGGTTGGATCAGTAAAGTCCCTCCTACTTTCCCCTTCTGCGGGGACGACGAAGGCCTGCTCGTTCCCAAGTGCTTTTTTTGCATCGGTCAAAGTGAAGACGCCTAAAGCCATGACGACCACGATACCAGATAGGGTCCACGTATACGCTCGTTTTTGAAAGTGACGAATCATTTCTATTCTCCTTTTCACCTGTTTTTTGGAGCTGGAGAACCCGACTGTGAAGTGAATTTGTTTGGGGCGGGCATACAGCTCGAGCATTTTGATCATGGTGTATCCGTAGCGAGGTACCTCTGACTCCTGCAAATAAGTCAAAGCCAAGGCATCACAAGCCATTTCTTGGTCCTGACGCATGCGAGAAGCAGCGTACCATAACAGCGGGTTGAACCAGTTGAGGATCAGCAGTACGCTCATGATGCTGTTCACAGGAATATCTCGTCTTTTCCAATGCGCCAGCTCATGCAAAAAGATGTGGCGCAGCTCATGCTCGTTGAGCTTGTCCAACAGATTTTCCGGCAGCCAGATTTGCGGTCGCCAGATTCCCATCAAGGCAGGGCTTGTCAGCTGATGACTCATGCGCAGGGGAATGGATTTGGTGATGCCCATCTGTTTTTGGCACTGGGAAAAGACGCGCAAAATGGCCTCATCCTGTACGAACACATCGTTTTTTAGCTGAGAGAGCAATCGGTATGTACTGAGAGTCATGGTGATAGCGAAAATGGTGATACCGCCGATCCAGATGAGGGAAAGCAGGCTGATCCAAGAAAAGCTCGCTTCGTTTGCTAGAGAGCCATCTGGTTGAAGGGCAGATTCATGCGGATGCAAAGCCTCTGAAGCGAGAATAATCCGTTCCGTAGGCGGATGCGCTTCCTGAATGGATGCCCATGCTGAAGTAGGCAGCCAGTTATACAAACTGATCGTGCTGTCTATCGACCAAGGAACGGCGAGCTTCCAGAGAAGCAGGAACCATACCGCGTGGTGCCAGCGGATGGGGAAATGCTTTTTGCCGAGCTGCTGGCAGAGCAAGATCAGGATCACAAGAATACTGGCTTCGATGGAGTTATACAGTGTCCACGTAAATGCTTGATTGAGAGTGAGTGTGAGCCATTGCCAATCCACCAGCTTATTTCTCCTTTTCGGAAAGGATTTTTTTCAGCTCGTCAATCTCTTGGGAGGAGAGCTTTTCCTCTTTTAAAAAGTGAACCAGCATGGGCTTTAAGGCCCCGCCGTACACCCGCTGCAAAAAGGATTGGCGCTCTTGGCGCTTGCATTCTTCCTCAGTGAGCACAGGGGAGTAATAGTAGACTCGATTGACCTGCTCATAGGTGAGAATACCCTTTTGCAAGAGGCGGCTGAGCAAGGTTTTGATTGTGTTGTCTTTCCACGTCTTGTTGTCTCGCAGGGCGTGGATGACATCGGCTGCTGTAGCAGGTGACTTTGCCCAGATGACCTTCATAATCTCCCACTCGGCATCCGAGATTCGCGGTTGCTCATCCAAGTAAGACACCTCTTTCGATTACATTTGTAGTCGTTGACTCTGTTTTAAAGATTACACTTGTAGTCAAGGGGTGTCAACTATCATTTTTTTTAATCCGTTCCAAGTGACCATCATTGGAAGATGACAAGCGAATTGGTACACTGAAGAAAAATCGGATAAAGGCTGTGATAGATATGAATCTGGCCGAGCAGTTTGGCGATATGGATATTTACTTGTTTGATCAGTTGTTAAAGGGACGGGTAACGAAGGATATGCAAATACTCGATGCCGGTTGCGGTTCGGGGCGGAATTTGGTCTACTTTTTGCGCAATGGCTATTCGGTGTACGCGGTTGACCAATCGGCAAAAGCTATTGAGGTTGTACAACAAATGGCATCCCAACTGACAACGGACTGGTCAGCGGGGCGCACTCGTGTGGAACCGATTGAGAGCATGAGCTTTGAAAACGAAAGCTTCGATTTCATAATCAGTAATGCGGTTCTTCATTTTGCTGAAAACGAAGAGCATTTTCGCCAGATGCTAGAGGAGCTGTGGCGAGTGCTGAAACCAGGAGGCATTCTATTCATGCGTCTTGCTTCCTCGATTGGAATTGAGCATGCTGTACAGCCACTGGGGAACGAACGTTATTTGTTGCCGGACGGAAGCACCCGTTTTCTCGTAAATGAACAGACGATGGTGGGCATGACGGAAAAACTGCAAGGCGTTTTCCTGGAGCCAATCAAAACGGTGAATGTAGCCGGACAGCGTTGCATGAGTACATGGGTAATCAAAAAGAATGCCTAAGCAAACAAAGCCGCCTTCCTGTGGGAGAGGCGGCGTCTTTACTCAAAAATCACGTGTCTGATCAAAAATAGCAAAAAGCTCGTCCACATCTACTTCCACACCGGCAGTAGCCAAATTCCGTTTTGCCGACTGAAGCAGCTCATCGAGCACAACGAAGATCTCTTCCCGCTCAACCGTTTCGATAAAGCCTGTCCGGCGATCCATTTTGTTGAAAGTCTCTGTATACTCTTTGACTAGTGCACGCAAAGCAGTCTGTATTTCTTCTACATTCGTCGCATCTTCACTGCTTTGCTTCTCAAACGCGCTGATCGAGGTGTTCATTTTTTTATAAAGACTGGCGGCCTTGTTGGCGTGGGTTTTTGAAATGTGTTCCCTGCCATCCCAATCACGAAACGGATTGGTTAAATTATTGGCCAGCCATTCGGGCTTTCGCGGCTTGGTGATGGACAAATCCAGCCCATTTTTCACTTCTTTTTTATAGGCGGCTTTAATGGTCTTGGCCGCTTCTGCCGGGAGGCTCGTCATCCAGAGCGTGGAGAGCTTGGGACATTGATCCGGCGAAGGGAACTCGTCCCCGGAGAAGCCAAACAGATCGTAGGTCGTAAACGTCAATAGCTCCTTCAAATCCTTGATACTGCCCAGATTGCTGAGGGTACCAGGCTTGCCCCACAGACGGATGTCTTGGAGCGAGGGATACCGCTGGACGAGTGGCTGCAAGTCCAACTCTGTCACATTGCGCAGATGGAGCTTTCCTAAAAGGTCGAGTCCGCGGTGAAGGGGCAGCGAATCTGAGAACGAGGCGGTCAGCCAATACCCATCCTGCTCGGCTTCTATGAACAGGTTGGGTGAAATGGCCTTATCCAGTATGAGTTCTTGTAAGCCATGGTTCAGATACAGTGATTCCAGCCCTTCCGCGTTTTGGAGAGAGAATTTACTGAGTTGGCTTCCTGTCAGGTCAAGAGAGGAGACATTGGCTCTCTCCAGGTGTAGCTCCCGAATAAACGGATTGCTTTTGACAAAGGCAAGCAAGGAATCGGTGGGCTCCTCTGCATAGATTCTTGTCAGGCAAGGGAGCTTTTCCAATTCAGAGATGTCCGTCAGGCTTCGCAGGATGTCTGCATGAATGACGTTGTTAGATCGGCGCAGGCTTTCCCCGCCCAGTGAAATCATCGTGTCATCCTTTGCGGCCTGTTTGAACTGTTGGCGACGCTCCTCGGGAATTTGATTCCATTTATGTTGACGATACAGGCTCCCTCCGACATCCCAACTGCCGTAACTCCTTGTCTCTTCTGTCACGAGAGGGGGTATATTCCCTACTTTTATGTAGCCTTTAGGCACGACATTATCGACATAGCTGTGCTCGAGCACATTGTTCCAGAAGAAGTAGTCGCAATATAAGGGCTTCATCAGATGCAGCTCCGATTCATCGGGCAACGTGTCGCTGCTCCAGTCGAGCTCGAGGATACTGATGAGGTTAGCGTTACTCGTGCCAGGTTCTTTTATCGATGTGACCTGACAAGCTGTGTACTTTTGCAGCTTCTCGACAAAAACACAGTAAATGTCTCCGACTGTGGGCGTCATACCTATTCATCCTTTCCATCTCGCAAGGCTTGTTATGATGGCTATTTTTACATATTTTTCATGTGTTGTCGTTGTTCTTGCTGTTTTCTATAATGAAAAAATAAATCAGATCGGACACAACGGCGTGTGAGAGGCGGCGAAGAGATGAAGAGAGAAGAAAGCACGGAGAAATGGATGAGCCGCGTATTAGAGGCCATTGTTGAAACGTCTCGCGATCATTTGTTAATCACGGACCATGAGGGCTACATCCGGTTGGTTGGTGATTCGTCCTATGATGTGTACGGCATCGGGAAGGAAGAGCTCTTGGGCAAGAACGTCATCGAGCTGGAAAAAAGGAAGGTCTTTTCTCCATCTGTCACGCGAAAAGTCATGGATGCCAAGACGCCGCAGACAATCATGCAGGAAATACCCGGCGGTCGAAAGCTGATGGTGACGGCGTTTCCCGTCTGGAACGAGGATGGCAGCATGCATTCGATTATCAGCTATTCCCATGACCTGACTGAAATTATGGAATTGAAACGGCGCTACGAAGGTCTCACGGAGCAGCTCAAGCAGTTTGAAACCGAGATTGAGGAGCTGCGAGAAAAGCATCAGGAGGGCTTCGTGGCAGTGAGTCAGCCAATGCAAGCCATTGAGCGTCTCCTCAAAAAAGTCGCGGCTGTCGATTCGACTGTCCTGATTCTCGGAGAATCGGGTGTCGGGAAAAATGTGATCGCAAAAGAAATTCATCGCAACAGCCGTCGTGCGGGTGGACAATTCGTGGAGATCAACTGTGGCTCGATCCCGGAGGGCTTGCTGGAATCCGAGCTGTTTGGCTATGAGGCTGGTTCGTTTACAGGAGCCGCCAAGCAGGGCAAGCAAGGGATTATCGAGATGGCGAACCAAGGGACTCTCTTATTGGACGAGCTGGGAGAGCTGCCGCTGACCTTGCAGGCCAAGCTGTTGAAGGTGATTCAGGAAAAACGGTTGCAGCGCGTTGGAAGCACGCAGTACCGCGACGTGGACTTTCGTCTGATTGCCGCCACTAATCGCGACTTGGAGAAGATGGTGAAGGAAGGGAAGTTCCGGCAGGACCTGTATTTTCGCCTGAATGTTGTCCCGATCCACGTCCCGCCGTTGCGAAATCGGCCAGAGGATATCGCGGCTCTCCTGAAGCGCGTCGTGCGTTCGCTCAATGAACGATACGGAATGGACAAGCGTCTGGACCCTGCCGTAACACATGCCTTGATGCAGTACGAGTGGCCCGGCAATGTGCGCGAGCTGGAGAACGTCTTGGAGAGAATGGTGGTCACAGCGGACGAAGATGTGATCACTTCTTCGCATCTGCCCGTGGAAATCAGGCTGGCAGGGGAAGAGCAGACAGCGATGGAGCCGAGTCTGGCAACTTCCAAAATGTCGCTTCGGGAAGCACTGGAGCAGGTAGAGGAAAAATGGCTGCGCTACGCATCCGAGCACTGCCGGACCACGGGAGAAATCGCGGAGTTTCTCGGCATTAGCCAGCCATCTGTCGTGCGGAAGCTGCAAAAATATCGGATTCGTTCCAGATGATTCAAAAATGAATCGTTTATTCAAAAGTGAATCGAACATTCGGGTGTTTTTGATTCACTTTTGAATAATTTGATGTGACGGTAGTGCCAGAAACGCGATTTCATCAACTTCTGGCGTTTGGCATAGGTATTGCTACATATCGTGGTTGAGTTTACAAGCAAGCAATCCAACCAATACCATCTCGAATGAGGAGAGGAAACGATATGTCTAAACAACGTCAATTTGTAAACGTAGCTGCTGGTGTGCCAGGTCCAAAGGGAGCGGCCCTGATTGAAAAAAGAAAGCAGTTCGTTCCAAAAGGTGTCGGCAACAATACCCCTGTTTTTGTAGAGTCAGCTTCAGGTGCATTGGTTACGGATGTAGATGGCAATACGTACATCGATTTTGCCGGAGCGATCGGCACACTGAATGCCGGACACTGCCCGCCAGAGGTAGTTGAGGCACTAAAAGCACAGCTGGACAAATACATTCATCCTTGCTTCCATGTAGGGATGTATGAGCCATATGTGGCTTTGGCTGAAAAGCTGACGCAAATCACGCCAGGCAGCTTTGAAAAGAAGACGATGCTCGCAAACAGCGGAGCAGAAGCAGTAGAGAATGCGGTAAAAATCGCTCGCAAATACACAGGACGCCCAGGCATCATTTCCTTTAGCCGCGGCTTCCACGGTCGTACGCTTCTCGGCATGTCATTGACTTCCAAAGTGAAGCCGTACAAATTCCAGATGGGTCCATTCGCTCCAGCAACGTATAAAGCGCAGTTCCCGTATCCACTGAACAAGCCGGAATCCATGACAGATGATGAGTACGCGCAATTCTGCGTGCGTCAGTTCGAGGACTTCCTCTTGACTGAGGTTGCACCGGAAGAAGTGGCTGCTGTGATTATGGAACCGATTCAAGGAGAAGGCGGCTTTATCGTTCCGCCTGTGTCCTTCGTTCAAGGTGTCTATAACATTTGTAAAAAGCATCAAATCCTGTTTATTTCCGATGAGATTCAAACAGGCTTCGGTCGTACTGGCGCCATGTTTGCCTCTACCCATTTCGGTATCGAGCCAGATATCATCACTATGTCCAAATCCATCGCGGCAGGCTTGCCCATCTCTGCGGTTACGGGACGCGCAGAAATCATGGACGCGCCAAACCCGGGTGAGATCGGCGGTACCTATGGAGGAAGCCCGCTTGGCTGCGTAGCGGCATTGGCAGTCATTGAGAAAATGGAGCGCGAAGACCTGTCTGGCCGTGCGCAGGTGATCGGAGACAAGATCAAGGCACATTTCCACGCGTTGCAAAAAGAGTTCCCTGTGATCGCAGAGGTGCGCGGACTTGGTGCGATGTGCGCCGTAGAATTTATCGATCCAACAACCAAACAGCCAGCGAAGGAGCTCGTTGCTGGCTTGACCAAAGGCTGCTACGAGTCTGGTGTCATCGTGCTTTCTGCTGGTGTCCACAGCAACGTACTGCGCTTCCTGTCTCCACTGGTCATTACAGACGAGCAACTGGAAGAGGCACTGGATATTATGACGGATGTTCTGAAAAGCCAATACGTGACGAACTAAAACGCCCGAGGGGGTTCTCCATACTCATGAAAAAGCATCTCTACATCAACGGACAATGGAAAGAAACAAAAGAATACGCGCCGCTCTACTCCCCTTATTCTGGGGAGCTGCTGGCTGAAATCGCTCAGGCAGACGATCATGACGTCGACGAGGCAATCAAGGCGGCAAAAGCTGCTGCCAAAGTCATGGCAAAAATGCCAGCCAGTCAGCGCGCCTTGATATTGGAAAAGGCCGTTGCGATTATGGAGGCACGCAAGGAAGAACTGGCGGTCATTCTCGCACAGGAAGCCGCCAAGCCGCTTCGCACGGGTCGTGTAGAAATCGCTCGGACGATCCAGACCTACAAGTTCGCAGCAGAAGAAGCGAAGCGCATCCACGGAGAGACGGTCCCGCTCGATGCAGCACCGGGCGGTGAAGGACGTCTTGCTTTTACGGTACGCAAGCCGATTGGCGTAGTTGGCGCGATCACGCCTTTTAACTTTCCGTTTAATCTCGTAGCTCACAAGGTCGGTCCTGCTATTGCCGCAGGAAATACCGTTGTGCTGAAGCCAGCGAGTCAGACGCCGCTTAGTTCGCTGATTTTGGCCGATATTTTCGCAGAGGCGGGATTGCCTGCCGGTGCGCTCAATATTTTGCCTGGAAAAGGCGCAGTCGTAGGCGAAAAGCTGGTCACTGACAGCCGAATTGCCGCGATTACGTTTACCGGAAGTCCTGCGGTTGGTATCGCGATGAAAAACAAAGCGGGACTCAAGCGCGTGACCTTGGAGCTTGGCTCCAACTCCGCAGTGATCATCGACCACAACGTGGAAATCACGCAAGCGTTGATTGATCGTTGCGTGACGGGCGCCTTCTCCTTTAGCGGTCAAGTGTGTATCTCGCTGCAACGCGTCTATATTCACCAGAGCAAGTACGAAGAGTTCCTGGAGAAGTTTAAGGCTGGCACAGAAAAGCTCGTCCTAGGTGATCCACTGAAAGAAGAGACAGACATGTCCTCTGTGATCTCAGCCAAGGATCATGAACGCATGGGAGCGTGGGTACAGGAAGCAGTAGAAGCAGGCGCACATGTAGTTACTGGCGGGAAGCCTGTCAGTGACAACCTCTTTGCCCCTACGATTCTGACGAATGTGGGCGCTCATGTTGCCGTCTCATGCCAGGAGGTATTCGGTCCAATCGTAGTCGTTACACCGTTTGAGACGATGGACGAAGCAATTGAGGCGGTAAATGACTCACGCTTCGGCTTGCAGGCAGGCATTTATACGAGTGACATTCACGCGGCTATGCGAGCAGCGGAAGAGCTGGAGGTCGGAGGCGTGATGATCAACGACATTCCGACGTTCCGCGTAGACAACATGCCGTATGGCGGTGTGAAGGACAGTGGCTTTGGCCGCGAAGGCATTAAGTATGCAGTCGAGGAACTGACCGAACTAAAATTAATCGCGATCAAGCTATAGCAGATGAAAGACGAGTCCAAAGAGGCTCGTCTTTTTTTTGAAAGCAGCGTCCGGAAGGAGATCGTCACCGGGACCATAAATTGTCATAAATGAAACCGCTTCATATAGTTGTTAGGCATAGGCGGTTATGTTAGGCTAGCGTGTGGAGGCAGACTATGTTCATTTTTGCGGAGGAGTGTTTGATTACACTTGACTTGTTGCGCAGATGAAATAGTCGTTTTTTTATGCGTAAACGGCATTTCTTACATGAAAAGGGGGCAATCATGATTAGTCATTGGAAAGGGGCCAGTGGGTTCCGATTATTTCACTGGATCTCCCTTGTAGCGATAGTGGTATTGGTGGCAGCATGTTCACCGTTTCAGGCAAATGAAAACAGTGCAGATAACAGCCCAGAGCCAGCCAAACCTGAAAAAATCGAGCGTTACCAAGGGGAAAAGAGCAAGGCAGTGTCCATGGTCTACACGACGCAAAGACAGCTTGCTCTTACTTTTAATGGGATGGCAGATAAGGACACGATGAAAAGACTGCTAGATGAGTTGGACAAGTACCACATCAAGGCAGCTTTTTTCATGCCAGGGATGAGAGTAGCTGAAGAGCCTGACATTGCGCGAGAAATTGTCGCCAGGGGTCACGAGATCGAAAACAATACGTTGAACAAATCGGATTTGCAGGGCCAACCTTACGAGAAAATGTACAAAGACATCAAGCTGGCCAATGAGATCATTCAAAGAGAAACGGACAAAACACCGCGGTATGTCAGGACGGATTCGGGTGAGTACGGCGACGATCTCCGATTGGTAGCTGCCCACAATGGACAAGAAGCCGTCGTGTCATCCAGTCTGTTCCTGCACAATTGGCAAAAAGAGACGGAAGCTGACAAGAGCCGCTATTTACGAAAGTATATGAATCGCGGTGGCATCATTGCAATGGACACAGAAGAGAACAAGTCTCTAATCGAAAACATCCGTCTTCTCGCAGAGGCAGCCACTAATGTTGGTTACAGATTCGTCCCATTGCACGAGTTGATTGCACAAGGCGGAGAGCGAAAGCCGCTGCAAGAAATTCCGGGTTTTGATGCAGCAAAAATGAATGCGGCGTACAACAAGTCCAAGCCAAATCTTATCTATCGAAAAGAAACGGACAAGAAGATGGTCGCCCTGTCCTTCGATGATTGGGGTACGGATCAAACGGTTACGAAGATTCTCGATATCCTGAACAAAAAAGGGGTAAAAGCTTCGTTTTTCCTTCGCGCAGATGGTGTAGAGCGAAATCCAAACTTGGCGAGAGCGATTGCGGAAGCGGGACACGACGTAGCCAATCACACCTATTCTCATCCGGTTAATACCAAAATTGCGCCGGAAGAATTGCAAAAAGAGATTGTCAAAGCCCACCAAATCATTACCGAAGCCATTCAGCAGAAGCCGACGATGTATTTCAGACCGCCAACCGGGGCGTTCGACGAACAGACACTCAAGGCGATTGCAGCAACGGGCTACGAGCATATTACGATTTATGATGTGACACCGTCCGACTACGACAAGAAACGGAGTGCCGACGATATCGTCCAAGACATTATGGAGCAGACGCGTAGCGGAAGCGTGATCTTGTTGCACATGCTCGATGACATTCACACAACAGAGGCGCTGCCAATTGTCATTGACCAGCTTAGAAGCAAAGGATACACGTTTGTACCCATGACAGAGATGTTTGGCCAATAAAGCCAAAATAGAACAGGGAGAGGGAGTCACTTATGAATTTGTACGAAGGGATTGTGGAGAGGAAGGAGAAAATTGCCGTCGTCGGTCTTGGGTACGTAGGCTTGCCGATTGCGATGGCACTGTCCAAACGTGCTTCTGTGATTGGATTCGATGTAAACAAAGAGAAAGTAGCAGCCTATCAAAAGGGAAACTTTACTGATGCGGACGTAAATCAGGAGCTGACGAGTGACGCTGCTATTGAATTCACTTCAGACGAAAATAGATTGCAGGAAGCGCGGTTTTTTATCGTGGCAGTGCCTACTCCGGTCAAAAGCGGCAATGTTCCAGACCTGAAATATGTAGAAAGTGCATCTCGCATGGTGGGCAGACAGTTGAAAAAAGGGTCAGTCGTTGTCTTTGAATCAACCGTTTATCCAGGGGCAACCGAAGATGTCTGCTTGCCGATCTTGGAGACAGAGTCGGGCTTGCGTTGTGGTATAGATTTCAAGATCGGCTATTCACCTGAACGCATCAACCCCGGAGACAAGGTAAATCGTCTGGAAAACATCGTCAAGATCGTATCGGGGATGGATGAAGAAACACTGGGAATCGTAGCAAGCGTCTACGAGCTCGTGATCAAGGCAGGCGTTTATCGAGCGGAAAGCATCAAGGTAGCAGAAGCGGCAAAAGTCATTGAAAATGCTCAGCGGGATGTCAATATTGCGTTTATGAATGAGCTGGCGATGCTATTCAATCAGATGGATATTCCGACGAAGGCAGTATTGCGAGCGGCAGGAACTAAGTGGAACTTCCTCCCTTTTACACCGGGGTTGGTCGGAGGGCATTGCATCGGTATTGACCCTTACTATTTAACGTACAAAGCAGAAGACAGCGGCTATCGCTCCCGCATCATTTTGGCAGCTAGACACATTAACGATGGTATGGGGAAATATGTCGCCCAACAAATCATTAAGATGGCCGTTCGCTCGAAGCTCGATCTTCAAAATGTACGGATCGGCCTATTAGGTCTGTCATACAAAGAAGACTGCGCAGATATCAGAAATACCAAGGTGACCGATATTATTGAGGAATTGAAAGAATACGGCATGAATCCGTTGGTCGTAGACCCGATGGTGAATCCTCGGGAGGCATACGAGGAATACGGTATCGAGCTGTCAGAAATGAAGGCTCTCCGCGACTTGGACATTGTGGTTGTAGCGGTCCCACATGCTCCCTTTGCCCAGATGGAAGTCGCTGATTTTGCCGCGATGTACGGCAAGAATACGGCAAAAATCATGATCGATATAAAAGAGATTTATTCCAAAGCTGACTTTGAAAACAGTGGGATTCATTACTGGAGCTTGTAGGCAGTGGAGGGGAGAGAGCGACAGGGATGAAACAGTTGATAGAGAAAATAAAGCCGAAAAAGAAAGAGAAAATCGAAGAAGTACTGACGGTTTCCAAAACAGAGAGGCGCGTGCTATCGAATGTGCCAGACCCGGAGAAAATTCGTGTCCAAGTGGACCGACGCGGTGCTAAAGATACGAATGAGCCAGGAAAGCTGGAGGACCCGGAATACCTGAATCGCATTCGGATGCTGAGTCTGCGCTATATGGCGGATTTCCCGGTGACACTATTGACCAAGAAGCAGCGGCTCAAGGATGGAATCAAGGCGAGAGCCGTCGACATTTCTTCGACTGGCCTATTAGTTGAACTAGATTCGGAGAGGGAAGACATCCAGGTGGGACAAGTGTTTATGATCCATTGCACAATCCCGCCGGGTACAATGCCAGAAGGATATGAGTCAACGGTGAAGCTGGATGCAACGGTTGTTCGCTCGTTTACCCAGGAAGAGGACGGGCGTCAGAAGTTCATGCTCGCCTTCGAGTTTTCCAAACCGCTGACCGAGTATTTTCGCAAAAAGCGCTGGGGATACGCCATTTATATCGCAAGTGCTTCCCTGTTTTTCGCTGCGGTGTTTATCGTGCTCATGCGCGCGGAGAGCGTGATTTATTTCAAATACAACATGTACTTGTACTTGTACAGCTTGATTGCCGCTGCCTTTTTGCTGACACGGTATTTATTTGGTGCTCTTTATCGGGAGGTTCCCGTCAATTTGGACTATACGCCGGGCGTGAGCATCATTATCCCGTGTTTTAACGAAGAACAGTGGATTCACCGGACGATTTTGAGTTGTGTGAATCAGAACTACCCGATTGATAAGCTGGAGGTCATCGTAGTAGACGACCGCTCGACAGATCGATCAGCAGAAGAGATTCAAAAGGTCATCGATATGATTCATAACGAGGCCGAGCGCTATATGACCCGCGAACGCGTGAGGATGCACATTCTTCCGGAAAACGGCGGGAAACGGGTCGCTTTGGTAAAAGGTGTGGAAATGGCCAAGCACGATTTGGTTGTCTTCGTTGATTCAGACAGCTTTTTGGAACCGACTGCGATCCGCAACCTCGTACAGCCTTTTCAAGACCCGAAAATGGGTGGTGTCGCAGGGCGTACGGATGTGGAAAACAAGTTCACTAACGCGATCACCAAGCTGCAAACCGTTCGTTACTACATTGCTTTTCGCATCATGAAAGCGGCTGAGTCGTGGTTTGACAGTGTTACTTGCTTGTCCGGGCCGTTGTCTTGCTATCGCAAGGAATTGATTTTGCAGCATTCCGAAGCATGGCTCAATCAGAAGTTTCTCGGGCAGCCCGCCACTTTTGGCGATGATCGAAGCATGACCAACTTTATTTTGCGAACACATCGGACAGGCTATCAGGATTCTGCGATTTGCTCGACGATTGTGCCGTCAGATATGAACGTATTTTTGAAGCAGCAGATGCGCTGGAAGCGCTCGTGGTTGAGGGAATCTTTGCGTGCCAGCGGCTTTATTTGGCGCAAGGAGCCTTTTATGGCGATCTTCTTTTACATTGGTCTGATTGTTCCTATCGCTGCTCCCGTCATCGTCCTGTACAACCTCGTATACGTCCCGCTCGTTCATCACGTTTTCCCGGGCACGTTTTTAATGGGCTTGCTGTTGATGGCGCTCCTAATGAGCTTGGCCCATCTGTTTTTCCGTAAAAGCAAGCTATGGGTTTTCGGGATTGTCTTTTGTGTGTTTTATGAGCTGGTGCTGCTGTGGCAGATGCCTGTGGCTTGGGTGACATTCTGGAAATCTACGTGGGGTACGCGAGAAACGCCACAGGACGTCGAAGCGAGATTGAAAAAAGAAGCCCGAAAGAAGAACAAAAAAGGCTTTGGATTGCCATTTTAAGAGGGAAAGACAAAGGGAGTGAGGGTGTCAGGAGTTATGGGGAAAACGACGAGCGATGTCTTGGATTATCGGAAAAAAGATCGCAATAAATTCATCAAGACGCTGAGCCAGGTCGCTATCTTAGTCGTCCTGGGTGTCATGTTATTCAATGCCGTCTTTGATTGGAAGAAGTACGAGGAACCGAATAAAGCGAGCTGGACGAATGAAAAAGGCTTTATCGCCATCTCCTATTTTGGCGTGGGTCGTTCGGGTACACCGAAATTAGTAGCCAAGAAGCAATTGGACGAGCAGTTGCAGGCGTTGTATGACCAGGGCTATCAAACGATCTCGCAACAAGATATCTTGGACTTTTACAAGAAAAAGAAGCCGCTTCCTGACAAGGCGCTGTTCCTAGCCTTTGAAGATGGCAGGAACGATTCGAGCTTGTTTGCCCAGCCGCTTTTGGAGAAGTACAACTTCAAAGCAACAGCATTGTCTTACGGCAACAAGATGGGAAACAGCGAGAACAAATTCCTTC
Source organism: Brevibacillus sp. NRRL NRS-603 (assembly GCF_003013445.1). NCBI lineage: Bacteria > Bacillati > Bacillota > Bacilli > Caryophanales > Paenibacillaceae > Brevibacillus > Brevibacillus sp. NRRL NRS-603. The sequence goes on along the minus strand of NZ_PXZN01000030.1, from coordinate 29,616 downwards.
AGCCGGAAGATATGAAAAAAATGATGGAAAATGGCTTCTGGGAGCTCGGTTCCAACGGCTATCGGCTGACGTATATCAATGTATTTGATGATCAGGGTAATTTCATCGGGGTGAAGGATGAGAGTGAATTATCAAACAAAACAAAGGTAGGCTACTATAACCACTACTTGATGGACTTTATCCGTGACAGCAATATGATCCCGATGGAAGACAGAAGCAAGATGGAAGCGAGAATCAACGAAGACTACAAGCTGATGAATGATACGTATATGGATCAATTGGGCTTTGTCCCGGGTGCCTATATGATCATGCATGCGAACACCCTGTATGGCGGGATGAATCGCTTGGTAGCGGATGCGAACGACGCGAATATCAAAAAGTATTTTACGATGCACTTTAACCGGGAAGGAACCGCCTACAACGACAGCGAGGGCGATCTCTACAACCTGACTCGCGTGCAGCCAGAGCCTTACTGGTACACGAATCATTTGTTGATGCGTATCCAAAAAGACACTGACGAAAAGATTCGCTTCGTTCGCGGCGATGAAGAGCAAGCCAAAGGGTGGGATCGTCTCGGTGGCGCCGCGCAATTTATGGAGGATCAGATCGTCCTGACCTCTCCAGCAGCTGGCTCTGGCATGTTATATTTAAAAAACAGCGACAGCCAGAAGGATATCAAGCTTTCTGCCAAGCTCGAAGGGAATGTAATCGGCAAGCAGTCCATCTATTTGCGCTATGATCGGGAAAAAGGCAGCTTTCTTCGGGTCGTCCTGCATGATAATGAGTTGCGCGTTGAGCAGAAGAAGGAAAAAGGAGAAGTCCAAGAGCTGTTCAAGACAGAATTGAGCCAAGTGATTTGGAATCCCGAAGATTTGACCTTCGACCGTGCCTCTGTTTATACGAGAGAGCAAGGCGAGTCTGGTGCTCCCGAGCTGGAAAAATACCCGATCAACATTAAAAATACGCGTGCATTCGAAATGATTGTTCAAGGCGACCGTCTCAGTGTTTCCGTGGACAAGACACCGCTCTTGGACAAGCAACAGATCGACCCAAGCATTAGCAGCGGTGGTGTTGCATTGGAAGCGGCCTATAGTGAAGTGAACAAAAAGGACGACATTTATGACGGGGTATTTGCGGACGTAAAGATAGAGTCCTTGGCGCAACCGAATGGTGAGCAGCAGATGCTGTTCAGTAATGTGCAGACAGGGCTTGCAGGAGTCGTCAGTTCGATCAAGAAATCTTTTTTTGCCACAATGGACTGGGTCATCGACACCTTTTAAATCCGAAACAAGGGGGATCAGTGTAAGGTGTCAAACATCAAGAAACGATCGATCATTTTGACCGCTCTTCTGATAGTAGTGTGTGTCATCCTCGTATGGTACATGATGAAATGGAATGATACCGACAGCTTGGAGAGTGTAGATGCAGCCAACAACACGATGGAACTGTCAGCGTGGGTAGTAGACTGGAAATGGGAAGCCGGTTTGGAGGATTTCCGCAGGATGACGGATGGCTTGTCCAGTGTGCAGGTCTTCGCGGCGTATTTTGATGAAAATGACAAGCTGCACTTTACTGATCGCATGACCAAGGCGATGCCAGAGATCAAGGAAGCAGCGAAGCAGGGCAGCTATGTCGATCTCGATTTGACCATTGTGAATGATCGTCTTAACAGTGATGGTACGCAGGTTCAAAAGGACCCGTCGATTGTCAGCCGGCTCATGGCGACAGATGCAAGCCGTACCAAGCACATTATGGAGATCAAGAATGCCGTGATCCAGAATGGCTTTCATGGTTTAGAAATCGATTATGAGAGAATTGAGGAGAAAGACTGGAACAACTTCCTTGCTTTTATCCATACCTTGTATCAGCATATGGAGAAGGAGGGAAAGTCGCTTCGCATCGTATTGGAGCCGCGCGCGCCGATTGAAGACTTGGCATTGCCAATAGGTCCTACCTACGTCATGATGGCTTACAATTTGTATGGTACGACTACAGAGCCAGGTCCCAAAGCCGATCATGCATTTATTGAGGAGCTTGGCTATCGCATGCAAAAAGTGCCGGGTGACAAGGTCATGGCCCTATCTGTGGGCGGGTTTGACTGGGCTAGTGAAGGAAAAGTGACGGCTGTGACGGAAAAGCAGGCAGCGGACCTTTCCATTTCGAGTATCGAGCCGCCAAAGCGGGATGAAGCTAGCGGAAGTTTGTACTTCGACTATATGGGTGAGGACGGCCAAAAGCACACGGTTTGGTATGCGGATGAAGTAACACTGTCTCAATGGGTTGCAGTTGCGAAGAAAGCGGGCATTGAGAAAATTGCGCTTTGGCGACTTGGTGACATGGGGGAAGGGACATTGCAATATGTGAATCGGTAGGGGGTGTAGTGGAAGGAAGAAGCGAATTCCCAGTCTACGCTTCGGCCTACGCGGCTTTGGATTCACATCTTGCAGATTTAATATAAATCAAGAAAGGCATGATGGCTATCACTGTGGGGACAACCCATCCGGGATTTGCTAGAATGTTTTTCTATGTTGATGTAACTTTGTACCAGAGATGAACGTTATAATGCTAGAAGCGGTAGTCTGCTCTTTTACAGGGCGGCTGCTACATATGATTTTGGACTTCATTCATAGGAGCGTGGAATTTTTGGGTCTCTGGGAAGCTTTTGTTGCGATTGTGCTGGGGCTAGTAGAAGGTTTGACTGAGTTTGCCCCTGTTTCCTCTACGGGTCACATGATCATCGTGGATGACTTCTTGTTCCAAACGAAAGATTTGTTTTCCCCTGAAGTGGCCAACACATTCAAAATTGTCATTCAGCTCGGCTCGATTCTGGCTGTCGTGGTTTTGATGTGGGATCGGTTCATGAGCTTGCTCGGCCTCAACAGACTGGCTGGTAAACGTGAGATTCCGGCAGGCCCTCGGCTGAATTTGGCTACGGTCATTGTCGGTTTGATTCCTGCGGGGATTCTGGGTGTTTTGTTTGACGACTACATCGATGAGTATTTGTTCTCAACGAAGACCGTGGTAATCGGTCTGGTGCTGGGCGCTTTGCTCATGTTGGCTGCGGATTGGTTCCGACCAGGACGTCCCAAGATCGAGTCGGTTGATCAGATTACGTACAAGCAGGCATTTCTGGTCGGACTTATTCAATGCTTCTCCCTGTGGCCTGGCTTTTCCCGTTCAGGTTCCACAATCTCCGGGGGCGTACTGTTGGGCATGAGCCATCGGGCGGCGGCAGACTTCACGTTTATTATGGCGGTGCCGATCATGGCGGGCGCGAGCTTTTTGTCGCTGTTGAAGCGTTGGGATGCGATTACAATGGACAGCATTCCGTTTTTCGTCGTCGGTTTTATTAGCGCGTTTGTATTTGCGCTTTTATCGATCCGGTTCTTCTTGAAGCTGATTAACCGCATCAAGCTGACACCTTTTGCGATTTATCGCTTGGTGCTGGCAGCAGTTATTTTCTTTGTGTTTATGTAAAATCAAAAAGACGACAAAGGCTCCCAGTTGGGAGCCTTATTTTAATTATTCGCCTTTATCTCACTCGGTTTTTCAATAACAATTCCGTTTAACTTAAGCGTAACAGGATTCGCGATCGTATCTCCAACGGGGCATGTCTGTTCCAAAAATTCCACAAAAGACTCTACTTGCTCTCTAGGAGCATCGGTTTTGATATGAAAGGTGTATCGAATCTCGGAATACCCGCGTCGGACATCAGATTTGTTCATGAAGCCATCCGTATCGAGATCGCCTTCAACTTCCACCCAAAAATCGTCGAGTTGAACGTTAAACTTCCTGGCATATACTCTGGCAACGATAGATTGGCAGGCGCCTAATGCGGAGAGTACCAGCTCAACCGGGTTCATCCCAGTATCGGTTCCCCCCAAGCTTTTCGGTTCATCGATCGTTATCTCGAAATTTCTGGAACTGGCCGTCACAACCATTCCCTTCTGTAGATGTGCAGTTGCTTTGAATGTTTCAACAGGCATGATACACACTCCCTTCCGGATAATCAATACAAGTAAACTCTACCATAGTTTTCCAATAACGATTAAGTAAATTTTTTACTCATGCAAGCTGGTGTCTCTCCCACTAAAACAATTAAAGGGGCTGTCCCAAAAGTCGATTTGCCGACTGAGAGACGCCCCTTCTATCTTTTATTTCAACAAGTAAACCGCACGCGTAGTCATAAATCCTTTGACATCCTCACCTTTATCCAGCTTTTGCTCGACGAAAGGAATGCCAGCTTCTTGCAGACGTACTTTCACCGCATTGAAATGGTGGAAGTCAACGACCAGCGTTTTGTTGCTTGCTTTGATCTCTTTAAGCTGCTTTTTCACTAATGCATTGGCGCCAGACTGTCCAATGATATGAGAGGCATTTACCAATACCATATTGGCGAGCAAAATGACGACCAGAACCTTGCCCGCATGGCGGAAAAAGCCCTTCTGAACATCCCAGACTGCCAGCGCAATCAAGAGTGGAATCAACCAAAGCTGCGGAACATAGCGTGCCCACCAGCTTTCCGGATTAATGAGCACAGTCACGAAGAGCGCCAGACTGATCCACAGGAAAGGTGCCGCCTTTTTTCGATGAGTCCCCAAAAGCAAGACGACTAGAATCAGGCATGTGACAATCACAGCTCCTCCGAAAAGCGGTCCGAATCCGGCTACACGCACGTCAGGAGAGTAGAACACGGCGAGCTCTTTCAAGGTGACCGTAAATGGCACCTTCCATGTAGGGCTATGGGGTGTTGCGATGTTCTCCGATTTGGAAAATAAGGAGATAGCCAGATTTTCAACGTTGGTATTGTCTTTAAAACCATGCGGGCTATTCGAGGTCATGATATCAACGGCACCTTTGCCCGCCAACGGATAAAACGGATGGCCCTTCGCAAGAGTGTTGGTGACATACGGATTGTACCCGACAACCACTACGGTGATAACCAGACTAATTGAAAGCCACATGAGCATGCTTTTGATGTGCTGACGGCGATCGTAGAAAAAGAAGAGCACGAGAATAGCCAAGCCGAGCAATCCGGCGTACCCCAATGCCGTGAATTTGATCTGCGCCAGCAGCATGAGTGCTGCACATAGTGCGAGTAGCGTCCAAGCATGGTAGCGTTTATAAAGCAGATAGCCGAGAGCGCAGATGATGAGCACGAGTGAGCCAAGCTGTCCGTCAATATAGAACGAAGTCGATTGCGTAATCACTGCGGGATTGAACGCCGCAAGCAACGCGAAGGCAATCGCCGCCCCTATTTTCTCTGGGAAAGCGGTTCGGATGGCAGCGAGTGTCAGGAAAAAGGACGATGCAATCAACAACAGGTTAAATATTTTGCTGACCTCAATTTGACCAGTCAGTTTATACATGACGGCATCGAGCATCCAAGGACCTTTGGCGTAATGATTAATCCACAGGTGAAAGGCGGAGAGAACCTCTCTATTATCCATCTCCTCCACCTCTTTTGAACCAGAAGGCTTGAGGATGGGCTGGTCATGAACCGGATTCCAGCCGTTGGTTATCTTTACGATTGCTTCTTGATGATACGTTTGTCCGTCAAAAGAGAGATCAAACGTATTGGCGCTGATAAAGTAGCTGATGCCTGAAACAATCGCCAGTCCAGCCAAAAGGGAGAAAAACCAGGCTCGGCGACGTGAACTCACGAAGACCGACACCATTGCGCCCATCGCAGCGAAAGCTGCAACGAGGCCAATCCAAAAGCTGGCGGCCGTTACGGATACGCCGAACAAAAATAAAACCGATGTGCTAAGCACAATCGTAGCCATAAACAAAAGCAAAGCCGTCCCGAGCAGGAACGAGTACGTTGCTGTACGGTTATTCATGAACATAATCTCCTGTCTACGAATCTACTAGCCAATGAGCTTAGGGAGGTTCGCTGCCAGCAGATGCAACACGGTCGCAAGCAGTACCCCGAGTACCAGACCCCCGGCAATTTCCCATCTGGTATGTCCCATGCTTTCGCGCAAAGGCTTGGTGGGAAACACGTCTGGATGTACCTTAGCGAGCTTGTTGAGCGCCTCTGCATGTTTTCCTACCGCTCTGCGCAATCCAGTCGCATCGATGATCACAATAAATGTCACAGCCACGCCCAGCCCGAATGCCGGATGAGTAAAGCCCTCCTGCAAACCAATCAGAAACACAGTGGTCACCATAACGGTTGTGTGCGTGCTGGGAAACCCGCCGTTCCCGACCATTTCTTTGGCCCGGGACCCAAAGCGAAGGTAATTAATCAAGAATTTGGTTATTCCGGACACAAGCCAGCCGATAAACGGCGCTACCGCATATAACATGAGAAAACTCCCCTACGTGATGATTACGATTGAGAAATGACGACGACGCCCACGACGATAATTGCCAGACCGACAATACGTGTAAGGGACAACGGTTCGTTGAAGATCAAGAAGGACATCACAGCTACCAACACGTATCCGAGTGCTGCCATGGGATAAGCATAGGAGAGCTGCACCTTTTCCAGCGCAGCAATCCAGATAAACGCAGAAAGTCCGTAAAGCGCAAGTCCCACCATAATCGGCAGGTTCGTGAAATAGTGCAGGAACTTCAGTAGCAGCATGTCATTATTGCTGGTGAGCGAGGACGCGCCCATCTTCATCGCAACTTGTCCACACGCACTGAGGATCACGGAAATGATGATGAGAACAATTGATGGCATAGCCTGATCCACAACCTATCTGTGCAAGTAACTTCATGTACAATACAGGTTCAAAAAGTTGGCTTTTCAGCACCGAGAAGATGGCGAGAACCGAACGAAGGAGGAGCGGAGTGTAGGGAATCTACATGAGCACCGGACTTCGGAGGTGAACGCCATATTCGATGTCGAAATAGCTTTCTAGACTACTTCGTGATCAAAAGACAACTTTTTGAACTTCCACTTCCTTATTTAAATTCAAATACGTAAATAATCCCGGCCACCATGACGACATACAGGAACACCGTAATGAGAATCGGCTTGTCCTGCAACAAAACTTTTTCCGGACTGCCGCCCTGGCCTGCGACAGTAATCAAATACAGGTAACGGAAAATACCAAAGATCACGAGTGGAATGGTCCACATCAAGTGAATCGTGCGTCCTGACGTAAAAGTGAACAAGGAATAGCTGATGATTGTCATGGTTGTCACAATCGTATTCAACTGATTCAACAATTCGGACGAATAACTGTCGAGCACTTTGCGATGCGTTCCTTTATCCTGCTGCAACAAAATCAGCTCGTGGCGACGTTTGCTGATGGCCAAAAACAGCGCAAGCAGCATCGTACAGAGCAAAAACCATGGCGTGAACGGCGTTTGGATCATCAGACTTCCACCGATGGCACGCAAAACAAAACCGGCTGAGATAATCATGACGTCCAGAATGACTACATGCTTCAGCTTCAACGAGTAAGCGACATTAAGCACAAAGTAAACCAACAGTACGAGCGCGAATAATCGGTCAAAGTAATAAGCACTAAACAGGGAACCTAGCAGCAAAAACACACCGAATGCTAAAGCGAGGGCTGGCGGCAATGCACCAGAAGCCATGGGCCGGAACTGTTTTTCCGGGTGATTTCGGTCATTTTTGATATCGACAAAATCATTGAGGATGTAGACACAGCCGGATACAAAACAAAACAGCAGGAAGGCCAGCACTGATTTTCCAATGACATCCGGACTTACTTTGTGCAAGGAAAATAGCAAGGCAGCAAAGACAAGCAAGTTTTTCGTCCATTGATGTGGACGAAGCTGTTTTACTAATAGGTAGACCATATTTTGTCGAACGCGTGGCGTTGTTTTGACGTCAACTTTAACAGAATTTGATGTTGCCCCCATATCTAACCCCTATCCTAATATCGAATCTTGTACCTTCTAATGACGGAAAATGTAAAAAGAAGGTTACACCTGTAATATGGTAACATAACTTCGCCCATAAAAATTTAAGGATAACAGAAAAAATGTGAACTTGCGAGAAAGAATAATTGCCAAAAATAATATTGAGGTTTTACAAGAAAACGCAGCCCTCATAAACGAGCTGCGTTTTTTCAGGTTTTCTCTTTTTAGTTCACTTGCGTTAGTTCACTCGCGGAATAGGAGTGGCTGCTTTTTTCCGTGAGTACAGGAACAAATTGAAAAGAACGATCACGAGTATGATTAATTGTGGGATCGTCGTTTCCCAGCTCGCGTAAATGCCGAGAGTCGGTGCATACAACAAGTAATCGCTGCTGTGTGCAGATAAGCTACCGGTCACCTGCAAAGCGTGGATGCTGACGCCGACGAATTTAAACGCCATATAGTAGAGCAAGAGACTGGCTACAAAAAAGAACGGACGAACCGGAATGCGTGCACTGAGCTTGATGATGACAAAGCCAATCACGGCCAAAACGACAAGCGCGCTCAAAATGCCGATCGCCAGGTCTGTCATGGAGATTGTAGCGGCCATCCCCATATAAAAGATAATCGTTTCTGCCCCTTCGCGGGCGACAGCGAGAAAGGCGGTGAATGAGAGTGACCACAGAGCTCCTGTTGCCAAAGAAGAGCCGATAGATTTCTCGACAAACTGATTCCATGCCTGCAAATTGGACTTCTTATGCAACCAGGCCCCGATCGTCACCATAAAGAAGACGGCAATGAGTCCAGTTACTCCCTCAATCGTTTCTCGCGAATTGCCTGTGGACAGGTTGGAGAAAACGACACTGAGGATGACTGCCAAAATGGCGGAAACTACGATTCCGGCAACTGACCCGGACCAGATCCATTTGCGCTTGTCGGCATTGCCTGACTTGTTCAGGACAGTAAGCAGAGAAACGATGATCAAGATAGCCTCCAGTCCTTCGCGGAACAAGATGAGTCCCGCATCCCAAGCGGTGTACGAGGACGCTGTCGCAAATGGTTCAAGCTCTGTCTTCATTTCCGCAAGATTTGCTGTCGCCTTTTCCCATTGCGGGGGATTGGACAGGATGAGTGTCGGGATGGCGACCATCTTGGCTTCGATACTGCTGTAGGTAGCAGGCGATTTGGTCATGACTACGCCTTCAACAGAGGGCCAAGAGGTGATAAAGGTCTCCATTTTGTCCGAAGCAGCAGTTGCATCCTGATTGGCGATCTCTGTTTCTACCGATGCAAGGAGTACCAGTAGAGACGAGATGGTGGGCTGCTCGGAGGAAGGATTCCCAGCGGCCTGTTGGACTGCCTTTCCTGCCAGATAATTGTCCACCGCAGTAATGAGCGCCTGTACTTTCTCTGCGCTCTTTTTAGGATCGGGTGGTTCTGTGTTCAGGGCAATGCGCGCACCGCTGATTTTGATTTCCATATCTCCGTAAACCGCGGCATTTTCCGCTCGAACAAGACCCTCCGCCTTGTACCAGCCGGTGACGAAGCTGCTGTACGATTGCTTGGCTTTCATCAGATCGCCTTCCGTGATGGCTGTCATGCTGTTTTGCAAGAGCGGTAGCAGTGCCGCAATTTGCTTGTGTGCGCGTTCTTTTGGCTGACCGCCTTCTTCGTTGGACGAGACGTAACGATCTGTCGCTTTTGCCAGATTGGAGATAGCTGCTTTTGCAGTGTCAGGATTCGCCTTCGCTTGGGCAAGGGCTTGCTCTGCTTCCGCGAGTGCTTGTGTCAGCGCTTGGGCATCTGCGGAGGTCTTTTCCGAATTGCTCTCCCAGATGGTCTTCATGCCGCTGACCGCTTTGGTTGCTTCTTCCCAGTTGTTATCTCCAGTGCTAATCAACGCATCGCTAGAGAGGGCGATCATTTGCTTGAGCTGCTCTGGTACCAGCGGCGTGGCTACAGCGGCAGACAGAGCGGATGTCCATAGCAGCATGCATGTACAAAGGATAAACAGATAGCGTTTCAAGGTGTTCACTCCATCCCAGGTAGTTGGTTAAAATAGTGTGTCCCCGATGTATCCGCCCTCACTTGCACCAGGTAGACAGGCGTACAAACCACTGCCAACATGGGTGATGTATTCATTGAGAAGGTCGACAGATGCGAGCTTTTGTTGCATCGGAATAAATTGCTTGCGCGGATCACGATTGAAGCAAATGAACAAAAGCCCAGCATCGAGCTGACCAGTCTTGAGATCCATTCCACTCGAATAAGAGTATCCGCGCCGCAAAATTTTCACCTTGCCCTCCATATGGGCCAAGGCGACATGGGAATCGACAGGAATAACGGGTTTGCCCTTGGCATCCTTTCGATCCAGCTCCAGCTCGTCGAACTCATTTGCTTTGCCAAGAGGCGCTCCGGTTAAACGATGACGACCAAATGTATTCTCCTGATCGGTGAGGGAGGAGCGATCCCACACCTCGATCCGCATGCGGATTCGACGCATAACCATGTAGCTTCCGCCTGCCATCCACGCGGGACTTTCAGCAGTGTGAGCCCAGACGACTTCATTTGCGGTAGCGGGATCGTTTACCTGCGGATTGTTCGTACCATCCTTGAAGCCCATCAGATTCCGTGGTGTGGAGCCAGTCGGGTCGGATGCGCTGGTACGCTGGAAGCCTTCCTGCAGCCAGTGGAGGACAGCTTTTCCTCGAGCGATCCGGGCCAAATTCCGCAGGGCATGGAAGGCGACCTGTGGATCGTTGGCGCAGACCTGCACGACAATATCGCCACCCGACCATTCCTTTCGCATTTCATCGCTGTTGAAGCGAGGTAAATCGACCAAAGGAGCTGGGCGTTTGGATGCCAGACCAAAGCGCTCGTCGAAGAAAGAAGCGCCAAGCCCAAATGTGATCGTCAATTTCATTGGGCGCAGGCCCATGGCTTCTCCCGTGTCGATAGGAGGAAGAAGGGCGTTATCGCTCTCCTCATCGACGTTTTTGCCGGCAGTCATGCGTGCTGCTGCCTGTGTCCAGCTTTGAAACAAGCTGCGGACATCCCCTAGCGAGGTCGTCGTCAAATCAAAAGCACCCATGCAGATAAAATCCTGCATAGGTGTAATGATTCCGGACTGATGCTTGCCATAAAAGGGAATGACCTCATCTGCACCGGTCGGAGTGGCACTCGTCTGCTCATTTTTAGGAGGAGAGGGCAAAAGGCTATTAACCCCAGTCGCCCCCAACAGCAGTCCAATCCCTCCGACCCCAGCCAACTTCAAAGCTTCTCGACGTGTGATTTTGTTCGCTGTGGTGTTTGCGAGATGCTTGTCATTCATTTTGTTAGCCTCCTACGATCTTACCCATTTTGGACAATGGCTCAGCCAATGCATCGAGGGACTGACTCAGCTTTTTCACTTGGTCTTCTTTCAATTCGGTGTACAGCACATAGCCGTCGCCTTTGCGGTAAGGTGCGAGGGCTTTGTCCAAATCAGCAAAGCGAGCTTCAATTTCACTGGCAAGAGCAGAGTCTTTTGCCGTAACAGCAGGCTTCAATACTTTGTAAATTTCGTGAGCGCCTTCTACGTTCGCAGCGAAATCGTACAAGTCCGTATGGGAATAGCGTTCTTCCTCACCAGTCACCTTGCTCGTCGATACCTCGTTCAAGAGCTCAACCGCACCGGTTACCAGCATAGGCACATCAATTTCGACGCTCTCTACTTTCACGCGGAGCTGCTTCACATCTTGCAGCAGTTGATCCGCTACTTTTCCTTGGTCAGCAACCGATTTGGTTTCCCAGAGTGCTTTCTCCAATTTGTGATAGCCGCGCCATTCGTTATCAGGCACATCGCCTTCGCGGGCATCGATCCACGGGTCAAAATCGCCGAGAGATTCCGCAATAGGCTCGATTCTCTCAAAGTAAGCACGGGCTGGAGCATACTCCTTTTTCGCTTTCTCCATATCGCCTGCTTTGACGGCGGTGGTGAAGCTTTCTGTTGCTTTTACGAATTGGTCGGTTTGGTCAACGACCCATTTTCGGTATTGATCCATAGAGGCTTGCAGCTCAGGAGAAGCAGCAGGAGCAGTGCTCGCTGTTGCGGACTTATCAGCAGCAGGCTTGTCAGGCTGCGTGGCTTCTGGTTTTTTCTCCTCGGTTTGTGTTTGTGCGTTTCCGCAAGCGGCGAGCAAGGAGGAACCGAGAATCACTGCGGCGAGTGGATAACTCCATTTTTGAATCATGAAAAGACATCCCTTCATCTAATATGAGTGCATAATTATATGGTTATATGTCGATAATGAATATCATTATCATCCACAAAGAATTTTACTCTTTCTTAAACAGTTTGCAATCTTTTTTTGGCTAACAATCACTGGTTTGTTTTGGCGTTGTTCACATAAAACCAAAAGTAGCTCAACAATCCCTTAACAATGACCTGTTATGATCGAGCTATCAACTAAATGAATAACGTCTGTAAGTGGGTCGAGACGTGGAGAAAGCCCTCATACAGCAATAGATTCGAAAAAGACCGTTCTTTCGGTTTGTTTCTTTGTGCTATTGCCGTGTATGAGGGCTTTTTGTGTTTTCGGACGAAAGGAGCGAGCAGGGGATTTGCTAGATACAGATAGGTACGATGCGTATTTTTTTGACTTGGATGGAACGATTTTTCTCGGGAATGAACTGCTTCCTGGGGTGGAAAAGACACTTGCCACTCTGCGGGAGAAGCAGAAGAAAATCATGTTTTTGACCAATACGACGGTACAGACAAGAACAGCTTGTCAAACTCGCCTCCAGAAGCTCGGATTGACTGCCCGGCGGGAAGAAATCATGACGGCAGCCTATGCGGCGGGATTGTATCTTCAAGAGAATACGGAGCAAGCGCGTGTCCTGATCGTTGGGGAGCCTGCATTGGAGGAAGAGATTGCGAGCTTTCATATAAAGCAGGTGCAAGATGCAAAGGAAGCCACGCATGTATTGGTTGGAATGGACCGTGGATTTACGTATGAAAAGCTGCAACAGGCTGCTGACGCTGTACGAAAGGGAGCCCACCTGATCGTAGCGAACCCCGATCCGGTATGTCCGGTGCCAGGGGGTGCGATTCCTGATACATGGGCGTTGGCGAGAGCGATTGAAACAGCTGGTGGAGCTTCTGTCTGGGCGATGACTGGCAAGCCGTCCCGGTACTACGCCGAGCAGGTTTTTCAACAGCTTCAAGTACAGCCAGAGAGATGCGTCATGGTGGGCGACCGTTTGGAAACAGACATTTTACTTGGGAAAAACAGCGGCATGAGAACGGCGCTGGTCATGACAGGTGTGACAACCAGCCGCGAACTGGAAGCCACAGAGATTCAGCCAGATTACATCCTTCCGACGATGGAAGCCATGGTGCAAGTCGAGTAGGAAAACGAGGAGGCATGGGAGATGGAGTTGGGAAAGAGCAGCAAAAAGTGGTTGTGGTCACTAATGGCAGCAAGTCTGGTGACAGGCAGTATGCCGTCCGTGATGGCGCAAAGCGCGGTGAGCAAAACCTTGCTCATTACAGAAGTTGTCAATGATCCCCTTTTTGATGAAAGCACAGGCGAGTTTATCGAAATCACCAATATCTCCAACGATTCGATTGATTTGAGTGGATACATGATCGGTGATGAGGAAAAGCGTGGAGGAAATGAAGGGATGCATGCGTTTCCGGAAGGCACCCTGATTGAGCCTTTCCAGACGATTGTCATCTCCCGCTATGCCGACGGTATCGTGGAACGCCATGGCGTCACGCCTGATTTTGAATTGTTTGATTCAATGGAGGACGTCCCTGAGCTGTTGCCGACGGATTGGGCGACAGGCAGCATTTATTTGGCCAATGGCGGTGACCACGTCATTCTGATGGACCCTGAGTACAATGTGGTGGATTCGATGGCTTACATGGATGCGAAGGTTCCGGGAGTCACCTCTCATCCGGGAGTAGCTGGCGGACACTCGATGGAACGCCTGACGGAAAGGGATACGAATGACGCATCTAAAGATTTTGTCGATCAACCCAAGCCTACCCCTGGTGAGCTGTTGTTTGGACCGAATGCCCAAAAAGACAAGATTCCAGTCTCTGATCTGAAAGACGACGTGCTGATTGTCCCTGAACCTAAGACGGGAATTGTCCTTCCTCCGACGGTGATTGCCATGTACGACAAGAAGTCCGAGATTGATGCGATTTTGGAAGCAGAAGCGTCTTCCATTTTTATTCCGGTGAAAAAATCCGGTAAGAACGGACTCGTCACCCAGGACGGCACACCTTTGGACGAGGTACTGGATCAGATCAAGGGCAAGGCGATTCCGGTGATTCATATCGAGGACAAAAAATTGGTAGCAGAGGTCGATCGTCTGCTACAGAAAGAGAATCTCACTGATGTGCACATTGTGTCTTCCCGACCGGAAATCGTCCAAGAAATGCGGGAGAAAAACAATGAATACCGTGGTGCCCTCGTGTATATCGACGGCAAGCTGAACGAAAAGAAGCAAAAGGAGCTGGTACGTTCAGCCAGGAGCAGTCGTTCCAATGTGATCGTTCTCTCGCAAACTGCGATGACGGAGGAGGTCATTCGCTACTTCCGCAATCGCGGGTTGTCCGTGTGGGGAATTGATCGGGCGAATAAGAGCCAAGCGAGTGAAATGATCGAGATGGGGGTGGCGGGGGTTGTCTCACACGATCCAAAAGAGGTGCATGAGCTGCTTGCAGCTTACCCAGAGAAAAGCATCACGCAACCTCCGATGGTCATGGCGCATCGAGGTATCCCTTCTTTAAAGCCAGAAAACACGATGTACGCCTTTGAAGAAGCAATGGAGCTGGGTGTGGAAATTATCGAGACAGACGTCCACAAAACAAAGGATGGCCACCTTGTCCTGATCCATGATTTTGATCTGGAACGCACCACCAACGGGACAGGGAAGGTAAAGGATTTCACGCTGAAGGAACTGCGCGAATTGAACGCGAACAAGCTCGATCCAGCAAATCCTTCCTGGTATCAGCCTGAGATTACGGATGCTGTTATTCCTACCATGGATGAATTGCTGGAAGCGGCAAAGGGCAAAGCGGTGCTCATTCTGGAAGCAAAGGGGATTGGGTACGAAAAGGAAATGGCGAAGGCTATCAAGGAGCACGACATGGTTGAAGATGTAATTGTCAGCAGCTTCAGCTCAGAAGTATTGGAGCGTTTCGCCAAGCTCAATCCGGAATTGGGACTGGGCTTTACCTTGAGCGGGACCAAGCCAAAGGAACAGCTGGAACAGTATGCCGAAAAGCAGGTAACAGACGCGGTTCAACTGAATGCCCAATACTTTATCAACCATCAGATTGTGACGCCAGAGCTAATCCGTTTCGCCAAGCATCGGGGAATCATTTTGACCGTGTATACCGTTAACGAGGAAGCAGATATGAAGCGGGCAACCGAGGCGGGAGTCGGCGGGATTATTACCGACTATGCACAAAAACTTTACAATACCCAAATATTACCTTAGTAAGCAATTGTTATAGTCGAGTGATACGTAAAAAACAGCGAGAGGTTCAGGGGGGAAAGTCGTGGCTGAAGTGGAATTGCGGCGCATTTCCAAGATGTATGGAGGCCAGAAGGTAGTCAATGAAGTGAGCGCTCGTATTCTGCCAGGAGAATTTTTCGTGCTGGTAGGGCCTTCTGGTTGTGGGAAATCAACCACACTGCGCATGATTGCCGGGCTGGAGGAGATCAGCACGGGAGAGCTGTTGATTGGCGGCAAGCCGATGAACCAAGTCCCTCCGAGCGAGCGAAACATCTCCATGGTGTTTCAAAATTACGCACTTTATCCGCATTTGACGGTAAAAGATAATATTTTGTTTGGCTTGCAGGTTCGAAAAGTAGACAAAGCAGAGCAGGGCAAGCGGTTGGAGCGTGTAGCAGAGATGCTGGGCATCGCGCATCTTTTGCAGCGCAAGCCGAAGGAATTATCCGGGGGACAACGACAGCGTGTTGCACTCGGACGGGCTATCGTCAGTCAGCACCCTATCTGCCTGATGGACGAGCCGTTATCCAATCTGGATGCCAAGCTGCGCGGGCACATGCGTACGGAAATCCGTCGCTTGCAGCAAGAGCTGGGCATCACGATGATTTACGTTACGCACGATCAGGTGGAAGCGATGACGATGGCAGACCGCATGATGGTCCTGCGCGACGGAGAGGTTCAGCAAGTTGGAAAACCTCTCGACGTGTACAACCATCCAGCGAATTTATTCGTGGCGGAGTTTACGGGGGCACCCCCGATGAATACGGTACCTACCATTTGGCAGGCAGGAGATCAGGCAGGGATTGTGTTGGAAGGTCAGCATTTTTTGCCGCTTCCTATGTTTCACGGTATCAAGGACCAGACCCCGGTCGTTCTCGGTCTGCGTCCAGAGTCATTGCAGCCCGCCCTTGAAGGGCAATCTGTCGATGTTTCCTGCCAGTTCCCTGTCACTGTACAGGGAGTAGAGATACTCGGTTCTGAGACCATTGTGGAATTCACCGTGGGAGACAAGCTGTGGAAGGCCAAATGGAACGGGCAATGGCACTGCAAAAGAGGCGAAACCATGCATGTTCGTTTTGATCCAGCTCAGGTGAACGTGTTTGATGGAGAAACCGGAAAAAATCTAGCGGTTACGACCAATTGAGAAAAGAAAAGGGAGAGGTACTGCGATGCGTAAAGTTGTCAAAAGCTTGTTTGCGGTCGTCATGGGTATGAGTCTGATCACAGGGTGCTCCAGTGGCAATTCTTCGTCCACGAACAACGCGGCGGCGCAAGGAGCCAATTCATCAGGCAAAACAGAGCTGTCCTTCTATTATCCGGTTGCGGTTGGCGGACCATTGACCAAGATCGTGGATGGAATGGCAGAGGAATTTAACAAAGAAAACCCAGATATCACAGTCAAGCCAGTTTATACGGGCAGCTATCAGGATACAACGACAAAAGTACAGGCAGCTGTACAGGGCAAAACTCCTCCCGACGTAGCGGTGATGCTCTCCACTGAGCTACATACGATGATGGACATGGATGCAATCCTGCCGTTGGATGACTTCATTGCCAAGGATGGCGGCAGCGAATACGTAAATGATTTCTTCCCAGGCTTTTTGGCGAATTCCCAAGTAGACGGCAAGACATACAGCATTCCATTTCAACGCAGCACGATCGTGCTTTATTACAACAAGGACGCGTTCAAGGAAGTCGGCCTTGATCCGGAAAAACCGCCGACATCCTGGGACGAGCTGGTTTCGTACGCAGCCAAATTGAAAAAGGACGGACGCTACGGCGTCGAGATTCCTTCCTCGAGCTTCACTTATTGGATGTTCCAAGCGCTGGCCCTGCAAAACGGGAAGAACTTGATGTCCGAAGATGGGAAAAAAGTGTTCCTGGATACGCCAGAAAATGTAGAAGCTCTGCAATTTTGGGTAGATTTGTCCAAAAAGCATCAAGTCATGCCTGAAGGCGTCAACGAATGGGCGACTGTACCTTCTGATTTCTTGGAAGGAAAAACGGCGATGATGTTCCATACGACAGGCAACCTGACGAACGTGAAGAAAAGCGCGAAGTTTGATTTTGGCGTAGCGTTTTTGCCAGCGAAAAAGAACTACGGCAGCCCGACAGGTGGCGGCAACTTCTACATGTTCAAAGGAACGGATGAAAAGAAACAGGCAGCGGCATGGAAGTTCATTCGCTTTATGACCGAGCCTAAGCGCGCTGCTCAGTGGAGTGTCGATACGGGTTATGTTGCGACACGCAAATCTGCTTACGAAGAAGAGACGATGAAGCAATACGTCAAGGACTTCCCGGCAGCAGCGGTGGCTCGCGACCAGCTGGAATACGGTCATGCTGAGCTGTCTACACACAATAACGGCAAAGTGACAAAGCTCTTGAACGACACGCTGCAATCTGTAATCACGGGCCAATCCGAGCCTGTGGAAGCATTGAAAAAAGCGCAGGAAGAAGCGGACAAGATGCTGGCGCCGTTCAATAAATAAATCAAGCAAGGCAATGGGGGAGCGACAATGGGGGAACTACGCGCAAAATGGAAAGTGAACATGTACGCCTGGCTCTTGCTCCTTCCCTCCCTCATCTTCCTGCTGCTGTTTACCTTCTATCCGGTTATACAAACGTTCATACTCAGCTTTCATCAAGCGGATCTGGGTTCTCCAGAGCCGTTTTTTAACGGGATAGATAATTATAAACAAATGGTGGAAGATGAAGTGTTTTGGAAGGTGCTGACCAATAATATCTGGTTTGCCATCGGAACGGTGCCGACGAGTGTGGCTCTCGCGCTGGGTATGGCTCTGTTCGCCAATAAGGCATTACGAGGGAAGAGTTTTATCCGCACGGCTTATTTTTACCCGACAGTTGTTCCGATGATTGCCGTGGCGAACATCTGGCTGTTTATTTACACACCGGAGTACGGAGCACTTAGTCATGTGATGGAGTGGTTCGGAAAAGGCGACATGAACTGGCTCGGCGATCAGAACAATGTGATGTGGGCGATGATCTTCATGGTCATTTGGAAGGAAGCGGGCTATTTCATGATCTTTTATTTGGCGGGACTGCAAAACATTTCACAGGAGCTATACGAATCCGCCTCCATGGAAGGGGCATCGTCGTGGACGGTTTTTCGCCGCATTACCTTTCCGTTGCTTATGCCAACGACGATGTTTGTCAGTATTATCGCCTTCACCAACTCTTTCAAGCTGGTAGACCATTTAGTGATCATGACCAAAGGCGGACCGGATAATGCCAGCAATCTCTTGTTGTACTACATATACGAGACGGCGTTTTCTTTCTGGGATCAAGGAATGGCCTCGGCATTGACGATTGTCATGGTCGTGCTGCTCTTGTTAGTCGCTGCTTTTCAGTTTTTTGGTATGGATAAAAAGATTCACTACAACTAAGGGGGGATGGCAGATGCTTCGCAAAATCACAACGGTTGGCATGTACGGCTTGGCCGTTCTCTGGCTGTTTCCTTTGCTCTGGGCGGTCTGGACTTCCTTTCGCCCGAGGGAGCTGGCGACTTCGTGGTCGCTCAGTGCAAATTTTACACTCGACAACTTTGCGAAGGTGTGGGACGCAGCGCCCTTTGACCAGTACTATATCAATACCTTTTTGATCGTGACCGGTATTTTGGTGGCGCAAATGATTACGGCTACACTGGCAGCCTATGCCTTTGCGAAGCTGCAATTTTGGGGAAAGGATGTGCTGTTTGTCCTGTTCCTGGTCCAGCTCATGGTTCCGGCAGATATTTTGATTTTCCCCAACTACAACGTCCTGCGTGACTTGTCTTTGCTGGATACCAAAATCGGCATTATGCTGCCGTATTTCGCGTCTGCCTTCGGGGTCTTTCTGTTACGACAAACCTTCAAGACAATCCCGCACGAGCTGGAGGAGGCGGCACGGATGGAAGGCTGCTCCTGGTTCCAGATTTTGTGGCGGGTGTACGTTCCGTTAGCGAAGCCGACCTATATTGCGTTTGGTTTGGTCTCGGTCAGCTACCATTGGAACAACTTCATGTGGCCGCTGATTATTACGAATTCCGTGGAAAATCGTCCGTTGACGGTCGGTCTGGCGATTTTTGCCCAATCGTTTGAGACGGGGGCGCAGTGGGCCGAGGTAAGTGCAGCGACGGTCATGGTGATTTTTCCGTTGTTGCTGGCATTTTTGTTGTTCCAGCGGCAATTTATCAACAGCTTCATCCACTCCGGCGTGAAATAAGAGGGAGGGTCATGAATGATGAGAGACAAAAGCTCGTTTGCCGTATCCACCTATGCGTTATTTGATCTGTCCTTGCGTGATGCTATCTTTCAGCTTTTGCAGCATGATTGGAAGGGCATCGAGATTATGTGTGAAGAGAATCATGCCGACCTCTTGGACTGGTCGTGGGAGCAGCTGAAAGAGTTGAAGCAGCTGGGAGCCGAGAGAGGGATTGCCTGGTCGATTCATGCGCCGATTAGCGGCTGCAATCTGGCGGCGGACGCAGGACCAACCCGGGATCAAACGTTGGACAAGATGAAGCGTTGCCTGGAGATTGCCAGCTTTCTCGACTGCACGCACGTCGTGATGCATGCGGGGGAGGTAGAAGACCGACTCGCGGAGACAGAGCGTGCCAGAGGTGTGGAAAATGTGAGTCAGGTACTTCATGTGTTGACCTCCGAGCTGTCCGCAGAGAGTAGAACCATACTGACGGTCGAGAATGTTCCCCCTTATCCAAAAGTGCTGGGGTGGAACGTTGAGGATCTCGTGCATATATGCCGTCATGTAAATTCCTCTCGTGTGGGGATCGTGTACGACGTGGGCCACGCTCATTTGATTCGTCCGGGATATGCGATCGATGCATTGCAGAAGGTGCTTCCTTATTTGTCCGCTCTTCACCTGAGTGATAACTTTGGCAAGCTCGACGATCATTTGGCAGTGGGGGAAGGAACGATCCCGTTCGAGCCTATCCTGTCCCTTTTAAAAGACAATGGATCTGCGGGTCATTGGGTTGTAGAGACAAAGCAGCTTGGCTGGGCTGAGGTAAGTGTGGAACGGCTACTGAGGGCAGGAGGCAAATAACATGGACATGCAAACGATTTTAAAAACGAATCCGGTGATTGCGGCAACCGAACAGGATCGTCTGGGAGAGGCGATGGCGTCCCGAGCTTGCGCGATCCTTTTGATGTACGGAAAGCTGACCAAGCTGATGGAGGAAGCAGAAACCATCCGTAAGTCGAGCAAACCAATTTTTTTGCACACAGACCTCATGAATGGCTTGTCCAATGACAAAGAGGCTTTTCGATTCTTGTCCACCTATATCCAGCCAACGGGCATTGTCACTACCAAAGGACCGATGATTCGCGCGGCCAAAAAGGAAGGGATGCTGACGATCCAGCGAGTCTTTTTAATCGATTCGACCTCTCTTTCGACGACCATCAAAAACGTCTTGGAAAACCAGCCGGATGCGATTGAAATCATGCCGGGGATAGCGCCGTCTATTATTTCGTATATCAAGGAGCATTTGTCGCAGCCGATTATTTTGGGCGGGTTGATTTGGAATATGGAACAGGTCAACGAAGCATTGAAGGCTGGAGCAGATGCTGTTTCGTTGAGTAAGTCGGAGATGTGGAATCATATGACTGTTTAGGAGAATGGGCGGGTGTGAAAGCACCTGTCTTTTTTGTATGTAGCCTGTGCTACTCTATTTTCCTTTACAGGTAATAAAAGGGGTAGTATTATTGCGTTATTAAATTTTTACATTATATAGCATGAGGGAGAAATTTTACATTATGGAAACAATCCTCATCCAGAAAAACATGACAATGGATCAAAAAATGATTTTCCAGTCCGAGTACGGTAAAGTCCAGAAAAACTCCACGACAGCTATTCTCCTCTGTCTGTTCCTTGGTGGTCTTGGAGCGCATCACTATTATATGAACCGCGTAGTCCTCGGCATTGTTTATACCCTTTTATGCTGGACGTACATTCCTCTTATTATTTCTATCGTAGAATTATTCCTTTTATCTGGACGGGTTCGCCGTCACAACGAAAGAAAGGCGAAAGAGATCGCCGGAAAAATCTTATCGGTTTAAGGAGGGCGCTAAGGCGCTCTTTTTATTTTCGTTAGGACTGCGCATCCTCAACCTTGAACAGCCCAAAGTGGACACACATATTTGTTGATTTGTTCAGCAAAGCTGGATGTCCGCCTACTATTTTATCTGGTTTGCCATCCATTCATGTTTCTTACAGATATGTGTCCAAATGCCTACATGATTGGTAATCACACAAGAGTAATTTTATAATGTAGGTAACAAAATTCTACGATGAAGAAAATAACAGCGAAGTGACACCCTTCAGCGTGAAAAGAGGGTAATATGGAACCAATTCAACTGATGGAAGCAGCAGAGCATTTTATCCGGACATGCTATCGTGAACTGGACAAGACACCTGACGAAACCGAGCAACGGCTGCAAGAAGTGCGACAGATGATTCATCAGCAGGGATACTATGAGCATACAGCCGAAGAGCTTCGTCACGGAGCGAAAATGGCTTGGCGCAATAGTAATCGATGTATTGGGCGATTCTTTTGGGAATCGTTAATAGTAATAGATGAGCGGCAAGTCGAAACAGAAGAAGAGATGGCGCAGGCCTTGCTCCGACACATCGACTTTGCCACCAATGACGGGAAAATTCGCCCGACCATCACGGTATTTGCACCTTCTGTAGCAGGCAGAGCTCCCATGCGCATCTGGAATGACCAACTGATTCGCTACGCGGGATACGAGACAGAGTACGGCATACTGGGTGACCCGATTTCGCTTTCGTTGACGAAGCTATGTGAGAGCTTGGGATGGCAAGGGAAAGGCACAAACTACGACGTTTTGCCGCTTGTCGTGCAAATTGGAGATCGGACGCCGCAGTTTTTTGAGATTCCTCAAGAGCTGGTCTTGGAGGTGCCGATCGTGCATCCCGATTTGCCGGGATTTGCTGATATGAAATTGCAATGGTATGGGGTACCCATTGTTTCGAATATGCGCATGGAGATTGGCGGTATCGACTATTTGGCCGCGCCTTTTAACGGCTGGTACATGGGAACGGAGATCGGTGCGCGCAATTTTGCCGATCAAGAGCGATATAACATGCTACCAAAGGTCGCAGAGGTCATGGGGCTCGATACGAGCAGGGAAGCGACACTATGGAGAGACAAAGCGCTCATCGAGCTGAATGTAGCCGTCCTGCATTCCTTCAAGGAAAAAGGAGTATCGATTGTCGATCACCATACGGCGAGCCAGCAATTCAAGCGATTTGAGGAAAGAGAAGAGAAATGTGGTCGACCCGTTACTGGTGACTGGACATGGCTGGTTCCGCCGATCTCCGGAACAGCTACACACATTTTCCACAGTCTGTACGACAACTCAATCCATACGCCGAATTTCTTTTACCAGGACAAGCCGGAGCTCGGAAATAAATAAGGCTTTCAAATGTCGCGAACATGCTTCGCGGCATTTTTTTTGCACGCGATGTCACATGCAGGGTGATATGGTGCGTTATACCAGTTGGAAGGAGGGAGAGAGTGGACACGAAACAGATAGGAGAACTCGTGGATGAGATCATTCAGGGAGCGGATGACCGCTACGCTATCATCATGAAAAGCTACCAAACCCCCATATTTCACTACTGCTATCACATCTTGGGGAATCGATGCGAAGCGGAAGATGCCACACAGGAGGTCTTCTTCAAGGCTTATCGCAGCTTGAAAAAATACAGTCCAATCATGCCGTTCGCAGCTTGGCTTTATAAAATAGCCTATCACCACTGCATCGATCTCATCAGAAAAAGGAAATGGACAAGATTGTTGCCATTTTTGATGCAGGACAAAGAGTCTCAATCAGACATCGAGCGGCATATTGAAAATGTTTATTTTAGTGAGGATGTATTTCTTGCCATGCAGACACTCTCGGTAGAGGAAAGAACGCTTCTCTTGCTACGAGGCGTGGAAGAAAAGACGTACGAGGAAATTTCCTTGATCATGAACAAAAATGCTGCGAGTCTGCGCAAAAAATTCGAGCGTACGGCATCGAAGTTCCGATCCGCTTATTCTCCTTTAGGGAAGGGAGGGTCAACTCACGATGAGTCGAAACAAATCGCACGAGAGTATTAAGGAGCTGTTCAACGACCCGCGCATCCCTCAGGAGATTGACATTAGCCATCAAGTGATGACAAAAATCAAACGAGAGAAGGAGAGATTTTTTGTGAAGTATAAGGTAAGTATTTTGGTTGCAATCGGATTAATCGCAAGTATTTCGTCGGGGTATGCTGCTGTTCAATACTATCAGTTAAAGAGCCCACAAGGTGAGGTGCTGTATCAGGAGAAGGATATATCGCAATATGAAGGGAAATCGAAAATTGTGAAAGAGGTCGATCCTGAAACGGATGCTTTATACAATAAACGCTGGGAAATTGAGGATTCTCTTGAGCCGGGGACTGCGGCAGCACTGTATATCGTTGCAAACAATCCGAAAAAGCTTGTTTTCACGGTATCAACCCCGTTCTCGTATACCACTCTGGCTGATGTTCAAAAGAAAGTGGGAGAAGGAATCGTTGTACCAAAGACATTGCCAGGAGGCTTTACCTTCTTAGATGCTCAATTGGCGAATGATATCAAAAACCAGTATGACAAAGAGGCTTTGTATAAACAGGCCGAAAAGGAAAAGAAAGAATTCGTCATGCAGCCCTTGGAATGGACGAACGAGCTGGATTATATGTATGCGACATACAAGGATTCAGCGGGAAGCTATTTAAATTTCAACATCACCAATTACGAAGATGTTGAGGGTAACACAACGTATGTAGTTGACCTGGATAATCAGAACAAAGAGGTAATAAAGGTAGGTAAAATTGAAGTGCTTTATACAGAAGAAGCTAGAAAAGACCAGGTTAGCAAAAGAATTGTCTGGGTAACAGAGGCTTCCGGAAAGAAATTACAGTACGAAGTATCGACAGACGGAGACAAATTGAATAAGGATACGATCAGCGAGTTCGTCAATGCTGTTGTTCCGAAAAACAAATAGCTCTTTCTTCACAAATAGAAACCCCTGAATTCTGCTACTGATTCGGGGGTTTTGCCTGTATAAGTAGATTCTTCAATCAGGTGAGTATACTCGGAGAAACGAGGATGCGCGTTGAGTTAAGGAAAATTTTAGTTTTACCCCACGATTTTGTTTAACATTTCCTCTTACCCTAGATTTAGCAAGTAAGAGAATTACTTGCACATAAAAAGGAAATGAAAAGGAGCGAGACCAATGAAAAAGAAATGGATGACAACTGCATCAGCATTGTTACTTACTGGGGTGATTGGTACTGTTATACCGTATGCAACCACAACAGCAGATGCAAAAGTAAACGTAGAGGAAAGAAATAACCTAGACCTAAAGATTACATTCGTTTTTTCTAAGGATGGCCAGGCAGTAACCATTAAAGACAGTCAAATAGGTGAGCACAAGGCCACGGTTAAAGATCTCTCCGAGAAGTTAGGTATTAAGGCAGATGATCTTAATCTATCTTCCTATATGATTGAAATGAAACCAAATGCGACAGGCAGCAAGATCGTTGTCAAAGAAACTTCCTTTAAAGGTGAAGTAAAAGAGTATGAGACGAGCGATAATGATGTTCTCATGCTGTTCGGTCTTCACAAAGTAACGAAATAAGCCGGTAAGGTAACTGCCGCATGTAAAATAGCCTCACCATGCACCGTTTCAACACCCCTTTTGTGTAAAAAATAAGGGTTCTCTCCCCGAAAAAATAAAGCTACCAATGTCGCGAACATGCTTCGCGGCATTTTTTTGTGATGGATTGTAAAGGGCATCTCGGAGAACGAAAAAGATGGGCAGAGCAAGCTCTTTATGCTAAAATTGCCGATAATGATTATCAATTTCAAATTCCGTTGAAGGAGAGGTTCTTTTGAGAATGAGGAAATCAGGCTTAGACAAGATCATAATGATAGCCCTTATTATAGTCATGCTCAGCATGTTATCAGCCTGCGGACAGACACCAGCCAATCCAACTGCTCAACCTGCGCAGGAAAAGCCAGGTAATGAGAGTGACAATGAATACATCACCTACGAGGCGTTTAATGGCACAGTGAGAATACCTAAGGACACAAAACGGGCTGTGATACTTGCAGACAGCTATGTTGGACATTTTCTGACGCTGGGGATCAAGCCTATCGGTATCACGGACCATGCTATGGAAAACCCGTATTTTAAAGGGAAGCTAGACGGTATCGAAAGCGTGGGCGACGGAACATCGGTAGAAAAAGTACTGGCGATGAATCCTGATTTATTGATTGTGTTTGAAGGGGATAAGAATATCGAGCAGTTCACCAAAATAGCTCCAACGGTAGTGATTCAATACGGTAAGAAGCCAATCCGTGAAGAATTGCGGGAGTTTGGCAAAATGACAGGAAGAGAAGACAAGGCGAATGAGTGGATTGCCGAGTGGGACAAGAAAATAGCTGAGGCAAAACCTAAGGTGCAAGCATCGGTAGGAGATAAAACCGTTTCGATTCTGCAGCCATACGCCAAGGGGATCTATGCGTTTGGCCACAACTTCGGAAGGGGCGGAGACATCATTTACGGCGAATTCCGGTTGAAGGCCCCGAATGCCGTACAAAAAGAAGCCATTGATAGCAATACTGGCTGGGCGGAGGTCTCGCTTGAAACACTGCCGGACTTTGCGGGAGACTACATTTTTACCAGTGCATGGTCCGGAGATGATGCCAATCCGGAGGGTGTATACAGTACAAGCGTTTGGAAAGGCTTGTCGGCAGTAAAAAATAACAAGGTTTTTCAGATTGATCGGAAAGGCTCCTATTTTAATGACCCGATCTCCTTGGAAGCGCAATTCAAGCTCATTGTAGAGAAGTTAACGTAGAAGAAAAACCCCCGAAACACATGTAGCAAGTATGCCCTGCTACGAGTGTTCGGGGGTTGTTTATTTAGCGGTTGTAATAGCTGCTAAGAGCTGGGAGCAAACCTAATGGATTTTTTCGCAAGTCCTTGGCACTAAAGAAAATGCTGCCCTGAACCTGAGGAACCATCGCGTTGTAATTCAACTGGTTGATAATCTCCTGGGCACTTTGCCAGCCTGCTTCAGCCGTTCCCAACTTGTAAGGGGAATGACCGATGTAAAGCTTGACGTTCGTCCCCTGTACTTCGTTTGCCCACCAAGTAACGAGCTTGTCGTATTGGGCAGGGGCGAAGGAAAGGCTCCAATAAATTTGCGGAGTCACATAATCAATCCACCCTTGCTGAATCCATGTGCGCACATCAGCAAACATGTGGTCATAAGCAGTAACGCCAGCTTTTGTATCGGAGCCGGTCGGATCGACGTTGCTGTTGCGCCATACACCGAATGGACTGATCCCGAACTGAACGTGAGGCTTGACGCTCTTGATGGATTGATTCAATTGTTGAACAAACTGATTGATATTATCGCGGCGCCAGTCTGCTTTGGACACGATTTTTTTGTTGTTGTAAGCTTTGAATGCTGCATCGTCTGCAAAGGCGACATTAGAAGGATAGAAATAGTCATCCAGATGGACACCATCGATGTCGTAGCGCTGCACGACTTCCATTACTTCATTGATAATTTGCTGACGTGCCGCCGGAATACCCGGATTGATGTACAGCTTTTTATTGGCATTCACAATCCAGTCAGGATGCTGCTTGATCACGTGATTCGCTGGCAATTGGTCTGTTTTTGCATCTGTAGTGGCACGGAACGGGTTGAACCAAGCATGGAATTGCATCCCGCGTCTATGCGTTTCTTCTACCATAAAGGCAAGCGGGTCGTAGCCAGGATCTTTCCCTGGAGTTCCCGTCAAAAATCTCGACCATGGAGTGAGTGCAGATGGATACAGTGCATCTCCAGATGGACGAACCTGCACGAAAGCAGCGTTCATTCCCATGGCTTGCAGCTCATCGAGCAGCTGTATGTATTCTTGTTGCTGCTTTGCTGGATTTCCGTATGAACCGGAAGATGGCCAGTCCAAATTGTAGACCGTAGAAATCCATACCCCGCGCAAATCGCCATTTGTCACGACAGGTGTGGCTGGTTCCATTCCGCCAGTTTCACTCAATATATCCTGTGGTGGCGGAGTCATGGTAGCGACGTTGCCGCTTTGCAGGCGAATGGTTCTTGTTTTGTCTTCCCATTTTACCGTAAGGCCCAACTGCTCAGAGACAAAACGCAACGGAACCATAATTCTTCCTTGCTTGTTCTGAACCGAAGCATCGAGTGGGACGCTGTTGTTGTTCACAAGAGCGTTCTTTTGATTAACCTTCAGCGACAACAAGGTATCTTGCTTACTGATCGTTGCGGTTTGAGACTTTGGATCCCAATTTACTTCGGCACCCAGATTTTCACCGATCACCCGCATGGGAACCATCGTTACGTCTGCTTTTGGAACAATGTACGGAGCGACGTCACTTTTGATTTGTTGCCCGTCCAAATAGATGCTGATGCCAGAGGATGTCTGCGCGGCTTGCACGGATATCCCCATCGTTGGAATACATAGTACGAACATTAGCAAAAGCATAAACCACTTGCGTACCTTCATTTTTGCCAATCCTCCGACAAGTATAGATTTGCTTAATACATTAGCCAATTCGTTAGACGCTTTATTATATCGCTTTGTTACGCTCAAGTGGGAAGATAATTGTCACGATTCGCTCCATTTCGGTAAAAAAAGACGAGACTCATCGAAGCAAGGGAACCACCCAAGCTGATCTGGCATAGGCAGAAGCATATGTTGTTTTCCTTCTGGTCATGGGACGAAAGAGAGGGAAAGGAGTGCAAGCATGAGTTCTTTTCTTGCGCCAAAGGCACCGATTGTTTTTGTTCCGGGGCTGTTTGGGTCGATGAGTGATCAAATTATTCCGGGTACTGGTGACTGGGGCTTCGGGTTTGCCCGAACCGCTTACGAGCCATTTATCCGTTTGCTTGGAAAAATGGGTTACCCCCTCAATGAACAATTGTTTGTAGCCTTTTATGATTGGCGAAGGCAGATCGATATTTCAGCCGAGCGCTTTTTGCTGCCTGCCATCGAGCGAGCGAAGCAAACGACAGGTTCGCCTTATGTCAATCTCATTTGCCATAGCATGGGGGGCCTTGTTGCTAGAGCCTATGTCCAGAGCGAATTTTATCAAAACGATGTAGATCAGCTGCTCATTTTTGCGACTCCCAACGCAGGATCGCCTGTCGCCTACAGCTATTGGGCAGGAGGGAAGCTCCCGCGCTCCGTGTCTGCCAAAAGAAATGTCGTGGAGCTATACATGAATGTATATCTGGCCTATTTGGAGCAAAGCATCCCTTTTCATCGTATACAAGCTATTCACAGACATTTTCCCAGTCTCCTTGATCTCACTCCATCAGCAGCATATGGCGATTATTTGCTGGAGAAAAACCAGGGGGTAGAAGCCTTCGTACCTTATGGGCAGATGGTCGTGAAAAATCAATACATGGACTACTTGAACGCAACGATGGGGATTATCGCAGCCCGCAATATTCGCGTCACGCTGGTAGCTGGCATCGGACACGAAACGATTCATTACCTGCGAACAGTCCCTTCGCTGTCTCCCGATAAATGGGTCGATGGAAGAGTAGTTGGCTCGATCAATAGTGACGCTGGGGATGGGAGTGTCATGGCAAACAGTGTATTCGCGCTGGAAGGTGAGCGTTATTACGTAGAGGCGACACATCTGGAGATTCTTTATAAAAGTGAACCGCTTCTCCGACAATTGCTAGAGTAGGGAGAAAAAAGAGGACCAAGCCGGGGAGATCCCTGGACTTGGTCCTTTAGATGAGCTACGCTTTCTTGTTTCTACGATACATGATCGAAATACCGATCAAGATCGAAACGATACCTGCAACGATAGGGAGTGGGTTAGCTTGTTCTCCAGTCTGAGGCAATACTTTACCTGTTGATGGAGATTCGTTGCTGGTTTCCAAAACGTTGGAGTTATTGGCCGCTCCTGAATCGTTCGGTTTGCTCGTATTTCCTGTTTGATTCAACTCCCCGGAAGTGTTGGGGTTTGTAGTGTTGTTGTTTGCATCAGGAGTGCCCGGTTGATCCGAGTTACCAGGTTGCTCTGGGTTACCAGGTTGCTCTGGGTTACCAGGTTGGTCTGGGTTGCCAGGTTGATCCGGTTTGCTAGGTTGATCCGGTTTGCTAGGTTGATCCGGTTTGCTAGGTTTATCTGGTTTGTCTGGTTTATCCGG
>NZ_PXZN01000003.1:0-1711 GCF_003013445.1 Brevibacillus sp. NRRL NRS-603 | reverse complement strand
GAGAAGAATATTTCCAGACGTAGCGACTTGTGGAGTCCTACCAAGCGGAGAAGGGATTTGCGGGCAACAGAAACGCAACCGTGCCAGTGCTACGAAGCGGCTACCACTTTTGCGTTTCCCCGCAAATCCCTTCGGAGCGGACAGTCTCAACCCCCAGCAGGACGGAGCCTGGAGCCTAGACTGGAAATATTCTTCTCTTCACCACAGCCACATAAAAAAAGACCTCTGTCCTAAAACAAAGGTCTTCCCCATCGAAATCATTATTCACCTAAATCAACGTTATGGTACACCTGCTGCACATCGTCCAAGTCTTCCAAAGCATCGATCAGCTTTTCGAATTGAGCTTGTACATCTTCTGTCAGCGTTACTTCGTTTTGCGGCAGCATGGTCAGTTCAGCTACGGTAAACTCTGTGACGCCGCCGTTTTTGAGTGCAGCGTGGAACATCAACTATTAAAAAAATATCAATGTTTATGTACTCACTTTTTTGTTGGAAATAGCATCATAGCACAAGATGCACAAATTTACCATTGTAGTGACATTGTATATCACTGCTCAAAGCTATTAATCAGATTAAATGATGTGATGAACATTGAGTAAATTGAGAAGAACCGTTTAACTGAATTCCAATAATTATTTCGATAATGGAACCTCCTACAGTTTCATTTTTAATTAGTGCCAGGTATTTATGTTTAGTTGATAAAACATTCAAGCACTACAAATAAACAAAAATCAACATTGTCAATTGAGTTCCTAAAACCAATCATCAATGGGCTGCTTTAAAATGCTTCCATCTTAAATAAGCGACCATCGTTTCCTTCATCATGTAAAGACTTTATAATAGTATTACTGTTTTTCAATTCCTCGATTTTCCCAGGTTTTCGAATTGATTCAGGAAGTTCATCTTGGATAGTAGAAAATATATATTGAATATTATATTCTTCACTATATTCTTTTATTATCTTATAAAAATTTTCTTTTTGCCTTGAATCTAACCCATCAAACACACCATCGTGATATACAAAGTGTATAAATTTCTTGCTAGCGTATGTAGCTAATATAGCTAAATCAAAAGCACAGCACATTAGTTTTTTATATGTTGTTCCTTTATCTTTACTGCTAACTTGACTAGTATTCATATCAATGATTTCAGAGATGAACTCAACATTATTTTTCTTATTTAGGGGTGTACTTAACACTCCAGCATCCCCTAACGTTTCCATTAGAATGTTATTGAAATGCTTTCTTATTGATTCAATATACTTGTTTTTTTCACCAAAAAAATCTTCTTTTATAGAAACAATAATCTTAGAAATATCGGACTCTAATTTACTTCTGTTTTCATTAAGGTCAACTATTGAATCGATACTATTTATTTTAGTTTTGATACTCTCAATTTGTACTTTTAATTCAGTTATATCCTGTTGAAGTAACTTGAATTTTTCAAACGAATGTGTCGCGTTAATATATGAAAGCATATTACTTTTTCTCGCGTTCAATTCTACAATTGCAGCCTTATTTTCTTCATATAATAACGTGTATTCATTAAGCATCTCTCGTAAAATTTCATTTCTTTCACTTAATATTTCTTTGTTG
This sequence comes from Brevibacillus sp. NRRL NRS-603, assembly GCF_003013445.1. Taxonomy (NCBI): domain Bacteria; kingdom Bacillati; phylum Bacillota; class Bacilli; order Caryophanales; family Paenibacillaceae; genus Brevibacillus; species Brevibacillus sp. NRRL NRS-603. The sequence goes on along the minus strand of NZ_PXZN01000003.1, from coordinate 116 downwards.
AATAGAACTAAATCAGAGTAGTCTTTTTCTAGTTGCTTTTCGAAGTATATGCCAATTTCATTATAAAACTCCTTTATTTCTTCTAAGTCAAAGTCAAAATATAATATTTATTTCTT
>NZ_PXZN01000029.1:0-63260 GCF_003013445.1 Brevibacillus sp. NRRL NRS-603 | reverse complement strand
ACGTATAGGAATTTATCATATAACTTCCGGAGCGCATGAAAACTTTCCGATTAAACGCGGTCGCTCCTCCTTGAAAAGGCATCGGTAGGAGGTTTTCTTAAGTGGAGACGTCCAGTGAATCCCCCTGCTGGCGTGTCAGAGTCGAAGAGAACTGTGCTTTTTCTTCTCTTCCACTATGGTGACTCAAACTTTTTTTAAAACTTTTTTAAAAAATGTATTCATTTATGGAAAGAAAATACAAGTTGATCCGTTAATCCATACGAGCCTGCCAAAATGAACGCTGCGCAGCGAACTTTTTTGAAATAGGAGGACTTCCTTTGCAGGATGATTGGTTGCTTATACAACAGGTACAAAAAGGGAATCGGGATGCCTACGCGCACCTGGTCGACAAGTACAAAGTACGATTATACAGCTATCTTTATCGAATGACGGGGCAGCAGCAGGATGCCCAAGACCTGACACAAGAGGTTTTCATCAAAGCGTACTGTCAGCTGGACAAATATAAGCCGACAGATGCTTTTTTGGCCTGGCTGTATCGGATTGCGTCCAACTTGTGTATAGACGCGTGGCGCAAGAATAAGCACTACGTCAAAACACCTTTGGAAGAGACAAGATTGATTGAATCCGATACACCCGAGAAAGCTTATTTGGAAAAAGAAAAGCAAGATACCTTGCAGCAGCAAATCATGGCGTTGGGTGAAGAATACCGCGTTGTGTTTTTGCTGAAATACTTGGAACAGATGAGCTACAAAGAGATTAGCGAAATTTTGAGTGTTCCGGTTACAACTGTACAAATGCGTATCCATCGCGCCAAGAAAAAGCTCCGGACTAGTATCGCGCAAGAAATGTCAGGAGGTGCTGCAATCTATGAATTGCTCCAAAACTGAAGAGTTGCGCAAGTATCTGACTGGTGAGCTATCTGCAGGTGAAGCTAAACTGCTGGAACGACATGTCGAAGACTGCCTGCTCTGTCAGAGGCTGATGATGGAAGAAGAGGATAGCAGGGAGGAGTTCCCGAACCTGCACGTTCCAAGCGCGTTGCCCTCAGATTTTACTTCCCAGGTGATGACAGCGTTAGAGCAGGTGAAATTGCCAAAGCCAAAACTAAACTGGAAAAAAAGGAGCGTAAACATTTTGAAGAGAACAGCTTTAGCTGTAGCCAGTGTTACGGCAATCATTACGTTTGGGTCCATGGTGTCTCCGACTTTTGCGAACTACGTAAACAGTGTCATACAATCCATACAGGGCATCGACCAAGGAATGAAGCAGGCAGCAGAGAAGGGTTATGTTCAGGAAATCAATAAAAAGGTGACGGATCAAGGAATTACATTGGTTGTAAAAGAAGTGGTTGCGGATCCAGTGCGGATGGCGATCATTGCCAATATCGTGGACCAAAATGGCAAGCGTATCCCGTTTGATGTGGAAAAAGACGGATTGTCCCTTACGTACAAAACCAAGTCAGGTGAAGAGCTGAATCCAGGGGGAGGGGGCTATACCTACGGTGAAGAAGGAGAGTATCTTGTCGTCAGCCATGATATTTTCCGATTCCTGAAAGATAGCAAGTCATTGCCGGATGAGATAATCGTCGGTGTCGAAGCAACTATACTGGGTGGGAAAGAAGGAAGCTGGAAGGTCGAGTTTCCCCTTGATATGAAAAAGACAAGGGAAGTGGCACACCATACAGAGATCGGACAAAAGTACACGACACCGCAAGGAATAAAAATCATATTGCAAAACATAATGACGGTTCCAAGCACAAGTTTGCTAGAGATGGAAACAGTCTGGACAAAAGAAAGAGAAGAACAAATCCAAAAATGGAAAGAGCAAAACGGATGGATTGTAAAAGAACCAAAAACAGGTGTGTTCACAGAAGCGGAGAGAATGGAGAGGTATTTCATCGACATGGGAGTAGCGTTCCAACTATTCGATGAAAAAGGGAATGTAGTAGCAGGATGGGACGATGCCTTACATGAAGAGCTTAACCAGATTCGTAAGAACAACGTAAAGCATTCGTACCGAGGAAAAGTACATGATGACGGGAAAGGAGTTACGAAATGGAATGGGATAACTCCACTAGCAAAGGATCAAACGTACAAATTAAAAATGCACTCCCTGTACCTGTATGAGCCATCGAAATTTCAGGCAACCATCCCGATGGATATCTTGTTAAAGGGTAAGGTGACCGTGACGAACAGTGACAGTACCTATAACTTAACGGGCTTTACCTTAAAAACAACGGAGGACGAAGAAAAAATCGGGGATGAGACCTATTTGGGAAAAGGTGCACTGATTTCGTTCTCGGCTATACTGCCAGAAGGGATCGTCTACACGACGGAATGGACGGCACAGGATGAGTCCAAACAAACCTACAATGTATCGCTTAGAGGAACAACATATACAAGAGGCAAGGATGGACGGGTGCATGTTGCAGGAACATTCTTCATCCGCGACCTTGAAAAACAGCCAAAAGAATTAAAGCTGTCTCACGCTATTCAACAACGCCAATATCAGGACCTCAACTGGGAAGTTCCATTTGAGATGTCGAATAACGCCAAACGTTAAAGCAACATAGACAAATCCCCCTCCTATGTATAAGAGGGGGGATTTTGTTTTTTTATTTGCTTCCAAACCACTCCCAAAGCTTCAACACAAACGCTGTAATACCAGCAGCCATCAAAGGCCCGACGGGAATGCCCCGAAAAAACACAATGCCAATAATCGAGCCAATGACGAGTCCTACAATCATATGTGGCTCTGAGCGCAGCAAATCGAGTCCTTTTCCATTCATCCAGGTGGCAATGGCCCCACCAGCCAGTGCGGTTAAGCCGACGACCGTAGTGAAAAGAGGCGTGACGTCTTTCCATGATATTTTTTCGCTGGCGAATGGAACCAGTACGGAAATGGTCAAAAAGAGCAGCCCGAGCTCCAATCCGCGCCGTTCTACTGTTGGGAAAAAACGCTCCAGTGCCGTTAGCTTCAACACCAACAATATACTTGCGGCAGTCGCAATAATAGGTGAGCGCCCGATAAGACCGATAACGATTAGGATGACTAGCATCACTTCTCCAGACATCATTGGCATCAAAACCCCTGTCCCTGTTCTCCTTTCACATTATGAGACAAGGTGTGGGAGTATGCGTTTCTCCTTGATATAAGGAACGATTTGATATTGATCCACTTGAGCGCAGTACCGTATATCGCTTGCGAGATGGTGTTGGATGAGCCTTTTTCCTGTTGTCGTGTGGGGTAACAGCTGGCTCAGTTTTCCAGCGTAGTAAAGGTAGCTCGCTTTAAGTACTTCACCCAGATCACAAATTTGGATGCTCGGTAACGCTTGCTGTGCCTGTGCAATCATCAAGCCGGCAGCTAGACCGTCTTCCAGAGCGAATTCCGACCGAGTACCTGCACAGTACAGCGTAATATCGAGATGATACGAAAGAGCGTGCTGAGTGCATGCGGTGGCATTCAAGAAGCAGCCAATCAAGAGAGCGGCGGCGCGTTCTGCTTTTTGGATGGCGCGAGTCCCGTTTGTCGTGGTCAAAATAAGCTGGCTTCCCGTTTTCCCCAGTGCTGCGATTTCGGTTGGTGAGTTGTTGCAGTCGAATTCGGGGATTTTCTTACAGTGGCGTTCACCGGCTAAAATACAGTCATTGGCGCGGAGAGAGTTCGCTTGCCCAATGGTTTCGACCGGGATGACGCTGCGAAATCCATTCCCTAATGCAGTGACAATCGTACTGGAGGCACGAAGCACATCAATAACGACGACTACATGATTGCTGATCTGTTCAAAACGAATTTCTTCCACGGTCGGCACCACTTCTATTCGCACGGATAACACCTCCCTCTATCCATGATAAGGGCTGTATCGCCGCGCAATCCTCGCCGAAGAGTCTCCACAGAGAATACATCCGTATAGGCAATATTTCCGAGATTGACGTCGCTGCCAAGGGCCTTGATGAAGCAGACCTGTTGATCTTTTTGTGGTGCTTCCCAGATCAGGCGAGAGGCTTTTTCTTTGGCCGCCGTGACAATGTCCAAAACGAAGGAATCATCAATCTTGCCATCTCCGTCACACACACCGACAGTACCACTTTCTCTTGCTTCCACAATGACGTGACTGGCACCATTGTGCAGGTCAAAGCTGAGTGTCTCCAGCAATTCCTCTCGACATGCGCGATACTCCGCTGTTTTTTTTCCGACCTCTGTGTAGACCACCAAATCATTGTCCAACGCGTAATTGATGGCTTCCTGACGCTGTGAAAAGGTTAAAGGGAATGTTCCATCAGATATTTCTACCGCAGAAAAACCGAGTGACCGAATCAGCTTCATATAATCTGCAATGGTATTGTGACGAATGGCGATTTCAAAAAAAGTTCCTCCGGGCATGATGTGTACGCCATATTGTTTTGCGAGGCTCAGTTTTTGGTTGAGTAATTCGAGGGGATACAGAGCAATGGTGCCAAAACCGAGTTTGTATAGATCGATATAGGGAGCAGCCAGTGCTAACAAGTCGGAATATGCAGTAAGTCCAAGGCCTTTGTCAATGACCATGGTTAAGCCCTTCACGCGAGGCTTCTCACGTATTTGCCCGGACGGGTTTGCCCAGCTGTCAGGCAAAAACGACTGATCATACTCTATCATCGGCAAGTTCCTCATTTCTTCTAGGCGTATGGTTCAGTGTATGCCCAGTGAAGGGGAGGAGTGAGGGCAAAAGCCTATAGAGATGATTCAAAAAGTGCTGAAATGATGTGGTACAGGCATAGAGTGAAAGGAGGGGAGGACGAGACGGTATGTTGGAAAAAGCAATTATGGGTATGGCGGCACTTCGGGTCTTTTCGGGCAGTATCGAAATCATTGCAGCTTTGCTCATTTTAAAAGTGAATCAGGTCGAAAAAGCTCTGCTCATTAATTCAGGTCTTGCAATCGTCGGACCAATCATCTTGATCACTACTACGACAATCGGTTTATTAGGGATGTCGGATCGCGTTAGCTTTGCCAAAATTGCTTGGATTCTGGTGGGGATCTCCTGCATTTTGATTGGAGTTCGCAAATAGTTTCCATTTCCCTCCATTTGTAAATGCGATCATGATGGGGAACGATAAGTGGGAGAGATTGGATGGGAGGGAATGTGGATGCCAGAATCATTGGCGAATCGAATCGCATACTTGCAAGGGTTGGCAGATGGACTGGATGTAGGCGAAAAGAGCTCCGAAGGAAAAATTATGGTAGAGATGATTGAGATTTTAAATGAGGTGGAGGGTCAGCTGCGAGAGCTTCACGCGCGAGTGGAAGAGGCAGAGGATTATGTGGAGGCTTTGGATGAAGACTTAGAGGACATTGAGCTCTACCTTTTTGAAGACGATGATGACTTGTACGAAACTGTTGTCGATTGTGAGGACGATGACGACGAGTACGCCACTTTCTATGATTTGGATGATGATGAAGACGCACAACTTTACGAAGGACAAGTAGATCCTCATCTCGATACGACCTACGAGTTCTCATGCCCTAACTGCCAGAAAGAAATCTATCTGCACGAAGGCCAAGATGAGGAAGGTTTCAAACACTATGTAATAGAGCCAGTGGATAACAAGAAAACGAATAATCAATGATCCCATTGGGGAAAGCTTGCACTCGTGTTCTAGCACGAGAGCAAGCTATTTTTTTTGCATAAATCTCGTCCACCTCTGCATAGGATGGAGGTAAGTCAAAGTGGACAAAGGCAGAATGCTGCAAAAGGAGGGTACCTGATGAATGAGATCTTGGCGATTTTGCCAGCAACTTTACGCACGATTTTGACGGCCCTTCCTATCGCGGTAAGAGAGAATTTGGAAGAGATTCGGCTTCGGCAAAACCAGCCGCTGGAAGTCCGGTTTGGCCAACAATCCAGCTATGTGACATCGTCGGGGCAAATCACCTCAATACCCGCGCAAGGTTGGCTTTTTTCAGCAGAAGAGGCTGCAAAGCTCTTAAACCAGGTCAGCCAGCATTCTCTCTATGCCTTGGAAGAAGAGTTGAAAAGGGGTTACATCACGGTGGTTGGCGGTCATCGCATTGGCATTGCGGGGAAAGTGGTGCTGGACAAAGGAGAAGTGAAGGGAATCAGAGATGTGACCAGCTTCAACATCCGGATTGCTCGCGAGAAAAAAGGCGCGGCCAAGAAGGTCATGCCGTATTTGTTTGAGGATGGCAAACTGCAAAACACGCTTCTCATCTCCCCACCCCAATGCGGGAAAACAACCTTGTTGCGTGATATCGCACGAACCATCAGCTACGGGAGTGAGTGGTCTTCAAGTCGCAAGGTAGGAATTGTGGACGAGCGTTCTGAGTTAGCGGGATGCTTGCAAGGAGTTCCTCAGCGAGATGTCGGTCCGCGAACGGATGTGCTGGACGCTTGCCCGAAAGCTGTAGGGATGATGATGCTGATTCGCTCCATGTCTCCTGATGTTCTGATTGTGGACGAGGTGGGAAGAGCGGAGGATGGCGACGCAGTCTGGGAAGCGATTCATGCAGGTGTAGCCGTCATTTGCTCGGCGCATGGAGCGAGCGTTAAGGAAGTAGCCGAACGCCCCATGCTGGGCAAGCTGATTCGATATGGAGCCTTTTCCCGCTATATCGTACTCAGCCGCGCAAAAGGTGTCGGAACGATCCAGGCCATCTACGATCAAAGGATGAACCTGGTGGAAAGGGAGAAGGTTGCATGGTCAAGCTGATGGGAGCCGTACTCATCCTGTTTTCGGCGTCGATGGTTGGTTGGCAGATCGGCAAGTATTACGCGAATCGTCCCGTTCAGCTTCGGGCTCTGCTCGTTGCTCTGCAAATGCTCGAAACGGAAATCGTGTTTGGGATGACTCCATTACAGCGGGCGTTTGTGAAGGTCGGTCATCGCGTTTCCGAAGAGGTGGGGAAAGTATTTCTTCTGGCCGCGGAATTCCTTCAGACAGAAAAGGCGCATTCGGCTGAGGAAGCCTTGCAACAAGCCATGAATAGACTCTGGACCCAGACAGCCTTGCGCAGACAAGAGCGAGAGGTGCTTGAGAGTCTAGGTCAGGTACTCGGATCATCCGATCGGGAAGACCAGCAAAAGCATTTGCGCCTAGCTGTCACCCACCTGCGAGGGCTGGAAGAGGAGGCTCGAGCAGAACAGGAAAAGTACGAAAAAATGTACAAGAGTTTGGGCTTTTTAGGTGGACTCTTGGTCGTCATCCTGATGTTCTAAAGGCGAGGTGTTCACAGTGGATTTTGATTTGACACCTGTTTTTCAGATAGGAGCAGTAGGGTTCATTACAGCCATCCTGCATACGGTCCTGAAGCAGGCGGGCAAGGAAGATATTGCGCATTGGGCAACTCTGGTCGGATTCATCATTGTCCTGTACATGGTGTCCCATTACATCGGTGACTTGTTCTCCGAAGTAAAACGCGTCTTCCTGTTCAACTGAGGAGGGGCTCCAGATGGAGATTGTACAAATTGTCGGACTAGGACTGGTGGCTACGATTCTCGCGCTAGTCATTAAGGAACAGAAGCCGATGTTCGCCTTTTTGCTGGCGATCGCGAGCGGAGTCATCATCTTTTACTTTCTCGTCGGAAAAATAGCAGATGTCATTCGGATTTTGGAAAGATTGGCGGTTCAAGCAGATTTGAACCTTGTGTTTCTGGAAACGATTCTAAAAATCATCGGAATTGCCTATATCGCTGAATTCGGTGCACAGATGACCCGGGATGCTGGACAAGGTGCGATTGCTTCGAAAATTGAGCTCGCTGGAAAAGTCCTCATATTGGTTATGGCTGTACCGATCATCCAAATCATTATTGAAACAGTGATCGACTTGTTGCCGGCATAAGGGAGGTGGGATGTCCATGGCACACACTTGCAAGCTGATCCTGTTCTGGTTCCTGCTCCTTGCCTTGTTTCCAGTTACCGTGTCAGCTGCTGCGACAACCACTGTGGCACCCGCATCGGGTCCGATTAATCAAATCGTGCAACAACAGGTCGATCACTTGCAGCTAGACCGAGTTGAACAGTATTGGAATCAGTTGCAGCGCGATTATAAAGGGTACTTGCCCGATTTGAAATCGGAAGGCTTTATCCAAATTCTCATGCAGCAAGGTGAACTCAGTATTTCAGGAGTCCTGCAAGGAATGGGCAAGTTCATCTTTCATGAGATTTTGATGAATGGCAAGCTGCTCAGCTCCATCATTATCATTACGGTCTTCGCGATGATTCTTGAAACGATGCAGAACGCCTTTGAACGCAATGCGGTATCGACAGTAGCGTACTCGATTACTTATCTCGTCTTGATGGTACTTGCGATCAACAGCTTTCATGTCGCCATTACCTATGCAAAAGACGCAATCGCGAACATGTCTGATTTCATGCTGGCCATGATCCCGCTCGTCATCGCGCTGCTTGCTTCGGTAGGCAATCTGGCATCCGCCACAATGTTTCACCCGCTGATTATCTTCATGATCAACACCAGCGGGATGATTATCTCTTATGTCGTGTTCCCGCTTCTGTTTCTATCGGCGATGCTCTCTATCGTCAGCCTGTTTTCTGAGAGGTACAAAGTTACGCAGTTAGCGACCTTGCTACGCAATATTGCAATGGGTGTCCTTGGCTCGTTTCTGACGATCTTTCTCGCCATCATTTCCATACAAGGAGCGACTTCAGCCGTTGCGGACGGGGTTACTCTCCGAACAGCGAAATACATTACTGGCAATTTCATCCCGATAGTAGGCCGTGTGTTCTCCGATGCGGCAGATACCGTACTCAATGCCTCGCTCCTGGTCAAAAATGCGGTGGGCTTGGCGGGAGTTTTGATCCTGATCATGCTATGCGCGTTTCCGGCTTTGAAGATACTGGTACTGGCTCTGATCTACAATCTGTCATCTGCCGTACTCCAACCGCTTGGAAACAGCCCGATCATCAGTGCGTTAGGTACGATTGGGAAAAGTCTTTTGTTCGTCTTCGCTGCTTTGGCAACGGTCGGCTTGATGTTCTTCCTAGCGATAACGATCATTATTGCGGCGGGCAACATCTCCATGATGGTTCGGTAGGTGATGAGATGACGTGGTTAACACTGTGGTTGAAAAAAATTATCCTGCTCGTCCTTTTGGCTGCCTTCCTCGATCTGATCCTGCCCAATACGACACTGCAACGCTACGTAAAAATGGTGATGGGCTTGATTCTCCTGCTGACGATCATTTCCCCTGTGTTCAGTCTGTTCAGCCTCTCGCAGGAAGATTTGGCCTTTCGTCTGGATCGATACCAACAAGAGCTGAACAAGCCTGCTTCGGCAGAGTGGAAACGCATCACTGACAAGCTGCTCGGTCAACAAAACGAACAGATGACCGCTTACGTCCAGTCACAGGTAGCGTCCTCAGTAAAAGCCAGTGTCAAAGAGCAGTATGGCGTAACTGTCGAAGATGTCACGATTACCGTCAATCAGCAAAATCCGGAACAGCCCACCCTTGAGCGAATCGAGCTGGTAGTCGGTGACGCGAACAAGGAAGAGCAAAAAGGGCAGAGCACGATTGAACCGATTAAACCTGTCCAGCCTGTTGAAATTACGATTGGCAAACCCATTGAAATACAACCTGATCCCAAAACAGAAATGGCAGCAACAGCTCATCATGACAATCCTCTTTACGCCCAAATCACAAACGATGTCGCCAAAGAGTGGGGGCTCTCGAAGAGCCAGGTCGTCATCAAAGACGAATCGAGAGAAAGAGAGAAACAGTAGCGGATCCAGTCAGTGAAGCGAGGTGAAAACAATGAACCAATTATGGGAAAAGCTGAAAAGTCTGTTTATGAAGCAACAAGGCGAGACGATGCAGGAAGAAAAGAAAATCGCAGTAGGGAGCAAGGGGAAAAACCAGAAACTGAAGCCGCTGCATTATTTCATCGTCATTTTGGGAATTGGCGTAGCTATCATGATTCTGACGGACTTCCTCAGAGTGGAAAAAGACCAGCCACTCGGATTTGGAGATATAGGGAGTGAGGCGCCAGGTCCTTCTGGAGGCGATGCTGCTTCCCAGGTGTTGGGGGGATCACCGACTACCGATGTCATTGCAGAATATGAAAACATTTACGAGACGCAGCTTCGCGATATCCTCGCTTCTGTTGTCGGCGTCGGCGAAGTAGAGGTCATGGTCAATCTGGAATCAACACCAGAGCTGGTTGTGGAAAAAAACCGCAATATTCGTACCTCAACCAATCAGGAAATGGACAAAGAAAAGGCAACCCGCAATCAAAATGACCAGTCACGAGATGAGCAGGTCGTCATCGTGCAAGGCGGCAAGCAGGATGCCCCCGTTATTGTGAAGACGCTAAAGCCGAAAATCCGCGGGGTCCTGGTAGTAGCGAAAGGGGCCGATAACATCCAGGTTAAAGCGTGGATCACTGAAGCCGTTCAAAAGGTTTTGGATGTTCCCGCTTATAAAATATCCATTTTGCCCAAAAAAGGGTAGGAGGTAATGGCGAATGATTCTGCGAAAACAAACGGTATGGTTGTTGACAATGCTTGCTGTCATGGTTGTGCTCTCTGGATACTACCTGGTGAAGGGGCCGCAAGAACAGGTCCCAACATCAGGACAAGAGCAAGCCGTCCAGAAGCAAGAGCAAATTTCTGGTGTGGTTGTTGAATCCAAGCAAGTAGATCAAGCCCCGAAAGCAACGCCTGTCGATCAAGCGCCAAAGGCAAATCCGGTAGACGGAAAAAGTGGCGCGCAGGAAGCCAAGACTCCTGCTGCGCCAGAAGCGAAACCAGCCGCAACGAACACGGTCGTCCCAGTAGCAGAAACGGCGAGTGAAATTTTCCAAGGCTACAAAATGAAGCGTGAAGCAATATTGGCGCAACAAAAAGACGAACAGCTAGCAATCGTAAACAATACGGATTCCTCTCCGCAGGCAGTAGCAGAAGCGATGGCCAAGTTTGAAGAACTGTCCAATATGGAAAGTGCTACGATGACTGCAGAAGAAATGCTCAAGGCGAGTGGCTACCAGGATGCGGTCGTAACTGTCCAAAATGACAAGGCGACAGTCATTGTACAAAAAGATAAATTAAGCGCAAACGAGGTCGTGGAAATTATTGCAAACGTAAAGCAGCACTTGAATATTCCCGCGACAAACATTAACGTACAATACAAGTCATCCTAATCAAGCTACAGTATTTTCTCGTTATAAGGGATAGGAGAAACGGGCATGATGGTAAGGATTTTCTCGCTTCTGTTGGAAAAGAAGCGGGGAAATCCTTTCTTGACGTGGTATTGGCAACAGGCTACCATGGATTTATGGTTTGCCAAAAGGATACATAATGGACTCCACGAACCTCTATTGAAAGAAAAGAAGGAGTGCTTGTTCGTAATGAAAATGCATGAAATCCGCGAAATTATTAAGTTAATTGATCAATCATCCATTCAAGAATTTAACTTGGAAACAGAAGGTGCCAAGGTGTCTCTGAAAAAATCCAATGGTACGGAAACGATTGTCGTCACGCAACCAGCGGTTCAAGCTCCTGTTGCAGCACCAGTAGCACATATCCCGGCTCAGCCAGTTGTCGCAGCAGCACCAGTCGCAGCAGAAGCTCCGAAAGCAGCTGTACAAGCATCGGATGACGCAAATCTCCACAAGATTGTATCTCCAATGGTAGGGACTTTCTATAGCGCACCAGAACCAGGCAAGCCGCCTTACGTACAAGCTGGTGACAAAGTGACTGCGAGCAAAGTCGTTTGCATCGTGGAAGCCATGAAGCTCTTTAACGAAATCGAAGCAGAAGTTAGCGGCGAGATCGTGAAAGTGCTCGTAGAAGACGGCCAATTGGTTGAGTATGGCCAAGCATTGTTTTTGGTGAAGCCAGAATAAGGTGGGGGAGAGCGGAATGTTTCAAAAAGTATTGATTGCCAATCGCGGGGAGATTGCCGTGCGTATTATCCGGGCATGCCGCGAGCTGGGCATTCGTACGGTCGCCGTCTACTCCGAAGCGGATCGTGAAGCGCTTCATGTGAAGCTGGCCGACGAAGCCTACTGTATTGGTCCCAAGGCATCCAAGGAAAGCTATTTGAATATAGCAAACATCATGAGTGTAGCGACCAAGGTAGGGGCAGACGCCATCCATCCTGGTTATGGCTTCTTGGCAGAAAACGCTGACTTTGCCGAGATTTGCACCGCCTGCAACATTACCTTTATCGGTCCAGACCCAGAAGCCATCGTGAAGATGGGGGACAAGTCCACGGCCAAGGATACGATGAAAACGGCAGGTGTTCCTACTGTACCAGGTACGGAAGGGCTGATCGAAGATGTGGCGGACGCTGTCGTCACCGCAAACGAGATTGGCTATCCTGTCATGGTCAAAGCGACAGCGGGTGGCGGCGGACGCGGCATGCGCGTAGCTGTAGACGACGAAGATTTGGAAAAAGCGATCCGTCAGGCGCAAAACGAAGCGAAAACAGCTTTTGGCAATCCAGGAGTTTACTTGGAGAAGTTCGTGGAAGGTCCACGCCATGTGGAAATTCAAATCATGGCAGACAAGCATGGCAATGCTGTATACCTGGGTGAGCGCGACTGCTCCATCCAACGTCGCCACCAAAAGCTGATCGAGGAAGCTCCATCTCCAGCATTGAGTGAAGAGCTGCGCCGACAAATGGGTGAAGCTGCTGTTGCGGCGGCGAAAGCCGTTTCCTATCATGGGGCGGGCACTGTCGAGTTTTTGCTGGACAAACACGGAAAGTTCTACTTCATGGAAATGAATACACGTATTCAGGTAGAGCACCCGGTAACCGAGCTGGTGACTGGCTTTGACCTGATCAAGGAGCAGCTGACCGTAGCGGCAGGCCAACCATTGTCCTTTACGCAAGAGGATATCAAAATGGATGGCTGGGCTATTGAATGCCGTATTAATGCTGAGAATCCCGCGAAAAACTTCATGCCTTCGCCAGGTCGTATCACGGAATATTTGGCGCCAGGCGGCTTTGGTGTGCGCGTAGACAGTGCAGCATATGCGGGATATTCCATTCCGCCATACTACGACTCTATGATCGCCAAGCTGATTGTGTGGGGCAAGGATCGTAACGAAGCGATTGACCGTATGAAGCGTGCTTTGGGCGAATTTGTCATAGAGGGTATTACGACAACGATTCCATTCCATTTGAAAGTATTGGAGCACGAAGTATTTGTCAGCGGGCATTTCGATACGAAATTCTTGGAAACCTACGACTTGAACCTGGATGAAGAGTAAGTAGGGCTGATTTGTAAAAATACGGTGTGCTTGGTATAATGAATTACAAATTAGAGGGAGGTGCGAAGCATGGAAGAGTTTACTCCAGACTTAGACAGAACAGAACTTGGTAAGGTCCAGATCGCTCCCGAAGTGTTGGAAGTGATCGCCGGCATGGCTGCGTCCGAAGTAGAAGGTGTGGCGCAAATGAGCGGCGGTTTCGTAGGAGAAATAGCTGAACGTTTAGGCCGTAAAAATATAGCGCGTGGTGTGCGTGTAGAGGTTGGCTCCCGTGAAGCAGCAGTGGATGTTTCGATCATTGTCAAATACGGACATCGCATCCCGGAAGTCGCTCGAAATATTCAAGATAGTGTACGCAATGCAATTGAGAGCATGACAGGTCTTTCTGTAGTGGAAGTAAACGTACATATCGTTGATGTTGAGTTAAAAGCAGAAGAAAAAGTACCGGCTCCAGTACCGGTTGAAGAACACCAGCGCGTGCGCTAACAAGCAGCGGATGGATGCCCCCTACGAACAGGGGGCATTTTCCTCATTTGAAAACATTGATTTTGTTTAGGCTTTGAGCGTAAATTCATGGAGTTTTCCGGAGCGTGCCGTGTTTGTCTCCTTTTTCAAACATGGCTGAAAGGAGAGGTGCTTGTGAACTTGTTTGACCGCTTTATCTTGACGATTTATAGCTTTGCCCTCATTGTTTTGTCCTGCATCGCGATAGCAGCGACCAGCGGATTGATCCCGCAAGATTTTTTCCGTCCATATGTGGATCAGATGCTGGCGGGTACGAACATCACCTATCTCATTGTCGCGATTATTTTCCTCGTAGTCAGCCTTCGCTTCTTTTTCAGTTCTTTCCGCTCTAACAAGCCTAAAGTAGAACGGGGAATCCGTCAGCGCAGTGATTTGGGTGAGGTCAACATTACGATTCAGACGATCCAGACCATTGCAGAGCGTGCAGCCCGCCGAGTGAAAGGAGTGCGCGATATGAAAACGATAGTCAAAGCACTCGAGAGCGGCAATATGATCACCCTGCGTGTTTCGGTAGATGGAGAAACGCCATTGCCTGAACTGACTCAGAAGCTGCAGGCTGACGTGAAAGAGCAAGTCGAGGGGATTGCTGGTGTTGACATTTCTGAGGTGGCCATCGTCGTGACGGAAGTAGCTCAGCAGGAAAACTACGCGGCTCGTAAACGTGTGGAATAGAAGGTGAAGTAAATGATGCGGGAGTTAATGTGGGAACACAAGGGGAAGCTAATGGGGGTTTTTGCCGGACTTTTTTTAGGCATCATCTACCTTCTCGTGGGATTTTGGGATACACTGGTTTTTGTTGTGTTTGTCGGTACTGGGTATTATATTGGTCGCAAGCTCGATCATAAGGAAGACTTGCGTGAAATACTCGACAAGATTTTGCCAGGCAAGTTTCGGTGACATTAGAAAAGTCCGAGCTCATTTTAATTAGTAGGTGAATGAATGGTATGAAACGAAGAACAGCACGAGAAAAAGCAGTCCAATGTCTTTTCCAAATCGATATGGCAGAGGTTCCATTAACCGATGCGGTTGCCCTCGTCATGGAAGAATCCGAGGAAAATGCACAGTATTTGCGTTATCTCCTTGATGGTGTATTGAAAAACTTGACTGAGATTGATTCAGAAATCAAGAAGTATCTGCGTGGATGGCAATTGGAACGCATCGCCAATGTAGACCGCGCTATTCTTCGTCTGGCTTTTTACGAGATCATGTTTGAGCAAGACACACCTGACAAAGTCGTGATGAACGAAGCGATTGAGATCGCGAAGCTCTTTAGCGACGAGCAGTCCCATCGGTATATAAATGGTGTGTTGTCGAGCTTCTTGCAATCACGTGAAACCAAGCAGGCGTAATTAGGTAGGAGATACAAGCATGAGTAAGGTAATGTTGGGAATCGACACGAGCAATTACCGGACATCACTGTGCTTGGCTGAGGAAGACGGCCGAATTGTCGCAGAAGCAAAACGCCTTCTGAAAGTAAAGGAGGGCAAGCGCGGACTGCAACAATCCGAAGCCGTCTTTCAGCATGTGATGAACCTGCCGGAATTAAGTGAAGAGATGAAGTGGAAGGACTACGAGATTGCAGCGATTTGTGTAAGCGAGAAGCCGCGTCCGCAAGACGGATCGTATATGCCTGTATTTAAGGTAGGAGAGGGCCTGGCGAAATCGTTGGCGACTTATTTGCGCGTTCCCCTGCACTTGACGACTCATCAAGAGGGGCATATTGCGGCGGGGGAATACACCGCTGAGGTGCGTCCGACAGAAGACCGCTTTTTGGCTGTACATTTGTCCGGGGGTACCAGCGAGTTGCTGCTGTGCGAGCGTCATGCAGCTGGTTATGCCATTGAGAAAATCGGTGGGACGATTGATCTGCACGCAGGTCAACTAGTCGATCGGATTGGTGTTGCACTCGGTCTGTCCTTTCCTGCGGGTCCTGCGCTGGAGCAGTTAGCAAAGGGAGCAACAGGTGCGTTTCGGATTTCTTCAGCGGTTGACGGGCTTTCCTTTAGTTTTTCTGGACCGGAAGCCTCGCTTTTGCGGGAAGTGGAGAAGGGGAGTACGAGCCCTGCTGAGATTGCGCGGGCGACAGAGCAATGTATTGCCAATACATTAGAGAAGTCATTGCGCCATGCAGTAGAGCAAGGCTGCCCGAAGGACATCTTGATTGTTGGAGGAGTAGCTGCCAATTATTACATACGTGAGCGGCTGATCAAACGTCTGGAACACCCTGCCGTGAAGGCGAAACTGTACTTCTGTGACCCCGTTTACTCCGGTGATAATGCCTACGGAGTCGCTATGTTGGGGTGGATGAAGCAAAAGGCGAACATTAAATAAATGCGAACTTTTTATAATTCGCCTTTACAGCTGAGGGGGAAATCGGTACACTTAACGTATCGACGTTGATAAAGGAGGCATTTTCTCCATGGCTGCAACCATTCTCCAGGGAAAAGAAGTAGCACAGAGTATTCGGGCCGAATTGGCGAACGAAGTAGCTGAATTGAAAAAACAAGGGATCGTACCGGGTTTGACCGTTGTCATTGTGGGAGACGACCCAGCTTCTCACTCCTATGTGCGGGGGAAAGCAAAAGGCTGCGAGGAAGTCGGAATTTCATCCGAGATCATTATGAAGGACGCTGACATCACAGAGGAAGAGTTGTTGGTTATCATTCAACAGTTGAACGAAAATCCGAACGTTAATGGGATTTTGGTTCAGCTTCCTCTTCCTGCTCATATTTCAGAGCATGCGGTAATTGAAGCCATTGCTCCTGAAAAAGATGTGGACGGTTTCCATCCGATTAGCATAGGCAACATGGTATTAGGAAATGATACGATGCTTCCATGCACGCCGCACGGGATTATTGAATTGATCAAGCGCACAGGCACCCCGTTGGCAGGCAAACATGCAGTGGTGATCGGACGCAGCAACATCGTTGGCAAGCCAGTCTCATTGCTGTTGCAACAGGAAAATGCTACGGTAACCATGTGTCATTCTCGCACGCAAAACCTCGAGGAATACACGCAGAAGGCGGACATCCTCGTCGTTGCAACCGGTAGGGCTCATATGATCGGTAAGGAGCATGTCAAATCGGGAGCTGTCGTCATTGACGTTGGTGTGAACCGCATCGAAACGGGTAAGCTGGTTGGAGATGTCAAGTTCGACGAGGTCAAAGAAGTGGCTAGCTTTTTAACCCCAGTTCCAGGCGGTGTTGGCCCTATGACGATTACCATGCTGCTGAAAAATACCGTTGCGGCAGCGAAAAAGCAAGCAAAACAATAGAAGAAAATCGGCAACTTATTATAGAATGGATAAGGCATAAGCTTTATCCATTCTTTTGCATAGTCCTTGTTACATGCACGGCAAAGCCAAGTTTTTGTAAAGGAGGGGCCGCATGGCATTACAAGATATCTTATCCGTCAGTGATCTCAATCGTTATATTAAGCTGGTGCTGGAAAAGGAACCCTACCTGCAAGATATATGGGTGAGAGGGGAAATCTCTAATTTTACCCATCACTCCAGCGGTCATATGTATTTCACGCTAAAGGACAAGCAATCACGCATCAAAGTCGTCATGTTTGCGAGTCATAACCGCTTTCTGCGTTTCTTGCCCAAAGATGGAGCAAAAGCGATTGTGCGCGGGTCTATTTCTGCATATGAACGGGACGGGGCGTATCAGCTGTACGCCAAAGAGATGCAGCCAGATGGTCTCGGCTCGCTTTATTTAGCATTTGAGCAGCTAAAAGAAAAATTGGCCCAAGAGGGGTTGTTTGCAGCAGAGAGAAAACGGATGCTCCCGCGTTTTCCCAAACGTGTCGGTGTTGTCACTTCTCCGACAGGAGCTGCCATCCGAGATATTTGCACAACGATTCGCAGGCGATATCCGCAGGCAGAGATCGTACTTTCACCAGCCGTTGTCCAAGGTGCGGATGCACCCGCATCGATTGTCTCCGCTATTCGGATCATGAACGATCAGCCTGACATTGATGTTCTCATTGTAGGGCGAGGTGGTGGTTCCATTGAGGAGCTGTGGGCGTTTAATGATGAAAACGTCGCAAGGGCAATTGCTGCATCACTCATCCCCGTCATCTCCGCTGTAGGACATGAGACGGATGTGACGATCGCCGATTTCGTAGCAGATGTCCGTGCAGCTACGCCGACAGCGGCTGCTGAATTGGCTGTACCGCATTATTTGGAGTGGGTCGAGAGAGTACGGCAGCTCGAAATACGGATGCATCGAGCAGTGCGCGGCACAATGACTGAGCAGAGAAACCGTTTGACACGATTGAGCAATTCGTATGCGATGCGCCAACCGGAGCGTAGGCTGGAGGAAGCCGCAGAACGATTGGATCGGGCACATTTGCGGATGCGCCAATCGATGAAGCATTTGCTGGACAGAAGACGCGAACGCTATACGCGATTAGACGAACAGATCAAGCGCTATCGCCTCGCTGATCAAATCGAGGATAAAAGAAAAAATCTGTCTAAACTCCGCGCCACCTTGGACGAACGGATGCTGGGGCGTCTCAATCAAAAAAGGATGGCATTCGCAGCTCGCATAGCTACATTGGAAGCATTGAGTCCACTGAAGGTCATGCAGCGTGGATTCTCACTCGTATACACCGATGACAGACTCGTGAAATCGGTGGAACAGTTTGCCCCTGGCGACGAGATCATGGTACGATTAAGTGATGGCAGTGCGACTGCACGTGTGGAAAAAGTGAACCGGAAGGAGGAGAAGCAGAGTGGCTCGCAAGAAAACGGAACAAGAGACTGATATGCAGTTCGAGGACGCGATGAAACGCCTGGAAGAAGTCGTCAATCGACTTGAGGAAGGAGATATTCCTCTCGAAGAAGCGATTACCCTATATCAAGAAGGAGTAACTCTTTCCAGAATTTGTGGTCAAAAGCTGGATGCAATCGAAGCAAAGATTACCCAGTTGGTGGAAGAAGACGGACAAGTAAAGCAGAAGGCTTTTCGCGTGGAAGGAGAATTATGATCGGCGTGCATACATTCGAGAGTTATTTGGTAGAGAAGACCGCCTATATAGAACAAAGACTCCTGCCAGCGCTTGAACAGCAAGGAGTTCCGGTAAACTTGTACGAATCCATGAAGTATTCGCTCATGGCAGGCGGAAAAAGGCTGCGTCCCATGTTGGTGTTGGCAGTCCTCGAAGCGCTGGACAAGCCGATTGAACGGGGTGTGGCATTTGCGGCTGCCCTGGAAATGATACATACGTACTCCTTGATTCACGATGACCTCCCTGCGATGGACGACGATGATCTTCGTCGCGGAAAACCGACCAATCACAAAGTATTCGGTGAAGCAACAGCGATACTCGCAGGAGATGCCTTGCTGACTAGAGCATTCGCATATATCGCAGAAGCTTACATGGATCGCACCGATGTTTCAGCGGCTACTACTGTGAAACTGATTGCGGAGCTGGGAAAACGTGCAGGAGCAACTGGCATGGTCGGCGGACAGATGGCTGATATCGAAGGGGAGAGCAAGCGCCTTAACCTGGATCAGCTCGAATTTATCCATCGGCACAAAACGGGTGATCTCTTGATCGCAGCTCTGCGCGGGGGAGGCTACCTCGCAGAAGCATCCGAAGGCCAAATGGAAGCATTGACACGCTATGGTGTTTGCATTGGTCTGGCTTTTCAAATTCAGGATGACATCTTGAATGTGGAAGGGGATGCCCAAGAGCTGGGGAAAGCAGTTGGCAGCGATGCCGATAGGGAAAAGGCGACGTACCCATCGCTTCTTGGTCTAGCCGAATCGAAGGCGCGTCTTGACGAATTGATTGCGGAGGCAAAAGCAGCGCTTGCAGATGCGGGAATCGAGAATTCAGCACTAAGCCCTTTGGCGGACTATGTGCGTGATCGCAATAAATAAGGGAAAGCTGGCAGCCCATACGGGGATTGCCAGCTTTTTTGTATCCCTACCTATTACAAGCTTTTATCGTCAATGCTGTTTAAGAATTGTTCAATCTCGCCAATCACCGATGGAATGCAGTCGTCCTCAAATGGAGAATAAAGCTTCGCCACTTGTACCAGCTCGAGGAACGATTTGCTTCCGCCTTCGCGGCAAAGCGTCAAATAATCCGCCCAAGCTTGTTTTGGCTCAGATTGAGATCGTTTCCAAAATTGGAACGCGCAAATTTGGGCCAGTGTGTAGTCGATGTAATAGAAGGGACTTTGGAAAATATGCGTTTGCTGCTGCCAGAACCCGCCCTCCTCAAGATACTCGTTTTGGGCATAATTGCGATGCGGGAGGTACTTGCGCTCAATTTCACGCCAAGCCTGTTTACGCTCTGCCGGTGTCATATCTGGGTTTTCGTAGACAACGTGCTGGAACTCATCAACAGACACGCCATACGGAATGAACTGGAGTCCGCTACTCAGATGAGAGAATTTGTATTTGTCGGTATCTTCCTTGAAAAAACGCTCCATCCATGGCCACGTCAAAAACTCCATGCTCATTGAATGTATTTCACATGCCTCATAGGTTGGGAAATGATATTCAGGCACCTCAAAATCTCGGCTTACATACACCTGAAACGCATGTCCTGCCTCGTGCGTAAGTACGTCGATATCTCCGGATGTACCATTAAAGTTGGCGAAAATAAAGGGGAGCCTGTACTGGCTGATGTATTCACAGTAGCCGCCAGTAGCTTTTCCTTTTTTACTCAAGAGATCTAAACAGTCGTTGTCCAGCATGAAGTTGTAAAATTCGTCCGTTTCAGGTGACAACTCGGCATACATCTTTTTCCCGTTTTCCACAATCCATTCCGGCGAGCCTTTCGGGCTTGGATTCCCTGTAGCAAAATCAAAGGAAAGATCGTAATACTCAAGTGTATCGACACCAATGCGTTGTCGCTGACGTTCGACGAGCTTTGACGCTACGGGAACGATGTGCTCGAGCACTTGCCGGCGGAATTTGGCAACCATTTCTGCATTGTAATCGGTACGGTTCATACGTGCATAGCCTAGCTCCACAAAGCTATTGAAGCCGAGTTTTTTGGCGATGCGTGTGCGTACCTTGACGAGCTGATCGTAGATGCGATCAAAATCATCCGTATGTTGCTGCATAAAATCATACTTCGCTTCATTAGCGCGCTTGCGCATGTCTCTATCCTTCGCAATTGTAAAAGGAATCATCTCTGAAAGATTTCGCTCTTCTCCTTCAAACATGATTTTGGCCGAAGCTTTCAGTGCGACATATTGACTCGCCAAACGGTTTTCTTCCTGCAAATCAGAAATGACTTCGGGCGAAAATGTACGGAGTGTGCTCTCCGCTATGCGGAACAGCTGTGCTCCCCATTTTTCCTCCAATTCAGCGCGGAAGGAAGAATCGACGATCGCCTGATAGTAGCGGGAAACGATTCCGGTATACAAAGGAGTTGCTTCATCCCAATAGTCCTGCTCCGCTTTGTAAAAAGGATCTTCTGTATTGATCGTGTGGCGGATTTGTGCGACATTCCGTGCAGACTCCACTTCTTGTCGCAGTTTGTTCAATTGAGCCATGATCGTATCTTGCTCAGAGAAGCTTGCAGCATGTTGAAACGCTTCCAATAATTGCGTGAATTGTTCTTCAACTTTGTCCATATCCATGCGCTCATACTGAATTTGTGAGAACTTCACGGATGTCCACCTCTTTTGTTCGGAGTATGTATTCAAAAACATCTTACCAGAAAATGCAAGATATCGCCTTCATATTCGTATATGTTGATCAAAAGTGGTGTTTTTATTAAGAAACCGTTATAATGAATCAAGCTGAAAATAAGCGGAATCGGCTATAGCAATAAGGAAAGCCGGGTTTTCTAGTGGCTTGATTGATATGCAGCATGCACAATCGCCGGAGAACGAACAGTGGAAAGTGAGGAATACCAATGCTGCTTACTACTATAAATGATCCTCAAGACCTGAAAAAGTGCACGCAACCACAGTTACATACATTGGCATCCGAGATCCGTCAGTTTCTAATCGAAACGCTCTCGAAAACAGGCGGACATCTCGCGCCGAATCTGGGAGTTGTCGAGCTGACGCTAGCACTGCACTATGTTTTTGACAGTCCCAAGGACAAGCTGATCTGGGATGTTGGACATCAAGCATACGTACATAAAATGCTGACAGGACGCCGGGAGATGTTTCCGACCTTGCGTCAGTACAAGGGTTTGTGCGGGTTCCCTAAAATGGTGGAAAGCCCGCATGACGTCTGGGAAACAGGGCATAGCAGCACGTCGTTGTCTGCCGCAATGGGGATGGCGACTGCACGGGATTTGAAAAAGGAAAAGAACCACGTCGTTGCAGTGATCGGAGACGGTGCGCTGACTGGCGGTATGGCTTTAGAGGCATTGAACCACATCGGTCATGAGCGCAAGAATGTCATCGTTGTACTCAATGATAACGAGATGTCTATTGCGCCAAACGTTGGTGCCTTGCACAACTACTTGGGGAAAATTCGCTCCACTGAGAACTATCAGTGGGCGAAGGATGAGGTCGAAGGCTTGTTGAAATCGATACCGGCTGTAGGGGGCAAATTAGCTCACATGGCTGAACGCTTTAAGGACAGCATGAAGTATTTGCTCGTATCTGGCGTTCTTTTCGAGGAGCTAGGCTTTACGTATATTGGCCCAATCGACGGACATAACATGGAGCTTTTGCTCGATACATTGAAGACAGCCAAGCATACAAAAGGACCTGTTTTGATCCATGCCATCACGAAAAAAGGACTGGGCTATGCGCCAGCTGAAGCTGACTCGGTCAAGTGGCACGGCATTGGAACGTATAAAATCGAGTCAGGCGACACACCGAAATCTGCACCAACGTATACATCCGTTTTTGCGGATACGATGATGAAGCTCGCAGATGAAGACAATTCAATTGTGGCTGTGACCCCTGCGATGCCGGCGGGCTCCGGCTTGATCCCATTCGGTCAGAAGTACCCGGACAGACTGTTTGACGTCGGGATTGCGGAGCAGCACGCATGTACATTTGCGGCAGGATTGGCGACACAAGGATTGAAGCCGGTCTTTGCGATTTATTCGACCTTTTTGCAAAGAGCCTATGATCAGTTGATCCACGATGTCGCACGCCAAAAGCTCAATGTGATTTTTGCCGTTGACCGTGCTGGTCTCGTTGGAGCAGACGGGGAGACACACCAAGGCATGTACGATGTGGCATTCATGCGCATCATTCCGAATATGGTCATTATGGCACCAAAGGATGAAAATGAGCTGCGTCATATGATGAAGACAGCAGTGGAATATAAAGGCGGTCCGATCTCTTATCGTTATCCACGATTGCCGACTCGTGGCGTCAAAATGGATGAAGATCTGCAAGTGCTGCCAATCGGCAAAGCGGAGATTGTGCGCGAAGGCAAACACGTGGCGATTCTCTCGTTCGGTCACGTATTCGAAATTGCTGAGTCGGCTGTTAATCAGCTTCAAGAAGAAGGAATCAAACCGATGCTGGTCAATGCACGTTTTTGCAAGCCGTTGGACGAAGAGCTTCTATTCCGACTGGCTAAGGAAGGCTACGATATCATTACAGTTGAAGAGGGCTGTGAAATGGGCGGCTTCGGCAGCGCTGTCATTGAATGCTACAATCGTGCGGGCTATCACGGCATGAATGTACAAGTTGTCGCGGTACCTGATTATTTTGTTGAGCATGGAAGTGTGAAAGAACAGCGGCAAGAGGTAGGGCTCACAGCTGATCATATCGCTGCTAATGTCCGTTCCTTAATGCCAATTTCGAAGGGCGTAGTGGAAGCATGAGTGTAAGAAAAGAACGGGTTGATGTTCTCTTGGTCGAAAGAGGCCATTATGAGACCAGAGAAAAAGCAAAAGCAGCCGTAATGGCAGGCCTTGTGCAAGTAGCTGGCGAGCGCTGTGACAAGCCGGGAACCAAATTTGCCGAGGATGTTGCGATTACGGTGAAGGGCGAGGTACACCCGTATGTGAGTCGCGGTGGCCTCAAGCTGGAAAAGGCATTGCGTGTCTTTGAAATCGACATGAAGGATCGTGTCATGATGGACATCGGGGCATCCACTGGCGGATTTACGGACTGTGCGCTGCAAAACGGTGCGCGCCTTGTATACGCCATTGATGTCGGGTATGGACAACTCGCGTGGAGCTTGCGACAAGATGAACGAGTGGTCGTCATGGAACGGACGAATTTCCGTCATATGGACCCGGAAGCGTTTGAATATGAACGCCCAAACGCGGCATCGATTGACGTATCGTTTATTTCTTTGCGATTGATCTTGCCGGTGTTGTACCGTTTTCTGACGGATGGCGGTGACGTCGTTGCGCTGGTCAAGCCTCAATTTGAAGCAGGCAAGGATAGAGTCGGGAAGAACGGAATCGTTCGTGATCCAGACGTACACGAGAGCGTACTGACTGACATCGGTCAATTTGCCAGTGGTTTGGGTTTCGCGTTGAAGGGCTTGGACTACTCTCCAATTACAGGGGGAGAAGGAAACATTGAATTTGTTATGCATGTCCAGAAAAGTGAGGGCGGCATGGATTCGGAAGCGTGGTTGCAATGCGTAACAGAGGTAGTTGCGTCTGCTCATGCGAATTTGAAATAGGATAAAAACCAAAGCCTCGGGAGTTTTGTCACAATCGAGGCTTTTTATTTATGCATGTGAAGTTGTATACTTGTATATGAGGTTGTTCAAGAAGGATTTCCAACCAACCAGTTTTGGGGTGGACCATGTGAAGAAAATTGGAATCATAGCGAACAAAGGAAAACCCGAAGCACGTATCGTTGCACGGGAGCTCCTGTATTTACTTGAGGACAGAGGGGCGCAGGTATACCTGGATGAACATATCGCATCAGATGTAGGGCATCCAGAACTGGGCGCATCTGTAGAAGAGATGGGGAAGCAGACGGATTTGGTTTGTGTATTGGGAGGCGACGGCACGCTACTCAGAATTGCTCGTCAGCTTGCCGGTCACTCTATCCCGATCTTTGGAATTAATTTAGGCACATTGGGCTTTTTGTCGGAAGCGGAACCGGAGCATCTGCCTCAGGCAGTAGACAATCTCCTTTCTGGAAAGTACGACATTGAAAAGAGAGCCATGCTGGAAGCTTGTTTGGTGCGAAAAGGAATCAAACTAGGGACATACACGGCCATGAATGATATAGGAATTGCCAAAGGGTCATTTTGCCGAATCATTCAATGTGCGGTCTTTCTCGATGATGAGTACGTCGCAACGTTCAGCGGAGATGGTGTCATTGTCTCTACGCCGACAGGATCAACGGCATACTCACTCTCTGCAGGCGGTCCTATAGTGGCCCCTAATGTGGACATGCTATTACTGACACCAGTGGCTCCTCATTCCTTGACGGCTCGGCCAATGGTATTGTCGGGCAATCAAACGATCCGGGTTGAAGTGGATGCCATTCATCAAGAGATGGGATTGTCCATTGACGGGCAATTTGGTTATCGACTTGAGGGCGGCGATCAGATTTACATTAAAAAGTCACCGTGTGTTACCCCGCTGATTAAGTGGAAAAAAGGTGGCTTTTTCGAAGCAATACGAACGAAATTACAAGGGGAATGGGAGTAATCCATATGAATAAAGGGCAACGACATATTCGTATTCGGGAGATCATCAGCAATCAAGAGGTGGAAACACAGGATGATCTGGTGGACCGCTTGCGGACTGCTGGCTTTAACGTGACGCAAGCAACTGTATCCCGAGACATCAAGGAGCTACACTTGGTAAAAGTGCCCCTCCCTGATGGACGATATAAGTATTCAATGCCTGCTGAACAAAAATTCAATCCACTGCAAAAGCTGAAACGCATGCTTGTGGATTCCTTTATTAGCATTGACCAAGCCGATCATTTTATTGTACTGAAGACGCTTTCGGGACATGCGAATGCGGTAGCTGAACTGATTGACAACCTTCCTTGGGAAGAAATCATGGGGACTATCAGTGGCGACAACACCATCCTGATTATTTGCCGTTCCAAAGAAAATACCAATGAAGTGACGAAACGCTTAATGGAAATGTTGTAGAAGGTGGTCGCTCGCGATGCTAGTGGAACTCTCGATCCGAAATTTTGCCATCATCAAATCAGTAACGGTCTCTTTCCAAAAAGGGTTAAACATCCTGACAGGGGAGACTGGTGCCGGGAAATCCATCATTATCGATGCACTAGGACTGTTGTTAGGGGGCCGGGCTTCGGCAGATTTTGTCCGTTACGGTGAGCCTCGTGCAGAAGTGGAAGGGCTGTTTGAATTGCCGCCTGGTCACCCCGGACTTGACGTTTGCAAGAATGTCGGCGTCCAGATTGAGCAAGACGGCATGCTTGTGGTACGCCGAGATATATCGAATCAAGGGAAGAGTATCATTCGAATCAATGGCCAGCTCGTAACCCTTGCTATGCTGCGTGAGTTAGGGCCATGGCTGGTTACGGTGCATGGACAACACGATACGCATATGCTGATGCAGTCGGACAAGCATATCAATTGGCTAGATGCATACGGGGAAAGTGCGTTGGGAGCTGCGAAGCAAGAGTACACAACCCTGTATACAGCGTACCGAAAAACAAAGCAAGATCTGGAGCGCATGGCGCGCAATGATCGGGAGCTGGTACAGCGTATCGATCTATTGCAATATCAGCTCGATGAAATTGAGGCGGCAACCCTCACGCCTGGTGAAGACGAGAAGCTCATGCAGCAGCGGAAAAAGTGGATGAACATTGAAAAAGTTTATTCAACGATTCAAGATGCATACCGCGCATTGCATGGTGACCAGAAGGGCATGGATTGGTTAGGACATGCGATGGGCGAGCTTGAGCGTGGTGTGAACTACGAAGAACAGCTCGTTCCGATTTTGGAGATGGTCCAATCGGCTTATTATCAGATAGAAGATGTGGTTCATAACCTTCGTCAATTGTCGTACCAAATGGATTTTGAACCGGAGCAGCTGGCAGAAGTAGAACGCCGCCTTGATCAAATCCAATCTTTAAAACGCAAGTATGGCAAAAGTGTAGACGACATTTTGGAGTACGCTGCCACGATTCAGGATGAATTGGATGACATGCATCACTACGAAGATCGCCTTCAGCAGGTGGAAAAGCAGTTGCAGGAGCTTGCGGCCGATTTGGCCGTGGAGGCATTGGAGTTGTCGGTTATTCGTTCCGAATGTGCAGGAAAGCTCGCACAAGAAATCGAGCAGCAGCTAAAAGAACTGCACATGGAGCGTGCTCGTTTTGCCATCGACGTCAGACAGACACCGGATGATGACGGGGTAGAAATCGACGGAATCAAACGCTTCGTAGACGCGAACGGAATGGATCAGATCGAATTTTTAATCTCACCTAACCCTGGTGAGCCATTGCGACCCTTGGCGAAGATTGCTTCTGGCGGGGAGCTGTCTCGCGTCATGCTGGCCATTAAAACGATTTTGGCGGGCACTGATCAAGTGGAGACGCTCATTTTTGATGAAGTCGATACGGGTGTAAGTGGAAGAGCCGCTCAAGCGATAGCAGAAAAGCTCGCCCGAGTAGCTGGGCAGCGCCAGGTCCTGTGCATTACGCACTTGCCGCAGGTCGCCTCCATGGCAGACGCGCATTTTCTGATCAAAAAGGAAATGAGCGAGAATGAAACAGAGACGCGGGTGAATCGTTTGTCTGATGATGAACGGGTATCAGAACTGGCTCGCATGCTGAGCGGGGCAGAGGTAACTGCGAAAACAGAAGAACATGCACGCGAGATGATCCTTCTCGGCCGTGAACGAAAGACTGTCAGCTAATTCGGTTGGCAGTCTTTTTTTTATTGCAGATAGTACAACGATGGTCTCGCCAAGGGCTTGTGAAGGCTGGTTTTCTAATGTTTTGAGTGGGTTATTTTCCTGACATAATCCGCTTGGCTGGTGGCAACATTAAAGGTACACAAGGTGGAGGTGTCCCTCATGACCGCTTGCGGTCAATCAAAACGGACTGACCGTTTTGTTTTGTAGGTGTAGGTAGGGAACGGTAGGAGTGATTACTGGTGATCCGACAAAACAAAAGAAAATGGATGGGAAGTCTCCTTCTCCTCATCACGGCTCTTGTCGTGAGTTCCACCCCGTTCCGCGATCTGTCCTCCTTTCCCCGTGAATTGCGTTTGATGGAAGGGTCCCTCGAGCAACTGCGGGTCTCTGTGCCGGTAATGGGCACGCTAATCAATAGCAATCCTGATATTTTGCACGTTAACGGGACAGAGGCGCGTGAGGTATCCGTTGATTTGAGCAGGCCTATGTCTGTAGAACCGCGTAGGGCTGGGGAAGCCCAATTGCAGGTGAAGTGGCATAACATTCCGCTGACTGCTGTAAAAGTAAATGTATTGCCAGATCTGCGGTTGTACCCTGGTGGACAGTCAATCGGGGTGAAGCTGCAAACAGCGGGTGTTTTGGTTGTCGGTCATCATTTAGTAGACGATGGGAAAAACAAGTTTTCTCCAGGTGAACAGGCAGGTATACACGTCGGTGACATGATTATCAAAATGAACGACATGTACATCAACGACATGAACGACGTTAAGAAATTAATTAACGAAACGGGGAAAAAGAATCATTCCGTTCAATTGCTTGTCGTTCGTGGCAAGGAAAAGCTATCGCTCACTTTGCACCCGGCAAAAGATAAAAAAGACAGTGAATACCGTATGGGCCTCTACATTCGGGATTCCGCGGCAGGAGTAGGGACACTGACCTTTTATGATCCAAATTCCAAAGCGTACGGGGCATTAGGGCACGTCATTTCTGACGTTGATACTGGCCAAGCTATTGTCGTGGGAGATGGCCAGATCGTGCAAGCAAGTGTCACATCGATTGAAAAAGGACAAAGTGGAAACCCAGGGGAGAAATTTGCTCGTTTCTACAATGAAAGTGAAGTTCTTGGAAATATAACCAAAAACACCCCTTTTGGCATTTTCGGCAAAATGAAGGACGAGCCCAAACGCAGCTATTATCAGGAGCCGTTACCAATCGCTCTTGCTGAGCAGGTAGAGGAAGGGCCGGCCAAAATTCTTACTGTTGTGGAAGGCCAAAAGGTAGAAGAGTTCGATATTGAGATCGCAAACGTAGTCAAGCAGCATTTTCCTGCAACCAAAGGGATGATTATTAAAGTCACAGACAAACGCCTTTTGGAAAAGACAGGTGGCATTGTGCAAGGGATGAGCGGCAGTCCGATCATTCAAAAAGGCAAGATCGTCGGTGCCGTCACGCATGTGTTTGTCAATGATCCTACTTCGGGATACGGCTGCTACATTGAATGGATGCTTCAGGATGCTGGCGTGAACGTCCGAGATACTGCCGAATCCCGAACCCATACAACGAAGGCTGCCTGAAAGAAGTGCCGTCACGCAAACGAAGCGAGGCGGCTTTTCCGATTTTTGCAGTCCTTTGACGAATCGGTTCATGAATGAAAGGAATCTTTGTCGAAATATCAGTTAAATCATTCAATCTTTCGTCATTGGCAGGAATGGAATTTGCTTTGTCGAATTATTTTTGTAGAGAAAAAGTTGGTATGGATAATCCTTTTAGATTTGTTAACTTCTAGAACGCCACCTTCTTTCCAAAAGACCGTCCATTGTTAGGAGGAACGACCTTGAGCAAGATTGAAGTGTTGTTGGCAGATGATAACCGAGAATTTGTGAATCTGTTAGAAGAGTACATCAGTAGCCAGTATGACATGAATGTTGTGGGTGTTGCTTACAACGGCAATGAGGTAGTTCGACTGCTGCAGGAACGTGTACCCGATGTATTAATTTTGGATATCATCATGCCGCATCTGGATGGCTTGGCTGTTTTGGAGCAAATTCAGGCCATGCGCTTAAGTCCTCAACCTAAAATTATCATGTTGACTGCTTTCGGGCAGGAAGAGATTACAAAGAAAGCAGTAGAGCTGGGAGCAGCATACTACATTTTGAAACCGTTTGATATGGAGGTGCTGGCTCAGCGCATCCGCCAAATCATTACAACCAAGCCTGCCTCTTCTTTTGTTTCTTCTGTGAAACCGCAAGCTACCCTGCAAATCCGCGGGCGTAATTTGGACGCGAGCATCACTAGCATCATTCATGAGATTGGAGTTCCTGCGCACATCAAAGGTTATTTGTATTTGCGGGAAGCGATTACAATGGTATATAACGATGTCGAGCTGCTCGGCTCGATTACCAAAGTCCTGTACCCGGACATTGCTAAGAAATTCAATACAACCGCAAGTCGTGTAGAACGTGCCATCCGTCACGCGATTGAAGTAGCATGGTCCCGTGGTAATCTGGACTCCATCTCCAGCTTGTTTGGTTATACGATTTCCAACACCAAGGCGAAGCCAACCAATAGTGAGTTTATTGCCATGGTGGCGGACAAGCTGCGGATTGAGGCGAAGATTAGCTAGGATGTAGATACTCAAAATTATTTACAAGATCCTTAACTAATACAAAAAGACATTAGCACTTACTTGCTAGTGTCTTTTTGTATTGGTAGGATTCTATATGGTTGGGGAATTTTTCCTTACCGTAAAATTGTAAATGCAAAGTATAGATTATTGGAGGCAGTTTTGAAAATCCAAATCCTACAAAAAGAAATCTGGTTACAGCATAGAAAGTACATTGTTCTAACTCCTACATTTCATACGAAAGATATATTCGCATGTGAATTTGATAAGGACATGTTTATGATTTTTGGAAATCAACAATCGTTGCAGTATTTAGCTTGTGTTCTACTTATAGGTGCAGATCACAGAGATATGATCATTTATGTAACAAGTATGGAAAAAGATTTACCTATACACTTGCATAGATTTTCGCATACGAAAAAGAATAATGAACTTGTTTTCCTGCATCATTCCCTACAGTTTAATACTCATCAGTGGAAAGAGCTAAGACAGAAAGTACATCAGCAAAAGGGAAGAGCTAGAAGTTTTGAAGTGAATCCAAGAAAATTTTCTGATTTAGATTATGAAGATTATTTAATGTTCCATTATAAGGAAAATAAAGATAAGATATTAATGAAGCGGGACTATGACACTCTTTTTATAATAGGGAGCAAATTAGCATTTGAATACGCTTCTGGTTTATTTGAGCCACTTTCAAGAACGGGAGCAGGTTCGTTTCTTAGGACTTTTGGTCATGATCACTATCATTTAGATCTATTTACGCGAAACAATCAAGGTCTTTGTGTTGATTACTATGACAAAGCATTGTGGAATAAACATTTTAAAGATAAATGAAATATCAAAATAAAGCGAGGTAGGAAAAGGGAGGCAAGCTGGTGATGCGGCAGTGTTTCCTTTAGGCAATCCAAGTGTTAACCTGATGAATTGGCTATTGTATCGGGGCAAGAAATAAGCCAAGGTATTTTAACCCTGGCTCTAATTATCAATATACAATTTTACTAAATAGAATCACAGAGGTCACTTCGCTGTTTCTTTAGCTGGTGTAGTAGGTGGTTTTTCTGGGCTTGCTGCGGGTGCGTTTCTATATTCAAAGACCATTTCGGAAGTACTGCTTAATCCGGTTTGTTCCATGCCTTTACTGGTCAAGGCAATTCTGCCAAATGCCGTAACAGTGTGAGGAATCCTTCTATCTGGTTTGATAATGGTCACAGAAACGGAGTTAACTTCTTCTTTCTTGTCTTTCGCTAAGGTCCGAGTATTTTCCACTAAAGCGCGCAATTCCTTTTCATCATTTGATTCTGTCGCTAAAGCAACCATCCACATTCCGGTGCTTTCGTCAAATCGGTCAATGGCTAATACATATGCAGGTAGCGGCACTTCTGGTGTGCTTACCGTTTCACTACAGGCTGGAAGGATTAGTACTAGTGCAAGTATGAAGGCTAGTCTAAATTTCAATCTGCAACTCTCCTAATTATGTTTTTAATCATTTTACCAAAGTTGGGTTATTTTTACTATAACTAAAAAGTACTCTTTCTGGAGGAACTGAATCCATGTGCCTAGAATTATTCGTCATGATAAAAGAAACACCAGGAATTGAGCCTAAGCCGCTAGTCTCTCCTTATGTTTTGACAGGCAAGCTGTCACGTGAAAGAAGTCCTCATTTTTTCAAATGTTTTCCGAAAAAACAGGGCTGGTGGGTGACAACCGAAGAGGGTTGCGCTTGCAGATTTAGTATTTCCAAGCATCCTGATAAAGTAAAACTCGGGATGTACCCAGAAGAGGAGAGGCCCCGTCAGTATCAAAAATACGTAGAGGACTATCAAAAAAGGATGGACAGAATGATGCATCTCCGTGCATGGTGCGAAGAGTTGCTTGACCACGACAAGGCGCAGGTTGAACTGTATGGTCTATGGATAGGTGACAAATTCACAAAAAGAGAACCCATTTACTCAACGATTGAGGAACTCTTTTCTCCAAAAAAATTTCGTTTAGACGAGAAGCATTACATCCTGACAAAATGAACCATTTCATAATAAACTGCCAGAGTCCCTTGCGAGATTTTGGTCCTCCTAGGTAAAATAGAAAAGCATACAATACAAATACATACTACTAAGAGCGAGGCAGGTGCTGTGAAAGTGCGCAATTTGGATAAAATTCTCGCATTTAACCGTGAATTTGTAGAGAAACATGAATATGAAAAGTACCAGACCACCAAGTTTCCTGATAAACGACTGGTTGTGCTTTCTTGCATGGATACGCGGTTGGTGGAACTGTTGCCGAAAGCCATGAACATACACAATGGGGATATCAAGCACGTAAAAAGCGCCGGGGCAATCGTGTCCCATCCTTTTGGGAGTATCATGCGAAGCATTCTCGTGGCGATCTATGAATTGAATGCAGAAGAAGTGATGGTTGTCGGTCATTATGACTGCGGGATGAGCGCGATCGACAGCAAGCGCACCATGGAGAAGATGCTGGAGCGAGGAGTCTCGGCTCAAACGTTCTCCACGCTTCAACATGCAGGGATTAACTTACACAAGTGGCTGCACGGATTTGATCGTGTAGAAGAAAGTGTGAAAAATAGCGTAGATACGATTAAAAATCACCCGCTCCTCCCACCGAATGTGGACGTCCATGGTTTACTCATTGACCCGGTAACCGGAAGATTGGACGTTGTCGTGAATGGGTATGAGCGAATGAAGGACAGTGAGTGATCCTAACCTTGCTCCCATTTCGAGGAAAACATTTCTCCACAGAGTCACGAAATGGGTAGGGGGATTGATTGGTCTCGGTATAGCGACTGGCGTGTACGGTCATGTATGGGAACGAAAAGCACTTGATATCGTGCGGTTGTCCATCACGATACCGGGATTGCCGGAAAGCTTTAAGGGGACAAAGCTCATTCATTTCAGTGATGTCCATCTCGGTCATTATTTTGAAGTGAAAGAGCTGGAGTCGGTTATTGCCGTGATCCAGAGCGAAAAGCCGGATTTGATTTGCTTCACAGGGGATATCGTTGATGAAGTGACGCGACCTCTATTCGCCGCTGTTCCCCTTTTTAATCAGCTCCTAGCCCCATTAGGCAAATTCGCCGTTTTGGGCAACCACGATTATCGAGCTGGTGAACAGCAAAAAGTTCGGGATGGATTAGTCGCGTCTGGATTCGAAGTGTTGGATAATCGGCATGTTGTCGTGCACAAAGATGGCCAGCAGCTATACATGGCGGGAGTGGATGACCTTTTCTATGGTGCACCTGATCTTTCAAAAGCGTTAGAAAATATCCCGCCAGAGGGCAGCGTTATCTTGTTGGCCCATGAGCCTGATTTTGCTGATAGGGCGTCGGAGCATCCCGTGCATCTCCAATTGTCCGGCCACAGCCATGGCGGACAAGTACGCTTGCCCTTCATTGGTCATCTTTTGGTGCCGCAATATGGACGTAAATATGTACAAGGCCTGTATCAGGTAGGTAGCATGGCTGTGTACACCAACAGAGGATTGGGTACGACGATCTTGCCTGTTCGCTTATTTTGTCGCCCGGAGCTTACGGTACTAACCCTACAGTGAATTTTTCTTAATAATGTTCCTTTATCCATTGGACGAATTGCTGGAAAGCATCGTCCTCTTTTTTTGGGTGCAGGTAGGCGATGAGTGTGGGGCGCACTAATTCGCCGTTTGCGATATCGTAGGCAACCAATCTTCCGGTCGTTAGCTCTTGTTGTATAGTTCTTTCCGGCAGGATGGTGATCCCTAGCTGACGTTCGACCATTTTTTTAACAGCATTGAAGCTGTCCAATTCCATAATAATATTTGGAAAAACCCCCTGCTGGGCCAGATAGCGGTCAATCCGTTGGCGATAAGGAGCGGTCTGATTCCCGAACACAATCATTTCCTCGGTTCCCCATGCCTGAAAACCTGGAAACTCGCTTGCCCACGGATGGCTGGGTGCCATGACGAGCAGGAGTCGATCGCTGGGGAGGAATTCCTGGTGGATGTGCGGATGATACATCTCACTCCCGAGAAAGGCAATATCAGCCGTTCCCGTTAGCAGAGCGCTGAGGGACTCCTCGTACAACGTAGAGCGGACGTAGCAAGTAAATCCCGGATGGGCAATCCGGTACTCTCCAATCAGTCGCGGCAGTTCATAGGCGACAAAAGCTTTTCCTGCGACGATGTTCATTGATTGGCGCTGTTCTTTCTCTTGGATAAAGGAACGCATTTGCTCTACGATGTTCGTTGCAACCGGTAGTAACCGACGTCCTTCGCCTGTAAGACTCACTCCTGAGGCAGTACGAACAAAAAGCGTACTCCCAACCTGGCGCTCTAGCTGCTTCAATCGGTGCGTCAATGTTGATTGGGCCAAAAATAATGCCTGTGCCGCACGATTAATCGATCCATGACGAGCAATCGTCAAAAATACCTCAAGACTTTCTCGATCCATTGTGAGCTGCCTCCTATTCAA
This sequence comes from Brevibacillus sp. NRRL NRS-603, assembly GCF_003013445.1. Lineage (NCBI taxonomy): Bacteria > Bacillati > Bacillota > Bacilli > Caryophanales > Paenibacillaceae > Brevibacillus > Brevibacillus sp. NRRL NRS-603. The sequence continues at coordinate 28,650 of NZ_PXZN01000029.1, read as the reverse complement.
ATTCTCGATAACTAGTTATCTGTATTCTATAACAAGGATGACAAACATTGGAATATGATGTAGGCAGGAGGTGTTCCTGATGAAGAATGAGGAGATCAAACGAGCTGTTCAAGCGCAATTTGGAAAAAATGCAGAGCAATACGTACAAAGCAAGACGCATGCAAAAGGCAGCGACTTGGAGCTGATGGTGGAGTGGATGCAGCCATCAGAGAAGTGGCGGGCACTGGATATCGCCACAGGAGGCGGGCATGTAGCGAGGACATTGGCTCCACATGTGAGCTTGGTCGTCGCCACGGATTTGACTCGCCAGATGCTTATGGCGGCGTCTACGGCCAATGAAACAGCGCTTGTCCACAATGTGATGTATGTTCAGGCTGATGCAGAATCTCTCCCGTTTCTCGATGAATCCTTTGAGATCGTCACATGCCGAATCGCGGCTCATCATTTTCCCGATCCGGCGGCTTTTGTTCGTGAGGTGAGTCGCGTGCTTTCCCCTGGTGGGCTGTTTCTCTTCATCGACAACGTTTCACCTGAAGAGTCGTCACTCTCGGCATTCATAAATGAACTAGAGAAAACTCGCGATCCCAGTCACGTTCGTTGTCTTTCCGTGAGTGAATGGCGCACTTTATTTGAATCGAATGGCTTGATTCCACAAAAGCAGCAGGAACGCAAAAAAAGGTTTGAATTTTTACCATGGGTTCAGCGTACTTCCGAATCATCTGAGCAAGAAGCTGCCGTCGAAAAAATGCTGCTGGATGCTACGGGTGAACAAAAAGAATATCTAGGACTTACCACAAAAGAAGGCAGAGTAAAGACCCATCAGATTGACGAATGGATGGTTCTGTGCAAAAAAAGAGGAGGACAAGAAGACGATGACAACAAAGCATGAATGGATTGGGCTCGATCATGTACAATTAGCAGCACCAGTAGGAACGGAGGACGTAGCTCGCAAGTTTTTCGGTGAGCTTTTGGGAATGCCGGAGGTTCCTAAGCCAGCGAAGCTTCTCGTTCGAGGTGGTGTATGGTTTCAATGTGGCGCTCAAATGATTCATATTGGGGTAGAGGAAGGTTTCATTCCCGCGAAAAAAGCACATCCGGCGTTCCTTGTTCAAAACATAGGTTCACTGATGGCGCATCTGCAAGCAAATGGGGTATCATTTCGGATTGACGAAGAAATTCCTCACCTTATTCGCTTTTTCACAGAGGACCCATTTGGGAACCGATTGGAGTTCATGGAGGCGAAATAGCAATGATAATGGATTTTCACGCGGAGAAAAACCAGTTGAGCTATACAGGGAGAACCGCTGACGATTCGTGGAGTCAGACGATCCTGTCACTTGTCAATCCTGTAGGCAAAAACATCGTGGACATCGGTTGTGGCGGTGGAATTTACAGTAAGGCTTGGTCTGGGCTAGGAGCCGCTTCTGTCACGGGCATTGACTTTTCTAGCGTGATGGTAGAAGCGGCGAGAGAGCAATGCGCCGATGATCCGAAGATTTCGTTTGCAAAGGGGGATGCCCGGGCAACCGGCTTGCCGAGTCAGTGCGCGGATATTGTGTTCGCCCGCGCCTTGATCCATCATTTCCCGGAGCAAGACTTGCAGAAGTTTTTTAAGGAAGTCATCAGGCTATTGGCACCGGGAGGAATTTGCTTAATCCAAGACCGGACGATGGATGATGTCAAAATGCCTGCCTCGCCGACTCATTTTCGCGGTTATTTCTTTACACGATACCCACGCTTGCTAACGATCGAGCAGACGCGAAGACCGGATGATAAAACGGTGCAGAACACGATGAAGCTCGCGGGGCTTAAGCAGGTGAACAAGACGACGCTATGGGAGACAAGACGAGAATACAATAGCTGGTCTGATTTGGAAGCTGACTTGCTTTCAAGAAAAGGTCGATCCATTCTGCATGAATTGACCGATGACGAACTGAAAGACCTCGTTCATACCATCCATGATCAGGTAGGCGGGCAAGAAAACTGGAATGAGCAAGATTGCTGGAGTATATGGATAGGTAGGGCTGCTTGTGGCACAATAAAAGGGGAATAATTGTGAAATTTTTTGTTCACAAATTTGGATATGCTTGTCTCATAATACCTGAAGCTATATAATGGAATTGCCATTGTATTCCTGTTGCGTCATCATGGTGAAGGAGTTGTCGTTAATGAAAATCGTTTTATTTGACATCCTGATGTTTATCTTCACATTCTTTATCGCTTGGGGCTGTTTGAACTCCATTAAAGCGAAAAACACATTTGCAATCTTATTTGGCTTTGTATCTTTGCTGGTTTTCCTTTTCGCAGATGGTTTGATCATTTACTACCTGGCCAAGGGTGCGTAGATGAAACTGAAAACGCTTCGCTTAAAAGAGGTTGTGCATTTTGATGCGCAGCTTCTTTTTTTTGTGAAAAACATCTCGATGTTTTTCATTAAATATGACGGGACCGCTGGCGGTCTGCAAAAAACAGTCTGACCGTTTTTTTGCATGTGGGAAGGAAATATTTAGCATACTAAAGGCGGAGGTGGAAAAGTGGGCAAACAAAAAGGTTCTGCAGCACATTCATACACGGCTGTCGTAGCGGCTGATCTGAAGACGAAACAGTTGTGCAAACGTCTCCACTCCCATCATATCGCCATTATTAATCATCCGGACGTTGATGAGATAGCAGCACAGTCCTTGCTGGAAAGAGGGGTAAAAGTCATCCTCAACCTCTCGCCATTTATGACGGGGCAATACCCGGCTGAAGGGGCTCGCCAACTTTTAACAAACGGTGCCACACTCTATGAGGTACCGGATGTAGATGTGTCGGATTCGTTCATGGAATGGATCGAAGGCAAGTATGCAACGATACGTGAAGAAAATCTGTACATCCTATTGGAAGAGAAGTGGGTCCATGTATGCAGGTTGCAGCAGGTGACGGCTACCTCTATTTTGAACCGATGGCATGAAGCGCAGCATAAGTTGGATGACACACTCTCTTCGTTTATAGACAATACACTTTTGTACGCCAGCAAGGAAAAAGACCTATTTTTAAAACCGCTATGCCATGTACGATTACATACAGAAATGGAACAGCGACATGTCGTTGTCGTCGTTCGCGGGAAACATTACAGAGAGGATTTACTAACGCTATCCTCCTACATTCGGGAATATCGTCCTGTTTTGATCGGTGTCGATGGCGGTGCAGATGCCCTCATGGAAGCAGGGTATCGTCCGGACTTGATTGTGGGAGATATGGACAGCGTCTCGGACAGAGCGCTCCAAAGCGGAGCGGAGATCGTCGTGCATGCTTTTGTCGATGGGACAGCACCTGGAACGACTCGCGTAAAAGCTCTCGGTTTGCCTTATCATGTCTTGCCAGCGCCTGGTACGAGTGAGGATGTGGCGATGCTGTTAGCGTACGAAAAGGAGGCCGAACTGATCGTCACGATCGGTGCCCATACAAATATGATTGATTTTCTGGAAAAAGGCCGCAAAGGTATGGCGAGCACGTTATTGGTCCGCACGAAGATCGGGACAAAGCTAATTGATGCCAAAGGAGTCAGTCATCTCTATCGACCGAGCGAGTCATGGAAGCTGTGGGGTTGGTGTATAGTCGCAATGCTTCTCCCCGTTTCAGCCGCACTCGTCATTAATCCGATCGCCCGTCATGCTGTACAGATGATTTGGACCCAGTGGAGGACTTGGACTTTATGAACAACGCACATTCATGGAGGTAGACATGATACCCTTCCGCTATCATTTGATTTCACTGGCTGCCATATTTGTCGCACTTGGGGTAGGTATCTTGTTAGGAGGGACGGCGGGTCATTCATGGATTATGCAAGGAACAAAAGGCATTCTTTCCAATATGGAAGCAAAGTACGATCGCGCTCTCAAAAGCAACCATGAATTAAGACAGCAAATAAATCGATTGCTAAAGGAAGTTGCGCGCAGCAACCAAGAAGTCGTCCAACTTATGAGCATACGCTATGTGGATGAATTGGCAGGAAGCAAGGTGTATGTTTGGCAGGAGGATGGAAACGTGGCTGGACAGATTAAGCAATTGATGCATTCAGTAGGCATGGAAGTGGTTTCTTATCGCGATGGAAACAGCTGGGAAGATGGGGTTCTTTTGGTGGTAGCAAGGCAAGCCCCGCTTTGGCTACGGGAAAAACAGGTGAATTCCTGGATACAGGTCGCAGAGGTGCCTGACTCCCCTGCAAAACAATGGGCACTTTTGGAGCAAGTGCAAAATAGATTGGCTGAGAGGAAGGGCTCGCGTGGAAAAAGTTAGCGTTGTCATCCCAGCGTTCAATGAACAGGCTTCCATCGGTGATACACTCCGTGCTATCCGTGAACGCTTTTTTTGTGATGAATTGATCGTGGTTGATGATGGCAGTCAAGATGAGACGGCGCACATCGCAAGCAAGTGGGCGGATAAGGTAATTCGAGCGCCGCGCAATCAAGGAAAAGGTGCAGCTGTTCAATTGGGCTGGAAGTTCGCCAGTGGGGATGTGGTCATGCTTCTCGACGGTGATTTGAGAGACAGCGCAGCAGAAGCCGCACATTTGCTTACACCGGTGCTACAGGATGCCTGTGATATGGCGGTAGCTGTTCTGCCACCTCCCAAAGTGAAAGCAGGCCTCGGATTAGCAAAAGGCTTGGCCCATCATGGGATCCGGATGTTGACAGGTTTTGAAGCAAGAGCCCCTTTATCGGGACAACGGGCGATACGTCGCGAGCTTCTTGACCGGTTGGGCAGCCAGGATAAGGGATTTGGCATTGAGGTGGGGCTCACTGTCGATGCTTTGCGGGCAGGGTATCGTGTAGCAGAGGTCCCTGTCTTTTTTTCGCATCGTGAAACGAAAAACGATTGGGCAGGCTTCTGTCATCGCGGGAAAGAGTTTGTCGCGATCAGCCGAACGCTATGCTGGAAATGGTGGGAGGGGCAGGAGTGGAAACGAAAATCATAATGCTCATGATGCTCGTCGCAGTCGTTTTTCCGCTGGTGCTTGTCCGCCCGTTGTATAAAATCGGCATACAAAAGCTCAAGGCTCTGGGGATGAGTCGATTCAATTACGATGGGGAGCCAGTTCTGACAGCAGGAGGGCTCATCCTCGTATGTTCGAGCGCTATAACTGGGATTGTGCTGATCGGACTGCTTTCGCTCAGAGGGATGAATAGTGAGCTTGTCCTGCACGGATTATTATTTCTAACAGGTATGACCACAATGGCCTTTTGGGGATGGCGTGATGATCGCGCGTCAGATCGGGAGGCAAAAGGCTTTCGTGGACATTTCACTGTGTTATGGCGAGAGCGGCGAATGACCAGCGGTATGTGGAAGTTAATTGGAGGGACAAGCACGGCATTTTGTCTTACTCTATTTCTTTCGAACACGTTGTGGGCAGGCTTTGTTGCCTTTGGTTTGCTCGCGCTCTCACCCAATATCATCAACTTGTTTGATTTGCGGCCTGGCAGGGCGATTAAAGTATTTTGGTGCCTGACAACACTGGCAGGAGCTTTTGGACTATGGACAGTAGGAGCTAGCGCGGCGATGGCAAACTGGATTTTTTTGATCCCTGTCTTCATTACAAGTATGCTCATGTTTCCCCATGACGTTGGCGGCAAAATCATGCTCGGAGATACAGGGTCGAATGCATTGGGATTTGCAGCAGGCTTTTCCTTTGTCATCGGGACACCGATTTATGTACAGGCGAGTATGCTCGTGCTTTTCTTGTGTCTCCAGATTGCGGCAGAATTTTGCTCGTTTTCCCGCGTCATCGAACAGGTCGGTTGGCTCCGACGACTCGATCAATGGGGAAGAGCTACAGAAGCTGAAAATAAAAAAAACCAGACTGGCTCGTCCGGTTTGGTCTAGTCCTCGTCATCAGGTTCGGGAACCATGAAACGGGGCTGTACGCGATTTTTTTTACGTTCGTGATGGAGAATAAAGCCAGCAATAAACCATACAGGGATGGCAAAAGCCAGTATGCCTAGAATGAGTTTTCCCCATAAAAATCCAACATCTGGAGAGGCAGAATAGAAGAATGCATCACGGATTAGCTTGATTCCGTACATGGCGATTGCCGCCGGGATTACCATAATTAAGAGTGCAATGATTTTCTGAAAAACCAAGGGTTTTCACCCCTTTCTCGAAGGCGTAAACGACTACAACAACTACAGTACGGTCTTTTCATCATATCGAATACCAACAGCCTTGTCCACCGTACCTGTTGCACACGAACGAGCGCACGTTAGGGAAGAACGCCTGTCCATCAACGGTTTGTTGGAGTACAATGGTAACGGTAAGATCGTAAAGAGGTTGTTCAAAAAGTGAGGGGTCTCTCGCATGCACAAGCTGCTCATCGTTGGTGCGGGACGTGGTGGAACAGCACTCCTGCGGATGCTAGACCAGATGGACCGATTACAAGTCGTTGCTGTCGTCGATCAACGGCCGGACGCCCCAGGCATACTGCTTGCCCAATCATTGGGGATTCCGGTCGATCAGGATTATCGGCCTTATTTGGATGAGGATCTGGATGTCATTTTAGAAGCTACAGGGGACCTGGGGGAGTATGAGCACCTCAGGCAATTAAAGAAAGACAAGACAGTGCTCATCCCAGGAACGTTTACAAGAATCGTCATGAAATTGATTCGGGAACGCGATAAGCTGATTGCGGTATTGATGCAAAATCAGCGGGAACGGGAAACGATGCTAAACTCCACGCATGACGCGATCATCGGCGTCAATCGCCAAGGAATTATTACGTTGTTCAACAAAGCCGCAGAGCGATTGATGGGCATCGAGGCGAGTGAGGTGCTGGATACAAAAGTTTCAGAGCGTATACCGAACACTCGGTTACATATTGTACTAAAGACAGGCTCTCCCGAATTAAATCAGGAGCAAGTCTTGCCGAATCAGACGCGCATTATTACAAACCGCGTGCCCGTTCGTAATGATCGAGGAGAAGTTGTCGGAGCCGTTGCCATTTTTCGTGATATTACAGAAATCATGGCATTGGCGGAAGAAGTGACGAACTTGAAAGATTTGCAGAGCATGCTGCAAGCGATTATTCAATCGTCGGACGAAGCGATATCAGTCGTTGACCAATACGGGAATGGACTTTTGATCAACCCGGCCTACACGAGGCTTACGGGTTTTTCGCAAGACGACATTATCGGGAAACCAGCGACGGTCGATATTTCTGAAGGCGACAGTATGCACATGCAAGTCCTGAAAACGAAGAAGGCAGTGAGAGGCGTCCCTATGAAACTGGGACCAAAGCGCAAGGACGTCGTGGTCAATGTTGCACCTGTTGTGGTCGATGGGGAGCTGAAAGGCAGCGTTGGCGTCATTCACGATGTCTCCGAATTCAAACGCTTGTCAGAAGAGCTGGAGAAAGCTCGTCGTATCATCCGCAATCTGGAGGCAAAATATAGCTTTGCAGACATCATTGGCTATAGCGAGTCCATGCAGCAAGCGATCGAGCAAGCCAAAAAAGCGGCGTCAACACCAGCAACGGTCCTTCTTCGCGGAGAATCGGGAACAGGGAAAGAGTTGTTTGCCCACGCCATACATAATGCAAGTGAACGAAAATACAACCAATTCATCCGGGTCAATTGTGCAGCGATCTCAGAGAGCCTCTTGGAGAGTGAGCTTTTCGGTTATGAGGAAGGCGCGTTTACAGGTGCGCGTCGAGGAGGGAAGCGGGGGCTGTTTGAGGAAGCGAGCGGTGGAACCATCTTTTTGGACGAGATCGGCGAGCTGTCCATGAGCATGCAGGTCATGCTTTTGCGCGTCCTGCAAGAGCGTGAGGTTGTGCGAGTCGGTGGAACGAAGCCGATCAACATCGATGTTCGCGTCATTGCGGCTACCCATGTGAATCTGGAGGCAGCGATCGGAGCGGGACGTTTCCGTGAAGACCTGTATTATCGCCTCCACGTCGTACCGATTCATATTCCTCCACTCAGACAGCGCTTGGAAGATATTAAGCCGATTGCTATGCACCTGCTACGAAAAGCCAATCTGGAGTACGGAAGAAATGTAGAAGAGCTGCATGAAGAAACATTGCAGATGCTTCTGTCCTACCACTGGCCAGGCAATGTACGCGAGCTAGAGAATGTACTGGGCAGGGCGATGATTCATATGCGGATCAATGAGCGAATCATTATGCCGGAGCATTTGCCCCCACTAGAAAGAAGAATCGTTTCGAACAAAAAAGAAGAGGCCCAGCATGAGGGTTCCACTGGCATCACATTAAAAGAAGCGGTGGAAAAGGCAGAACGTCAACACATATTGCGGGAACTGGCAGCAGCCAAAGGCAATCGCACCCTTGCAGCCAAACGCCTCGGAATCGCGATTCGCAGTTTGTACTACAAGATGGAAAAATTGGGCATCATGGATGTGCAGGAAGAGTAAGGAAATGGGCATGCAAAATATTGCACGCAAATCTTTGCGCGTATATGCAAAAAAATGCAGACTTGACGTAGGGACAATAATCCCGCGTTCTCTAAAATAAAGCGCTTTCACAAGTTTGGTTTTGTTGGCATGACTTTTGCATATACCTCTTGGCGGGAAATTCTCCAAATGGAGCCCACTGTTACGCCAGCTTACTTAAGCGGAAAACGAAAGATACTAGGGAGGTTTCTTCAGTGAACATCTTTGACTACATGCAAAAGTACGATTACGAGCAATTGGTATTTTGCCAAGACGAAAATTCCGGTTTGAAAGCAATCATTTGCATTCATGATACGACATTAGGACCAGCACTCGGCGGTACGCGCATGTGGCCGTATAAAACAGAAGAAGAGGCGATTGTGGACGTACTGCGCCTCGGTCGTGGGATGACCTACAAAAACGCAGCAGCAGGACTGAACATCGGTGGTGGTAAAGCTGTCATCATTGGCGACCCGCGCGAGCATAAGAGCGAAGAGCTGTTCCGTGCTTTTGGCCGCTATATTCAAGGGCTGAATGGCCGTTACATCACAGCTGAGGATGTAGGAACAACGGTAGCAGATATGGATATGATCCACTTGGAAACAGATTTCGTCACAGGTGTTTCTCCTGCATTCGGTTCCAGTGGCAACCCATCCCCTGTTACAGCTTACGGTGTCTACCGTGGAATGAAAGCCGCTGCTAAATTGGCGTTTGGTTCCGACTCTCTCTCCGGACGAGTGATTGCTGTACAAGGTGTAGGAAACGTAGCGTACAATCTGTGCCGCCATCTGCATGAAGAAGGCGCGCATTTGATCGTAACGGATATCAATCAAGAAAACGTAGATCGCGCAGTGAATGATTTCGGTGCGAAAGCCGTTGGTGTTAACGAGATCTTTGGCGTAGAGTGCGATATCTTCTCGCCTTGCGCATTGGGTGCAATCATCAATGATGACACCATTCCACTCTTCAAAGCAAAAGTGATTGCAGGGGCAGCTAACAACCAGCTGAAGGAAGAGAGACACGGCGACCAAATTCACGAAATGGGTCTGATCTACGCGCCTGACTATGTGATCAATGCTGGTGGTGTAATCAATGTGGCAGATGAGCTGCAAGGCTACAACCGCGAGCGTGCATTGAAAAAAGTAGAAACAATCTATGACAGCATCCTGAAAATTTACGAAATCGCTGAGCGTGATGGCATGGCTTCCTACAAAGCTGCTGACCGCATGGCGGAAGAGCGCATTGCAAGTGTTGCAAGATCACGTAATACTTTCCTGCAAAACGGCAAGACTGTTTACAAGCGCTAATCTCGTTTTTTCTATTTAAGTTCATACTCCTGTCCGCTCTTTTTGTGGAGGGCGGTCAGGAATACATAAACGATTTTCTTTGAATATTCATATTCTCGTTAATACGCAGGTTAGCTTTCCGAATGAAAGGAGAGATCGTGGTGTCTCAAGAGTTTGATCTAGTCGTCCTCGGGGGAGGTACCGGCGGTTATGTAGCGGCAATCCGCGCTTCCCAATTGGGAATGAAGGTAGCAATCGTGGAAAAAGAAAAGCTCGGTGGTACTTGCTTGCACCGTGGTTGCATCCCATCCAAAGCGCTATTGCGCAGTGCAGAAGTATTCTCCACCCTGAAGGAAGCTGACAAATACGGAGTCTCGGCAGGTGCTGTAGGCTATGACTTCACAAAAATACAAGAGCGAAAGCAAGGCATTATCGACCAACTTCACAAAGGGATTCAATACTTGATGAAAAAAGGCAGCATTACTGTCTTTGAAGGCTTTGGAAGAGTCATGGGGCCTTCCATTTTTTCTCCGCAGGCAGGTGCTGTGCGCATTGAAAAGGAAAACGGGGACCAAGAAATGATCGTTCCACGATTCCTTTTGCTGGCAACAGGTTCTCGTCCACGCACACTCCCAGGTCTGGTCATCGACGGAGCTTATGTGGTAACAAGCGATGAAGCGTTGCAGTGGGAGCAATTGCCTGCTTCTGTTGTCATCGTTGGTGGAGGTGTCATCGGGATTGAGTGGGCTTCCATGCTCAATGATTTCGGTGTAGAAGTGACTGTTGTGGAGTACGCCGACCGTATATTGCCGTTTGAGGATGAAGAAGTGAGCAAGGAATTGGCACGCCTGTTGAAAAAGCGGAAAGTCAACATCGTGACGGGAGCAAAAGTGCTGCCTGAATCGTTGGAAAAAGGAGAAGGCAAAGTCTCTATTCAGGCGGAAGTCAAGGATGGAGTCCAAACCTTTGAAGCCGAAAAGGTACTCGTATCAGTAGGACGCCAAGCGAATGTAGAAAACATCGGTTTGGAAGCAACGGAAATCAAAGTCGAGCGTGGCGTAGTCGTGGTTAATGAATTCTTCCAGACCGCAGAGTCTCATATTTATGCGATTGGTGACGTTATTGGCGGTCTGCAATTGGCGCATGTTGCTTCACATGAAGGGATACTCGCGGTAGAGCACATGGCTGGACAAAACCCGCACCCGATGGATTACACCAAGGTTCCGAAATGTACGTATAGCCGACCTGAAGTCGCAAATGTCGGACTCACTGAAAAAGAAGCAAAAGAACAAGGCTACGATGTGAAAATCGGCAAGTTCAGCTTTAAGCCGCTGGGCAAAGCACTGATCCACGGTGAGAATGACGGCTTTGTGAAGTTGGTCGTTGATGCCAAGACCAATGATTTGTTAGGGGTTCACATGATCGGTACACATGTGACAGATATGATTTCCGAAGCGGGCTTGGCCCGTGTGCTGGATGCGACTCCGTGGGAGATCGGTCAGACGATTCACCCGCATCCATCCTTATCCGAAGCAATCATGGAGGCAGCGCACGCTGTCGACGGAAAAGCGATACACAATTAGCAAGGAGGGAATGTAACGATGACAACCAAGCGACATGAGCAAGTGGGATTAACCGATGCACAAGTCCTTGACATGTATTATTACATGCTATTGGCCAGAAAAATTGACGAGCGTCAATGGCTGTTGAATCGTGCGGGCAAAGTACCGTTCGTGATTTCCTGCCAAGGTCAGGAAGCAGCGCAGGTGGGGGCAGCTTTTGCGATGGAAAAAGACAGAGATTTCTTGTGCCCGTACTATCGCGATCTTGGTTTGGTGCTGGTCTTTGGCCAAACAGCCCGTGATTGCATGCTGTCCGCTTTTGCGAAGGCAGAAGACCCGAATAGCGGTGGAAGACAGATGCCAGGTCACTTCGGTGGCAAGAAGTACAATATTTTGACGGGCTCTAGCCCTGTTACTACCCAAGTGCCACACGCAGTCGGTATGGCCTTGGCAGGTAGAATGAAGCAAAAAGATTTTGTTGTGTATGCATCGTTCGGAGAAGGCTCCAGCAACCAGGGGGACTTCCACGAGGGTGCCAACTTTGCGGGTGTCCACAAGCTCCCGGTTATCTTTTTCTGCGAAAACAACAAATACGCGATCTCTGTACCACTGAAAAAGCAGCTGGCTTGTGAAAGTGTAGCAGACCGTGCGATCGGTTACGGCTTCCCAGGAGTCAGTGTGGACGGAAACGATCCAATTGAAGTATATCGTGTCATGAAAGAAGCGGTTGAACGTGCTCGCAGTGGTCAAGGGCCAACGCTGATTGAGGCGGTAATGTATCGCCTTGTTCCGCACTCCAGTGACGATGACGATCGTGTGTATCGGACGAGAGAAGAAGTGGAAGAAGCGAAGAAAAAAGACCCGTTGATTGTTTTTGCTGAGTATTTAAGAGAGATTGGACTTTTGGACGAACACAAGGAAGCAGATATGCTTGCTCGTGTACAGTTGGAAGTGGATGAAGCCACTGAATATGCAGAAAACGCGCCATATCCAACACCAGAATCGACAATGACATACGTATACGGGGAATAAGGGGGGAGCTTTTATGGCAGTCATTTCTTTTATTGATGCAATTACAATGGCGATGCGTGAAGAAATGCGTCGCGATTCCAATGTGTTTATCCTCGGAGAAGACGTCGGCGTACGCGGTGGGGTTTTCCGTGCGACAAACGGGTTGATTGAAGAGTTTGGCGAGGAGCGCGTGATTGATACACCACTGGCTGAATCCGCAATTGTCGGTGTAGGGATTGGTGCGGCAGCTTACGGTATGCGTCCAATCGCAGAGATTCAGTTTGCGGACTTTATCATGCCAGCTGTGAACCAAATTGTCAGTGAGGCGGCGAAAATGCGCTATCGTTCGAACAACGACTGGCATTGCCCGATCACGATTCGTGCCCCATTCGGCGGCGGGGTTCACGGTGCACTGTACCACTCGCAATCTGTGGAAGCGATGTTCACGAACACACCTGGTTTGAAAGTAGTGGCACCTTCGACACCTTATGATGCAAAAGGTCTTCTGAAAGCGGCCATCCGCGATGAAGATCCGGTGCTCTTTTTCGAGCACAAGCGCTGCTATCGTTTGATCAAGGGCGAAGTGCCTGAGGACGACTACGTGCTGCCGATTGGCAAAGCGGACGTCAAGCGAGAGGGTACAGACATCACAGTCATCTCCTACGGCTTGACTTTGCACTTCGCCCTGCAAGCTGCGGAAAAGCTCGCACAAGAAGGCATCAGCGCGCATGTTCTCGATTTGCGCACACTGTATCCGTTGGACAAAGAAGCGATTGTAGAAGCGGCTTCGAAGACAGGTAAAGTATTGATCGTACACGAGGACAACAAAGAAGGCGGCGTTGGCGGTGAGGTAGCTGCGATTGTAGCAGAGCATTGCCTGTTCGATTTGGATGCACCGATTAAGCGTCTATGTGGTCCAGATGTACCAGCTATGCCATACAGCCCGCCGATGGAAAAATACTTTATGCTGAACCCGGAAAAAGTATTGGAAGCAATGCGCGAGCTGGCCAACTTTTAAGGCGAGGAGGACCAAGGATCATGGCAACGAAAGTACTAATGCCCCAGCTCGGAGAGAGCGTGACCGAGGGCACTATTAGCAAATGGTTGGTCAATGTAGGCGACACGGTCAAGAAATACGACTCGCTGGCTGAAGTGACGACGGATAAAGTAAACGCAGAGGTTCCTTCTACCGTTTCAGGACGTGTTACTGAGATCGTCGTGCCAGAAGGTGAGACGGTTGCTGTCGGTACATTGATCCTATATATAGAAGAGAGTGGTGCGGAAGGTGCAACGAATACTGCACCTGCTAGCACGACGGAAACCACGGCTCCACTAGCGCCTGCAACCGAGCAGCCAAAGGCAGCGACGCCAGCTGTATCCATTCAACAAGCACCAGTCGGCGATGGGCCAAAACAACGCTATTCACCCGCGGTTGTCATGCTCTCACAGCAACATGGCATTGATTTGTCCCGTGTTGCAGGGACTGGAGCAGGTGGTCGGATTACCCGCAAAGATGTCCAAGCGATTATCGACGCGGGCGGTCAAAAGCCAGCTGAGACCGTGAAAGAAACAGTCGCGCAGGCTCCTGTGGCAGCAGTCGAACAAACTACTGTCGTTTCAACGCCTGCGCCGGCAGCACCAGCCCCAGCTTCGACTCCTGCTGTTTCCGTAGATATTCCGGTTGCAAGCGGTGATCAAGTTGTACCTGTAACGTCTATTCGTCGTACGATTGCAAACCGAATGGTACAGAGCAAGCATGAAGCTCCACATGCTTGGACGATGGTCGAAGTAGATGTGACCAATCTCGTTAACTTCCGCAATCAGGCAAAAGGCGAATTTGCGAAAAAAGAAGGGCTCAACCTCACGTTCCTGCCGTTCTTTATCAAAGCGGTGGTAGAAGCGTTGAAAGAGTACCCGATGATCAATTCCACATGGGCACATGACAAAATCATTGTGAAAAAGGACATCAACATCTCCATCGCAGTAGCTACGGAAGATGCTCTCTATGTTCCTGTCATCAAGCATGCTGACCAAAAATCTATTTTGGGCATAGCTAAAGCAGTCGATGATCTGGCAGCACGCACCCGTGCAGGGAAATTGACGATGGATGACATGACGGGCGGAACCTTTACGGTTAACAACACAGGCTCCTTTGGCTCTGTTTTGTCCCAGCCGATTATCAATGCTCCGCAAGCTGCGATTCTTAGTGTCGAGTCCATTGTGAAACGCCCTGTCGTTATTAACGACATGATCGCAGTGCGTTCTATGGTCAATCTGTGCATGTCCTTGGATCATCGCGTGCTGGATGGTCTGATTTGTGGGCGATTCCTGCAAAGTGTGAAACAAAAGCTCGAGAATGTAGGACCGGATACCAAGCTGTATTAGAGTGTCATTGAAGACCAGGTCAAGTAATGACCTGGTTTTTTGATGAAAGAAATGCAAAAAAAATTTTTCCAAATCGATCATTACGTATGTAACTTTTTCAGAGGCATCATCGTCTTACCAATTGAAGCCGGTAAGTCTCTGAAATGATCTAGAAGAGATTCCCACCAGATAGCATTTGTGGTAGACTGATAGCGTCCTGCTAGAGAGATTTTCCAGATCAACGGTAAATATGGGAGGAAAAACATGGAGAAAAGTAAAAAAGCACTACCAATAGTGCTAGCATCAGCGCTGGCCGCTACACCTTTTGTTGCAGTACCGCAAGCATATGCAGTTGAGAAATTGGATGTATCAGCTGACAACGATGGTGCCGGGAAAGAAAGTGAATATGATATTAAATTCACGCTAGAAGAAGACCTGGCGAGCGGAGATACCATCACGGTTGAGTTCGACGATGATTTCGATGTGGATGATAGTATCAGTAAGAAAGATATTTCCGGTATAGATGTTAAAAAGGTAGATGTGGATGACAATGAAGTGACCATCACGGTGGATGAGGATTATGATGAAGGCGATAAAATCTCGTTTACCATTAAAAAGGGAATCACAAACCCGGATGACAAGGGTACATATGATGTAAGTGTAGAAACCGAAAATGAGAGCTCTGACACAGACGAAGTTGAGATCAAAAAAAGTAGCTCCAGCAGCAGTAGCAAGTCCAAAAACGATTACAGCGTAACGCTGAGCAGCAAAGCAGCAGGCGAAAAAGTAAGCCTCAAGCTCGGCAAAATTTCTCTGAAAGGTAGCGATGAGCTGGAGACGAGCTCCACGATTACCGTCACTTTCCCAGAGAAAGGCATGTTGCCTTCAAGCATTGATGAGGACGATGTAAAAGTAAACGGTTATACAGCGAAATCCGTCAGTATTAGCGGTAGCTCGGTAGATATCAAGATTCCGAGTGGAGCAGACTCGGATGATTACATTACGTTGGAATTTGACAAATCTGCTGGCATTGAGAACCCTAGTTCTGGCGACAAATATGTTTTCAAAGTGAAATACGATGGTACGACATATGAGTCAGATGAATTCGAAATTACGAAAAACGGCTCCAGCTCAAGCAGCGCTTCCGACAGCTTCACGGTTAATCTGTCCGATCCAGGGGCAGGAGCTCGTACTAGCTACACGTTTGATGCTGACTTCGGCAGCAAAGAGTTGAAAGAAGATGGAGAACTGATTCTTGAGTTCCCGTCCTCTGATATGGTACCGGGCATTTTGACAGCATCAGACTTTTTACTCAATGGGAAAGCAGCGAAGAAAGCTAGTGCAGTCGGAAACAAAGTGGCATTGGTTGCACCAACCGGCTTCAAAGCGACTAGCAAAGTGAAGGTTGAAGTTACTTTCGGAGCGTGGATTTCGAATCCAAAAACGGCTGGCAGCTACACGTTGAAGGCTACTGTATCCGGAAGAACTCTGGAATCCAAAGCCTTCAGCATCGGTGGCTCTTCGGTGAACCCGACGCCAACTAATCCAACCAACCCGACCAATCCAGTTCCTGTACCAAATACAAATACGAACAACAGCACTGCAACTATCGCGTTAACACAAAATGCACTTGGCAAGCAGACGGGTGTGAACGTGGCAATCAAAGGATTGGGTGTTGGTCTGCAAAAGCAACGCGATTTCATCGAGATCGTATTCCCGGTAGGCTACAAGGTGCCGGCTTACATCGCGCCAGCTAACATCTCTGTGAATGGTGTAGGTGCGAATTTCGTTGCAGTTCGTGGACAAAACGTTCTGATTTATCCGTCTCAGGATATTCCTGCGGCAACAAATGCTAATGTCGTGATCAATCCAGCGGCGAACATCGTAAACCCTGCTGTGAAAAACACATATAGCATCAGCGTATTTACATCCGAAGAAAGAGGTTTGCTGTTTGCTCGTGCTGTTGGTGTAGGGATGCCTTCCCCGGCTCAACCAAAGCCTGCAACGCCAACGCCGCAACAACCGTCGACAGCAATTCCAGCAAACGCGGCTTCCTTTAAAGTAAATACAGCAAGCTTCACCCTGCAAGGCAAAACGTATCCTCTCTCTGTAGCTCCTTACATTGAAGGAAATACGACCATGGTTCCAGCCCAATTCTTTAAAGAAGCAATGGCACTGACTACGCAATGGAACAATACAAGTGTCGCTGTTATCAGTGGAACCAAAGTCGTGAAGTTTACAGTTGGGTCGAAAAAAGCAAAGGTAGGCAATACGGAAATTCAACTGCCAACACCTGTTGTCCTCAAAAACGGTATGCCAATGATTCCAATCCGTACCGTTACGGATAATCTTGGTTACAAAGTCGGCTGGGCTGCTCCAAGCGTATACGTATACAAATAAAAACAAGCTGGGATAAACGAAAAACCCCTTTCCGCTTTTCGGTCGGAAAGGGGTTTTTACTTGTTAATCATCCCTCGTTCATTGAAAGTAAAAAAACGTGGGAACGATGAGTGAGAGTATTAGAATACCGATCAGGATTTTGGCAAAGAGCGATTGATGTCTCATTCTAATCAAACCTCCTTTCAAGGTAAAGAGGAAATTATCAGGTGATTCTGTAAGTGGCTGTGCTAGAATGAAGAAAAGGATATCATTGGCTTTCTTTTTTCGTCCATGCTGAAATTGTACCGAATTGTAGCCAATGAGACAACCCACTTACAAAAGGATGATGATTCATGAGCGCACCGAAAAAAATTGCCCATATTGGCATTGCGGTAAAAAGCTTGGAAAAGACGCTTCCCTTTTATACCGAGCAATTGGGATTGGAGTTGGTTGGAACCGAAATCGTAGAGAGCGAACAAGTACAAGTGGCATTTTTAAAGATCGGGGAAAGCCATATTGAATTACTAGAGCCGTTGAGTGATGAGAGTCCGATAGCAAAGTTTATGGAAAAACGAGGAGAAGGCATCCACCACATTGCTTTTGATGTAGACGATGTTACTGGTCGTTTAGCCACATTAAAAGAGCAAGGTGTACCTCTTATTCACGAGATCCCCAAAGCGGGTGCGCACGATGCGTTGATTGGATTTTTGCATCCGAAAGCAGCGAATGGCGTTTTGTATGAGCTGTGCCAATATCCGAAAGAATCATAGGCGTTTACGTAGTAGAAAAAATTTTTTTGCGGTATACTGGAACTTGTGAATATGTACCAAAATCGGGCAGTACGATCAGGAGGTAACGAGTGTGAGTACGATCAACCAAGAGCGTTTGTTAAATGAATTTTTAGAGCTCGTCCAGATTGACAGTGAAACGAAGAACGAAGCAGAGATCAACAAGGTGCTTAAAGAAAAACTGATTGCGATGGGCTTTACCGTAGAAGAGGATGACGCAGCAGCGAAAACCGGACATGGTGCCAACAATCTGATCGCAACCTTGGAGGGAACTGGAAAAGGTCCAACCATCCTGTTTAGCAGCCATATGGATACGGTTGTACCAGGAAACGGAATCAAGCCTCAAATTCGCGATGGCTACATTTATTCTGACGGAACGACGATCCTCGGTGCCGATGACAAAGCAGGAATCGCGGCGATCTTTGAAGGGATCCGCAGCATGAAAGAGCAAAACCTGCCTCATCCAACGATCCAAGTCGTATTGACTGTAGGAGAAGAGTCCGGACTAGTAGGCTCCCGCGCAATGGATTCCAGCCTGCTGAAAGCAGAAATGGGCTTCATTCTCGATTCGGAAGGTCCAGTTGGAAAAATTACAGTAGCTGGTGCTGGTCAATACCGCATCGTAACTAAAATCCATGGCAAAGCAGCGCATGCAGGTGTGAATCCAGAGGATGGCATCAGTGCTATAACGGTTGCTAGTAAAGCAATTTCCCGTATGCCACTGGGCCGTATCGATGCAGACACAACTGCAAACATCGGTCGCTTTGAAGGTGGTAAAGCGTATAATATCGTAACCGATTATGTAGAAATTTGGTCCGAGGCTCGCAGCTTGGTTATGGACAAGCTGGAAGCTCAAGTGAAGAAAATGACGACAGCATTTGAAGAAGTGGCAGCCGAGATGGGGGCGACTTGCGAAAATGAGGTTATTTTTATGTACCACGGCTACAAATTCAATGAAGAAACGCCTGTTGTACAAAAAGCGATTGCAGCGGTTAAACGTGTAGACCGCAATCCGGAGCTCGTTGCAAGCGGCGGCGGAAGCGACGGTAACGTATTTAACGGTTACAACGTGCCAAGCGTAAACTTTGCCATCGGCTATGAAGAAATCCATACAAAAAACGAGCGCATGCCAATCGCAGAACTGAACAAAGCGGCTGAGCTGGTTCTTGCTGTTATTGCAGAAGTGCAAGAGTAACCAAAAGACAGGTCGGAATCTCCTTGAGAGGGGGTTCCGGCCTTTTTGTTTGTTCGCTTACTTGTTTGGATGATTGAGACAACCACTGTTCATCATAGACTGAATAGAAAGCTCGAGGACGAGGCAGGAAAGAAAGGGGGAAGCTGAGTGCTCCGTTTGGCGGTGGGGACGGTCCAAAAAGTTCTGGAAAAGCAAACAGGGATACAGATACTCGAAGTCCGGACAGAATCGATTGCTGGATACAAGGTGGAGAGAGTGCTGTCTTTTTTACAGGAGGATTATAACAGTGGCGATTTACTTTTGATCAATACAACGGCTGTTCATCTTGAATTGGGGACAGGTGGGTATCACTTTGTAGTAGGAAAGGTTACCCAACCAGAAGAATCCGATGTCCTTCCGAATGAGTGGGGGCATGTCATGAAAATGCGCTATTCGCCATGGCAGCTCGCGGTTGATGCGGTAGAAGAACAGGCTAGCCCATATCACCCCTTGTTTGTACAAGAAGATTTATCCCTGGAAGGTACTCCTGTTTTGATCAGCGAGCTACACAGTCTTCTACCTGTTGCTGTCCTTGCTTTGCATAAAGAAAATCCTAATGCCCGTATCGTATATGTCATGCCAGACGGCGCATCCTTGCCGATTGCCTTGAGTCAGCACGTCCATCAATTAAAAGCAGTCGGGAGCTTGGCTGCGACAGTGACAACAGGACATGCGTGGGGTGGAGATCGTGAGTCATTGACGATTCATAGTGGCTTATTGGCAGCGCGCCATGTAGAGCATGCCGATATTATCATTTGTATGTTGGGACCTGGGGTAGCAGGTACGGGTACATCTTATGGCTTCTCGGGAATTCAGTTAGCTGAGGTCATTCATGCCGTATCTACCCTTGGAGGAACACCCATTTTTATTCCCAGAATCAGCTTTGGGGACACACGTACCAGGCATTACGGTGTCAGTCACCATACCATCTCGATATTAAACAGATTTGCTCTTTGTCCTGTTCTGGTTACAATCCCGATTTTCGGGGATGAAAGAGATGAAGTCCTTTCACGGCAAATGAAAACAATAGAAGTTGCGGGGAAGCATATTTTCATAAAGGGAAAAGTCCCAGACCTGTCAGAACTGGCTTTGCTGGAAAAGGGGTATGGCTTGTCCTTTTCTACAATGGGGCGTAATTGGCAAGAGGACCCTGCACCTTTTCAAACGGCATGGATGGCGGCCGATTTTGTAGGGAAAAGTGTGGGCTACATCATCCAAAGCGTTATCGACGCCCCGCATTCGCCCGCTTCATTAAGTACTCTTGAAGAGTTAGGTCTTTATTTGACCAGGAACGAAGGGAAGCCTTGATCTCCCAAGCTTTCCCGACCATACGCAATTGCTTTTCGCTAACATATGTTTTCATTCATGATCTCCTCCGATACAATAAGGTGGACAAGCTCTATGCTCCCAACTTATGGAGGAAATTGATGATTTAGAACGACTTCATGGAAAAAGGATGATGACGATAGTGGGTAAATATGATCACTTATATGAAAAAACCATTTCCAGTCAACCGATTTACGACGGAAGAATTATTAAGGTGAAGGTAGATGAGGTGCTTCTGCCCAATGGCAACACAGCCAAGCGAGAAATCGTGAATCATCAAGGAGCGGTTGCCGTGTTGCCGATTACAGATGATAACAAAATGGTTGTGGTTCGACAGTTCCGCAAGCCATTGGAGCGTACGATCGTGGAAATCCCAGCAGGAAAACTGGAGCCAGGGGAAGAGCCACTTGCATGTGCAATGCGCGAGTTGGAGGAAGAGACGGGCTACGTTGCAAGTCAGTACACACCGCTCAGCTCTTTTTACACATCGCCAGGCTTCGCGGATGAAATTTTACATGTCTTTGTCGCCACTGGTTTGAAAAAAGGAGAAAGCAAGCCAGACGAGGATGAGTTCGTTGATGTGCTGGAAGTGACACTCGAAGAAGCACATGCCCTGCACCAAAGTGGAGAAATACGGGATGCCAAGACAGTCGTGGCATTGTTTGCGTGGGAAAACCAAATGCTGCGCGAACGTGGGTAGAACCATGCTTCCTTCCTATTTTTGCGACATGCATATTCACATCGGTGGTACGTGGACGGGTAAACCTGTGAAAATAACGGCTTCTCGCCAAATGACACTCACCAAAATTTTGGAGGAAGCCTCAGAGAAAAAAGGGATGGATGTCATCGGGATTATCGATGCACATTCGCCGGAGGTTCAGGATGAGCTGGTAGATCTGTTGGAAAAGGGATTAGCGACTGAAAAGGAGGATGGAGGAATTTCCTACAAAGATACGTTGCTAATCTTGGGGTGCGAAGTAGAAATCAAAGAGCCAGGGCGTGGTGCAGCACATTTTCTCGTTTATTTGCCGAAGCTGGAAGATATGAAGCAATTTACCGCATGGCTGTCTGAACGCTGCAAAAATGTGCAATTAAGCTCTCAGCGTATCTACACATCACTGAAGGAATTGCAAGCCTGTGTCCATCAATTGAAGGGCCTTTTGATCCCGGCACATATTTTTACGCCGCATAAAGGGTTGTACGGGAGCTGTACGGATTCGATGGCCGAAGTGCTTGATCCTTCGTTCATCTATGCGGTTGAGCTGGGATTGAGTGCGAATACCATTATGGCTGACCGTATATCCGAGCTACATGACAAAACCTTTCTCACAAACTCAGATGCCCATTCTCTGGCGAAGATAGGCCGGGAATATCAAGCAATGTATATGCAAGAGCGCTCCTTTGAAGAGTGGGTGAAAGCCATTAAGCGCATCGGTGGAAGAGGGGTTCATGTGAATTACGGTCTACATCCTGAGCTTGGCAAGTATCATCAGACGGCATGCCAAGGTTGCCAGTCTTTGCTCGCGGCGGATGCTTCAGGAAAATGTCCGGAATGCGGCTTCCAACGAATTGTGCGAGGGGTTGCAGCGCGCATTGATCAGCTGGCGGATGTAGAGGTTGGCCAGCATCCGGTATTTCGTCCTCCTTATATCGAGCAAATCCCGTTGGAATTCATCCCGGGAATTGGTCCAAAATTGTTGGACAAGCTGTATCGGTCGTTTGGTACACAAATGAACGTATTGCATCGCGTCAACGAAGAAGAGCTCACCCATGTTGTCGGAGAGAAAATCGCTTCGCTCATCGTACAAGCACGCGAGGGAAAGCTCTCTGTCCAAAAGGGCGGCGCCGGTACTTACGGAAAGATCATCCCGATGTAGGTTGTCATAGGGGAGAACTCGTCCGCATAAGCTGTACAGTAATCAGCCAAGCGGGAGGCGACGAAGCGTGCGTTCACGAGTCGGACAAACTATCCAATCCTATGCGAGAGAGCATCAGTCACTCTACTGGTTCACGATCGTCCTGTTTACGATGGGCATTATTTTCGGAGCCGTCCTCGTCAATTCACTGCCATTGTCACAGAAGCAGGAGCTGTACGGTTTTCTGCAATATTTTTTTAACAGTCTTGGCAGTGATGGAATCCCTGAGACCAGTGCCCATTTTCAGCAGGCATTTGGTCATTATGCCAAAACCATAGCGATCATGTGGGTGCTAGGATTATCCATTATTGGGTTGCCGATGATTTTGTTGATGCTCTTCTTAAAAGGAGTCGTGGTCGGTTTCACCGTCGGTTTTTTGGTGAGTCAGCTCCAATGGCAAGGTGTAACATTTGCCATGGTGGGTGTTCTCCCGCAAAATTTATTAGTCGTTCCTGCCCTTTTTATTGTAGGCGTCAGCGGAATTTCTTTTTCTCTTCGACTCATACGAACTAGAGTGCTGAGCAAAAGAGATGTTATCATGCCGCACTTTATGGGCTATACCGTCCTTGTTCTTAGCATGCTGGCGGTATTGACGATTGCAGCCTTGTTTGAAACCTTCATTTCCCCTAGGCTGATGCAGCTCGTACTTAATTAAGAATAATTCTCAGGTAAGAACTTATGCATTTGACTTATTCGATGCCCCTCTACTATAATAGGAACAGGTTTCATGCGAGCGGGGAGGGGCATTAATGTTGGAAGAAAAATTAGAGAAAATTAAGCAGCAGTTGCATTCACAGAACTACAAGCTGACACCACAGCGTGAAGCCACTGTTCGCGTGTTGTTGGAGAATGAAGAAGATCACTTGAGTGCGGAAGATGTTTACTTGTTGGTGAAGGATAAAGCACCGGAAATCGGGCTTGCTACCGTATACAGGACATTAGAGCTGTTGAGCGAACTGAAGATCCTTCATAAAATGAATTTTGGCGATGGCGTAGCTCGTTACGATCTTCGTGATGATAATGCTGCCTATCACCATCATCACCTCATTTGCCTCAATTGTGGTACGGTGGATGAAATTTTTGAAGATCTGCTTGTCACAGCAGAAGAAAAAGTCAAGAATGTTTACAACTTTTATATTACCGACCACCGATTGACCTTCTACGGGATCTGCAATCGTTGTGTAGATAAAGTGAACGTGGAGGACTTCAAATAAAGTCGACTTCTCTGGGAACGGAGAAGTTTTTCTTTTTTCATTGGGAGCTTTTGTAATGGCAGACCTAATCCTGTGGAATCCTAAGAGAGGATCGATCCGAATGGAGCGAGGGACAAGTGCATATAAATGAAAGAAAGTCTGTAAGGAGGCTCACGGATGAAGGTCTCTTATCGTCGCTTGATGGAGGGTCTTCGTTTCTTGCTTCTTTTCATTACCTGCACCTTGCTCTCCTACGGCATCATTACCTTGCTGGCGGACAAATTTCTCCCGGCAAACCCTTATCATGAACCACATGGGAATGCGGTGAAGGTAGTAAAAGTCATCAACACCTCTCAGGCGCAGGATTTTGACGGATATGTCGCACGTCTACAGCTCTTTTATTTAACGGGAGAGTAATGCAAGTGTGAGTTTTTTTCGAGAGAAGCAGGAGTTTTCTTTTTCTTTGTGGAAAGCAATACACGATACTTATCAGCTGAAGGGGACAGCTTCATGGACAGTCTGATTGATCAGTTTATTCATTTCCTGACTGTGGAGAAAGGGTTATCGAGAAATACCCTGGAATCCTATCAACGGGATATGGTGGCCTTTACCTCGTACTTACAAGAGCAAGGTGTTGCTCGAATAGAGGATTCTACTCGGACGCACATCATTGGGTACTTGCTTGTTTTACGGGAAAAAGGACGTGCTACAGCAACACTTTCTCGCAATATGGCATCGATACGAGCGTTTTATCAGTTTCTCATTCGGGATAAATACATAGATAAGGATCCATCCATTCATCTGGAAACACCGAAGATTGAAAAACGCTTGCCGAAAGTGCTTTCTGTTGAGGAAGTGGAACGTCTTTTGGAAAGTCCTCCTGTCAATCATCCTGCCGGGCTGCGGGACAAGGCGATGCTTGAGCTTTTATATGCGACAGGCATTCGCGTCTCGGAGTTAGTCAATCTGGATAGTGCTGATGTGAATCTGGATATGGGCTTCGTCAAATGCTTGGGAAAAGGCTCAAAAGAGCGAATCATTCCGTTAGGCTCGGTTGCCATTCAAATGGTTCGCCACTATTTGCAAGTAGGGCGTCCCAAGCTGGTAAAAGGAACTGGCGATACTGCATTATTTCTGAATCACTTGGGTAAACAAATTACACGGCAAGGTTTTTGGAAAATTATTAAACGCTATGCCCAAAAATCGAACATCCGTGCTGAGATTACGCCCCATACCCTTCGCCACTCTTTTGCCACTCACTTACTGGAAAATGGAGCCGATTTGCGCTCTGTTCAAGAGATGCTTGGGCATGCTGATATTTCAACCACCCAGATTTACACACATGTGACCAGAACGCGGATTAAGGACATCTATGCCAAGACGCATCCGCGAGCATGAGTATGAAAAAACGATCGACTCCGCCTGATTGTCGGGCGGAGAAAAATTTTCTGAATCAGGTCAGACGTCTGACGACTTGATTATGGAATTCGAATGACTGGTAAACAGGAGGGGTTAAGATGCAGTATTCACGAGTTTTTTTGATCGTCATGGACAGCGTAGGGATTGGCGAACAACCTGATGCGCCTAAGTTCAATGATGCAGGAGCGAACACCTTAGGTCATATCGCGGAACGAGTTGCAGGATTTTCATTGCCTAACTTACAAAAATTAGGCTTGGGAAATATAGCGCCACTCCAAAATGTCGCGCCAGTTGCAACTCCTATGGCCCACTATGGAAAAATGCAGGAAATCTCTATGGGGAAAGATACGACGACGGGTCATTGGGAAATCATGGGTCTGCATGTATCTACTCCGTTTAACACGTATCCAGACGGATTTCCACAAGAATTGATCTCAGAATTTGAGCAACGTATCGGTCGCAAGGTGCTCGGGAACAAAGTCGCTTCGGGGACAGACATTCTCGACGAGATTGGCGAAGAGCATATGAATACAGGGGCAGTGATTGTCTATACATCTGCGGACAGTGTATTCCAGGTGGCAGCCCACGAAGAGGTTGTTCCACTGGAAGAGCTGTATCATATTTGCGAAGTAGCTCGTGAGTTGACGCTTCGTGATGAATTCGCCGTTACTCGTGTCATTGCGCGTCCATTTGTTGGACAGCCCGGCAATTTTAGCCGTACCGCAAATCGTCACGATTATTCCGTGAAGCCATTTGCTCCGACAGTCATGAATCGATTGCAAGATGCTGGCCTTGCTTCTATTGCCATTGGAAAAATCAGCGACATCTACGCAGAAGAGGGCGTTACCCAATCTATCCGTACCAAAGACAACATGGACGGAGTGGATCAGATTCTGGGTACGATGAAACAATCGTTTACGGGCCTTTCCTTTGTCAATCTCGTAGACTTCGATGCGAAGTTCGGTCATCGTCGTGATCCAGAAGGGTATGGTCAGGCATTGATGGAGTTCGATGCTCGTATTCCTGAGCTTTTGGAAGCGCTACAAGAAAATGATTTGCTGGTCATCACAGCAGACCATGGAAACGATCCTGTACATCATGGGAGCGACCATACCAGAGAGTACGTTCCGTTGCT
The DNA here is from genome assembly GCF_003013445.1 of Brevibacillus sp. NRRL NRS-603. Taxonomy (NCBI): domain Bacteria; kingdom Bacillati; phylum Bacillota; class Bacilli; order Caryophanales; family Paenibacillaceae; genus Brevibacillus; species Brevibacillus sp. NRRL NRS-603. Next base: position 2,613 of record NZ_PXZN01000029.1, on the reverse strand, counting down.
TGTCTATCACAAGGGTATTCAAGCTGGACAGCATTTGGGCATCCGTGAAACATTTGCGGACTTGGGTGCGACCATTGCAGACAATTTTGGGGTAACTGCTCCAGTGATTGGGAAGAGCTTCCTTAATCATTTATAAAGGTTAAGCAAAAATAAATATTTATATAATAGAAGAAACACAAAAAAGGAGAGAGTTAAATTGGCAAATTTCCATGACGCAGTAGCATATATCGAACCGAAATTGACAGAAAAACCAACCATTGGTCTCGTACTCGGATCAGGGCTGGGTGTCTTGGCAGATGAAATCGAAAATCCAGTGATCATTCCTTATCATGAAATCCCTGGCTTTACTGTGTCCACCGTTGTCGGCCACAAAGGACAACTCGTGATTGGTAAGCTGCAAGGCAAGCAAGTCGTTGCGATGCAAGGTCGTTTCCACTTTTATGAGGGACATGGTCTGGATGCGGTTGTTTTCCCAATCCGTGTCATGAAGCTGCTCGGTGTAGAAACCATTATTGTGACCAATGCGGCTGGTGGAATTAATGAAGGCTACAATCCAGGTGACCTCATGCTGATTTCCGATCACATCAACATGACGTTCCGCAATCCATTGATCGGTGCAAACGATGAACAATTGGGAGCACGTTTCCCGGATATGTCTGAGGCTTATTCCAAACAGCTCCGCAAGCTGGCTCATGAAGTTGCGTCCGAGCAAGGAATCCAGCTCCGTGAAGGTGTATATGCAGGTCTGCTAGGTCCTAGCTATGAAACTCCAGCAGAAATCCGTATGTTGCGTTTATTGGGTGGGGATGCTGTAGGGATGTCAACTGTACCAGAAGTAATCGTGGCACGACACATGGGTGTGAAGGTGCTCGGTATTTCGTGCATTAGCAACATGGCAGCAGGTATCCTGGAACAACCTCTGTCCCATGATGAGGTAATGGAAACAACAGAAAAGGTAAAATCGCAATTCCTGGCTCTGGTCAATGGCATCGTAGCCAAAATGTAAGTAACGGATTCGGAGGGATTAGCAATGCGTATGGTCGATATGATCGCCAAAAAACGTGATGGCGGAGAACTGACAACAGAAGAGATTCAATTTCTGGTGACAGGCTATACAGATGGAAGTATTCCTGACTACCAAATGTCCGCTTGGGCAATGGCAGTCTTTTTCCGTGGCATGACTGCGAGAGAGACAGGAGATCTAACCTTGGCAATGGCAGGGTCAGGCGAACAGCTTGACCTGTCTTCCCTGCAAGGAATTAAGGTAGACAAGCACAGTACAGGCGGAGTAGGGGATAAGACTACTCTTGTTGTTGCGCCATTGGTAGCGGCTGCAGGTATTCCTGTGGCAAAAATGTCCGGGAGAGGTCTTGGATACTCAGGAGGCACCATTGACAAGCTGGAGTCCTTCGCAGGTTTTGAAGTAGAGCGCACACGCGAGCAATTTTTGCAGCAGGTGCGTGATATTGGCGTGTCCGTAATCGGGCAGTCTGGTAACCTGACACCTGCCGATAAGAAGCTATATGCTCTGCGTGACGTGACAGCTACTGTAGAGGCTGTGCCGTTGATTGCAAGCTCCATTATGTCCAAGAAGATTGCCGCTGGAGCAGATGCCATCCTGCTTGACGTAAAAGTAGGCAAGGGCGCATTCATGAAAAGTATTGAAGAGGCAGAAACATTAGCAAATGCGATGGTTGCAATCGGCAGCCAAGTAGGGCGTAAAACGGTGGCGGTAATCAGCGATATGAACCAGCCGCTCGGTTTTGCTGTGGGCAATGCGCTGGAAGTGAAAGAAGCGGTGGAGACACTTGCAGGAAGAGGTCCTCGCGATTTGACCGAGCTAGTATTGGCTATTGGCTCCCGCATGCTTGTGATGGGTGGGCTTGTTGCAGATGTGGAAGAAGGACGTAAGAAGCTCGAAGACCTGATGGCTTCCGGAAAAGCAGTAGATAAACTGGCGGAAATGGTAGAGGCTCAAGGCGGCAATAAGCAGGACGTCTATGATTTGTCGCGATTGCCGCAAGCAAAGATCATTCGTACCGTTACAGCTGAACAGGACGGCTTTGTAAGCGCGATTGATGCGGAAGCGATTGGCCATGCGTCTGTTGTCTTGGGTGCCGGCAGATTGACAAAAGAAATGCCAATTGACTTGGCAGTAGGTCTTGTTCTGCACAAAAAACGCGGGGATCAGGTGAAGGCTGGAGAGGTTTTGGTCACCATCCATGCCAACGAAGAGCATCTTCTGCAAAATGCCTTGAAGGAAATGGAAGGAGCCTTCCAGATTTCGACGGCAATCGACGGAGAACAACCGTTGATTTACAAAATTATCGAAGCATAGAATGTCCGGATATTAGTTGATCAATCAAATAAAACAAGGCGTGCACAGCACATGAGCACGCCTTGTTTTATGAGTAAAAATACAGTTTCTCGAAAAAATATTGTTGATTAAATCTAGTTTTTCATATTCAATAGTAAGATGTAAGTCGTTTTTTTATTATATAAAATATATTTTATTTTTCGGATTGACTTTATAAAGTTTTATTATTTTACTTTTCAAATTTCGTTTACACCGCTATCATTTCAGATTACTTTTATTGTATTAGACTGTTTGTA
>NZ_PXZN01000028.1:0-2284 GCF_003013445.1 Brevibacillus sp. NRRL NRS-603 | reverse complement strand
GCTCGCAGCTGAGCACAATATTCACTTAAGTATTTTGGATAAAGTGCGAGAGGTGAATAATACGCAGCCTGTCTGGTTTTTGGAGCAGCTGTGCTTGCAACTCCCTGATCTGAAAGGCAAACAAATTGCCGTTCTGGGGTTGACGTTTAAACCGGATACAGATGACATCCGCGAAGCGCCATCGCTCAAATTGATAGAAGCACTCCTGCAAAAAGGTGCTTCCGTGAAGGCGTATGATCCGATTGGAGCATCTGATGTCAGCAAACAGTTTCCACAGATCGCGTATACGCAATCCGCGGGAGAAGCATGCGAGGGAGCACACGCCGCATTATTAGTCACAGAATGGGAACAGTGTGTCCAACTGGATTGGAAACGGGTTCATCAAAGCATGGCGCAGCCTCTGCTGGTAGACGGACGAAATGCCTGGCCAAACCAGGAGGTAAAGGAAGCGGGCTTTCACTATATTGGAGTAGGGAGAAGCTGACTTTTCCATTTCGGGAAAGGTCGGCTTTTTTTCTGTGGAAAGCGTGGAAGTGCCTGATTGATTTGAACCTGTAGGCATAATACGATAGGATACACATATGGATGATTTGACCATTTCATCTTACATGAATAACGAGGGAGTGATCACGGTGAATAAAAGCAAAACACTGCCGAAACGCAGTGACGTCCCCGCTGAATACAAATGGCGTCTTGAGGACATGTATCCCACAGATAATGATTGGGAAGCGGACGTACAAAAAGTAAAACAGCTCACAGAAAAAATTGCAGCAATGAAAGGCTCTCTGGTTACTTCCGGTAAACAGTTGCTGGCCGTGTTGACTCTGCAAGATGAATTGTTGAAGACGCTTGACCAAGTGTACGTCTATGCACGTATGCGTCGAGACGAAGACAATGCGAACAGCAAGTATCAAGGGTTGACTGACAGAGCAACTAGTCTGAGCACGCAAGTATACGGTTCCATTTCGTATATACAGCCAGAGATTTTGGCGATTCCCACGGAAGACTTGCAGACGTGGATCAAAGAGGTAGAAGGTCTTGAGCACTACCGCATTTTGTTGGAAGAGATTACTCGCTTTAAGCCACATACGCTATCCGCCGAGGAAGAAGCATTACTGGCAAACATGAGCGAGCTTGCGTCCTCTCCATCCAAAATTTTTGGGATGCTCAACAACGCTGACATGAAATTTCCGATGATCACGGATGAAAACGGCGAAGAAGTCGAGCTGACCAAGGGACGCTATACGCAGTTCATGGAAAGCAAGGACCGACGCGTGCGCAAAGAAGCATTCGAAGCATTGTACAGTACATATGGTAAGTTCCGTAATACGATCGCGGCCTCGCTGACATCTGCCATCAAAGGGGATGTTTTCTACGCTCGGACGAGAAAATATCCGTCTGCCCTGTACGCAGCCTTGTTTGCTGACAATGTGGAGCTCCCTGTGTATGATAATCTGATTGCAACGATCCATGAGCATCTTCCGCTCATGCACCGATATATTGCCTTGCGCAAAAAATTATTGGGCGTAGATGAATTGCACATGTACGATTTGTACGTGCCGATCGTACCTGAAACGGACATGAAAATCCCTTATGACCAAGCTGTCTCTACGATCAAAGAAGCACTTCATCCACTAGGTGAGGAGTACGGTCGCATTTTGGATGAGGGCTTTTCCAACGGTTGGATCGATGTGCATGAAAACGAAGGGAAGACAAGCGGAGCCTACTCATGGGGTGCTTATACATCCCATCCGTTTGTCCTCATGAACTATCAGGACAATATCAACAATATGTTTACGCTGGCACATGAGATGGGGCATGCTTTGCATAGCTACTATTCCAATCACGCACAGCCTTATACGTATGCTGATTACAAGATTTTCGTAGCAGAAGTAGCCTCCACACTGAACGAAGCATTGCTGATGAATCATTTGCTCGAGACGACGACAGATAAGAAACAGCGTATGTATTTGATTAATCATTATCTGGAGCAGTTCCGTGGCACCGTATTCCGTCAAACCATGTTTGCCGAGTTTGAGAAAATCGTGCACGCAAAAGAAGAGCAGGGAGAACCGCTGACAGCCGAATCTCTCAGTACGATTTACCGTGAGCTCAATGTTGCCTATCACGGTCCAGATATGGTCGTAGACAGCGAAGTTGATTTGGAATGGGCGCGGATACCTCATTTCTATCGTGGCTTCTATGTGTATAAGTACGCGACTGGCTTCTCAGCCGCGACGTCTCTTTCCAAGCAGATTTTGGAGGAAGGTCAGCCAGCTGTGGA
>NZ_PXZN01000027.1:0-45486 GCF_003013445.1 Brevibacillus sp. NRRL NRS-603 | reverse complement strand
GCAACTGATCATGCAGATCCGGTTTTGAATGAATAATGAATGAAGAAGCCATTCCTTTAAGGAATGGCTTTTTTTATAAAATGGTTGACAACAACGAAACCAACACAATAATATAACCTTACGTAAAAATTTGATTTTACGGAGGGCTGATTAATGGAGATTTCAAAGGGAGTCGAAATGCTTCATCTGGATTTTCAAGGGAATATCATTCATCCGATTCTTTTGTGGGATGAAGACATGGCTGTTTTAATAGACACCGGATTCCCAGGACAAATGGAAGATTTACGCGTGGCCATGGAAAAGGCAGGGGTACCGTTCAACAAACTAAAAGCTGTGATTTTGACGCATCAGGATGTGGATCATATCGGTAGTCTTCCAGAGATTTTGCAGGAGTGCGGAGGTCAGGTTCACGTTTATGCACACGAACTGGATAAGCCGTATATTCAGGGGGAATTCCCACTTTTAAAAGACGGAGACCTTGAGAATCCTCCGAAAGGCAAAGTGGACCATACCGTGAGTGACGGTCAAGAACTGCCGTTTTGCGGCGGGATTCGCGTCATCCATACCCCTGGTCATACTCCCGGTCATATCAGCCTGTATGTAAAGCAAAGCAAGACCCTCATTGCCGGAGATTCGATGTACAGTGTAAATGGTGTGCTCGAAGGCATTCATGCCCCGACCACACCAGATATGAATGCAGCTAGACTCTCGTTGAAAAAGTATGTAGACCTCGACATTGCATCTGTGGTTTGTTACCACGGGGGACTTAGCACTGGAAATGTGAAGGATAGGATCGTAGAACTTAGTCAAGGGTTACGTTAACAGGCAGTTATCCAGAATCGAGTGACAATCACCAAGCTCCGGCATGAACGCGCCGGGGCTTTTTAGCATGCAGTTAGGGGACAAATACACTGGCTTTGGTAAAGAACGTTGTTGACAGGACACCAAATGGTGTCGTATTATCAAAGTGACACTATTTGGTGTCCAATCAGCAGTTAGTCATTTGGAAAGTTTGGAATTTGAATTAAGTTTCATTTGAAACCATTATGAGGGGGAAACATATGGGTCAAATTAACGGTGTGGAAACAATCGCGAAAGCAGAAACCAATCCCCGAGGAAAAATGATGGCCTATTGGTCAGTCACATTACTACTCGCAGTAGCTATTATGCTAAGTGGTATTGGACAGCTGATGCAATTTGGGGGAAACATCGAGTTAGTGACGAATCTTGGTTACCCGCTATACATTTTGACCATTCTCGGGATATGGAAAGTGCTTGGAGCCATTGCTCTCATCATCCCAGGTTTTCCTCGTCTTAAAGAATGGGTTCAGCTGGTATCTTCTTTTTAATGACTGGTGCGGCTTTATCTCATGCGCTTGCGAACGATTATGGAGCGTACGGGTTTTACATAATCCTTCCGCTTTCATATGCTGCACTAAATATCGCCTCGTGGGCGCTACGTCCGATGAGCCGCAAACTTTAGGGAGGTTGCAGAAATTAACGGCTATCCCCACTACACTACAGAAAATCAGATTTTGGAGGGAGTGTTGTGAGCGAGAACAACCCGTTACGGGATGTGTTTGATGCGATTGCAGATCCAACCAGGCGTCAACTGATTCGCCTGTTAGCAGAGGCAGAGGAGATGCCGCTTCATGAATTAACGGCACAGTTTCAAATGGGGCGCACAGCGGTATCCAAGCATTTGACAATCCTTAAAGAGGCCGGACTGGTACTTGACCGAAAAGTCGGCAGAGAAACGCGATTTAGGCTAAACGCCGCTCCACTTAGAGAAATTCAAGATTGGTTGGCTTTCTACACGAAGTTCTGGAGTACGAATATGCTGCGCTTGAACCAATTTTTAGAGGAGGAAGAAGAATGAGTTTAACATTATCCCTGGATTTTCAGTACAAGACATCGATGGAGAAGCTCTGGTCCGCTTTAACCGATGCAAACAAGCTTACCAAGTGGATGGTCAACGTCCATACCGGGCAAGCGATGGAAAATGATTTTAAGCCCGTCATCGGACACCACTTTCAGTTTCGCACTCAGCCGACCGAATATTGGGATGGAATTGTTGAAGGCGAAGTGCTTATCGTAGAAGAACCACACCGGTTGTCCTATACGTGGTGCAGTGGAGGAGAAAAGCACACTGTCACCTGGACGTTGCAGGATTTAGGAAACGGAAAGGTTAACCTTCATCTCGAACAAACCGGAATCTCAAATGCTCAAGCACTGGGGGGAGCCAAGTATGGCTGGAGCAATTGGTGCGGCGAGCTTGAAAAGGTATTGGAGCAATAATCGCATACCCTCAAAAAACGGCAGCCAGTTTCAATGGCTGCCGTAACTTTTTTACCAGGAAAATGTCCACCCGTTAATCCGTTATCATAACCGAAGGAGTAGCCGTTCGCACGAAGATGATCGCGTCAAAAGCTTTTGCCGGCACCATCTGCAACGTATACATCTTCTCCATTTTTCCATACCATCCACTAAAGACATCACCAATTGCACTGATAGACTGCCCTTTATTCAGATAGGTGTAAAAATCCTGATGATGCTTTGTCTTGGCAAAATCAAGGAATCCATCTGCCATGTTTGTCTGTGCAAACAGAACAGCTAGCCGATCTTTGCCACTATTTTTTACAGCAAACGCTTTGCGCTCATTGGTAGTGGCGTCTTTTGCAAGGAAGGTGCTTTCATAGAATTCACTTCCGATTGCGTAATATTGGTCCCCTAGGGCTTTTGCGAGATGTGCCCCCATGCAGGTTGTCATTCCTGCGGAAGTGGAGGTCTTTTCAATGTGTCCATTGTGTCCGGTGATGAACAGGTTATTGCGACCGTAATGTTTCTTTTCAAACGATAAAATCCACATCACTTTGTCAGCCATATAGCGATCACGAGTGTTGCCATAGTTTGTGTTTGTTCCGCGCAGTGTAGCGTTTTGCTTGATTGATTCTGCGAAGGCGATAGCCAGCTCATATTCTTTCTCAGAGCTTTTCGCGATGTAGACGGATTGGTTTTGTTTCATCTGTTCCATCAAGCTTTTTATGTGGGTGAGCGCTTCCTGTACGAGGGCGATCTTTTGATCATACACCGTCTGATCATTCAGATTCGTAAGCAGCTTCTCGTACTTGGTTGCGTACGCTGGATCAACTTTTTTCAAATAGGAGAATAGCCCGTTTTTGTTATGGTCATAGCGTTGCATGTCAAAGCCATAAAAATGAATTTGATCTTTGGCATCTCGCTGCTCATTAAAGGAGCGCATCCAAGAGAGAAGGGCCGCCATTTCTTCTGTATGGTAAATCGTAAACCCGATGGCTTTTGCGGCATCCTGCGCAGTTCCACTTCCGCCTAAAATGTATTCATTGACCTTTTGTCCACCGCCAAAATCTCCTTCGATGGCAAATACGCGATAGCCTTGTTTTTCGACCAGATGTTTAAAAATATCTAACTTCAGCGTAGTGAATTGCTTGTTGCCATGCGTAGCTTCTCCAAACCCGATGATGGTTTTTGCAGGAAGCTCCATTTTTGAAACAGGGACAAGGTTAGATTGTAATGACTGTTGCAAGGTGTTGGCTGATGCAGATTGGAAACCCGTCAATACACTCAGCACGATGAACAAGCTTAGGGTGATCAGGAGTTTTCTTTTCATATCAATCTCTCTTTCTTGAAGGGATTACTGGGAAATAGATGGATTTTCCTACCATTTAGACAATTATACTCCTTATGGATCGTATTTACCTACAGTGAATTCTTTTTTGTGGAGTCCCTGCTGAAATGCAAAAACACACCTGGGTTGGATTATCCTTATCCCCGGTGCGTTTTCCATTTGCTATTTCAAATACTTCGCCCGATACTCATCTGCCAGCATGGACATGAGAATGGAGTCGTGATAGGCATGGTTGTAATAAAGCGCTTGTCGCTGTACGCCTTCCCGCTGGAAGCCGAGCTTTTCATACGTGTGGATGGCGCGTTCGTTAAAGGCGAATACGTTTAGCTCGATGCGATGCAGATTGAGGATGCCAAAACCATAATCGAGCATCAGCAGAAGAGCTTCGCTTCCGTAGCCTTTGCCTTGATAGGCATTTTGATCAATAGAAATTCGAATGAAGGCGCTGCGATTTTTCGAATCGATATCGCCAATTTGAACGTCGCCAATCACCTGATCATTTTCGCACAGGCAGATCAATAAGAGGACACTGGAAGAGTCCGGGCCTTTGTTCGCGATGTACAGGTGGATTTGCTCACGCGTGAAATGCTTTTGGGTACCAGTCAACATACGCGTTTCCTTGTTGAACAAGGAGCGGAAGTATAATTCGGTATCTTCTGTGCCAATCGGTCGCAAAAAGACACGTTCTCCTTCCAAAAAGCGAACCGCTGCATTTGTGTTCTCTTGTTGTGTCACAGACATAGTCGTTGTCCTCCTGTTCGTGCAAAACTTCTTTCTTTTTAGGATAACGAGCAAGTGTATACTTGAAAATGTGCAGTTTTACGAAAATGAAAAGGACAGATGGAGGGGGAAATCGAGATGCTCTTGACCCCAAACTGGCAGGAAAACGACAACGAGCCGCAATACGTACAGCTTTATGCTTATTTGAAAAAGGAGATCGTCGCAGGACGCTTGGCGGTGAGTAGCAAGCTGCCGTCTGTTCGCAAGCTGGCTGACCTGCTGGGCTTAAGCACAACACCTGTGGAAATGGCGTATCAGCAGCTGCTGGCAGAAGGTTTTATCCAGAGCAAACCGCGCAGTGGATACTATGTGGAGAAATTGCCTGATCCAGAGGTAAAGCCGGGTGCGAGCATACAAACCATCCAGCGGCCTATGCTGCGTGACGAGCGGGAGTACGTCTATGACTTTCATCTCTCCCGCAATGATTTTTCGTTATTTCCAACCGTGATTTGGCGGCGTTTGTACAATGAGACACTTCACATAGAGGAGCAGGAGAATCTTTTTTATGGCGATCCACAAGGCGAGGCTGGACTCAGGAGCCAAATCGCTGATTACCTGCGCAGGTACAGGGGCGTCGCTTGTTCACCGAATCAAGTGGTGATTGGGTCGGACCAGTTTGGCTTGCTGTCCCTGATCTGTTTGATGGTAAAGTCGCAGTTCCAACGCATCGGCGTAGAAAATCCGGGGTATTTGCTGTTTGCCAATACGTTTCGCCAGCACGGCTATGACGTGGTGCCGATCTCACTGGCAGAGGATGGAATTAGCGTCAGTGAGCTATACGAGTCAGAGGTTCGGTTGGCTGCCGTTTCTTCGGCTCATCAATACCCACGTGGGATGATCATGCCTATATCCAAGCGACTGCAATTGCTCGAATGGGCCAAAAGTGTGGGAGGGTACATCATCGAAGACGATTACGACGGAGAGTTTCGTTACCATGGCAGACCGATTCCATCTATGCAAGGCTTGCTCCCGCATGCGAATGTCATTTATATGGGGAGCTTTGCGCAGGTATTGGCACCTGCACTAGGCATTTGGTACATGGTTTTGCCAGAATCTCTGCTGGATACGTACTACAGCCTGCTGCGGGAGACACTGCTGGAACCATCCTCATCCCGACTGCATCAGCGGACGATGGAAGCCTTTATGGAAAAAGGATACTTTGAAAAGCATGTCCGCAAAATGCGCAAGCTGTACCGTAAAAAGCACGATGCGTTGCTGCTGGCTGTGCACAAGCATTTTGGCGAAAGGGCGACTGTTATCGGAGCCGATGCGGGTTTTCATGTCCTGCTTCGGGTGAACAGTGAGCGAAGCGAGGAGGAGTTGAAAAAGCTAGCGATTCAGGCAGGTGTGAGAGCCTCGTCCGCATCGTTTACTTGGCTGGTGCCACCCAATCCCCTGCCAAAAGAGTTTTTCCTAGGCTTCGCGGGCATTCCATTGGAAAAAATCGATCCTGGTATCGAGGCGCTGAGCCAAGCGTGGTTTGGCGGTTGTTGACAAGCTATGAGTACGCCTTTATGATAAGAGTACGTTTTGGAAAATATGAAAAATAAAATATTTTCCTCGTTTTCTAGAGGGGGCAAGAACATGCAGGAGCGAATCCTACAATGCGCTTATCATGAGATTGAGACCAAGGGCGTCCGTTTTACCATGTCTGATTTAGCTCGGCGCGCAGGTGTTAGCACCAAGACGTTGTATGCGAGCTTTCCATCGAAAGAGGCTTTGATCACTAAAGTCATTGAAGAAAACATTGAGGATTTGCGTAAAGCGGAAGATCGGATTTTGCATGATCCTGACATCGATTTGGTAGAGAAGATGCGACAGCTCCTCGCACTCGTCCCGAACAACTTCTCACGAACGGACCTGCGCGTGTGGTACGAGCTGAAGCGCTACTATCCCGAGCAATGGAAGCTGATCGACGAGTTCAATCAACAGGAGTGGGAGCATGTTCGGATCATTCTGGAGCAAGGGGTAGAGGAGGGAGTGTTTCGTCGTATCCAGCTTCCGATCTTGATTCAGATGTATACCGGGACGCTCAACCAGCTAATTGATCAGCAGTTGGCGAACCAGCATCATGTGACGATTGGCGATGCACTGGACGCGGTCATCGATATTTTACTAGGCGGCATCGTTGATTCATCGTCTTCAAACAAGTAAGTAGGAGGAACATAATGAGTTGGGTCTATCTATTAATGGCCATTTTGCTAGAGGTGGCTGGAACAACATCGATGAAGCTGTCTGACGGGCTGAGCAAGCCTGTCCCCAGTGTGATGATGTTTATCTTTTATATTTTGTGCTTCTCGTCGCTGAGCCTGGCGCTCAAGGAAATGGAGGTCGGGACTGCCTATGCTATTTGGTCTGGTCTCGGCACGGCGATCATCGCGGTCATTGGTGTGGTGGTCTTCAAGGATGCCTTCACTGTCAAAAAAGTAATTGCTGTCGGACTGATCATCGTGGGCTGTGTGCTGTTGAATCTGGGAGACTCCTCTCACGCGCAATCTTCTAAAGATACAGGAGTAGCTGAGGCGAAATGAGTGAGAAAAATGTGAGAGCTATGCTCGTTTTCTTCTGGGTCACCGATGTGGCTTTTGTCGCATACTGGTTCATTACATTTTTGGAGCTTCTCCCTGTGGAATACTTGTATCAGGATTACTACGACCCCAATTTGCTCGCATGGAACCTGTCCTTTTTTCCATTGGATATCTTCATTTCCATCACGGGCTTTGCCAGTCTGTACGCCTATCGCAGAGGACGGCACATCTGGAAACCGCTCGCCATGCTGTCGCTCATTTTGACGTCCTGTTCGGGGTTGCAGGCAATCGCTTTTTGGGCGTTCAAGGCAGATTTTGATTGGTCTTGGTGGATTCCGAACCTGTACCTGCTGATTTATCCGTTATTCTTTTTGCCTGGCTTGATGCGAGAACTGGCAAAAGTGAAGGAAAGGAATTCTTGACAAATTTTGAGCAGTGGCTATATAGTAGGTCTTAAGTTAATAGTGCTGTGGAGATTGGGAGATCAGCTAATATTTGCAAAATGAGGGCATTCGCTCTCAGGTTGCGAGTATTAGCTTTTTTATTTTCTCTCTAGACAAACCACAAAGGAGTTGGCAAATTGTAAGCGCTTTACGGAAGTGATTTTACAATTTTTCCAAAAAGGGGGAGGATGGGGCATGTCTATTTATGTAGGGGAACTGATCGGGACAATGATCTTGATCATTTTGGGGGCAGGTGTTTGCGCCGGACAGAACTTGAAAAAGGCGTATTCCCAAAACGGCGGTTGGATTGTGATTACGCTGGGCTGGGGGCTGGGAGTTGCGTGCGGAGCGTATGCGGTAGGAAGCATTAGCGGAGCGCATTTGAATCCGGCACTTACGATTGCACTGGCCAGCATCGGTCAATTTCCGTGGGAGCATGTGCCGGGCTATATAGCGGCTCAACTGATTGGGGCATTTATGGGCGCGACGTTTGTCTGGATCTTTTATTACCCGCATTGGCGTGAGACGGATGATGCCGGAGCCAAATTGGGGGTATTTGCAACAGGTCCCGCGATTCCCCATACAATCGCAAATCTCTTCAGCGAAATTTTAGGTACGTTTTTCTTGGTGCTCGGTCTACTGGCGATCGGAGCGAATAAATTTGCAGAAGGACTCAATCCGTTTATCGTCGGCTTCCTGATCGTAGCAATTGGTTTGTCTCTTGGTGGTACTACTGGATATGCGATCAATCCAGCCCGTGACCTCGGACCCCGCCTCGCCCATGCCCTCTTGCCCATCCACGGCAAAGGAAAGTCCAACTGGCGCTACGCATGGATTCCTGTTGTTGGACCTATCATTGGAGCTGTAAGTGGAGCATTTTTTTACAAATGGACGTTTACAGACCATTCACTGACAGGTGTAATAGCATTAGCGGCTTTCATGGTGATTGCCATCGTGGTCGGCATGACAACGAAAAAATCAATCGGCAGCAAGGAGCGACTCGCATCCGAAAGTGCACGTTCCTAGACATACAGGAAATAATGAAGGCGATTCCATATGAGTGAAGGAGGAATATTATCATGGAAAATAAATATATGCTTTCCCTCGATCAGGGAACCACGAGCTCTCGCGCTATTTTATTCGATAAATCAGGTGCCATTATCGGTGTTGCCCAGAAGGAATTCACGCAAATCTATCCGAAGCCGGGTTGGGTGGAGCACAATGCCGAGGAAATCTGGGAATCACAGCTGGAAGTTTTGAAAGCGGTTTTACTGGAGAATCATGTGAAACCGGAAGAAATCGCAGGAATCGGGATTACCAATCAGCGGGAAACAACCGTGGTATGGGATAAGCACACGGGTAAGCCCATCCACAATGCGATTGTATGGCAAAGCAGACAGTCCATCGATATTTGCAACCAGTTGAAAGAGCAAGGCTATGAGCAAACCGTTCGCGAAAAGACAGGACTGTTGATTGACGCCTACTTTTCCGGCACAAAGGTAAAATGGCTGCTCGATCATGTGGAGGGAGCACGGGAAAGAGCAGAGAAAGGCGACCTCTTGTTTGGAACCATTGATACGTGGCTGATTTGGAAGCTGACCAATGGTCTTGTGCATGTGACCGACTATTCCAATGCTTCACGCACGTTGATGTTTAATATTCATTCCCTGGAGTGGGACGACGAGCTGTTGTATATGCTGCAAATTCCGAAAAGCATGCTGCCAGCTGTCCGTCCTTCCAGCGAATTGTACGGCTACACAGACGAGAAGCTCTTCGAATTCCAGATTCCGATTGCCGGGATTGCCGGAGACCAGCAGGCTGCGCTGTTTGGGCAGGCGTGCTTTGCGGAAGGGCAGGCCAAAAACACATACGGAACAGGCTGCTTCATGCTAATGAATACCGGAGAAAAGGCAGTTGCATCCAAAAACGGGTTGCTGACGACCATTGCCTGGGGCGTGGATGGCAAGGTAGAGTATGCCCTGGAAGGCAGTATTTTTGTAGCTGGTGCGGCGATTCAATGGCTGCGTGACGGACTCAAGGTGATCGAAAAATCATCGGATTCGGAAAAGCACGCACTCGCTGTTGACAGTACAGAGGGTGTCTATATGGTTCCGGCCTTTGTTGGCTTGGGAGCGCCGTATTGGGATATGGAAGCTAGAGGCGCGATTTTCGGTTTGACCCGTGGAACGACGGAAGATCATTTGATTCGGGCAGCGCTGGAGTCTCTGGCTTATCAGACAAGGGATGTGCTTGAAGCGATGGAGGCTGATTCCGGCATCCGGCTGCAAAAGCTGGCGGTAGACGGGGGAGCCGTGGCGAACAACTTTTTGATGCAGTTCCAGTCCGATATCCTGAATTCAGAGGTAGAGCGTCCGCGTGTCAATGAAACGACCGCGCTGGGAGCAGCTTACCTGGCAGGGCTTGCCGTCGGGTATTGGGGCAGCAAGGAAGATATCGTGAATAACAAAGTGGTGGAGCGCTCCTTCTCACCGGATATGGCGGAGGAAGTGCGCCAAGAGCTGTACGCAGGTTGGAAGCAAGCTGTAACGGCAACGATGGGTTACAAGATTAGGCATTGATTTTTGCGTAAAAGAGGTCTAAAGTTAGAGATAAGTTAATCATGCTGTGGAGACTACGGAGACAGCCAGTATCAGAAGGGCAATGAGATTGCATTGCTTCTTTTGGATATTGGCTGTCTTTTTCTTTTAGAAAGGATGAGAAGAACGATGAACGATCAACATGCATTATCATCAAGTCAACGCCAGGCTTGTCTGGATAAAATGGCAAACAAACAACTCGATCTTTTGGTAATTGGCGGTGGGGTGACGGGAGCAGGTATTGCCCTCGATGCAGCCGCGAGAGGACTTACCGTTGGACTCGTGGAAAAACAGGACTTCGCTGCGGGCACCAGCAGTCGCTCTACGAAGCTGGTTCACGGAGGATTGCGCTATTTGAAGCAGGGCGATGTGCAACTGGTGCGGGAAGTAGGCAGAGAGCGAGCCATTTTGTATCGCAATGCGCCACATATCGTCATCCCTGAAAAAATGATTTTGCCAATCGTGAAAAACGGTACCTATGGCAAGCTGGCAACCTCTATTGGTTTATATGTTTACGATGTGTTGGCTGGAGTCGAAAGAAAAGAACGACGCATCATGCTGAACAAACAGAAAACCGTGGAGGCAGAACCGCTTTTGCGCCGTGATATTCTCAAGGGCGGCGGGCTCTATTTCGAATACCGGACAGATGATGCAAGGCTTACCGTTGAGGTCATGAAAACAGCAAGCTCGCACGGAGCCCTCTGCGTGAACTATACCGAAGCCACTGGCTTTATTTATGAAAACGGCAAGGTCATCGGAATTAGCGCGAAGGATTTGCTCACGGGTACGGAGTACTCCCTCCATGCCAAAAAAATCGTCAACGCAGCAGGTCCTTGGGTGGATCAGCTACGAGAAAAAGACCACTCCCTGTACGGCAAGCGCCTCCACCTGACAAAAGGTGTCCATCTGGTCGTACCATATAACAGACTTCCATTGAAGCAGGCCGTTTATTTCGATGTATCCGATGGGCGCATGTTGTTTGCCATTCCGCGGAATAACAGTACGTATATCGGTACAACTGACACGAATTACAAAGGTGTGCTGGAGCGGCCAACGGTGACGAGAGAAGACATGGAGTATGTGTTGAATGCCGCGAACGAGATGTTCCCATCTGTGAAACTGACGGAACAGGATGTCAGCTCCAGCTGGGCAGGACTCAGACCGCTGATTCATGAAGATGGCAAGTCCCCATCCGAATTGTCACGCAAGGACGAGATTTTTTATTCCAAAAGCGGGCTGATTACGATCGCTGGTGGAAAATTGACGGGCTTCCGCAAGATGGCCGAGCGTATTGTCGATGTGGTGGTCAAGCAGTTGACCGAAGAAGAGGGCAGAGCATTTGGAGCTTGTCAGACAGATAAAATCGTCCTCTCCGGCGGGAAATTTGACTCCGCAGCCAAGATTCCTGTATTTGTAAAAGCACAGGCAGAGCGGCTTCGCCAATGGGGAATCACCGAGGAACAAATCCGTGTTCTCGTCGGGAAATATGGAAGCAACAGTGAGAAAATCGTAACGATGTGCCAGGAGCTTTTGTCACAAAATGCTCAAAATGTGTCTCCAATCGAAGCACTGTTGAAAGCAGAACTGCGCTACGCTGTAGAGGAAGAAATGGTCATGACCATGAGCGATTTTCTGATTCGTCGCAGTGGCAGACTATTCTTCGAGAGAGATACACTGGAGCCTGTGTATCGATTGGTTGGAGAAGAGCTCGCGCATGAGCTGCAATGGTCGGATGAGAGGAAAGAACATGAAATAAAAGCGTTTGAAGAGGAATATCATCTTGCGAAAACATTTCAATAGGGGTGATTCGTGATTGGCAAACCAGATCAATCAAGTCATACTTCCTGCAGCCCGGACGTTAAAAGAATTTGATGAACTCATGGAAAGCTCCTACGAGCGCATTATTTTGCTGAATGCTCATGTAGCGCAAGTAAAGCCACTGGGAAAACGGGCAAGAGCGTTCGGGAAAAAACTGCTGATCCATGCTGATCTCATTGACGGCTTGAAGTCGGATGAATATGCGATGGAGTTTCTTGCGCAAGAAGCACAGCCCGAAGGTATCATCACCACACGGAACAGTGCTATTCTTGCTGCCAAGAAAAAAGGACTCATTTCCATCCAACGACTTTTTCTCATTGATACGATGGCATTAGATAGCAGCCTTACTCAGCTGGAGAGAACCAAGCCGGATTACGTCGAGGTTTTGCCAGGAATCATTCCCCACCTGATCGAAGAAATCACTGTACGAACCAAAATTCCAGTTATCGCTGGAGGATTTATTCGCACAATGGATGACGTAGATCGCGCCATTCAAGCGGGTGCAACTTCTGTAACCACTTCTCGCAGAGAACTGTGGACGAAATCATAAGGGCATCAGGGTTGTAAAAAGCCGGTTATTCCTATTCGTAGGAATACCGGTTTTTTGGTGTTTGTCCGTAAAGAAAATAGGTAAATGACGATGATAGAGAACATAGGTAGATACCCTTTTATTTGGTATGGAGGTCATTAGTCTATGCGGATAAACGTCACCGTGCATATACACATATAGTCAACAAAAAATAAGAGGAAAGAAGGCGGTTACGTGAATTATCCAAGCGGGCAATGGCAGTCATCGTATGGGCAGTCTTCCTATTATCCATGGCAAAGAGATGATTGGGGTCGTGGTCGAGACTGGGATCGAGGACGAGATTGGGATCGTGGGCGTGACTGGGATCGAGATCGTAGACGCAGATGTCCAGATTTCTGTCGGCATTGCCATCCTAGATGCTGTGGTGGCTGGCGCTAATTATCCTCTTTTTTTCAATAGATAGAAGCGGAAGCGTAATAGTCTTGAGCCAAATCTTGTGGATCAATCGAGATTTGGCTCTTTTTTTTGAAACGGTGGAAAACACGGTGAATCAAGAGATGCAGGGATTCTCGCTCTAAAGATATGACTGTGCTTGTTTTGTTTTCTCCAGCGCAATATTTGTTAAAACAGCCCTGATCCTCTCGACCCCTTCTTTGATCTGTGTCTCATTGGTATTGCCGTATCCGAGAATGATTTTATCCGTATGCTTGTCTTTGACAATGGTGTGTTCCTCAACTGGGTAGACACGCACTCCGGCTTGCTCCAGTGCAGTCAGGACGTCAGGTGTGAAGCGAACCGTTGGAAAAGCAGCTACGATATGCAGACCAGCAGCCTCCCCCCAAATACGCATACGATCTCCAAAAGCCAGCTGAAGAGCATCAATCAAGCATTGTCGGCGTTTTTTGTACAGCTTTTTTGCGCGATTCACGTATTTCTCTAGGTGCCCCTCCTCGATAAAAACCCCTAGGGCAAGCTGATCAATCGAAGGAGCGTGCAAATCGGATAGCCATTTCGCTTGCTGATAGGAAGCTACCAATGCTTTTGGGAGGACGAGGTATCCCTGGCGTAGACAGGGAGAAAGAATTTTGCTAAAGGAACCGATGTAGATAACACGCTCCGAGGCAAGCCCCTGAATGGAGCTGATGGGAGCGGTATCGTAGCGAAACTCGCTGTCGTAATCATCCTCGACAATGTAGCAGTCAGCTTCCCGTGCATAACGAATGAGTTGAAGTCTTCGCTGGATGGGCATGGTGCCGCCGAGCGGGAACTGATGAGAAGGAGTGACAAATACGAAGCGGGGGCGATGGGCAGATAATGACGGTAGCTGATCCATATCCATCCCGTAGGCATCTGTCGGAACAGGCAGTAAACGAGCCCCTGTCCTGGTGAAAATACTTTGGATATCGTGGGTGATCGGGTCCTCGATGACGACGTGACTATCAGGGCGCAGAAGCACGTTGGCAATCAGGGTGAGCGCCTGAGTAGCCCCGGATGTCATAATGATTTGCTCGGGTTCGCATTGAACGCCGCGCGTTCGATACAAATAGCGACACAAAATCGTGCGCAGCTCCGTGCGTCCCTCGGGACGATTATAGCCAAATACTGACAGCGGCGCTTCCTGACAGACGCGCTGGACGGTTTTGCCCCAGAGGCTGCGAGGAAAGTACTCCAGAGCAGGAATACCGGAACGAAAATCGATCAGCTTGCTCTCGGCTTCGTTGAAGGGCTGATCCACTTTTGGCAACCCAGTATCTGTCACCCGAGCGTGCTGTTCCAAATAAATACCCGAAGCAATAAAATACCCAGAGCCACGTCTGCTCTCGATGTAGCCCTCGGCTAATAGCTGCTCGTACGCCTCTAACACTACATTGCGAGAGAGGTGCAGTTCGCTGGCTACTTTGCGGGTAGAAGGAAGCTTGAAGCCAGCTGTCAGTTCTCCGCTCAAAATCTTTGTGCGCAATTCAGAGTAGATTTGTCTGATTAACGGAATGGGTTTCTCTCGGTCAATGGTCATCCAGAGCAAGGCGTGTGAGCCTCCTTATGTAACTGGTCCTCTCAAAATAGTGGGAAACTGGACCTAATCCACACAAGCGTACCATGGTAGGGTGAAGGAAGAGAAGAGGTATGCCATTGCCAAAGGAGAGAGAAAGATGACGCCAGAAATGAGAAGAACCGCAGAGATTTTACGTACAATCGCCCGTGATGAACGGATCAAGGAAGTGGTCAGAACATCGCCCTTGTTATATCCATTGCTTTTGACTGCTGCCAAACGTTATGTGACTGGCGAAACGCGTGCGGATGCAATGAAAATAGCCCAACGCTTGGAAAAAATGGGCTACCGTCTATCCGTTGAACACATTGGTGAAAATACGCTGGATTTGCAGGTTGTTCATGAAGCGCAGCGGGAATTTCTGGCGCTAACTGCGGATTGCTCCCAACTACATACATCAGTCGGGATTTCATTTGATCTGTCCCATCTCGGCTTGTTACTGGATCTAGAGATGGCGTTTGCCCACGTAGACGAGTTGGCGGAGCGGGCGAGTCATAGTGGCCAGTATTTGATGATCAGTATGGAGGAATCGACAAAAACAGAGGCGATCATCAGCATGTATGAGCGCTTGGCACAGCGACATGAAAATGTGGGCATTACGATTCAAGCGCATTTGCACCGCTCGTTGGATGATGTGAAAAGGGTGCTAGAACTCCCAGGAAAAATTCGTTTGGTCAAAGGCGCATTCAAGGAACCCCAGGAAATCGCATTGGCGCGTTCAGTGGAGTTGAACGAACGATATCTGGAGCTGGCAAACATGTGTGTGCAAGCCGGGCGAGAATGCTCACTCGCCACGCACGACCAAGCGATTGTAGACGAGCTAGCCCGTCGAGACTATTTGCATCGACCGAATGTAGAGGTTGAGTTGTTATACGGGGTTCGCCCTGAACTGGCTCATGCTTTGCGAGAAAAGGGGGTTCCGGTGCGCTTGTACCTCACGTATGGGACAGAGTGGTACTTGTATTTGTGTCATCGATTGGCAGAGCACCCGCCTCATGTGCATCAGGCAATAGCCGATATGTTTGATCCGGCGAGACTTCAGGATGTAGGGTATGGCATGTCATAGCAGGATTACGAAAAAAACGTCAGAGCATAATCCTGACGTTTTTTCTATTTTTCACTCTGTACTTAGTGACCAGTCGACTTCATTTTGAAAAAAATGTAGCTATTTGTATGGAAATAACGTCAATAATTGTATGAGTAGAAAAGATAGGAAGATAAAAGAATGGTCCGTGGAGGTTTTGAACGAATGAAAACGGCGCAGTGTAAGCGATGGCTCCTGGCCTTCTGTGCGTTCCTCCTGTTGGTAGCAGGTGTTCCTTTAGGATTAACGGGGACAGCCTTGGCAGAGGGAAGCATTCAGCTGGGAGTAACAGTCGGAATTGAAGGAAAGTACAGGGAGATGGGGATGGTTCCCGTTGTGGTCACGGTGAGAAATGGAGGGGCGGATATCGAAGGAGATCTTTATGTCGCCACGGGGGAACGGGGAGACAGTCGCTTCGAAGTTGCCAATTATCAGCCGGTTTCGATTGCAAGCGGAGTGACCAAGCAGGTAACCATTCTCGTTCCTGGATCAGAGCTGGATAGCCGTTCTTTTGTAGCTTTGATGCAAAATAATAAGATCATTGCGCAAACTCCGGTAACAGGTGTTTCATACAGCGAAGATACATTGATGATTGGCGTGCTGGCAGAAAATCCCGACACAGCTAATTTCCTTGGTGTACTGCCGAAAGGCTCCATTCATAACCCAGTCCAGCTCTTGACGATGAAGGCAGACAATATGCCAGTGACAGGTACACAGCTACAGATGCTTAATATGCTCGTGATCAACAATTTTGCTTTGGATTCATTGAATGAACAGCAGATTAAAGCGATTCGGGATTGGACGAATTCTGGCGGGATGATGATTTTAGCCGGAGGAGCGCAGTACAAGAAAGCCGGAGGCGTTTTGAGTGATTTGTCGCCAGTAGAAGTGACTGGAGTGTCGAGCGTACAGACACTTTCCAGTCTAAAAGCGGATAAGACCAACCCGATTGCACTGACATCCCCCTTTACTGTAAGCAATGGGACAGTGAAGGCAGGAAAAGTTCTGTACAGCGAAGGAAATATTCCGCTGATGGCCGTACATAACGTGGGAGCCGGAAAAGTGTTGTATGTCGCTTATGATTTGGCGGCCGAACCAGTAGCCAGTTGGGCTGGAAACAGTCGCTTTTGGGCAGATACATTAGTAAAGGCTTTTGGTTCTTTCATCAACACTTCAAATAGGAGCATGATCGACAACGTATGGCCGCTTCACGATGCTGCTGATCGCGTCCCATCCTTGAAAATTCCGGAGGTTGGCTGGTTCGCAGTATTTTTCGGAATTTATGCCCTGGTTGTCGGGCCAGTTCTTTTCTATATTTTGCGGAGAGGCCGCAAGCAAAGCTACATGTGGGTGATTGTCCCTGCCCTTTCGGTGCTGGCGGGAATCGGAATCTTCTCGATTGGTGCCATCCAGCGGGGGGTGGGTGTAAAGCTGCATCAGGTAGGTTATGTTGAACTGCAAAACAACGGACAGGCGAATGCAGTGAGCGTAACCGCATTATTCGTACCGAGTAATGACGACTATCGATTGACTATAAAGGGAGAGGGCATAACCCAACCCGTCACTGAAGGAGACTATATCGATCAAATTCCGAGAACGTGGATTTCCATACAGCCTGATCAGACCCATATTGATTTCCGTGATGTAGAATTTTGGTCGATGCGCAAGGTTGCGACGGAGCAATCCTTATCGGACGTAGGAAAAATAGAATCGAACCTGTCGTATGAAAACGGCGCACTGAAAGGAACCGTGACGAACCATACGAAGTACTCGCTAAGAGACGTGACGATCTCGACAGGAATGCAGGTACAAGAGTTTCCACAGTTGGCGGCTGGCAGCAGTATCGAAGTGAACTTGCCGTTTGCCCCTCAACAACAAGCAAGGCGGAATCAACATCGGATGAATATGGGGCATGCGCTGCCGCAGTACATGCAATCGAATGGCTATGAAAGAGAAACGCGTGAGCAACTCATCGTGGAAATGCTGGACATGCTGGACAGACGTAGCGGTCCGTCTGAAGTGGTAAAACTCGTGGGCTGGACCGATGCGCAAGTTGCTGAGGCTGTCGTACCAAACGAAAATACGGAGAACAACAGCATTGCGATGGTCACTTCGACGCTGCAAGTGAATCCATCCAAGGATGGACACATTTATTATCCGACGGGATCATTTGATGTGACGATGTCGGGCAGCTCAGTTCCAGTAGATGACTTCGGAGATGGCTTTAGACTCCCTGCTGGTGATATTACCTTTGACATCAATTTGAATCAGGAAGGACAGGAGCTTGCCATCAGCAATTTGTATCTGTACACCTGGTCAGAGGACAATACGACATTTGGAAAAGAGGTTTACAACTGGAAGACAAAAGCTTTCGAACCATTTGAAAAAGCATTCATGAACAACGTCATGACAAGCGATAAGACCACTACTTATGTTTCGGGCGACGGCATTGTCCGCATCAAATTTGCCCACCAGTTTGAGGATGATCGCCACATTGGGGTTCCAAGTGTCAGTGTGGAAGGGAAGGTGAGCAAAAAGTGATCCAGATCCAAAATTTGCGCAAGCGCTACGGCAAAATGGAAGCGTTAAAAGGACTTTCGCTCGAAATTGACAAGGGTACCGTTTTTGGTTTCGTCGGTCCGAACGGGGCAGGAAAATCGACGACGATGTCTATTTTGGCGACTTTATTGGAGCCGACCAGTGGGAAAGCATACGTAGGCGGCTACGAAGTGACCAAGCATCCAAAGGAAGTGCGCAAGCTGATCGGCTACATGCCAGACTTTTTTGGTGTCTACGACAATTTGACAGCAGAAGAGTACCTTGATTTTTACGGTGCGAACTACGATATTCCGGCAGCTGAACGAAAACAAATCATTCCGCAGTTATTAGAGCTGGTGAATCTTACCCACAAGCGAGATGCCTACGTCGACTCGTTGTCGCGGGGGATGAAGCAACGCCTCGGACTGGCACGCTCGCTGGTTCACAATCCGGAAGTGCTCATTTTGGACGAACCGGCTTCTGGCTTGGACCCGCGTGCACGCATTGAGCTGCGGGAGATTTTGAAGGAACTGCGGGATATGGGCAAGACGATTATCATTAGCTCGCACATATTGCCTGAGCTGGCGGAGATGTGCGACGTCATCGGGATTGTGGAGGAAGGCAATCTGGTTGCCTTCGGACGAGTCGATGAGATTTACTCGAAAATGCAAGAACAGCGAGTATTGCGCATTCGCCTGTTAGATCGGGTTGAGGAAGCAATGACGCGCCTTCGTGAGATGCCCGTTATTACCAGGGTGACACGTGAAGGGAACTGGGTCGTTGCTGGCTTTTCAGGCAATGACGAAGAACAGGTTGAGCTGCTGCGGGAGCTCGCGGTGTCAGGCTATCCTGTTGCCGCGTTTAATGAGGCAGTAGGTGATTTGGAAGAAATCTTCCTGGAAATTACGAAAGGGGTGGGCTCATGAGCGACTTGAGACGATTTCGCAACCCTGTCTTGTTCAATGAATGGAAAATGCGGATGCGGACCAATCGGTCACCGTGGATCATCCTGTTATATTTACTCGTTTTGGGTGCAATGACGCTCACGATTATCTTCTTTATGACAAACGGCGGCAGCTACTACAACCCGAATGATACACGCGAGCTGTTCATGATGCTGTCTGTGTTTCAGCTCGGGATGATCAGCTTCGTAGTGCCGGGACTGACAGCAGGTGTGATTTCCGGTGAACGAGAACGCCAGACGTTGAGTGTGCTGTTGACCACGAATGTCAGCGCAACACGGTTGATTTTAGGCAAATGGCTGGCGTCACTCAGCTTCATGACCTTCCTGGTCATTGCGACCATCCCGCTCTATGCCATCGTCTTTTTGTATGGAGGAATTTCACCTGCACAAGTGATCAAGGTGTTTGGCTTTTACGTCATCACGATGTTCGGCATCGGCAGCATTGGTGTGCTCATGTCTACGCTGATCAAACGGACTGGTATCGCTACGGTTGTCACTTATGCGGTGGTGTTCGGATTTGCGATCGGGTCGAGCATACTGGCGGAAATTATCAAAGAGTTCATTCGGTACCAGCGCCGGTCTGGTAGCATGTCATCCATGCCTATGCCGGACTGGCCACATCTCCTGCATAATTTTAACCCGTTGTTTGCGATGTTGAACATTTTTGAAGAAGGGCCGCAGATCAGGATTGGGAATGTGGACCCGTACGCGGTTTACTGCTTGTTTTTCGGGATTATTACACTATTCTGCCTGTTACTCTCCATCTATCTCATTCAGCCAGTGAAACCGAGATTTCGCAAAGCAAAAGAGGAGCAATAAGCCATGTTTACCTCTAGAGCGAACGACGAGCTGAAGTCACTGCTTGCACCCATTCGAAAGCAATTGGGATTGCGTGTATGGATACAGCAGTTAACTGTCTATGGATTGTGGGGAATGGGGGCGAGTTTGATGCTCCTCCTCCTTGCCCGCATCTGGCCGATTCCGTTTTACCATTGGATCGCGGTTGTGCTCCCAGTGCTTGTTGTCATCACAGGTCTGGTGCGTGCGCTTTGGATGCGCCCTACCTGGCTCCAATGTGCGCAAGTGGCAGACGGTAATGGTTTGGCCCAGCGAGTCGTCACAGCATGGGAGAATCAAGAGAATCAGTCAATGGTAGCAGGTATGCAGAGGGAAGACGCCCTACAGCATCTGCGTAAAAATTTGCCGCAAATCGTAGAGAGCCTCCGCATCTGGTCGCTGGTCCAAAAAAAGGTGTATGTCACCAGCAGCTTGCTATTGGTTTGTCTGGTACTGTTTCTTTGGCCGAATCCTCAAGACTTGCGACTGGCCCAGATTGCAGAGGAAAAGAAAGCCATCGCGCAGGTCGAGGAAGAAGTAGAGGCAATCAAGCAGGACGTGAAAAAGAATACAGGCTTAACGGACGCGCAGAAAAAGCAGCTGGAGGAAATGCTGGAGCAGGCAAAAAAGGCTTTGGCAAAAGCAGACGACCCGGCAGAACGTCAAAATGCATTGCGCGCTGCGGAAAAACAATTGGAGAAGGTCAGAGATGCGGAGCAGCGCAAAGAAAAAGCGCTGCAAGCACTCCAGCGCAGCTTGGGTAATCAAGAAGGGACACAAGCCCTGGCTGGCGCGATGGAAGCGAAAGATCGACAAGCGATGACCGAGGCTCTGGCACAAATGGCAAAAGCCATGGAAAGCATGCCGCAAAAAGAGCGGGAAGAGATCGCTCGTGAACTTGCAAGTGCAGCAGAGCAATTGAAAAAAGAGGCAGAGTCTGCTGACTCAAAGGAGCTGGAGGATATCGCCAAACAACTGGCGGAGGCAGCTCAACAAACAGCCCAAGGACAAGTGCCTCAAGCGATGACTGAGCTCGAGAACAGCTTGATGCAAGCCATGACGGGCATCCAGCAATCTCAGCAAGCCATGCTCGCAGCTATACATGCGGCTGCTTCGCTCAATCAGTCGCAAATGACGCTTGCCAGTGCCGGCACACAAGCAGGAAATGCTGGAGCGAGTGGAGCTGGGACAGGAACGGCAGCAACGGGCCAGGCGACTCCAGCATCTGGGGCACCCGGGAATCAGCCAACTGCAGCTACACCG
Organism: Brevibacillus sp. NRRL NRS-603; assembly: GCF_003013445.1. NCBI lineage: Bacteria > Bacillati > Bacillota > Bacilli > Caryophanales > Paenibacillaceae > Brevibacillus > Brevibacillus sp. NRRL NRS-603. The sequence continues at coordinate 24,388 of NZ_PXZN01000027.1, read as the reverse complement.
GGAGCAGGTGCCAATCCGAATCAAGGGGCGAACCCGGCAAGCCAGCCTGGGAATGGAAACAATGGTTCGGGGCAAGGAAATGGCAACGGTAACGGTAACGGAAATGGAAATGGCAATGGAAGCGGCAATGGTAATGGCTCTGGCGGTCAAGGAAGCGGTCAAGGCGGCGGGGCCGGGTTAGGAAAAGGCAAACACGAGCTCGTTACCGTCCCGGCAGAGCGCATAGGTGGAGAAAACGGATCTGTTGATACAGTCGGAGGCTCACTCGGTTCAGGCCCATCCCAGTCGCAGCAAAGCGGAAACACACAAGTTTCCTCCGGTGGAACGCTGCCGTACGAGGAAGTGTACGGCCAGTATGAGCAATTTGCCCGCGAGAGTATGGAAAAAGGCAGTATTCCCGGCGATTATCAACAGATTGTGAAGGATTATTTCAGCAAAATAGAGCCTTAGATCATTCAACAACAGGAAGGAGACACGGCGATGGCGCAGCAAACGCTAGAGGATTGCTTGCAGCGAGTAGAGCTTGTCAGGCAAGAAATTGGAAAGGTATTGGTAGGGCAAAAAGATGTGGTCGAGCAACTTCTGTGGGCCGTGTTTGCAGGAGGACATGCGCTTTTGGAAGGCGTACCCGGATTGGGCAAAACGCTGCTTGTTCGGACACTTTCCCAAGCCTTTGAGCTGTCGTTTCAGCGGATTCAGTTCACACCGGACCTGATGCCGACAGACATTACTGGAACGAACATCCTATTGGTGGACGAGAAGGGACAACAGTCCTTCCAATTCCAGCATGGGCCGATCTTCGCTCATGTCGTGCTGGCTGACGAAATCAACCGGGCAACGCCAAAGACGCAAAGCGCCCTGTTGGAGGCCATGCAGGAGCGAACCGTTTCAGCTGGAGGAGTGACTCGTCCACTGCCAGAGCCGTTCTTCGTTCTCGCGACACAGAACCCGCTGGAGCAGGAAGGGACATACCCGTTGCCAGAAGCACAAATGGACCGCTTTTTATTGAAGATAGATGTACCATACCCGACAGAAGAAGAACTGAAAATGATCGTGCGGCAAACGACTACGAGCCAAGTGATCACCGTGGAAAAAGTGGCTTCAGCCGAGCAAATTGCTGAGATTCAGCAGGCAGCACGTGAAGTCCTGGTTGCCGATGCGGTACTGGATTACGCCGTGAAGCTGCTTTTAGCGACGCATCCGGGGGATTTGGCGATTGCTTCGGTGAACAAATATGTGCGAAACGGTGCGGGTCCGCGTGGCGTGCAGGCGATTGTCTCCTTGGCAAAGGTACGTGCATTATTGGCTGGGCGATACAATCTGGCGTACGAGGACGTGACAGCAGTTGCTCTGCCAGCGCTGCGTCACCGCATTTTCCTCAATTTTGAAGGAGAGGCAAACGGTATCCGACCAGACCGCGTCATTACGGATATTTTGGACGAACTGGGGACACAGAAGGTATGAATCAACACCTGCTTGATCCGTCATGGCTCGCCAGACTGGAGCGAATGCAGATGGCTAGTCGCAAAGCGGTCAGCGGCAGCCAGGCAGGAAAGCGAAGGGCGAGACAGCTGGGCAGCTCCATGGAGTTCGCAGACTTTCGGGCGTATGTTCCCGGCGATGATTTGCGGCAGCTCGATTGGAATGCGTATGCCCGTTCAGGCAAGCTGTTTTTGAAAAAATACTTGGATGAAACAGAGCTTCATGTGAACTTATATATCGATTGCAGTCGTTCGATGAGCTACGGGCAACCGAACAAAATGGCTCGTGCTGTCGAGATTGCCGCGGCTCTTGGCTATTTGTCCCTGTGCCACCTCGATCATGTGTCGGTCTATGCATTTGACAGCCGCATTACGGCAGCACTTACCGGGCTGCAAGGAAAGAGCCAGGCGCATCGCTTGCTCAGCTTCCTGTCTTCCCTGCAAGAAGGGGGAGCAGGTAATATGCAAACGGCAATGCGCCAGCCCGGGGCTGTCAGCGGCAAAGCTGGCATATCTATCGTGCTGTCGGACTTTTTGTTCGAGTCAGGCTATACGGAGGGCATTGCGTATTTGCAGGCGGCCAAACAAGAGGTCACGCTGGTCCAGGTGCTTTCCAAAGAAGAGCTTGCGCCCGAGTATGCGGGAGAGCTGCGGTTGATCGATTCAGAGACCGGGCAGGCAAAAGAAGTATCCTTGACCAGCCTTTTGATGGAAGAGTACCACAAGAGCTTGCGAGATTATCAACAAGAACTGTCCGCGTTTGCTTATGGAAGAGGAATCGCCTTCGTGTCTGTAGAGGCGGAACAATCCCTGGAATCGATTGTCTTCCATGTCTTTCGTCAGGCCGGCTTGATTCGCTAGAGAGGAGAGAGACAACATGCAGTGGATGGGTTTGGGAAACTTGTGGTTTGCGCTGATTATCCCGGCCATCATCGTCCTCTACCTGCTCAAGCGAAAAGTAGAGGATCGTGTCATACCAAGTACGCTCCTGTGGCAGCGCACGATGCAAAACTGGGAAGCGGTGAAACCGTGGGAAAGGCTGCGGCGCAACCTGTTGTTGCTGCTGCAATTGCTCGTTGCTTGCTTGCTCGTGCTGGCTTTGATACGGCCGGCTGTGCCCACTGAGGGAATCACATCCGACCATACGATTTTGGTCGTGGATACATCAGGGAGCATGATGGCGAAGGAAGGGAACGAAACGCGGCTGGAACGAGCAATTTCACAGGCAAAAGCACTTATAGAGAAGCTGGGAAGCGGACAGACGATGACCCTCATTGAGGCAGGGCGTGAGCCGAATGTTTTGGTTTCCAAAAGTGCAGACAAAGAGCCGCTCTTGCAAGCCATCGAAAAGCTTGCGCCTTTTTCCGGGACATCCGATCAAATCGCAGCCTTGTCTTTGGCAGGAGCCATTGCAGAGAATGAACCAGGCAGTGGAGTGGTTTGGATGGGGGACGGAAGCGGGGAACGCAAGCTGGATGGTGGCTCAGTCCCTGCCTTTTCTGGAAGCTTTCAGTTCATGCAGATGGGGAGCACCCGCGAGAATACGTCAATCGGTGTTTTTGTGACCCAGCCTACGGAAAAAGGGGTAGAGGGACTGCTACGGGTGGACAATCATGGCAGTATGCCCTCGAAAGGAAAAGTCACGATTTTTGATGAGCAAGACAATCTGCTGGATACCGATTCTTTTGCGGTGGGGGCAGGCAGCTCCCAGACATTTTCGTTTCAGAAGCTGGCGGTGTCTCGCGTCTATCGCGCAGTCATCGAACCGGAGCAGGACGGACTTTCCCAGGATAATGTCATGTGGAGTGTTCCATTCGCTACAGGGAAAGGAAAAGCAGCGTTGTATTCGCCAGAGGGCAATCGCTTCCTCCATCAAGTATTGCAGACAGTAGGAAGTCTCGAGGTGGAAACGATTCAGCAGGCACCGGATGCAGCGGCGGCTGCGCGTGACCTGTGGGTTTTTGACGGAGTCGTGCCAGACGAGCTGCCAAAAGGGAACATTTTATTGATTGCTCCGAACAAGAAAACAAAGTGGTTGCCGCTCGCTGGAGAAAAAGAACTGGATCAACAGCCAAGGCCAGTTTCCCCTGATGACCCGCTGCTCAAGCACGTAGATTGGCGGGATGTGCACGTCGCCAAAGGATACGTATTGGACGAGATGCCTGGTATGAAGCCATTGGTACGCGCAGGCGATGTCGATCTGGTCAGAGCCGGGATTATAGACGGTCGACGAATGGTCATCATTGGATTTGATTTGCATGCATCGGACTTTCCGTTGCGTCCTGCTTTTCCGATTTTCATGCAAAATGTCGTCAACTGGCTATCACCTGGTCAAACAGCCCCAATCCCCACGGCACATCCGGGAGAGGTCTTGACCATCCCACTCTCACCGGGAGCGACAACACGTACCTTGACGTATCCGAATGGACACCAGCAGGCTCTTACAGAGGACGCCACGTCCAAAACGATGCAGCTGCCAGAGCTGACCGGATTGTATCGCCTTGACGAAGGGGTAGATACAGGCACAAAAAGTACGTATTTTACTGTCCAAATGAACGAGGAAGAATCGAATATTACACCAAAGTCTTTGAGTGTTGCCCGGAAGAATGCCGAAGAGCAAAAGGAGAGTGAGGAAGCGACAGCGACTGACACAACAGGAGCACTGGGAACCAAGGAGTTGACCTATTGGTTGGCGGCGTTTGCTCTCTTGGTGTTATTGGTGGAATGGAGGGTGTATCAGCGTGGGTATTAACTTTATACAGCCACTATTCCTGTTGCTATTGCTTCCTGTTGCGTACGTCATCATCAGCTGGTGGCGACATCAAAAGCAAATGCCAATCGGCAGAAAGGTGACGATTGCTACGATTCGCTCGCTCTTGTTCCTCCTTCTGGTTTTGGCGTTGGCAGGGACACAGCTGCTGACACCTATACAGGCGAAAACGATTGTGTTTGTTGCAGATAGATCCGCTTCCATGAAGGACGATCCGCGAGTTCTCTCCTTTTTGCGAGAGGCGATCGGTCAAAAGCAGGCAGCGGATAAGTACGCTGTCATTGCAGTAGGTGCGGAGGCGGCGGTCGATCAACCGTTGACGATACGCCAAGAGGTACAGCCCTTGGGCGTGGAAGTCAACCGGAATGCAACCAACTTGGCAGAAGGAATCCGATTGGCGTCTGCCATGATCCCTACCAATGCCAGAGGAAAAGTCGTTTTGCTGACAGATGGTCTGGAAACAAACGGAGATGCGGCACGGCAGACGAGACTGGCGAGGGAGCGAGGAATCGCTGTAGAGGCTGTGTCCTTGCAGCAGCCAAACGGGGATGAGGTCGTTCTTACATCTGTACAGGTGCCGCAAAGGCTGTACGCGGGCGAGGAATACGGTATCAGCGTTGATGTGGAGAGTACGATCGCGACCGAGGCTACTCTTCGCCTGTATGAAGGCAATCGCGAGGCTGGCCAGCAAACGGTACAGATCGGCAAGGGAAACAACCGCTTCGTTTTTTCCCAAAAAGCCATGCAGCAGGGTTTCCATCGTTATCGCGTGGAAATCGAGCCGCGGCAAGATACCGTAGCGGCGAACAATCAAGCTACAGCCTACACGCAGGTAGCCGGGGCGCCAGTTGTCCTCGTAGCCGAAGGGCATCCAGGTGCCGCCAGCAACCTCATTCAAGCGCTGGAAGCAGGCAATATCAAGGTAGAGCTGCGCGATCTCGCACTGCTGCCAAAGGAGCTTGAGGGCTACAAGCAATTTGCCTCCATTGTACTGGCAGATGTGCCCGCAACCAGCATGACTGATGCGGATATGGAACGCATGCGGACTGCTGTACGTGATTTGGGCATTGGTTTGATCATGACAGGCGGTAAAGATAGCTTCGGTATGGGTGGCTGGTTTCAGACACCAATCGAAGAGGCATTACCTGTTCACATGGATTTAAAAGGGAAGGAACAGCTCCCTTCGCTCGGACTGCAGCTGGTTATTGACAAGTCGGGCAGTATGAGCTCCGATGCCAGAGGTGCGGATAAGATGGCACTGGCTAGGGAAGCCGCGATTCGAGCGACAACTATGATGAATGCACAGGACTCCATAGGGGTGATCGCATTTGACGACACGCCATGGGATGTCGTAGCTCCACAATCTGTTACGAAGCTGGATGAAATCCAGCAGCAGATCAGCAGAATCCAAGCGGATGGCGGAACCGATATTTTCCCTGCCTTACAGCTGGGCTACGAACGTGTAAAGGCGATGAACACACAGCGCAAGCACGTTATTTTGCTCACAGATGGGCAGTCTGCACTCGACGACGATTACGAGGGCTTGCTACAGCAAATGACGGCTGAAAATATTACCGTTTCAACAGTGGCGCTGGGGGATGATTCGGATAGGTCGCTGCTGGAGATGATTGCCGAGTTAGGAAAAGGCAGATATTACTTTGCAAACGATGCCGAATCTATCCCGAAAATCTTCAGTAAAGAAACAGCGTTAGCCAGTCGCACGTTTATTGTGGAGAAGCCCCAAGTACCAGGCTATACAGGGGCGGGAGCTTGGCCTGCGCTGAAGCAGACTTTGCCTCCGGTGCGTGCGTATATAGCAACGACTCCGAAGCAAACAGCTGAATCCTCCTTGATGAGTGCTGACGATGATCCGATTCTAACCCGTTGGCAGTACGGTCTGGGGCGTTCTGTCGCGTGGACGAGTGATCTGGAAGGGAAGTGGTCACCGGACTGGGTGGCTTGGGGAGGAAACAGCCGTCTGTGGAACGAAATCGTGGCATGGACTTTCCCACAAATTACAGAAGGCGCTTGGAAGACGACTACGAGCGTGAACGGCGCAAAAGGCAATGTCAAGGTTACGATGCCAGCTGGTAGAAGCATGCCTCAAGAGATGGAGGCAGTCGTTCTCAATCAAGAGATGAAGAGAGAGGTCATCAAGCTTAAGCCGGTTGCGCCAGGCGTCATGGAGGGTGAATTCGAGACGGCTGATCCGGGCACTTACATGATTCAGATCTCACAAAAAAATCAAGGCCGAGTCACGGCGAGCCAAACGACAGGATTGACCGTTTCTTATTCACCCGAATACGGAATACATGCCGATGGTGAGAAAGAACTTCAAGAGTGGCTAAGTGCCGGTGGAGGGAATCAGATCACCAAACCGGAAGAAGCTTTTGGCGGCACTCTTCCTGATAAATGGGACACACAGTCAATCAATGAGTGGTTACTGATGTTGGCTGCTTTGCTGCTGCCGATCGATATCGCCGTTCGCCGTCTCCAGTTGCCGGATCAATGGTGGGTAAGGCTATCGAGTCTGTGGAGATTGCGCAAGTCCACGTCCGCCGATTCTGAACAACAGGCAGTATTGTCTCGCCTCGGCGAGAAGCGCTCGGTGACAAGACGGACACGCGAAGAGCGGACAGATGACCAGAAAGTCGTATCTGCTCCCCTCATTCATCCGATAGGGACGGCTGGAAACCAGGTGAAGCCAGCAGCAATCAAGAACGAGCAGGCAAAAGAGCAGAAAGAGAAGCAAGCACAGCCTGACGAAACGCTAAACAGACTATTGGCGGCCAAGAACCGGAAAAAGTCTCAGTAATAGATAAAAAAGAAAACAGCAGTCTGGCGAAAAAATCGCTATGGACGGCTGTTTTCTTTTTAGAGATGCTCTTCATACACGAGTGGAATGGCTATACCAAAAGCAGTTTCATCCTTAGGAAGGGTCTCTTCCATTGATACACCAGGATTATTCGCGCGGAAAGCAACTTCATAGGTTTCACCTGGCGCTACCTGGAGAGTGTCGGTCCACCATGGACTTCCTGTAACTTTTTTGCCGTCCCGGCTCAAGATGAGCATGTGATGGCCGTGCAAATACAGCGATTGATCCTGAAAGCTGCGGTTGACGAAGGTCAGCTTTATGAGATCGCCTTCTTCAAGCATCATCCGTGTATCAGGAAGCCAGTCGCCATTTACAGTCGACAACCGCTCGAATTTACCGTTATAAAACCCGTACTGACCATCAATGAGCAGTTGATATTCCCGATCAAACTGGGAAGAGAGATCAAAAGGAAGGGCAGTCGGACTGCCGTAACGTGCAGGGTCAAAGACGGAAAGCTCTGCGTTTAAGGAGGGCACAGAATCTGTGGACCCGTCTGGACTTAAAAGCAGCCCTTTGTCATGCTGGTTTGCAGCTGGAGCAAATAGCACGGGACGATTCGGCATTGTAAACTGAATGTCGTATCGACCGCCTGCCCCCGGCTGCAAGGCTTGATTGGCAATCAAATTCGGTTCGTTTACCTCGGTTCCGTCAATCGCTACTACCTGAAAAGGAGTTCCTTGCAGCAAATAGGCAACAGGAGCATTTTCGGCGTTTATAAAGCGAAGGCGAACCGTTGTGCCAGGAGCAACTGTTTCGATTTTTCGCGTATCTGAGCCGTTTAACGTCGCGCCTGCTTTTTCGTCATTGTGATGAATCATGGCGATGTCGCGGATGGGTACGTCTGTAGTCGTAGTATCGGCTGCCTCGATCACAAGGGCACCGAATAACCCGTTCACTGCCTGCTCAGGAATTTGCTGATGAGAATGATACCAATACGTTCCTGTTTGTTCTGCGTGAAAACGAAAAACAGATGTTTCTCCTTTGGTAATGCGATCATCGCTAGCGGGAGTCTGCATGCCATGCCAGTGGATGTCTATTCCTTCCGATATATCCTTGTTCAGAAGAGTGATTTCGACGAGCTCACCTTGCTTCATACGGAGCTCAGGTCCGGGATATTTTCCATTCAAGGTCCATGCTTCTACGGTTTTGCCTGATGCTAGACGGATGGTTGTTTTCTGTGCGTTCAGCGAGAACACTCGATCAGGGCTTCCTTGTTTTGGTTTTGTTGATACATCGATACTTCTAGATTTCCCTGTGGAAGGCATCGAATGGGCACTTGCCTTTACAGGGAAAACGAAATCGGGGAGAGCGTGATCGTCCTGATTCTGACCTCCCAAAGATGGATGATCGGGAAGGCGGCTCGCTATCATCGCTTGATTTCCCCAAATCGCCGCAAGTAAAGCAGTCATCAGGACAAACGCAGCAAAACGGATAAAGTGGAGCAGACGGCGCGGCTTTGCCCAGTTTTCCGCAGTGGAGTGGTATTGATGCTGCCACGATTGCTGAATCCAAAGCAGGGAGACCCCGGCTAATAATACACCCCAAGCGAGAAACAAGATGGACGGTTCCAACGTAACAGCAGGAAAAAAGATTTGAAGGAAGAGTGCAATCAGACAGCCCAAGACGGTAGCTTGCAGCGGAACGATCAATTCGGGGCAAGATGCGTCTCCTCGCCACTCTGGATCTAACGTGTCGTCTAGGTCCGGGGAGTTTACTTTTACAGGTGTAAGATTTTTCTCTTGTAACAAAATTCTGGTGTAATCCGTATCTACTTCTGACTGCCTTGACTCTCTGCCCCCTTTCCCGGCCAACTCCCACAGTCGTGGAAAAGTAGAGAGCAGGCAGCAGAGCAATGGAACAAAAATAAAAGGCAAAAAGCCTAGCAGTTTATCCTTTATGTAAAGCCAGCCAAAGGATTCAAACAAAACCCACGTCATCACCAAATGCCCCGCAAATACAAAAAGGGCCGACCATGAAAAACATAAAGTGATGCGAGCACTGTTTATAAAAGCCCGTTTCGTCGGACGGAAAACGAGCTGGTTTGCCATAATTGTCGGGACCAGCATGACGATGAGAAGGACCAGAAACAATCCTTGGTGAATCCCGGCAAGCACTTCAAAATCAGCCATGTTCAGTTCCTCCTGTTTACCTGTTCGATACTAATGATATAGAGAAACGGCTGAGGACCAAACGTACCGGGGCAGTATTTTCCCTCCGCCTTAAGTCGGAGAAGTATATTGGGTAGGACGGGCTCCTCCTGCCTCGTCTGCCTTGGAAGTGAACAGACTGGTATAAACGAGAGGAGAACAGAAATGGAAAATAAGGATTGGATCAAAAGCTTTCAGGAGGAAGTGGAGGCACCATTCGCTGGGTGGGATTTTGCCAGATTGACTGCGACAGGCAGGATGCAGGATGCACCACTTGGCTGGAACTACGTAAATATCGTGAAAAAGAACATGCAAGGGATTCACTCTATGCTGGAAATGGGAACAGGTGGTGGAGAACTGTTTTCTAAGCTTGCGCCGTTCCCTCCGCAGACGTATGCGACAGAAGGCTATGAGCCGAATGTGGCGGTGGCAAAAGCCAATCTGGAGCCCTTGGGTGTTCGTGTGTTTCCGGTAGATGGGGAAGAAATATTGCCATTTGAGGATCAATCACTCGACTTGATTATCAATCGCCATGAAGCTTATTTGCCTTCTGAAATGAAGCGTCTGTTGAAGCCAGGGGGCATATTTGTTACTCAGCAAGTAGGTGGCCAAGACAATCTCGACCTGAACCGATTGCTGGGCGCTCCCATTCCGCCAGATTACTTGCACTGGAATTTGGCCTATGCAGTGAACGAACTGGAGGAAGCCGGTCTTACGATTGTGGAGCAAAGAGAGGAAATGAGCTTTTCCCGTTTCTACGACATAGGTGCTATTGTTTACTACCTAAAGGCTATCGAATGGCAGATTCGCGACTTTACTTTAGAAAAGTATGCCGATGCCTTGCTCGATCTGCATCAGAAAATCGAAGCGGTCGGGTACATCGATATACCTACCCATCGATTCCTCATGATTGCCCAACAAAAGTCCTAATTAAATCACTACCGATTGTCGATAAGACTGGTAGGGAGTGTTTAGGAAAAGCACCCTTTTTGGGTGCTTTTTTTATTCACATATTGTAACCGGCGAAGGAGAAGTGAAACAGGATGAGTAAGAGCTTGGCAACACGGGTCGTTGCTCTTGTAGCGGTGATCATTGCCGTCATGATGGCAATCAATATTATCATGATTTACGAAAACAGCGTAACCACTGTTGAAAAGACACTCTCTCGCTCAAGCATAAACACAGCATTGCATATCTCCCAAGGGCTTGATTCAGAGAAGATAGCGAAATTTATATCTCAGCCACAAGAATCTGACGACTACTGGTCGATCCGAAATTTGTTGCTTGAGTACACCCAAAAAACAGGTGCCCTTTATGTTTATATTCTTCATACAGACGGTGAAAAGGTAAAGATTATGGTGGATGGAACGGAGAAAGGAGCAGAGGGGGCGTCTGCAATCGGTCAAGAGACGACTTCTACCGGCATGGCTGATATTGTTCCTGTTCTGGCAGGCGGATCGAACAGTACGCCAATTGTGAAAGACCCTGTGTACGGGGACTACCTGAGTGCATTCGCACCGATTGAAGATTCATCTGGTCAAGTGATTGCTGTGCTGGGTGTAGATACCGCGGCAGACAAAGTGGAGCTGATTAATGATCAGGTTTTGGATGAAACCATGCCACGCATCATTATCTCTATGATCGTCTTAACGATTATTGCTTTGGTTGCTGTGTTCTTCTTGATCAAAAAGATGCTGCGTCCACTGCAAGTTGTACAAGAGGCGTCTATGCGTATTGCTTCCGGTGATCTCACGTCGACAGAGATTTCTGTTTCCAACAAAAAAGACGAGATTGGCCGAATTGTCGTTGCTTTTGGTAAGATGACGGCACAGCTTCGTCAAATCATTGGCGGAGTAAAAGAGACAACGGAGCGTATCGACAGCATGGCGAATTCCATTCGGGAAGGTGCCAATTCTGTCCGCGAGCAAAACAAAAATATTGTGGTCACCAGCCAAGAGATTGCGCAAGGGAATGAGCAGACTGCAACTGCGATGGAGATGACGGTGCAGACGGTTCAAGAATTCTTGAGCGAGCTGTCCGAATTGAATACAGCGATTGACGAGATGGATGCAGTATCCAATCGCGTGTCTGATATCGGAGAGAGCAGCTACAAAGTATTGCAAGAGTTTTTGGCAGATGGAACAGAGACGAACAAACAATTTCATGAAGTGCAAAATACAATGGCGATTCTCGAAGAAAAATCCAGCCGAATTAACGACGTGATTGAAACGATTCAGCAAATCGCCGGACAAACCAATCTGTTGGCGTTGAATGCAGCCATCGAGAGTGCGCGTGCTGGCGAAGCGGGCAGAGGCTTCGCAGTGGTAGCGGGAGAAGTTCGCAAGCTGGCTGAACAGACGGGTGCGGCAACCCACGTCATTCAGGAGAGCATCAAAGACATTCAAGATCAGGTAAGACAAGCTACGGAAAAGACAAATGCGACGCTGGATCGCTACAATGCGGGTACAGAGCGCTTGGATTCCGTCACGCAAGGTATTACGGCACTGTCTGACATGACGCATACCTTGAAGACTTCGCTTGCGAATGTTATGGCAAGTGTAGAGACGATGAAGCAAGGTCAGAACAAGGTGAATGAATCCGTGTTGACGGTTACTGCCATCTCGGAACAAACAGCAGCAGCCACCGAAGAAGTATCAGCTACGATGCATGAGGTCAGTGGAAACGTTGATCAGTTCGTATCTGAAACGGAGCAGGTGACAGACAGTATTCAGGAGCTGCGCAGCAAGGTGGATATGTTCCGACTGTAGATGAATTACTTTATCAATAATTAAAAAACAGCTCTTCTACTGGCAGGATGTTGCCAAGAAGAGCTGTTTTTTTGTAGCTGTAGTGGAGGGAAGAAGCGCATTTCCAGTCTACGCTTCGGCCTCCGCCCCGCAAGGGGTGAAGACTGTCCGCTCCGGAATAAATAGCGGGAGCGCTTCAAACGTAGAAGTTTCAATGAGGTATTCCATAAGTGAAGCTTAAATTCCCCGCTATTTATTCCAGAGCTGGGTCGGGCTCCAGAGGCGCTTGGACTGGAAATGCGCTTCTTCCACGCGACTTTTTATGTAACGGCAAGCTTACACTACAAAATTCCAATAAGCACTAGAACTACACCGTGCACGCCCAATAGCACCATACGCAGCCAGCTAAAAGCCTGTTTCAACTGACCATCCCGAATCGGAAAGATCGAATACCCGTTGCGCTTTTGCTGGTGGCGCCAGAGGCTGCCGATCTGGCTGGCTGTCATGAAGAGAAAGAGCAGGCCTGCAATGATTTTTGCATAGGGACCGGGCAATATGAAAACGACGAAGCCTGACAGCAGGAGGATTCTGAAATAAATGCCCGCAAAGTCACCAGAGCGAATGAATTTTTTGGTAAACAAATGTTGTCCTGCTGTTGATTGACGGTAAGGCAGCAGCTTCGTCAGGGCAATGAGCCACGAGCGTGACTTCACCTGGTGCTGCATGGCAGGGACATCCCTGAAGTTGTTCACTAACTGATAAAACCGGTGACGCAAGCCACTCTCGATGGCCAGCAGGCGATACCATTGCAGGAAATGTTTTTTCTTATAGGTCAGCATTCGCGAATGGAGCCAGATCAAGAGCGCAGCACAGATCAGAACACCAAATGGAATAGGGCCTACGCGTAAGAATTGTCCTTCACTTAATACCCAAGCGAGGAGGATGTAAGAAAAGACAAATCGAGCGAGTGTATAGAATCCGAACTTCTTCTGATCTGGCAAACGCAAGAACGTCCAATTGCTGTAAATATTCCAGCCCTTCAAGAGCAGGGGAATGCCCCAATAAACCCACAGCTGCACGCCTTGAGCGCCTACGACCCCTGTATACATAGGCATGAGCAGGAGCAGGACGATAAACACCACCATGCTCTGAATGGCAAAATTGTAAACGAGCGCCTTGCGGAAATAGCGATCCAGTCTTACTTCATGCGGAGTCAAAAAAAGCAAATCCGCTTCCAGCAAAAACGTGCGCAGGGGGCTTCTCACCACGACAAAAGCAATCACGAGGGCCATGGCATACGGCAAAGGGAACCAGGGTGGAATCATCGCGATGATGCTGCGGTAGTAGAAGGCGAGCAACCCCATCAAAAAAATTCCAACGAACGCCAAACCGCCATTCGCCATGTACTGGGCATACCGAATGAATTCTACCGAAAAGGCATGGAACCGTTTGCGAAATAATTGATCTACGTCTATTTTCACTGGCCGTCATCCTCTACGATATGCAAGTATATGTCGTCCAAGGAGCTATCTGGGAGCCCTGTCTTATGCCGAAGCTCCTCAAGCGTTCCTTGGGCTCTAATCTCACCTTTGTGCAAAATGATGAATCGGTCACAATGCTTCTCGGCGGTCGCCAAAATATGCGTGGACATCAAAATGCCAGCCCCTTGCTCCTTGCAACGGTTCAACCACGTGAGAAGAGAGCGAATCCCCAGAGGGTCCAGACCCAGGATCGGTTCATCCACGATGTACAGAGGAGGTTGTACGAGCAACGCCATCATGATCATGAGCTTTTGGCGCATCCCTTTGGAAAACTTCTGGGGAAATCGGTCCTTCATTTCCTCCATGCGGAATTCTTTTAAGAGAGGATGTGCCCGTTCATGAAAAACTTCCTGGTCCAGCCCGTGGCTCATGGCCATTAACTCGATATGCTCCCACAGCGTAAGCTCTTCGTAATAAATGGGAGACTCAGGGATATACCCGTAAGACAAACGATAGTTTTCGGGATCTGATTGAAAGGTCTTCCCCGCAATGCTGATTTCGCCTGCGATTGGTTCCAAGAGTCCTAAAATATGCTTGATTGTCGTGCTTTTGCCTGCTCCATTCAGCCCGATTAGCGCCACAATTTCTTTTTCGCGTATGTGAAAGGAGACGTCTTTGATTACAGCGTGGTTGTAAGAGTACCCACCCGTTACCCCTTTTACCTCCAACAAGGTTGTCATGGTATCCTCCTTTATGAATAAACGGTCATGTCCCCGTTTATTTGAGAGAAATGCTAGATAGTCTTCCATCTATTTTAGCTGAATTCAGGATTTGGAAATACATTTGTTTGCCGCCTTTTTTTACACGAGACTGAACAAAGTAGGATAACCGTACAAGCAATGCTCCTCTCCGCTACATAAACAAGGAGTATAAGGGACGGACGGGGGAGGTGGAATCTATGACAGCGGGACCGTATGAAAATCAGAAAGATATAGATCAGCATATACAACGTATCTATATGAAATTAGACAAATTCGACGAACGAATTGATCAGCTTGAGGGACAAATGATAGTCGTCACGAAGTGGTTGGAACGAATTGAACATCGATTGGGACGCATGGAGGATGTGCGTTATGATGTACTGCAAGTTTTGAACAAGCTACAGACTGAGTTAGAAACGAAAGCAGAGAAGACGGAAAAAGACAAAGATATTATCTTGCAATTACTGTCTAACGAAAATCGGGACAAGGAAGCACTCGCTCAGTCTATGGAAGTAGAAAAAGACAGGAAGCAAGAACGATTTTTACAGGTTTGGGCAGTTTTAGGTCCTGTCATCGCCTCCGTTCTCTCCTCTTTTTTTACCCGATTTTTTATGTAGTGCATAATATGTTTAGAATGTGGAAAAGTTGTGTAATACGCTTTCCATTTTTCTACCATAACTTCTTTCTATACTTGGAGGGCAGATTATAGAAAGAGAGGATATCCAAGTGAAGAAGTTTGATCTTTCCATGCTTTCGGTTGCCATATTATTAACGGGGTTAGCTGTTTTAGGTTTTTATCAATCGTGGGCAAAAGGCAATGACCCTGTATTGGTAACGGCTGGCGATACCTCCATTACGCAAAATCAGCTTTACGGTGAAATGAAGAAAACGTACGGAAAACAAACGATACATGAACTCGTTGCGGAAACGTTAATCAAGCAGGAAGCCAAGACGCAAAACGTCGCGGTGACGCAAGAAGATATGAATAAAGAGATTGATTCGATGAAACAACAGGTAGGTTCACCTGAGGCATTCCAAAACTACTTGAAGAGTATGGGAATGACCGAGGCCCAGCTACGGGATAAGTTGAACGTGCTCATGACACGGGATAAGTTGTTGGATAAAGCATTCCCGGTTACCGAGGAGCAAATCAAAACCTACTACGATACAAATAAAGCACAGCTGGGGTCACCGACACCTGAGTTTGATAAAGTCAAAGATCAGATCAAGATGATGCTGACCGACCAAAATCGCAGTCAGAATTACGGTACCTGGTTAAATACGCTTCAGGATAAACACAAAGTAGAATGGCACGACCCTTCCTTTGACGATGCAGCAGTGCCAGGTGATGCACAAACACCTGCTCCATAGTGTAGAACTTATACCAAAGACCTTGTCCTCTTACGAAGAGTGCGAGGTCTTTTTTTGTGAAAACGATCATGACCGTTTTGTTTAGCAATGGGGGCAATCGGAGAAACTGTGTTCATATTGCCGATGTGAGGAGCAATCCGAATGACTCAGATTGGTTGCAGCTTAGACGACAACGTTCACTATATTAAAGAATCGCTCGGTTACAGCAATGACATTGTGATTCGAGAGGTAGTCCTAAATACCCTAGAGCCTGTTCGGGCAGCTGTCTTGTATGCGGATGGCATGGTTGATTCGTATATGGTGCAAGCCGTATTAATCGATAGTCTCTTATATAAAATACGCTTGAAGGAATGGGAAGGGATACGCGAAGACGAGTTCGTTCCCTTTTTAAAAGAATCCGTCCTGACCGTAGGGGATATGGGGGATTTATACGATTTTCCCACATTGTTTACAGCATTGCTGTCTGGCTGTGTGATCATTCTCGTGGATGGCTGCTCGCAAGCAATTCATGTCGGTTTGCAGGAGTGGAAGGATAGAGGAGTCACCGAGCCGTCATCGCAAACCGTTATTCGTGGTCCACGGGAAAGCTTCACGGAGACACTTCGCACGAATATTACGCTGCTGCGTAGACGGATTTCCAGTGAAAAGCTAAGGATGGAAATCAGCAGAATCGGCGAGGAAACCAAGACAGAAGTCGCGATTGTTTATATAAAAGGGATTGTAGAAGAAGGTGTTGTAGAAGAAGTACGTAACAGACTGGATCGAATCAGCATCGATGGCATCTTGGAAAGCGGAATGATTGAGGAGCTGATCCAGGACGAAGCCTACACACCTTTCCCCACCATCTCTAACTCGGAGCGCCCGGATGTGGTCGCCGCAAATCTATTAGAGGGGCGCGTAGCGATTCTTGTAGATGGGACTCCTTTTGTTTTGACCGTGCCCTCACTTTTTGTTGAGTTTTTCCATTCAGCGGAGGACTACTATCAGCGCTTTGATTTTAGTACGTTGATTCGCATGCTGCGATTCGCTTGTTTTTTTATAGCGTTGCTCGCTCCCTCTCTCTATATCGCCATTACGACCTTCCACCAAGAGATGCTCCCGACACAGCTTTTAATCAGCTTGGCAGCACAGCGAGAAGGAGTGCCCTTTCCAGCCTTTATTGAGGCGATCATGATGGAAGTGGCTTTTGAGATATTGCGAGAGGCTGGAATTCGGATGCCACGTGCAGTAGGTCAAGCCATTTCTATCGTGGGAACACTGGTCATCGGACAAGCAGCGGTGGAGGCGGGGATTGTTTCGGCAGCGATGGTTATTGTGGTCTCGATTACCGCAATCTCCAGCTTTATTTTCCCAGCGAGCAACATGTCGATTACCGTGAGGATTCTTCGCTTTCCACTGATGGTTCTGGCTGCTTCTTTTGGCATATACGGAATTATTGTAGGGATCCTTGCGTTAGTGCTGCATTTATGCAGTTTACGCTCGTTTGGCGTACCGTATATGGAATCGTTTGCTCCGTTTTCCTTGAACGAGCAAAGAGACACGATCTTTCGCTTGCCTCGCTGGGCCTTGGACAAACGCCCTGAATCGATCACCAAAAACAATTTGCGCCGCCAATCTAAAGGGATAAAGCCATTGCCGCCGCAGAAGTAAGAGGCTTTCCACAGCATGTAAAGGAGTGGGCACCAGTGAAAGGGATAAAAGTTCTTCTCTGCATCGTACTTGTTGTTATCCTAGCTGGTTGTTGGGATCGAAAAGAACTGAACGATTTGGCGATTGCGGTCGGGATCGGTATTGATAAAGTGCAAGGAGGCTATCAAGTATCGGTTCAAGTAGTAGACCCTGCAGAGGTCGCGGCCAACAAGGGGAAGCCAGGACGTTCGCCTGTTACTCTCTTTACGATGAACGCGCCGACGATTTTGGAGGCTGTGAGGAAAATGACCACGATTTCTCCTCGGAAAATTTATATGGCGCATACGCGAATGCTCATATTTGGTGAGGCGGTTGCGAGAGAGGGGATCGCTCCTGTCGTCGATTTTGTCTCGCGTGACCATGAGTTTCGGACTGACTTTTATATTGCCATCGCTAGAGGAACAACGGCACGCAACATCCTGAGAGTGATCACACCGCTTGAGCAAATTCCTTCTACAGAAATGTTTGCTTCTTTGGAGACATCCTCCAAAGTATGGGCGCCTACCGCAGCAGTTACGATGGATCAATTGATTACTGACTTTACCAGCAAAGGGAAACAAGCGGTTTTGACAGGCGTGCGACTAACAGGACCTGCAAGTGAGGGGGACCAACGAAAAAATGTCGAGCAAATAGATTCGCCCGTGCTGCTTCAATATACAACATTGGCTGCTTTCCGGGGAGACAAGTTGATCAACTGGCTGAGTGAAGCGGACAGCAAAGCCTATAGTTACATTACAGGCAAAGTAAAAAGCACGGTCGGAAGTATGCCTTGCAAGGGGGGAGGACTCTTGACGTTGGAAGTCATGCACGCTAACGCGAAAATCGAGGCTACCATGAAAAATGGCGCGCCTGAAGTCATCGTTCACATCGGTTTGGAAAATGATATTGGCGAAGTGCAATGCAAGCTCGATCTGACAGAGAAGGGAACGATCAAGGAGCTGGAAAAAGAGGCAGAAACATCACTGGAAGCATTGGCGACAAAAGCAATTTCGAATGCCAAGAAACATGGCGTAGACATATATGGATTCGGAGAAGCGATCCACCGAAAATACCCGAAAGTATGGAAGAAGATAGGGAGCAATTGGGAAAAGGAGTTTACCAAGCTGCCAGTACATGTGATCGCCGATGTGAAAATCAGACGTTTAGGAACCATCAATAATGCCTTTGAAGAAAAGTGATTGTGTAACAGGGGCAGGGGGAGTTTGTATGTCGACATTTGCCGTCATCGCTGTATCTATAATGGTTTGTGCGTACGAGCTGCCCAGATTGATTCGAAAGCGGCAGCGCAAAGAGATTGCTGTCTTTCTCGGGTTGCTTTTCATCAGTGTTGGCTTGTACGCAGGAGCCGAAAAAGGCGTTGTCCCTAATCCTATTTATTGGATGGAAATGGTTTACAAGCCGGTATACGAGGGCGTCATGACATGGCTGAAGTAAACGAGGGGCATACTGAGTACACCCCCAGTAAAGGAGAGTAAATAGACGTGGACGGTCTTTTGATGAAGCTGCTCGTTAGTCCGTTATTGGTCGTTTTGGCAGATGCTCTCTTTCCAGAAGTGAATTTCGCTAATCTATATCAGTCTGTCGGAGTCGGATTTGTCTTGGCAGTCGCCGGATATTTTTTGGATAGGGCGATCCTTGTATCAGGGAGTCTTTGGCTTACGACCATGTTTGACTTGATTATCAGCTTTTTGATCGTTTATGGAAGCATTGTGTTTTTGCCGACGGCTCAAATTGCTGCAATCGGGGCCGGTTTTGTTGCGATATTTTTTGGCGTAGCAGAATATATCCAGCATGTTTGGCTGATACGCACAGGACGAACGGAAAGTGTATAGTTGTTAACTGCAAACACACTCCACGGGGTGTGTTTTGTTTATGGATAAATCATTACGATCGCTTTGTCACGATTCGCTCAATCCATGACCACGGAAGCCAATTTTTTGCGGCGATCGTAAGTCCCACTCCTCGGCCAACCGGGTAGCGGAATCGCGGCTTGGGAGTGGTGGCTGCATGGACAATTGTCGAGATGACTGCGTCAGGGGCAGGTGCCTTTTCTATGATCGCTTCTACGTGACGCATCAGTTTCTTCATTTGGGAGGCGTAAGGAGAGTTTTCATTAAGCTGTTGGTCTTGCATTCCTTTCTCCCAGATTGCTGTACGAAAGGAGCCGGGCTCAACAAGGACGACTTGGACCTGAAAGGGTAGCATTTCGAGGCGAAGCGACTCACTGAAGCCCTCGACTGCATGCTTGGATGCAGCATACGGTGATAGACCAGGGAAACCAAATCGCCCACTGATGCTGCTTACGTTAATAATTCGTCCAGCTTGTTGCTGCCGCATATAAGGCAAGACTGCCCGAGTGACGTCGATCAGTCCGAACACATTTACATCAAACTGCTTGCGCCATTCCTCCGAAGTGACTTCCTCGGCAAAGCCGCCCAACGCGTAGCCGGCATTGTTCACCAACAGATCAATGCGCCCATGCTTTGCAATAATGGAGGTGATCGCATCCTGAATTTGTTCCGGATTCGTAACATCGAGGGAAATGATTTCCAGATGGTCAGGATCTATAAGCAAGCTTGCCAATTTGTCAAGAGGGTCTCTTTTTGCTAGATCACGCATAGCAGCAATTACCTGAAAACCAGCCTTGACTAAAGCGACTGATGCGTGCTTACCAAAGCCACTTGAGGTACCAGTGACTAGTGCAATTGGTCTTTTTTGCATGAAATTCTCCTTTTAAATGGATGGTTTGACAGTATTTAACTACAATGTTCACAAAATTGTTCATAAATTTGTTAACAAAATCATAACAAATAGCCTTTGTATTAAGGAAAATTTATGTATACTTAAATGGTTACCACGCTTGGGTAGAAGTGTGCAACACTGCCCCTTACTTTCCTGTTTGTTTCTGGAATGACTGCTAATACTTTTCACGTTTGGGTATTATAGTTGTGAATGGTATTGTATGCGATTTCTTCAAGCAGATAGAAAAGTACGAAAACTTCTAGTTGTAGGCGTGGCTAGAACGTTACCAACACGAAGAAAGAGGGGTTCATTGGTATGAAGGGTTGGCAACAGTATTGGCGTCAGTTTTCCCTGTTTGCTCTGCTGGCGCTAGTGTTAACCGGGTGTGGCAAAGATGAGCTCTCAGCGCTCAAGCCCTCTGGTCCGGTAGCTGCTATGCAGTTTGACCTGATGAAGCTGTCCTCCGCTATCATGATCGGCGTCTTCATTGTCGTAATGGCGATCTTTACGTACGTCCTTATCCGTTATCGTAAGCGTCCCGGACAGCAAGGCATTCCTAAGCAGGTCGAAGGAAATCATGCACTTGAAATTCTTTGGACGGTAATTCCTTTCTTACTCCTTATCATCATGGCGATTCCGACTGTTACTACCGGTTTTGCACTGCACAAGGAGTACCCAAAAGAGGAAGCAGTTCAAGTAAAGGTTACCGCTCACCAATTCTGGTGGGAATTCGAGTATCCTGATCTTGGAGTAGCAACTGCACAAGACTTGGTATTGCCAGTTGGTAAAAAGGTCCAATTCGTATTATCAGCGTCTGATGTTAAGCACGCATTCTGGATTCCTGCATTGGGCGGCAAAATCGATACGAACCCAGGGCAAGAAAACAAAATGTGGCTGCAAGCAGACAAAGCAGGCATTTACTACGGTAAATGTGCGGAGCTCTGTGGAGCGTCCCATGCCTTGATGGACTTCAAGGTAGAAGTAATGGAACAAGCAGATTTTGACACTTGGGTAGCTCGCATGAAGGGCGTTCAGGCAAAAGAACCTGTAACGGCAACTTCTCCACTGGCTGCAGAAGGTCAACAAATCTTCGATAAGAGCTGTTTGGGATGTCACGCTGTGGCAGGAAAAGGCGGTAAGATGGGGCCAAACCTGACTAACTTTGCAGATCGCGAACGCGTAGCAGGTATCAAAGCTCATACGCCTAAAAACATTGCAGATTGGCTGAAAGATCCGCAAAAAATCAAGCCGGGCAACAAAATGCCTAACCTCAACCTCGATGACAACCAAGTGAAAGCGCTTGTAGAGTACATGGAGACATTGAGCGTAAGCGAGAAAAAGTAAAGTAAAACCTCATAAAACTTATTGCATTGACAATCGTCATAGGCAGTGACGCTTAAAAAGGAGGTAAACCCGTGTCTGCACATGCTTCTCATGCACCAAATCGTTCGGGGCTGTGGGATTATCTTACGACAGTGGACCATAAGAAGATTGCGATCCTTTATCTGATTGCTGGTGGAATTTTCTTCTTGGCCGGTGGTTTGGAAGCCCTGCTGATTCGTTTGCAGTTGATGTACCCAGAGATTGAATTCGTTGGTGCCAAGACTTTTAACGAATTAATTACGATGCACGGCACCACGATGATTTTCTTGGCGGTTATGCCGATCATTTTTGCTTTGATGAACGCGATTGTTCCCCTTCAAATCGGTGCACGCGACGTAGCATTCCCGTTTGTTAACGCACTCGGATTCTGGCTATTTTTCTTCGGGGGAGTGCTACTGAACACTAGCTGGTTCTTGGGTGGCGCACCTGATGCTGGTTGGACATCGTATACAACTTTGGCTTTGAATCAATACAGTGGAAGAGGCGTAGACTTCTACGTACTTGGTTTGCAAATTGCCGGTCTCGGAACGCTGATTGGTGGTATTAACTTCCTGGTTACCATCATCAACATGCGTGCTCCAGGTATGACATTCATGCGTATGCCAATGTTCACCTGGGCGTCCTTTATTACATCCGGTTTGATCCTCTTCGCATTCCCTGCGATTACGGTTGGTTTGGTTCTGTTGATGTTTGACCGCTTGTTCGGCGGAAACTTTTTCAACCCTGACGCAGGTGGTAACGTTGTTATCTGGGAGCACTTGTTCTGGATCTTCGGTCACCCCGAAGTATACATTTTGATTCTCCCGGCATTCGGTATCATTTCTGAAGTAGTTTCTACATTCTCAAGAAAGCGCCTGTTCGGTTACAGCTCCATGGTATTTGCAACTGCGCTGATCGGTTTCTTGGGCTTCATGGTGTGGGCTCACCACATGTTCACAACAGGTTTGGGCGCAATTGCCAACACGCTGTTTGGACTTGCAACCATGTTGATTGCTGTTCCTACAGGTATCAAAATCTTTAACTGGCTGTTGACCATGTGGGGCGGTCAAATCCGCTTCCCTACCGCAAACCTGTTTGCAGTAGGATTTATCCCAACGTTTACAATCGGTGGTATGACAGGGGTTATGCTTGCGGTTCCGCCGGCTGACTACCAATACCATGACAGTTATTTTGTAGTTGCTCACTTCCACTACGTAATCGTAGGGGGTCTCGTATTCGGTCTCTTCTCCGGTCTTTACTACTGGTGGCCGAAAATGTTCGGTAAAATGCTGAACGAAACCATTGGTAAATGGAACTTCTGGACGTTCTTCATTGGTTTCCACCTTACCTTCTTCCCGCAACACTTCCTGGGGCTGATGGGGATGCCGCGTCGCGTCTTTACATACCTCAAAGATCAGAACCTGGATATGGGGAACTTTATCAGTACGATTGGTGCATTTGGTATGACGATCGGTACCATCCTATTCGTAATCAACGTATTCGTTGCAGCGAAAAGCTCCAAACGCGCTCCTGCAGATCCATGGGATGGACGTTCACTCGAATGGGCGATTCCTTCGCCGCCGCCGGAGTACAACTTCGTTCAAACGCCTCTCGTTCGCGGTTTGGATGCGTTGTGGGTTGAGAAAATGGCTGGTAACAAAGGCATGACGCCTGCGGAGCCTATTGGCGACATTCACATGCCATCGCCATCGTTCTTGCCATTCCTGATGTCTCTCGGATTGTTCGTGGCAGGCTATGGTTTTATCTACCACAACTATGTGGTTGTAGTCATTGGAATACTCGCTACACTGGCCTGCATGTTCACCCGTTCAGTGAAAGACGATCCAGGTTATCACATTCATGAAGATGAACTCGAAGAGAAAGGGGTAAAGGCTTAATGGCTAACCATCATGCACATGCAGTATTGCCTGACGAACCGGAAAAAGCCACCCTTGAAGGTAAGAATAAGGTTCTTGGCTTCTGGCTCTTCCTCGGTGGAGAGACAGTTCTCTTCGGTTCCTTGTTTGCAACATTTATCGCTCTTCGTGATCAAGCAAATGGTGGACCAACGTCCCAAGCGTTGTTTGACATGAATCTCGTTGCAGTGGCGACACTTCTCTTGCTTACCAGCTCGATGACAAGTGTTATGGCTACACTGGCTCTGCACAAAAAAGACCTCAAGAAGATTCAGCTATGGCTGACTATCACAGTAATACTCGGTCTCGGCTTCCTTGCTTTGGAGATTTACGAGTTTGTACACTATGTGAATGAAGGCTTGAAAATGTCAACAAGTGCATTTTCATCTGCCTTCTATACATTGGTTGGATTCCACGGAGCTCACGTAGCGTTCGGGATTTGCTGGATCATCCTTTTGCAACTGTCTGCAACGAAAAAGGGCCTGACGGTAGTAACTGCACCGAAGTTCTACCTGGCAAGTCTGTACTGGCACTTTATCGACGTTGTATGGGTATTCATCTTTACCGTGGTATATCTCATGGGTATGATCGGTGGAAAGGTGGGATAATCTATGGGAGCACAAGCTCATAATGAAGAGGTACGCAAACCGAAAGTCAAACACGATGGTCCGAAAAGACACATTGTTGCTTTCATCGGATCTCTCGTATTGACCGCACTGGCATTCATTGCAGTGGCGTATGAAGCAATTCCATCAGGTTTTACCGTACCATTCATCGTAGCACTGGCCTTTGTTCAAGCGTTCTTCCAGCTGTATGTCTGGATGCATATGGATCAAAAAGGTCATGAGTTTGCACGGATCAGTATTTTTGCAGGATTGTTTGTGATTATGATGGCGATCATCGTCTTTATTTTCTGGGTGTGGATCTAGGAAGTGGAGCGATGCGAGAGGACAGACATTGGGTCTGTCCTCTTTTTTTGTGATTTTGTTTTATTGAGTGGCTGTTGGGGAGGGGAAGAAGCGAATTTCCAGTCTACGCTTCGGCCT
>NZ_PXZN01000026.1:0-29470 GCF_003013445.1 Brevibacillus sp. NRRL NRS-603 | reverse complement strand
TGAACTACTACCCGTTAGATGGACACTGTGAAAAAAGTGACCGTCTAACGGGTTTTTGTGTTTTAATCATCATTAACAAGAAATGAGTGGGGATATGTAAGATGAGTAAAAACAGAGTAAGTTTTACGGAACATGAGATACATACGTTAGAGAAAAATCAAAATGTACTTCGAGTAACAGGGAAAAACATCACGTATTCTCCTATGTTCAAATTTACCGCTGTCCAGGCATATCGAGAGGGACAAACGCCGATTGAGATATTTCTTCAGGCAGGTTTCCCCTTGGAAATAATTGGTCGGCATACGCCAAAAAAATGCTTACATCGATGGAGAAAAGTATGTACGACTTTTGGTGAAGCTGGATTAAGTGAAGAGCGCAGAGGCAAGGGGAGCACCGGTAGAAAGTCAGAGGGAGAGTTATCAGCGGAAGAAAAACTGAGACGTGCTGAAGCACGAATTAGGCTTCTGGAGGCAGAGAACGAACTTTTAAAAAAGCTAGAAGCGCTCGAAAGACAAACCAATAAGACGTTATCGTCTCCCGAGCGCTTTCAGCTTATTGACCTAGTTCTTCGTAAACATGGCTTGAAGCGTGTAACCCGTTATCTATGCCAGATTGCTGAAGTGAGCTCAAGTGGCTATTATCGCTGGTGTAGTGCTGAGGGACGGCGACAAATTCGAGAAGAAGCCGACGAACGAGACTTCCTGCTCATCAAGGAGCATTTCGAAACTCGAAAAGGGAGAGCAGGAGTGCTGGTCATTAAAATGAGATTGGAGCGAATGAACGGTGTCGTGATGAATCATAAAAAGATTCGTCGTCTTATGCAAAAGTTTAAGCTAGTCACTCGGAAAGCGAATCCGTATCGAAAAATGGCCAAGGCTACTCAGGAACACCGCACATGCCCAAACCTACTTAAACGTCAGTTTGACCAAGGTATACCCGAGAAGGTTCTACTTACTGACATCACTTATTTGCGCTATGGTACTGGTCAATGGGCATATTTGTCTTGCGTAAAAGATGGGGCGACCAAACAGATTTTGGCACACTATCTGTCTTCGACATTGGAGCTATCACTAGTGAAACGGACACTAGACTTATTAATCAAACGATTGGACGGTAACGTCCATCCTGATGCTATTTTTCATTCGGATCAAGGAATGCACTACACTCATCTTACAACGAGGCGCCTTATTGCTGAGGCTGGTTTTAAGCAGTCGATGTCTCGCAAAGGTAACTGCTGGGACAATGCTTCAATGGAATCGTTCTTCGGTCATATGAAAGACGAACTCGAATACAAGGACTGTGTTTCACTTCAAGAGTTGCGTCAACGCGTCAACGAATATGTAACCTATTACAATTCAGAGCGTTATCAATGGACATTAAAAAAGATGACTCCTGATGAAATCAGGAATCATCTCATAGCTGCTTAATTTGCAACAGGCTCTTTTCAAATTCTGTCTATTTCTAGGGTAGTAGTTCAACCTTGACAACGCCTGCCCAGTCGGAACTTAAAAAAGGGGACCACGCTTGTCGAACACTTCTTCCTTGAGAAACTTCCGCCCGTAGGGTGGCTTTGGCTCGACGGTCCCCTGTTTTAAGTGGAGACGTCCAGTGAATCCCCCTTGCGGGCGTGTCAGAGTCGAAGAGACCTGTGCTTTTTCTTCTCCTCCACTATGGTAGGCACCTTCAATAGAGTTATTTTGAACATTCAAAAACGACATAGTAAAGAAAGTGAAAAGAAAGGTAAAGATATTGAAAAGATTAATAGTGAGAAAATTAGTAATATTTAGTCATGTCATATTCTTTTCATTCTATCATCCAGAACAAGGGGGCATTTACAGTGAAGAAGAAGCACATGCTCGGCTCCATTCTCGCCCTGTCTGTCTTGGTTTCCACAGTCTTGGCAGGCTGTGGTGGCAGTCAGACATCCAATGGGACGAACTCCGCGTCCAACTCCAATCAAGCTTCGACTAGCCCCGCGTCTTCATCGGCCGCAGCGGGTGGAGGCGGTACCCTGATTATTGCGCGCTTGTCCGATGCGAATAATCTGGACCCGCATTTCAGTACCCAGATTAATTCCATGGCAGTGACGCAGCACAAGCTCTATGAAGGTTTGGTCATGATGGATCGGAATAGCGAGTACAAACCTCTTTTGGCAAAGGAATGGAAACAAAAAGACGACGTCACCTGGGAGTTCACACTGCGTGACGGTGTTACCTTCCATGACGGGGAGCCTTTCAATGCTGAGGCCGTGAAGAAGACGATCGATCGTATCTTGGACAAAGACAATCCGACTCCGAAAGCAAACATGTTTGGCATGATTAAAGAAGTGAAGGTCATCGATCCATCGAAGGTAGAAATTATTTTACATTATCCGTTCGCAGGGCTCCTGTCCGTACTGGCGAGTGCCGAGGGTGGCATCATCAGTCCAAAGGCGATGAAGGAATTTGGCAAAGAGTTGTCCAAGAAACCAGTAGGGACGGGGCCGTTCATCTTTGAATCATGGACGCCTGGACAAGAAATCGTCATGGTGAGAAACGAGAAGTATTGGGGCAACCAACCGAAGCTGGAAAAAGTCGTTTTCAAGACCATTCCTGAGGATGCGACACGCGTAGCCATGGTAGAGACAGGTGAAGCTCATGTCGCAGAACAGCTACCGGTCACGGAACTGGAAAGGGTACAGAACTCGCAGAGCATGTCTTTAGGCCGGTTCGAATCATTCGCGGTTGACCATATCGGGATGAACGTCAAGCAGAAGCCTTTTGACGATGTTCGCGTCCGTCAGGCCATCGCCCATGCAATCGATAAGGAAGCGATTATTAAAGGGGTTTATAACAATGTCGGAAAAGTAGCCATCTCATCATTAGGGCCAAAAGTCATCGGCTACAGCCCGAATATTAAAACGCCTGAATACGATTTGAACAAAGCGAAGCAATTGCTCACCGAAGCAGGCTACGCCAACGGATTCAAGGCAACCATCTATCTCAATGACAACAAAGCACGGATCAATGTAGCAGAAGTGCTGCAATCCCAGCTGAAGGGAATCGGCATCGACTTGCAGATTCAAGTGATGGAGTTCGGCGCGTATCTGGAATTGGCGGCAAAAGGGGAAGCGCAAATGTTCATTAGTGGCTGGGGCAATGCGACCGGGGATGCAGATTACAACCAGTACAACCTCTTCCACAGCACGTCAGCAGGTGTGCCGGGCAACCATTCCTTCTATAATAATCCAAAAGTCGATGCGCTGATTGAAGCGGGTCGCAAGGAGAAAGATCCAGAGAAGCGCAAGGAAATCTACGCAGAGGCGCAGCAAATCGAGATGGAGGAGGTGCCGTTGCTGCCATTCCGCAGCAGTGAAAACCTCGCAGCCATTGCAAAAAATGTTCAGGGTGTATACATCAGCCCATCCGGGTACATTGATGTGAGTCAAGTCACGATTCAATAACAGGAGCTAGAGACCTTCTCTACCAAATGGAGAGGGTCTTTTTTAGTAGATAAGAATTAATAAAAAATCATATCGACATGGAAGACTTCACCAAAAATCTTGGCGAAGCCAGTATTGTGGCTGCGGTGGGGAGAAGAATACTTCCAGTCTAGGCTCCAGGCTCCGTCCTGCTGAGGGCTCAGACTGTCCGCTCTGAAGGGATTCGCGGGGAAACGCAAAAGTGGTAGCCGCTTCGTAACGCGCGCACGTTGCGTTTCTTTTGCCCGCGAACCCCTTCTTCGCTGTGTAGGACTCCACAAGTCGCTACGTCAGGAAATATTCTTCTCAGTCGTAACTCATGAGGTTCTTCAAGCTTTTCAGGCATTAAAAAAATCGGATCACACGGAAAGCTCGTAGAGGAAACAGGAGAAATTAATCCCGCAGGGGGTGGCCCTAGAAGCTGAGCGTTTTCTCCTGTTTCCTCCACACCACTACAGCAACATATACTCCAACTCTATTTTTATTGCATGATTCGCATGAAAGTAGAAAAAGTGAAAAAAAGAGTAAAGAAAGTGAAAATACAAGTAAAGAGAGTGAAAATACAATGCCAGAATAGTGGGTAAAATAAAATATGTGCGAATGGTCAAAATATTCAAGTACATCTGGCGCAAAAAACAGTCACGACCGTTTTTTTTGACCGCAAGCGGTCACATCAACATTTATGAAAAACGTCGAGACGCTTTTCACAAAACAGGGGGATCACTACATGAAAAAGACGCGCTTTTTCCAGACGCTGCTTGCCATGACCGTTGCGGTTTCTACAGCGTTGGCAGGCTGCTCACAAGCACCTGAGGCAAATTCTTCCGGGCAAACCAAAGCTTCATCACCAGCTGGCAAAGAAGGTGGGACACTCGTCATCGCCCGTTTGTCTGATGCGAACAACCTGGATCCACATTTTCTCACGCAAATCAATTCCGCTGCTATCATTCATCACAAGGTATACGAGGGTCTTATTCGGATGGACAAAGAAAGCAAATATGTAGGTTCACTCGCTTCTGAATGGAAGCAGCTCGATGATGTGACATGGGAGTTCAAGCTTCGCTCTGGAGTGACGTTCCACGATGGCACACCGTTCAATGCGGAAGCTGTGAAAAAGACGATTGCTCGTGTCCAAGACCCGGCAGTAGGCTCTAACCGCGCCAATTTGTTCGAGGCAATCAAAGAAGTAAAGGTGGTGGATGATACAACGGTTCAATTCATCCTTCACTATCCATACGCACCGCTCTTGTCCGTGCTTGCCAGTGCAGAGGGGGGAATTTTGTCACCAAAAGCGATTGAACAGTATGGGAAAGATTTGACCAAGCATCCAACCGGAACAGGGCCTTACAAATTCGAATCATGGACACCAGGTCAAGAAGTCGTTCTGGTGAAAAACGATAGCTATTGGGGCGACAAGCCGAAGCTGGACAAAGTCGTCTTCAAGACCGTTCCAGAGGATACGACCAGACTCGCGATGGTCGAGACAGGAGAAGCGCATATAGCTGAGCAATTGCCAGTGACAGAAGTCGATCGGGTGAAAAATTCTCCGAGTATGACACTTGGCCGTTACCCTGCTTTCGCTAGCGATCATATCGGGATTAACAACTCGAAGAAGCCGTTCGATGATGCGCGCGTTCGTCAAGCGATTGCACATGCGATCGATAAGAAAACCATCCTTCAAGGGGTCTACAACGATGTGGGGACGGTTGCTCATTCCTCTATTACCCCGTCCATGGTTGGTTACAGCCCGAATGTAAAAGACTTGCCTTACGATCTGGAAAAATCCAAAAAGCTGTTGGCGGAAGCTGGATACGCGAACGGCTTCAAAGCAACCATTTACTTAAACGATAACAAGGCACGAGTTAGCTTGGCAGAGGTGCTGCAGCAACAGCTAAAACAAATCAATATCGATTTGGAAGTGAAAGTGCTGGAGTTCGGTGCTTATATCGAAGCAGCCAACAAGAGCGAAACAGAATTGTTCCTCAGCGGTTGGGGCAATGCCACAGGCGATGCAGACTACAACCAATACAATCTGTTCCACACGAAGTCGCAAGGGGCAGCCGGCAACCATGCTTTTTACAGCAATCCGGAAGTGGACAAGCTGATCGATGAGGGCCGCAAAGAGAAAGACGAAGAAAAACGGAAGCAAATCTACGAAAAAGCACAGCAAATCGAAATGGACGAAGCGGCAATGGTACCGTACCGCTTCTCAGAAAACCTCGCAGCGGTTCAAAAAGGTGTAGAAGGAGTTTGGATCAGCCCAGCAGGACACATTGAGGTCGACGATGTGACATTGCCGTAATTTTCAGCTAAAAAGTGCTTCATGATCAGCATAGCTTCGTCCATTGGGAATGAGCTATGCTGATTGATTATATAAAGAAAGAATGAAAATGGGGGCGAGTCTAGTGAAAAAACAGAAGATGCTAGGTTCAATGCTGGCAGGTATCTTGAGCGTTGGCCTCGTGCTTACAGGCTGTTCATCGGGTACAGAGCAAGGTGCGGCAGGGACTCCGGCTGCGAAGGAAACTCCGGGAACAGATCAGACGCTGGTGATTGCACGGCAGTCTGACGCAAACAATCTTGATCCGCACTTTATTTCAGCGATCAATGCAGCGAGTGTGGTCCATCACAAAGTATATGAAGGTCTTGTCCAGCGAGATGATAACATGGCGTTCAAACCGATGCTAGCCACGGAATGGAAGCAGTTGAACGATATCACCTGGGAGTTCAAGCTGCGTCAGGGAGTCAATTTCCACGATGGTACGCCGTTTAACGCCGAAGCGGTGAAAGCAACATTCGCACGCGTCCTCGATGAAAAGGTCGCCTCTCCACGCGCGTCTCAGTTTAAGATGCTTTCGGAAATAAAAGTAGTGGATGATTACACTGTGCATTTCAAGCTGGCCTACCCGTATTCCCCATTGCTGTCGATCCTCGCCAACCACGAAGGCAGCATCATTAGCCCAAAAGCGATTGAGCAATACGGCAAGGATCTGAGTAAACATCCCGTTGGTACAGGACCGTTCGTATTCGAATCGTGGACACCTGGCCAAGAGATCGTACTCATGAAAAATGACAACTACTGGGGAGAAAAGATAAAATTCAAGAAGGCCGTCTTCAAAGTCGTACCAGAGGACACGACCCGCGTGGCCATGGTAGAGACGGGCGAGGCGCACATCGCTGAACCATTGCCGGTGACAGAAATTGACCGCGTCAGTAATTCCCCTCATATGAGCTTGTACCGGACAGAAGGTTTGGGGACAGATTTCATCGGGTTCAACACCAAGAAAAAACCGTTTGACGACGCTCGTGTTCGTCAGGCGATCAACTATGCGATTGAGACCGATGCGATCATCAAAGGTGTGTACAACGATGTCGGAACGAAAGCGAATTCCGCAATAAGTCCGAAGGTTCTTGGATACGATGGGGCCTTGAAAGGATACGAGTTCGATCCGAATAAGGCGAAGGCCCTGTTAAAAGAAGCGGGCTACCCGAACGGTTTCAAAACAACCTTGTGGACAGGCGATCGCAAGGAACGGATTAATGCTGCGGAAGTGATCCAGTCCCAGTTAAAGGGGATCGGCATTGAGGTAGAGGTAAAAGTGCTTGAGTATGGAGCCTATTTGGATGCAGAAGACAACGGTGAAACAGAGCTGTTTATCAGCGGCTGGGGCAACGCCACTGGAGACGCTGACTACAACCAGTACAATTTGTTCCACTCCAGCTCTTTGGGCAAAGGCGGAAACACCACGTTCTATGTGAATAAAGAAGTGGACAAGCTGATCGAAGAGGGGCGCCGTGAGCAGGATACGGAAAAACGCAAGCAAATCTATGCGAAGGTGTTGGAGATTGAAAAGCAAGAAGCACCAATCGTTCCGATCCGCAATCTTGAGCATGTCGCAGCAGTCGGCAAAAACATCAAAGGCTTCTGGATCAGCCCTTCTGGGTATATGATGATCAACGGCATTGCGATCGAATAACGCAAACATTTAGAGAGAAAAGGATGGGAGACGGGGCATGAAAGAAAGCTTGTGGATCAAAAATGCGAGTCTGGAATGTGGTTATACAGAGGAGAATGGCATCGTGACGGGAACAAAGACGGAGCGTTATGACGTCTTGCTCACAGACGGTCGCATTGAGAAGATCGTACCTGCTTCGTTAGGTATACCTGAGGGGGTATCTGTGTGGGATGCACAAGGCCTGCTGATGCTTCCTTCTTTCCGGGAAATGCACATTCATTTGGACAAAACATTTTATGGAGGTCCGTGGCAAGCTGTTCTTCCTGCTCCCAATCGTTTTTTTCGAATCGAGCAAGAGCAGGAACTGCTTCCCCGCCAGCTTCCCGTCGCCCGTGAACGTGCAGAAAAGCTGCTGGAGTTAGTGCAATCGCACGGAGCTACTCACGTTCGGACTCATTGCAACATTGACCCGGTCATTGGGCTGAAAAACCTGGAAGCCACATTGGAGGCATTGACAACTTACCGTGAAAAACTTTCCTGGGAAATTGTCGCGTTTCCCCAACATGGCTTGCTGCGCAGTGATTCTGTTTCCCTCGTTCGCGAGGCAATGAAGCATGGAGCCGGCCTCGTCGGTGGTGTAGATCCTGCCACGTTTGACGATAATATTGAGAAATCTCTAGATACGATGATGGACATAGCGGTGGATGCGAATGCGGATGTGGACATTCATTTGCACGAGCCCGGACATCTGGGTGTTTATATTATGAAAAAACTGGCTGCGATGACGAAGGATGCGGGGTGGAAAGGTCGAGTCACTGTCAGCCATGCTTACGGGCTAGGAGAGGTTCCGACTGCTGTGGCAGAAGAGGTCGCGGAGCTTTTTGCCGAACAGCAAATTTCTGTCATGTCAGCAGTCCCTATTGATATGCCGACCATACCGATTCCGTTGCTTCATGCCAAAGGCGTCCATGTTGGTTTGGGCAATGACAACATCACCGATCACTGGGACCCATTTGGAACCGGAGATATGCTGCAAAAAGCAAACCGTCTGGCTGAACGGTTCCGTTGGATCGATGAGCGATCTCTATCGCGTGCACTGGGATTCGTAACAGGTGGCTTGACTCCATTGGACCAAGCCGGGAATCAGGTTTGGCCGAAAGTCGGAGATGAGGCAAATGCGGTTTTCATCCGTGCCAGATGCTCCGCCGAGGCAGTGGCTAGACAATCTCCGAAGGAAGCGGTGGTTTTCTCGGGCAAGATGGTTTGACAGAAACAATCATAAAGATAGTAAGAGTGATCCGATCTTCCAAGGCTTCTTGGGAGGTTGGTTTTTCATTTGTTAATAAAAGTAGCCGTAGTGAAGGAGGAAGTGCATTTCCAGTCTACGCTTCGGCCTCCGCCCCGCAAGGGGGATTGACTGTTCGCTTCGGAATAAATGGCGGGAGCGCTTCAAACCAGAAAACGCGAATGCGTTTTTGTATGTAATAAAAGCTGAAATTCCCCGCCATTTATTCCTACGCTGAGATGGGCTCCAGAGGCGCTTGGACTGGAAATGCACTTCTTCCGGTGTAGCTTTAGTAACATCTTGAAAGGCAATACAAGATGATGAAAATTACTTAACTAACCATAAATGATTTTCATATCAGATCCATTCATCAGAATCCTATAGGAGGACAATCATCAAGAACCTTCAATCATTTTATTCTTGCCGTTCATATATAGATCGGAAAATCAGCAAAAGCTACATCCAAAAAGCGTGTTTCCAGTCATAGCGCCTCTGGAGCCCGACCGAGCGGAGGTATGAATGACGGGAGTGTTTTTAGCTTCAACGTGCGAATACGTCATCGAGGCTACCACTTTTGAAGCGGCTGCCGTCATTCATGCCGGAGCGGACAGTCTTCACCCCTTGCGGGGCGGAGGCCGAAGCGAAGACTGGAAACGCGCTTCTCCACCGAAGCAACGGTATCGAATATATTTTCACACTTTTTAATCTGTACAAAATTAAATAAAAGTAAAAATATTATAAATTGATGTAAAGATGCTGAAAGGCTCGGTTGAAAATCTACCGTATAATGCAAATAAGAAATAGATTCAGAATTTTCGACAGTATTCTACAGGGGGTAGACACAAATGAAGAAAACGCGCATGGTCGGTTCTTTGTTGGCTCTGACATTGACGGTTAGTGTTGCGCTGACTGGATGTGGTGGTGCGAGCCCGGAGCAATCCGGTTCGACGAATACAGCTGCTGCTGAAGCTCCGAAAGAAGGCGGAACTCTGATTGTCGCTCGCAAGGCAGACGCCAACAATTTGGACCCGCACTTCATCTCCAATATTCCTTCGGCAAACTATGTGTATGGAAAAGTGTATGAGAGCTTGGTGTCTCGCGATAAAAACAGCGAGTACAAGCCTACACTAGCTACTGAATGGAAACAGCTCGACGACTTGACATGGGAGTTTAAGCTCCGTGAGGGCGTTATGTTCCACGATGGTACACCCTTTACAGCAGACGCTGTGAAAAAGACGTTCGAACGTGTACTTGATCCAAAGGTTGCATCGCCGCGTGCCTCCAACTTCTCCATGATCAAAGAAATCAAGATCGTGGATGACAAGACTGTACATTTCGTGCTGGAATATCCTTTTGCACCGCTGCTCTCCATCTTGGCTAGCTCAGAAGGAAGCATTATTAGCCCGAAAGCAATCGCTGAGCATTCCGATACATTGGCAAAGCAGCCTGTGGGAACCGGACCTTTCAAATTTACATCGTGGGCACCGGGTCAAGATATGAAGCTTACGAAAAGTGATACCTACTGGGGTGAAAAGCCAAAGGTAGATGAAGTGTTGTATAAGGTCGTTCCAGAAGATACGACCCGTGTAGCGATGATCGAAGCAGGCGAAGCACACATCGGCGACCAGCTTCCGGTAACGGAAGTAGAGCGTGCACAGGCATCTCCTGGCATGAATATGGTTCGTGCAGAAGGCTTGGGTGTGGATTACATTGGCTTTAACGTGCAGAAGAAGCCATTTGATGATGTACGCGTACGCCAAGCTGTCGCGCATGCTATCGAAAAGCAAGCCATTGTACAAGGGGTATACAACAATGTAGGAACACAAGCTGTTTCCTCGATGTCGCCAAAAGTCATCGGCTACAACCCGAATCTTCAGGATTACGCGTATGACGTCAATGCGGCAAAAGCATTGCTCGCAGAAGCAGGTTACCCGAACGGCTTCAAGACGTCCATCGTGACAGACGACCGTAAAGAGCGCATGAACGTAGCAGAAGTCATCCAGTCACAGCTGAAAGGTATCGGTATTGATTTGGAGATCAAAGTAATGGAATACGGTGCGTATCTGGAGCACACTGACAATGGTGAGCATGCGATGTTCATCGGGGGCTGGGGCAATGCAACAGGGGATGGCGACTACAACCAGTACAACGTCTTCCACAGCACTTCGAAAGGCAGCGCAGGTAACATGGCGTTCTACAATAACCCAGAGGTTGACAAGCTGATTGAAGAAGGACGTCGCGAAAAAGATGCGCAAAAACGCAATGAAATTTACGCCAAGTTGCAAGAAATCGAGCTGAAGGAAGTGCCGATCCTTCCAATCCGCACGATTAACCATGTGGCGGTTACATCCAAGAATGTAAATGGCTTTTGGCTGAGTCCTGTTGGCTACTTGATGCTGGATGAAGTATCGATCAACTAACGGTGAAAAAAGGGATAGCGTTTGTCGCTGTCCCTTCTTTCGTCCATAGAGAGGAATTCACGCTCTGGACCGGGAATGTAACTTGGGGAAGAGAAATGCTCAAGAGACAAGTCATGGGGTGGAAATAATGCAGGAAGAGCAGCTAGATATATTTGACGAAACAGGACAGCACATCGGGGTAGAAGCGCGTAGCGAAGTACACCGCTTGGGGCTGTGGCACCAAACCTTTCACTGCTGGATTTATCGAGCAGTAGATAACCAAATCGAATTGCTATTCCAAAAAAGACATCCACAAAAGGATACTTGTCCGAACTTGCTCGACATTACCGCTGCCGGTCATCTTCTTGCTTCGGAACAGCCATGTGACGGCGTGCGGGAATTGGAAGAGGAGCTGGGCTTGTCCGTGCGCTTTGAAGAATTGGACGAGCTAGGCGTGATTCGTGATGTAATGGTTGCCCCCTCCATCATTGATAAGGAAATGTGCCATACATTCTTGTATGAATGCGATCAACCCCTACGCGAGTACCGTGTACAGGAAGAAGAAGTCACGGGGTTGTTTTGGGTCAGTCTGCATGAGCTAGAGCGGTTGTTTGCTGGTATGATCGGGGAGATGAAGGTGAATGGATTTTTGCTAACGGAAAATGGAGAGCAGAAGGATACAGCGATGATCGCGGCCAAAGCTGACTTTGTTCCACATGAGGTGCATTATTACCAGCAGGTGTTTGCAGCAGTGAAACTACGGGCAGCCAATC
Organism: Brevibacillus sp. NRRL NRS-603; assembly: GCF_003013445.1. Lineage (NCBI taxonomy): Bacteria > Bacillati > Bacillota > Bacilli > Caryophanales > Paenibacillaceae > Brevibacillus > Brevibacillus sp. NRRL NRS-603. The sequence continues at coordinate 17,597 of NZ_PXZN01000026.1, read as the reverse complement.
GATAGCCCTGATCGGAAAAACAAGGCCTCGCTTTGTCATCGACAAGACGAGGTTTTTCGTTGGTCGAGAAAGAGTGCGAAGACACGTTCTCTAATGTGATATACTAGACAATGCTTTTTTACTGCTCGCGATCATGCGTAGATAGAGAGAGGAGATCGAGATGAGACTTCAGATTATGATTGCCCTAATGCTCTCGACATTCCTTGCTGCGATGGAAGGAACGATTGTGAGTACAGCCGTACCACGCATTACGAGTGATTTGGCAGGCTTTGAACAGGTGAGCTGGGTATACGCCATCTACATGCTTGCCACTGCCGTATCTGCCCCTATTTACGGCAAGCTGGCTGATTTATTTGGCCGAAAAAACGTATTGTTAGTCGGTATCGGCATCTTTTTATTAGGTTCAACGCTCTGTGGAGTGGCGACGTCGATGTGGCAGCTCATTGTTTTCCGTGCCATTCAAGGCTTGGGAGCAGGTTCAGTCATGCCGATTACGATGACCATCATCGGTGATTTGTACACGGAGCAGACTGCCAGAGCAAAAGCGCAGGGCTGGATTAGCGCTGTATGGGGACTTTCCGGTGTGGTGGGTCCGTTGGTCGGAGGATTTTTGGTCGATACACTGACGTGGCGTTATATCTTTTTTCTTAACTTGCCTTTTGGACTTGTATCGTTTTTCATGCTCATCTTTTTGTACAAGGAGAAGCTTGCCGTCAAAGAAAAGCGCCATATCGATTATCCGGGTGCGCTTATTTTTTCGGTCGGAACCATCGCCTTGTTGTATGCCTTGTTAACAGGTAGCCAGAATCAATCCTGGACAAGTCCAGTGACGATTTCTTTGATCGTATTTGCTTTGGTGACCTATCTGGTGTTTGTATCGGTGGAGAAGAAATCTCCTGAGCCGCTGATTCCGCTTTCGCTTTTTACCAATCGAAATGTTACCATGATCAATCTGCTGACGCTCTTGACCAATGGAATTGTCATTAGCATGGTGGTTTACTTGCCGATCTGGAGCCAGGGAGTTTTGGGAGAAAGTGCGACGATGGCCGGCTTTGTCCTGACACCGATGCCGGTCTGCTGGACGATCGGCTCTATCCTTGCCGGGAACTTGTTAGGCAAGCTGCGAGCGGAACAATTGTTTATCGCAGGGACAGCCGTTCTGACAGTAGCGACAACATTGTTGAGCTTCCTGTCCGCTCACTCAGCGGGATACCTCATTTATGTGGCTGTGGGCTCAATTGGTTTGGGCATGGGACTCATTTCCCCGATCGTTATGGTAAAAATTCAATCGTCTGTTGCAGTCGACAAGAGGGGGACGGCCATTGCCCTCAATACATTCACGGGTACATTTAGCCAAACCTTCGGGGCAGCCGTATTTGGAATGTTGTTCAACATGGTGACTGTAGCAAGTGGTCATACGAATTTAGGGGCCTCGTTTGAACACGGATCGATTCCTGTGGCACAGTTGGCACAGATCCGAGACTTATTGGCTAGCGGTGTTCATGTGGTCTTCACAGGCACCTTAGTGCTTGCGATAGGCAGCTTTGTTCTGACACTTTTGATCGCAAAAGGAAACCGAGTCAAGCAGACACACTAATTCGAAGACGTCCGCCAAGTGCGGGCGTTTTTCAATATTTGGTTACAGTTTTCCAAAAAATACAAACTTCATATTGCCAGCGGTGACATTCATCCGATACTATTTTCCTAGATGCCCAATTTCTTGCAGACAGGAGTGCATGAGACGATGGAGGAGATTCGCCCGGTTTCCATTGACGATATCGATGAGGTCGTTAGGATTGCAGCGATGAGCTACCCTGGAAGCAATCTTCTGAGTACTGAGAGCAGACAGCGATTTGCGGAACGTGTAAGGGAGACGATCGAAAACGACCCACACGTCAGCTACCACGGCTGCTATCGGGATGGACAACTAGTGGGTATAATGAAGTGGTATGATTTTCCTATGAATGTTCACGGCACACCGCTTTTGACTGGCGGGATTGGTTTAGTCGCCGTAGACCTTTTGCATAAAAAGGAAAAAGTGGCCATGTCGATGCTTCAAGGTTTTCTTTCCAGCTATCGGGAGCGGGGAATCTCGCTGGTCTCTCTCTATCCGTTTCGTGTAGATTTTTACAAGCAAATGGGGTTTGGAATAGGGACCAAGGTTCACCAATACAAGTTCAAGCCGTCCAGCCTGCCGTTTGTAGGCAAGGACAAAATCGTCTATATAGGAAAAGAGGACAAAGAAGAACTGTCTGGATGCTATCATCGAATCGCCCGTCAAACCCATGGCATGATCAAGCCAACAGACCGAGACTGGGACAGACTCCTCGATAGTCCTGAAATGATTACCGTCGGCTACAAAAAGGAAGGGAGACTAGGAGGCTATCTTGCTTTCCAGTTCCAGAGCGCTCATGAAAAAAACAAACTCGTCAACAACATAGAAGTGAGAGAGCTTCAGTATGAGAGCCGCGAAGCACTTGCACAACTACTCTCTTTCCTGCGGAGTCAGGCCGATCAGATTCAACGGATCGAGTTTACGACGCCGGACGAAGATTTTCACTTGCTGCTATCTGATCCGGGCAATGGAACGGATTCGTTGCTGTGGAGCATTTATCATGAGAGCCATGTATCCGGAATTGGTCTGATGTATCGAATCATTGATGTGCCGGGATTTTTCCGTCAGCTGTCCCACCACCGTTTTGGTTCAGAAACGGTGAATGTAAAGCTAACGATTCGCGATTCGTTCCTGCCTGAGAATGAAGGAACATGGCTCATCAAGTTTGTCGATGGACGCCCGGAAGTAGGAGAGGCAGCGGAGTCTGACGTTTCGGTGCAGCTTGATATTTCGGATTTTTCCTCACTCGTGATGGGGGTAGTAACTGCCCGCAAGCTGTATCAATACGGCCAGTTGGAGCTGGATGCACCAGAAAAGCTTCCCATTTTGGATAGACTGTTTGCTGTTTCCGACAAGCCAAGAAGTGTGACAACCTTTTAGCAAAGAAGAATTCGTCACGTTTTTGACACATTTGGTTATCTTATTTTGCTTCCTCCCATATGTTGTTAGTAAATGGGAGGAGGCAGGTTTTATGATCTTTCTAACACTGGTTATCTTTTTTGCGTTTCTTTTGATTGTTTGGGCGGTCGTTAGACTCCTCTTCCGGCTGGAAAAGCATGATTCCATCACACATGATGAGAGAGAATTATGGAATCGCTTTCAGGTGAAAGAGCAGGAGATCAGATACCGAAAGCCCAAAAAATAAAAAGAAAGGCGCCAAGGTGACAGGCGCTCTTTCTTTTGCGCGTTACCCACTATGAGAAGAGAAAGAAGGAGAAAACAATGCCAGGTAGATCAGAGGGGCATCAACGTGAATTTTTTCGTTTACGCCTAGAATACGCCCTCTGTGCAGACATGACCATTGTGCTGGTCAAAGGGAAAACCATGGAGATTGGGAGCACGCAGGTTTTGATCGAGGATATCGGGGCAGGTGGACTTCGTTTTCTCTCTCATCTCAAAATGCCGGCAAATGACCAGCTCGTTCTGCAGTTTGCGACGGAATTGTGCGGACAGGCTCTGAAAATGTACGGCCATGTGGTCCGCACGATTCCGTGGGAAACGGACTATTACGAATACGCTGTACGGTTTACTATGGAAGAGGAACAACATCTGGAGATTAATCGCTTGGTAAACCGACTGGCGATCCGCTATCGGCAGAAACGGACAGCAACAGAGGGACGTTTCTTTAAAGGTGATCGCCTGGCATTTTTAAAAGAGTTGGCTCAAGCAAGTCTTGCGATGCGAGCCAGTGAAGCATAGACAAAAAGGCTTTCTGTTGTGCGAATACACAACGGAGAGCTTTTTTGTTTGACATAAAATAAACGCAATGATAAGTTATCTATAATAAATCAAACGAATAAAGGTTGTGTTTATATATGAGTCTTCATGAAGCATTTTGGAGCGCTTCTTTACAAGAATGGAAGCAAGGTTACATCGAACAAGACGAACATTTTATGTGTCTGCTCTGTGGGGAACAGGTGGAAAAAGGAATTATTTATCCAGTGGAGGGTGTCCTGTACGAAGCTTTCCGCTTTATGCGCCATCACATCGAGGTTGCGCACGGTTCTGTCTTTACCTACTTGAGCCAGTTGGATAAACGATTGACAGGCTTGTCTGATCATCAGGTTAATTTGCTTCGCCTCTTTTACCAGGGCAAGACAGACGCCGAGGTTCAAAATGAAATGGGAATTGGCAGTGCATCGACGATCCGTAATCACCGGTTTGCACTCAAGGAAAAAGAACGTCAGGCCAAGGTGTTTCTAGTCATGATGGAGTTATTGCATGAAGCGGATAAAAATCAATCGTCCAACGATGCCAAATCAAGCAAGCAAAAGAATACCTCGAAAGATGGCGATGTCACTGAGTATGACGCGATCGTAAAGAAATTCTTGCCGAATGGGATATCAGGTCGATTGGAGCGCTTCCCGCGCAAGCAAAAGCATAAACTCATCCTACTCGAAGAGATTTCTAAAAAATTTGAGATCGATCGTTTCTACACCGAGCGGGAAGTGAATGAGATTTTGGAAGGTCTCTACGACGATTATGTGACGTTGCGGAGATATTTAGTGGATGTGGGCTTGATGGATAGACAGGCGGACGGCAGTCAATACTGGCGGATTGCTGTGGAAAAGGAAGGAGAGGAACGAGGGGCGCAGCAGATGAATCGCAAGCAAGAGCTCAAGCAGATGTATAAGGAAGTTCAAACCGATGCAGGCGTTTATCAAATTAAGAACAAGCAAAATGACAAAGTCTTCATCGCCAGCACGAATAACCTAAAAACGATCAACGGTAGAAAGTTCATGCTTCAGCATGGCTCGCATCCGAATCGTGAGCTGCAAAAAGACTGGGATAAATACGGTCCGGACGCTTTCGAAATCGAAGTGCTAGAGAAGGTTGAAAAGAAAGACCATCCGTATTTTGATCTGAAGGATGCTCTGGAAAAGCTCGAAGATAAATGGATGAAAAAGCTGGCCCCATATGGTGATCGAGGCTATCACGTGCAAAAAGATCCGTCCTAGTCTCGTCTATCATCCAGCATGCGGAAGCGCTCCAAGTGATCCCACAGGCCTTCCTTTTGCAAGATCTGGATTTGTTTTTCGCCGAGTAAATCAAAATGCGGGAAGGGTGCCCGGTTATGAATGTAGACAGGATCGAGTCCGTTGGCAAGGCACCAGTCTGTCAGTAACGAATAATTGGCACAGCCTACTTTTGTAACGGTTTTGATTCCAGGAAAACGTGGGTCCAGCCAATAATGCGTGAGAAATGCCAATTCGCCTCGACTAACGGCTTGCTTCCAACGGTTCAGTTCGTCTCGTGTAATCCCAAATGCCACTCTTCCTCATCCTTTACAAAGCGCTCGTGTTTCTCACTCATTAATAGCATGGAATGGTATAAACGTCAAAAAGACAGTTCTCCCCCGGGGATAGCCGAAGGAAACTGTCTTTTTGTGCTTGGTTTTTTACCGAACTCCTGTTGGAAGCTGAGGAGGGATGTAATTCAACTCCTCATCCGCCGTGATATAATCGGTGTTGACCATGAGGAGCAAATAGCGTTTGCCGGTTTGCGGATCGCTGATAATGATGTGGTCGCGGCCAGCTGTTTCGAGGACGCCGCGGAAAATTTTAGCGTTCCATTGGCTGTTGTTTTCAAATGTTTGGTACACCGTAATAACTTTGCCTCGATTCAGGCGAAGGATGTTTTCGATGTACGATTCTTCCGCTACTTGCCCAGGAGTCATGGGCATTCCCGGAATCAAGGACCCGCTTGGTTGCATCGGAACCAGTTGAGGTTGCTGCTGCTGAATCATCTGCTGCTGTTGCTGAGGTATGCCGTATGGATACTGTGCGGATGGGTACATGTCGTAGCCGTATTGTTGTTGAGGGAAACCAGTGTAAGGCATTTGTTGACTCATGATGAACTCGCTCCTTTATCTATCTCATTCTTTTAATAGACGCGTGGACAATCTGCTGGTGTTGGAACGAAGAAGCAGTGTGCCTTATAGCGACCGGAGTTTTGTTGATCCCACCAGGTAGCCGGACAGTTTCCGGCAGGCCGGTAGAACCATAATGCGTTGCTAGCCGGACGGGTCTTTTCGCCATTGACTGCGCGCTGTGCCAATCGCCTTTCTTTTTCCCTGGTCCGTTGATAGAAATACGGCTTCTGGACCGCTTCGAATCCTCCCGGAGATTGATAGACCATGTCACGCATGCTGCGAATGTTTTTGAAGTCAAGGCAGTTACCTAAAATCCGATTTACCCCAACGTTGCCAACCATCAACATGCCCAACTCACCTTCACCCTCAGCTTCAGCTCGAATCAGTCTGGCAAGCATATCGACATCTCTGGAGTTCGCTTTGATGACGGCCATTGCTTCACCTCCTTCCCCAAAAATCACAATAACAATATATGGGCGAATAATAGATTGGTGATTGGCCCGATAAATTTTTCATCAAGTTGACGTTTACGTAAACGGCAGTTACAATCATTTTATTCGGTAAATTTAGAATTTTATAAATGTAAGTAAGGGGCGCTGGACATGAGCAGAGAAGGAATACAGAAGGAAGACTCGTGGACCATCTCTGACCTTGCTGAACAATTAGATGTCAGCACCAGAACGATTCGGTACTACGAAGAGCTAGGCTTGATTTTTCCCAGTCGGACAGAGAAGGGAAGCAGGCACTATAACTGCAAGGATCGTACCAGGCTGCGGCTCATTCTACGAGGGAAGCGCTTCGGATTTTCGCTGGATCAGATTCGCGAGATGATTGAGCTGTTCGACGAGGACCGTACAGGTCGTGCGCAGCTTTTACGAACGATTGAGTACGGCAACCAAAAGCTGGCTGAGATCGACGAGAAAATCATGGAACTCCGACAACTGAGAGAAGACATTCTCGTCTACAAGCAAAACTTTGAACAAAAATTGCTTGAAGAAAATGAGGAGGAGAAACGATGAACGTATCAGCTCTGCTCGCAGCAAACGGAAGGAAATACCCTGACAAGCCCGCTCTGGTTGCAGGAGATATAGAGGTCAGCTATTCCCAGTGGGATACACGCTCTACGCAGTGGGCTTGCTATTTGCGAGAGCTTGGCATCGAGCAAGGGGATCGGGTCGTCATGCTGATGCCCAATTGTCCGGAGTTTGCCATTTTTTACGTTGCCGTCATTCGCAGTGGTGCCCTCGTCGTGCCGATCAATGCACGCTCAACCCAAGAAGAAGTACGATATATATGTGAACACGCCGGAGCCAAGGCACTTCTTGTTCATGATGCCCTCGTGCCTATCGTGAATGAGTGGGTCCTCCAGACGCCGCAGCTTGTAGCAATCAAAACAGGAACGAGTCAAGGGAATTGGCATGGCATTGCTGACTGGGATGCCAATGACATGTCTTTCGATAATGTGAATGCGCTTTCATCTTGGCCGTATTTGGTGAACATGAACGAAGATAGTGAGGTCAGCATCCTCTATACATCTGGCACGACTGGACGCCCTAAAGGGGTGCTTTATACACATAGAAGCTTATTGACTGTCGCGAAAATGATGTCGATTGAACTGACGATGACACATCGTTCTCGCATTTTGCATTTGATGCCGCTGAGTCATTCGGCTCCCCTCCACCTCTTTTTCATTGCAGGGCTCATGCTTGGCGCCACCCAGGTAATGGCCCTGACCTTCTCGCCGCAGCTTCTTTTGGAGTTGGTGCAGCAGCATCGGATTACGCATTTCTTCGGAGCGCCAGTGGCGTATTTGCTGACGATGAAGCATCCTGAGTTTGCGTCGTACGATTTGTCTTCCATCGAATATTGGATGTATGGCGGGGCTCCGCTGTCCAAAGAGATGGCTTTGCTCATGGAAGAAGCTTATGGACGCGATAAACTGGCGTGCGTTTACGGCTTGACAGAGGCAGGGCCGACGGGAATGTGTCTCTTGCACCGAGAGTATCCGGACAAAATCGGCAGTATAGGCAATCGTGGTGTATTGTTCGTTGAAATGGAGGTCGTAGACGAGCAAGGAAAGCGATGCGCCAGTGGCGAAGTGGGCGAAATTCGCTTGCGCGGGGAAGGGACAATGAAAGGATACTACAACAATCCAGAGGCTACAGCAGAAACCATACGCGATGGTTGGGTGTACACTGGCGATATTGTACGAGTGGATGAGGATGGATTTCTGTGGATGATTGATCGCAAAAAAGACGTGATGATCACGGGTGGGGTAAACGTCTACCCCAAGGAAATCGAGCAGCTGTTAGAGCGTCATCCGTCGATTGGCGAGGTAGCTGTTGTTGGTTTGCCTCATTCTGAGTGGGGCGAGACGATTACGGCGTATGTGGTGCTGAAATCAGGAGTCGATACCAACCGAGATTGGCTAGAGGAAATCCAAGGCTTTTTGCGCGGTCAACTCGCCGATTACAAGCGCCCCCGACAGGTGAATATCGTTCCTGCTTTGCCTCGGAACACGAGCGGAAAAGTCTTGAAGCATGTATTGCGTGATGTCAGCTTCCAAAAGGAAGTGGAGCTGCGATGAGTGATTTGCAAACGAGCATTGATCAGCGTACTTACAGCGACAACATCCCGCACCCGCGTACGCCACAGGAACAAAACTTTTTCAAAGCAGATCTCAACCTGGATTACTTGCTGGAACGTTATCTCCCTGCCTCCATGCAAGAATGGGCCAGACAGCAGTTGAGCTGGCTAGGCGCCCAAGTGGCAGGACCCATCGATGAGCGTGCGGCCTATACAGACAGAGAAGGTAAGCCAAGATTGAGAAAGTACAATCGGCTGGGCGAGGATATTTCCGAGATTATTACCAATGAAGGCTACAAGGAAACAGTAGCAGAGGTTTACGGAGCAGGCATCGTCAGCTATTTGTATCAAGACATTCCTGAGTTGGGGAGAAAAGCGCCTTACAGCTATTCTTTTTTCATGGGCTATCTCGTGAGTCAGTCTGAGCCGGGCTTCTATTGCCCTGTCACTTTGTCAATGTCAGTCGCTTATTTACTTGATCGCTATGGCAGCGAAGAACAAAAGGAGCAGTACCTGTCAGGATTGATCTCTCGCGATCGCACTCGCTTGTATGAAGGAGCTACTTGGCTGACCGAGAGACAGGGCGGTTCTGATGTGGGTGCGAATTTGACTGTAGCAGAGCCAGTAGCGGGTCGGTCGGGTGTGTATCGATTGACAGGAGAAAAGTTTTTTGCGAGCAATGCTGGAGCATTTGTTGCCATTGTTTTGGCGAGAATCGATGAAGAGAAACCGGGGACAAAAGGGCTCGGACTGTTTTTGGTGCCTTGGATAAAGCCTGACAATGAGCGCAACCATATCCAGGTACGCCGCTTGAAGGATAAGCTGGGAGTCAACGCCGTACCCTCTGCGGAGATACTGTTGAACGGGGCAGAGGGTTATTTAATTGGGGAGCCACAGAACGGCTTCAAGTACATGGCAGAAGCCCTGAATCTCTCGCGTATTTGCAACGCGATTGCTTCGATTGGGATCATGCGTCGTGCTTTTTACGAAGCGAGGTATTATGCTGAGCAACGTCGTGCATTCGGGAAGCCAATCGATCAGTACCCGATGGTAAAAGAAATGCTTGTGAGCCTCTTATTGGATACGGAGGTCAGCACGGGTGCGGTGTTTGATATGATTGCTGTCTATGATCGCTTGCAGTCTCATTCTGCGAGCAAAGAGGATAACGCGCTTGCCCGCCTGCTGATTCCTTTGCTGAAATACCGTACAGGGGAAGAGGCTGTCGAATCGACCCATACCGCAATTGAAATTCATGGCGGTAACGGCTATATCGAGGAATACGTGACGCCGCGTCTGTTGCGTGATGCGCAAGTTTTGACCGTATGGGAGGGCACCTCGAATATACTGGCACTCGATATTTTGCGTGTGATGCAAAAAGAAAACAGCCACGAAGTGTTTAGCCGGTTGCTTCGGGAGCGCATAGCTGGCTGGAAGCATGCCTTTTCACAGCCGTACGCCGAGTTGATTCGGACGCAATTGGCCATTCTGGAGGAAAATATCGCCTATCTCATGCAACAGACCCATGATTATGTAACGTACAAATTAAAAACGCTCGCGGATCATATGGTAGATTTGTACACCTTATCATGCATCGTCAGTGAAGCAGAGGATCAGGTGACACGTGAGGGAAATGCCCGGAAATACATTTTGGCAAAGCTGTATGCAAAAAAGCATTTCCATTCACAAGAAAAGCGGGGGATACAAGCTGATTCTTTGCTAGATGTACAATTCTTCACCCAACTGGTGGAGTATCAGTCTGTCAGCGTAGAAGAGTGGGCCCAACAGTCTGGTATTGTTCCGACCCGATAATCAAAAAGCGCCGTTAGACCACTTTTTGGGTGGCTAAGGCGCTTATGATTTTTACGCATACCGTTTGCGGCGAATGCTCCAAATAAACCAGATCGCAGCAACTACGCTTGCGACCGCCAGCAGCGTGATCTCAAAGTATTCGTCGATCAGAACTTTTGCGTGTTTTCCGTATAAATAAAACAAGGTGCCAATCAGATAAAACTTTAATCCGCGCCCAATGATCGCATAAAACATGAGCTTGGTCAGCGAGTAATTGAATACGCCAGAGAGCACAGTGAAAACCTTGAAAGGAATGGGGGTAAAAGCTCCAATCAATACGGCAGCATCCCCGTTTTTTGCGAATTTTTCCGTCGCTACGATAACCCATTTTTCAGGGAGAATCTTGTGCAAAAGCGGTTTTCCCAGCCATTTCCCCAACAAAAATCCGATGGGGGCGCCGAGGACGGAAGCAGTAAAAGCTACTGTAGCAAACTGAATCGCTGAGTCTGGATCGAGCAGACTCATCGCAATTTGCATAAAAAACGGAGGAATCGGACTAATAAATGAGTCCAAAAATGCCATGGCTGCGAGTCCCCACATCCCATATTGCATAAATAGCTGTGTGATATGTTCGAGCATGAGCATCTCCTTACGAGGTTTTTTCTATTGTAGCCATCTTATGCCAGTTTGTCCAAAGAAAGACCACAACGGAAGTAAGATACCGGAAGGAAAAATGAGGAAATAGGACGATTGACTCATTAAGTAGTTTCCAAAATATCCCGATCATAAGTGGGTGTGGAATGTCATGACGAAAGGGATATTTGTTAAATGAAAATGCCATTATCTATCAAAGTCATTCAAGGGTTTATGCTGTTACAAGTCATCGTATTGGGAGGCCTCTATTTTGTGGTTTCACAGGCAGATCCGATGAACTTGAGCCACTGGGCCAGTAAAATGGTTTTCAACGTGGTGACGATGCCAGAAGATATGTTGGATCAAAGCTACGTGTTAGGGAGAATGCAAGGAAGATTAATGTTTCCGCTGATCATCACCACTTTATTGTTCTTCTTCATACAGATGAGGTTACTAAAATCGTCGATTGTCTGCATAAGTTTGGCGATTTTACTGGATATAAGCAATGGAACTTTCTTGATCGCCATCGTGTATGTAACCCTTCTTTTGGTGGTGACCCACAACAAACAATCGAAGATATATTTTAATCGGGAGCATCATGAAGTTACGCAGACGGTTTCAAAATAAAAAATGAGTGTTCCAATGAGCTTATCCTAGGTCGAATATTGGTAATGAAGTCCTTGTTTTTCATTGACGCTAGGAAAGATTATCCACTAAAATGTAGGGAAACAGGACAAACATCATGGGAGGAACCAATGAAAACATTGGGTTCGGGAAAAGTCGTTTTCTATGCACCAAACGGGACTAGCTTGCAATTATCAGGGGAAATTGACGTACGTGGTGATCGGGTCTCCATAACAGAAATCATCTATTTTAATGGCCAGCCAAACGGAGCGCGCGAAACGAATTTGCCACTCGCACAAACCGTGATTTACTGGGAACCAGAAGTGTACGAACAGATCGGATATGAAGAACAATAAGAATTATTGCGATTCCAAACCCTGTCTCTTGCAGGGTTTTTTCGCGTATGGCAGCGTATCTGCCAGCACCTCGAGCTATAGCCGATGTCCCGGTATTGTGTTATGATGTGGGATGGAATTTACGTATGGTACAAGGAGTGATCCTTATGATCGATTCTATATTGGAACGTGCTCTCGCAGGTGAACGACTGGGTCTCGAAGACGGTCTGGCTTTGTTTGCGAGCAATGAAATCGAAAAGATCGGACATTACGCCAATCTGGTCATGCAGAAGCATCATCCAGAACCGATTGCGACCTTTGTCATCAGTCGCAACGTCAATTACACGAACGTATGTGACACGTATTGCCGTTTTTGTGCCTTTTATCGTCGCCCAGGCTCCTCTGAAGGATACGTTCTTCCCAGAGAGACTATTTTCCAAAAAATTCAGGAGACCGTGGACGTTGGCGGTACGGAAATCCTGATGCAAGGCGGTACCAATCCCGATCTGAAGCTGGATTATTACACCGACCTCTTGCGGGCGATCAAAGAACGCTTCCCGCAGATTACGATGCACTCTCTGTCTGTAGCGGAAGTAATGAAAATTGCGGAAGTTTCCAACATGTCTGTCGAGGAAGTCCTGAAAGAACTGAAGGCAGCGGGTCTGGATTCCTTGCCGGGAGCGGGTGGCGAAATCCTCGATGACCGTACACGTCGCAAGATTTCCCGATTGAAGGGCTCTTGGACTGACTGGATTGATACCCAAAAAGCCGCACACCGTGCAGGCTTGCCTGGTACAGCTACAATGGTTATTGGTTTTGGGGAAGAGATGGAGGAGCGCGTACTTTCTCTGTTGCGCATTCGCGATGCACAAGATGAGACAGGCGGATTCAAAGCGTTCATCGTCTGGACATTCCAACCGGACAACACCAATATGAAGGCTGTCAACAACACGCCAGAGGAATACTTGAAAACACTGGCAATTAGCCGCTTGATGCTGGATAATATCGAAAACTTCCAATCTTCCTGGGTGACGATGGGCCCGCATTACGGTCAGCTTTCTCTCTCTTACGGAGCGAACGATTTCGGCCAAACGATGATGGAAGAAAACGTTGTTTCCGCAGCGGCATGTACGTACAAGGTCAACACGAACCAAATATTGGAGCTCATTCGCGGCGCAGGCAAAATTCCTGCACAGCGCAATACACAGTATGACATTCTGCGCGTTTTCAAAGACGGCGAGATGGCAGAACGTGATTTTGTCATGCAAAACTAAAAAACCTCTAAACGCTTCTCTGATCCCCTTAACAAAGGGAAATCGGCAGGGAAGCGTTTTTTGGTTTTTAATCAGGAATTTTTTACCTGCAACCTTCCCTGAGTTTCCAACCGTTTAAAAGTATATCGCTCCTGACGGGACATATACTGTAACTACAATGGCGGTTGGGGGGATGGTTATGCAGACGTTTCGCGTATTGCTGGAGAATGTCCCTGAGCATTGTGACACCTATCGGGCTATCGTAAATGAGATGACGGAGCGGGTCAACACTGCACCGGTGCGCATTACATACAGGGAGCAAGAAGAGAATGGATACCTCTTGTTCTACTTTCAAAGCTGGTGTGAGAGTGAGTATGACGCGCAGACCATCGAGTGGGCGAGAGCCTTCGTTGCTCTTACATTAGCCGAATGGGTCATTCAGGTGAGGGAACCGAGAATTATGGAAGAAATGGCCGCTGACTTACTCGCTGCCGAACAGATGGAAACCGAGTGGGCGGAGATATTTCCTTATATTCAACGCATGTGCGAAGAAGTAGAGCTGGATGGCAGGGAGTTGTTAACGGCTACCACACGCAAGGCAAATGTATATCGCAAAGTTTTCACCTATCTGGAGTGGGAGCGAACGATTAATGTCTTGGGCTTCGTCCGGTTTCGATTGCAGGAGCATTGGAACGAACTGTTCGAACTTGTGGAAACTGGCATTGATGAATATCTGGAAGACAAGCAATACCAAGAGTTTGTCGAGCTGTTGCGCTATTTCATTGCTGTACAGGAAACTAAGCAGGAAATCGTTCATGTCGTTCCTAGTGTGGACAAACCTTTCCATCTTTATGATAAAAAAGGGGATCGTCTTTGGCTTGAACAGTTAGATACCGTTCTGAACATGGACGAACAAAAATGCAGGGACGAGGATTATTTGGTCAGTGCTTTGGTTACACTGGCTCCTGAGAGTATCGTGCTCCATATGGCTTCGGAAAAGCCTGGGCTTGTACAGACGATCCGCAGTATTTTTGACGGTCGGCTCATTACTTGCCACTCTTGCTCGCTTTGCCTATCCGAGCGACGTGTACTTGACGGGAATAATCCCTCTAAACTATAATAGCAACAACAACTTTACATCGCTTATAAATACGATGAGAAGGACACGGACAATAGTAAGGACGCTATAGAGAGGCGGGCCACAGGCTGGAAGCTCGCTGCGAACTGTTATTGATCTACCACCTTCGAGTAGCTGCCGGGAACGAAGCGTAGGCTTTTATTATCGGTATGCCGGTTAAATACCGTTACATGGAATGAAGGAGTCTGTTTTTGTGAACAGACTTGAAGTAGGGTGGTACCGCGAGAACACACTCGTCCCTTTTTGGGGATGAGTGTTTTTTTATTTTCTCAACCAAACAAGATACAGGAAGGAAGAATCCACAGTGGCACAAATTCATGTTACTTTCCCAGATGGAGCCGTTCGTCAATACGACGCTGGGATTACTATCGAAGACATCGCAGGCTCCATTAGCTCTAGCCTGAAGAAAAAGGCAGTAGCTGGTAAAAAAGACGGCAAGGTTGTCGATCTGTACACAGAACTCACAGATGACGCAGCGATTGAAATCGTTACCCTCGATTCTGCCGATGGGTTGGAAGTATACCGCCACAGTACAGCTCACTTGCTCGCTCAAGCGGTAAAACGCATTTACGGCGCTGAAGTGAAGTTCGGAATCGGTCCTGTGATCGAAGATGGCTTCTACTACGACATGGATATTCCGGTTTCCCTTTCCCCAGAGGATTTGGGCAAAATCGAAGCAGAAATGGAAAAAATCGTGAAGGAAGATCTGCCAATTCGTCGCAAAGTTGTAAGCCGCGAAGAAGCGACTGCGATTTTCCAAGAGCTGAACGATCACCTGAAGCTGGAGCTGATTCGCGACCTGCCAGAGGATGCGACTATCACACTGTATGAGCAAGGCGAATTTTTCGACCTCTGTCGAGGACCGCACTTGCCGTCTACTGGCTACATCAAAGCATTTAAGCTGATGAGCGTGGCAGGTGCATACTGGCGCGGAAAAGCAGAAAACCAAGTTCTGCAACGCGTATACGGTACAGCTTGGCCGAAAAAAGCAGACATGGATGAATATCTCCACTTCATCGAAGAAGCGAAAAAGCGCGATCACCGCAAATTGGGTAAAGAACTGGGCCTGTTCATGTTCTCCGAGGAAGCACCGGGTATGCCGTTCTATCTGCCAAAAGGCTTCACTGTTCGCAACGAGCTGGAGCAATTCTCCCGCCGTCTGCAACAATTGGCACAATACACAGAAGTTCGCTCTCCGTTCCTCATGAACGAGCGTCTTTGGAAAGAATCCGGTCACTGGGATCACTACAAAGAGAACATGTACTTCTCTGAAGTAGACAACGCGACTTACGCCTTGAAGCCAATGAACTGCCCAGGTCACATGCTGATCTATAAAAACGAGATGCATTCTTACCGCGACCTGCCGATCCGTTACTCCGAGTTCGGGCAAGTTCACCGCCATGAGTACTCCGGGGCATTGAATGGAATGCTGCGGGTGCGCACCTTCTGCCAGGATGACGCGCACGTATTTGTCCGTCCTGATCAGATCGCGAGCGAAATCAAAGGCATGATCACTTTGATTGACAGCATCTACAAAGTATTTGGTTTCGAATACAGCGTGGCTCTGTCCACTCGTCCGGAAGATTCCATGGGCTCTGATGAGCTGTGGGAAGCAGCAGAAAGCTCTCTGAAAACAGTGTTGGAAGAGCTTGGCATGGCATATGAAATCAAAGATGGAGACGGTGCGTTCTACGGACCGAAGATCGACTTCCAAATTACCGACGCGCTGAAACGCCGTCACCAATGCGGAACGATCCAGCTGGACTTCCAAATGCCAGAGAAATTTGACCTGACTTATGTTGGTCAAGACAACGAGAAGCATCGTCCAGTTGTTTTGCACCGTGCGATGTACGGCTCCATGGAGCGCTTTATTGGTATCCTGATCGAGCACTACGCAGGTGCATTCCCGATTTGGCTGACACCAATCCAAGCACGCATCATGAACATCAGCGAAGTGCACATGCCATATGCAGAACAAGTAAGAGAAAAACTGCAACAAGCTGGCATTCGTGTAGAGCTGGATGGCCGCAATGAGAAAATCGGCTACAAAATCCGTGAAGCACAAGTTGAAAAAATCCCGTACATGCTGGTCATCGGTGAAAAAGAGGTGGCTGACGGTACACTGTCCGTCCGCAAACGCGGAGTGGGCGATGAAGGCGCGATGACAGTGGATGCGTTTGTAGAAAAAATCCGCGCTGAAATCAATGAAATGAAGTAAAAATGTTTAGAAGTAGAGCCGTCCTGAAGCTTCGGGCGGCTTTTTTTAATATATGCTTACTTGATACGTTTACTTGGAAAAGAGAACGGGAAAAGGATGTAGAGTAAGTAACTTATCGACATCAAGAAGAACAGCGGGGGATTCGCATGCGGGTAAGCATTAAGCAAAGACTGATAGCAGCATTTCTTGCCATTATTTTAATCCCGATTGGGGTGATTAGCTCATTTGTATATGTCAGTATGGAGGAGCGAATCCAGTCTTATTTTATTGAATCCTCGACAAAAGAAGTGGCTCAGGTAGACAACGCGATTAACTTGTATTTCGACTCGATTCGTGAAAACGTCAACCTGATAGCAAGCAGTCCCTTACTGAAAAGTGCAGATAACACCATCACGACGTATATGGACAAACCAACCAAAACCAAGCATACCCCACTGCAAAATGGCGGGGTAGAGGCAGCTATTTTTCAAGATTTCCTGCGATTTGTCGATTCTCATCCGAATACTGCATTTATTTATTTGGCGACCAAATACGGAGGATACATACAGTGGCCGACAGATGATGTCATTGCGAATTACGATCCGCGTACAAGAGATTGGTACAAAAACCCAATGGGGAATCCCGGAAAAGTGATTACGACAGATCCTTATCTCTATTTGGGTGACAACAGTATCGTAATCAGTAACGTAACGATGCTAAAGGATAACAAGGGTGAACCACTGGGCGTTGTTGGACTGGATGTGAGTTTAAAAGGGCTAACTGACATTTTGAAAGAAATTAAGATTGGGAAAACAGGTTATCTCATGCTGGTTGGCAAAGACGGAACGATTTTGGCTAATCCCAAGAACCCCGAACTCAATTCGAAAAACCTGAAAGATACGCAAATTCCTGAATTGGCTACTATCACTGAGAATACCTCCAGCAGCTTTGCAGTCACGATGAACGATACTGAGTATTTGGCGAACGTCTTTACTTCAGAAAAAACTGGCTGGAAATATATTTCGTTTATTGAAAAAGCTGAACTCTCGGCTGAAG